>JACNFY010000029.1 GCA_014384375.1 Nanobdellati archaeon
ATGCTTTGAAATTCAATTAACCATTGAATTTCAAATCACTATTCTGGACAGAGCCATAAAAGCAAAAGATTTATATACTATTTGTTCCTCTATAATTGTTAATATTTAAAAAAGAGGGTTAAAAAGGGGTGATAAATTTGGTTACTTACTTAGAAGCAACAGGTATTTCTCTCATGGATGTTTTGGCCAACTTATGGTTTCAATTTATTCAATTGCTACCAGGGCTGATTGGAGCCGTTATTTTGCTATTGATAGGTTATTTCTTAGGAGCCTTGTTTGAAGGCATTATTAAAGGAGCTCTCCTAAAAGCGGGCTTGGACCAGTGGGTTGAAAAACATGAGAGACATCATGCAATTGGTAAGGCAAGTGTTTCAGGAATTATGGGAGCAGCTGCCAAGTGGTATACTGTAGTATTGTTCTTAAGTCCTGCTGCAGCACTGATAAACTTTGGAGTGTTATCAAACTTGCTGTATGAATTAGCAAGATGGCTACCACATGTCATCGCAGGAGTGATAATATTCTATTTCGGTTTGATAATAGCTGACATGGCAGAGGTATCTATTGAGTCACACAAGTTCAAGTGGAGACACTTCTGGGGAGGACTTGTAAGAGTAGTCATAATATTGTTCGTGCTGGACATAGCATTAAAAGAGATCGGCGTGAACATAGTTATTGCTGAATCAACCTACTTGATAATCTTGACAGGAATTGTTTTGGCACTAGCACTTGCTATCGGAATAGGATTCGGCAGTGCTTTGAAACCAGAAGCAGCCAAGATTTTGAAGAAATTAAACAAATAAATTTTTTTTAATTTTTTTTCTTTTCGTTTTTCTTCCGATTTTAATTTGAAAAAATATTTAAACCAATATCTTATCTATTCTTTCTATGGGGACATTCGATGATATTCTAGGTCATGGTGAATCTCTGATAAGGAATGAGAACGCTCTAGACTTTGACTTCATACCAAAGTTAATTCCTCACAGAGAGCAAGAACAGAGACAAATAGCGCTAGCAATCAAACCTTTACTGGAGAAAAGAAATGGGAGAAACATGTTTATATATGGAAAACCAGGAGTAGGAAAAACAGTTGCAGCAAAACATGTGTTAAGAGAGCTAGAGGAAAAACATGATGATATATACGCTGTTTATGTGAATTGCTGGCAGCAAAACACAAGCTACAAAGTAGCTGTTTCTATCTGTGATCAAATAGGTTTCAAGTTCGTACAGAACAAGAACACTACAGCGCTATTCCAAGTGGTAGCTCGCATAGTTAATGAAGCCTCTGCAGTTTTTGTGTTTGATGAGATAGACAAGGTTGAAGACACTGACTTCTTATATCACCTATTGGAAGATGTTTATAGGAAAACGATTCTATTAATAACTAATTATAAGGATTGGATCTCTGAGCTTGATGAGAGAGTAAGATCAAGACTAACAGCTGAGCAGATGGAGTTCAAGCAGTATACTCCTGAAGAGACAGCTTCAATATTAAGGGATAGATTGTCTTATGCCTTTCCAGAGGGTGTATGGAGTGACGAAGCTTTTAACATCGTTGCCAAAAAAGCAGGGGAGTTGAAAGATATACGTTCTGGTTTGTTCTTGTTAAAGGAATCTGCCTATGCAGCAGAGGAGAAAGCAAAGAGAAACATAGAAGTTGAGGATGTGAAAAATGCTTTATCAAAGCTTGATGACTTCACAATCAAGAACAGCGAAGAACTTGAGGATGAGACAAAGTTCATCTACAATGTAGTAAAGGAGAACTCTGGCAAGAAGATTGGTGAGTTATTTGAGATTTACCAGAAGAAAGGCGGAAAGTCAAGCTACAAGACCTTTCAGCGAAAGATAAAAAAACTTTCAGAAAACAAGTTCATAAAAACCACAAAGAGTATGGGTAAAGGCGGAACCACCACTATAGTTGAGAAAAAATTGACAGAGTTTTGACCACTGGACACTTTATTTTTAAGCTTTTTCTCGTCGAGAACACTGGACATTCTCGCGCCAAGTATTTAAAGGAAATAGACTATTTCTTACATGTTGCCAATGTCCAGAGGTGATGCAGCATGTCAACAGAAATGATTGAAGATTTATTTTACAAACAGATAAGAGATTTGACAAAAAGAACTGTCGATAGCTTTGATATTCAGCACAGCGATACTTGGTTATGAGGTGACTAAATAGTGATTGCAGAAGATACAAGATATGACTATTATCCTGAAAAAATCGCAAAGATAGTGTTAGAGCATGATCTAATACTTCCAAACGAAGAAAAAGCTTTTACTAGCTTTATAAGAGGTTATTAAAGATGTTCAGAAAGAAAAAATATTTGGATTGGAACTCTTACATGAATAGGGTTGACTTCTTGGATGTCTTCTACTGGCAACAAAGTGTCCGAAGGGAGAATCTTAGTAGGTAATTTTTTAAATGATGATTCATTCTCTTTTTCTATGGAAATAGTGAATAAAGAGGAGTTTTTAGCTCAAAAGCGTTTTATTATTAGAAAGCTCATGGAGGCTATCTTTATATATCCAACAGACACTATTTATGGTATTGGTTGTAATGCCGAAAATAAAGACTTAGTTACTAGGCTTAGAATGCTTAAGAAAAGGTTTGGCATGCCTTTCTCAGTTATACCTCCTTCAAAAAAGTGGGTTGAAGAAAACTGTGATGTTGATAAAAAAGCAGCTTTCTGGATTGGTAAGCTTCCGGGACCTTACACTCTAATTATGAATCTGAAGAATAAAAAAGCAGTCGCAAATAACGTTAATCTAGATGGGAAAACACTTGGTGTGAGAATCCCTAATAATTGGTTTTCTAAGATAGTGACTGAGATGGGTGTTCCAGTAGTAACTACTTCTGCCAATGTTTCAGGTCATAACTTCCTGACTTGCTTGGATGATTTGGATCCTAATCTGAAGAAAGGTGTTGATATATTTATTGAGGAAGGAGTTATTGAAGGCAGACCATCAACATTGATTATGTTAGATGGGAGTAAAATTGAGATTACAGAAAGATAATGTTTAGTATTCTACAGAATATTTTGATTGTTCTGGCTCGCAATCCTCACTATATTTCTCAAGTTCATCAACGATCTCTTCATACTTTTTAGTGCTTTCTTTCTCTTCTATATCTGGATCCTTCTTCTCTATCTTTTCGAATTCAGCATCTCTTCTCATACATAAAGGACATCTATCTGGTTTATCTTCTTGTTTTAATTCGCATCCGCATTTATCGCAAAGCCAGATTATCATATAGAAAGATAGTAAAAACAGATTTAAAAATTTTATTAGAAGATTATATTATTTTCTTTTTTGTTTCAGTATCTACAATGTGGATTACTTCCACCGGGCAGGATTCTGCTGCTTCTTTGTTATCTTCGAGTTCTGACTCGTCAATCTCTCCTTTTTTGGGCTTGGCCTTTTCTTCACCGTTAATTTCGACCATCTCCCAGTTATCTGAAATTGCTGCACATGCAGCGCAACCAATGCATTCTCCAATGTCGTGTTTAATCTTGTACTTTGTCATCTTCTTCTTTTGTGAGTAATTTGTAGAATATTTATATATTTTTCTAAGGTTTCAGAATTTACTATTAGTATTCAACGATTGTGACCCCTGAGGAATCATCGTCATCTTTTTTATCAGAATCTTTGCTTGAATCTCCGAACATGTTGAATGCTCCTTCTCCAACTGTTGGGATATCATTTGTTCCTCTTTCACCTACCTCCACAAATTTTAACAAGAAGTCAATTGTTTTCTTTATGTCTTCAACAGAATCTTTTTTTGTATCAATTTTGATTTCCATCAGAGAATAGTTGTTTGTTTGAATATAAATATTTTTTGATAAGAATGGGCCTGCCCGGATTCGAACCGGGGACCTCCGCCATGTGAAGGCGACGTCATAAACCACTAGACTACAGGCCCGAGCCTTTGCGAAAGCTTTCAAAAAAGCTTTTTTTGAGAGACCAAAAAGCTTTGCTTTTTGATTCCTTGAGAGAAAGCAAGCTCCCTCTGGTCGCGACGCTTCGCGTCAAGAGAAAAAAGTTAAAGCTTTATATTTCTTTTTATCAAGTTATTACTATTTATAAGTGACAAAAAATAGAAAGATTTATATATTTTGTCTGATTTATTTCTTTTTATGACTAATAAAATATCCCTTATTGAAGTAACACAAGCATATGATGATGTAGGGGGTTTAGAGATAGTCCTTAAGGATTTAAATAACTCTCTTGTAAAAGAAGGTTATGATATATCAATTGTGTATTTTACTCCTGACAAAAATTCTGTAGAAAAACTTCCAGAAGTTGAGAACATTCATTATTATCCTGTATATAAAGATATTTCAAGGATTCATTATTTTAATCCTTCAACTATTTTAAATTTATTCAAAACATTAAATTCTCTTCTGAGTGAAAAGCAGGCTGATATCATGCATATTCATTCACCTTGTGTTCCAATTGGTCCAGTCTCTGTTTTAATGGCAAACAGACATAGAGTTCCAGTGGTAGTTACTTATCATGGAGCTCATAGGAGAAAAATGAGCACTGAATTAGTTGCCTCTACATGTACTTATGTGACTTCCTATTTTTCAACCATAAATCTTGGTGTGAGCAGTTCATCCTGTGATGCAATGGTTAGTAATCCCAGAGTAATTGGTGATCCTGTTGATCTCGAATTCTTTTCAAGAGAAAAAGCAGATCCTGATAGGTTTAGAGAGAGTTTTAATCTCAATGGAGAAAAGATTTTCTTATATCCTGCCAGATTTTATATGGGTAAAGGTCAACAAGATTTAGTATCTGTAGCTAAAAGATTAAATGGGAAAATTAATTATAAATTTTTATTATTTGGGAGTCATATTCATCAAGACTTTGTAAATTTTCTAAAAGATGAAGTTGAGGTTAGTGGATTAAGTGACAGGTTTATTATTTCAACACCTCTTTCCAGAGAAGATCTTAGGGATGCTTACTCTGCTTCAGATGTTATGGTATTTCCATCTTATTCAGAAGGTTTAGGGTTAATTTCTATTGAAGCAATGTCTATGGGTGTTCCAGTTGTAGCATATAATAGTGGAGGGATTCCAGATGTTGTATTGAATAATAAAACTGGATTACTAGTTGAAAAAGGTAATACTGATGAATTGGCGAATAGTCTAAAGATGTTAGTATATGACAGCCAAACAAGAAGTTTCCTGATCGAAAACGGTAGAAGATTTGTTAAGGAAAAATTCTCTCTGGATTCATTTATTAATAAACAATTAAGTGTTTATGAAGAGGTATTAAGCCAACCAAATTAAACAAACAACCTCTGATAATTAGTATATATTATCTTCTTTAGTTCTTCAACATTCAATCCTTTTATATCTGCAATCTTCTTTAAACTTTCGATAATGTAAGCTGGCTCGTTTCTTTCAATGCTTGGATCATATGTCAGGAATGGCGAGTCTGTCTCTGTCAATATTTGGTTCAAGGGGCACATCTTAACTGTTTCTTGGAATTGCTGGCTTCTGACAACATTGCATGGTATTGACAGGTACCACTTGTTTTTTATTATTCTCTCAACAAGCTTTTTGTTGCCTGAGAAGCAGTGCATCAGGACTTTTGTTGCTTTTTCTTCTTCAAGAATATTGATTGTTTCTTCCTCTGCAAATCTTGAGTGGACTATAATTGGAATATCAAGTTCCTTGCTTAGTTCTATGAATTTTCTAAAATACTTCTTTTGTTTTTCAAAGTCATGATCATGTTTCTTGTCTAAACCAACTTCTCCTATAGCTATTACTTTGTCTTTATTATTTCTTATGAACTCTATCTCTTTGTCAATCTCTTCTTCAGAAACCTTGTCACATTCGCATGGATAGTAACCAAGGGCAGCTTTGATAATATTATGCTTTTTAGAAAGCTCTAATATCTTCCTGTTGTAGTCTGGATTTGTGCCATTGCAGATAACAGCAACAACACCCGCTTTATCAGCTCTTCTAACTACTTCATCCCTGTCTTTCTCAAAATTATCAAATTCCAAGTGTGCATGAACATCTACAATCATAGAACAAAAAAACTGTTAACCTTATTTAAAGCTTATTCTTCCTTGCTCATCTTCTTGAAGCTAATCAATAAATATGTTTATTTATTGGGGCATTTAAAAAAGTGAGCTCATTATTTTTCGCTCATTTTTTTAAAGCTCTCTATCAAATCTATGACATACTTTCCTTCTTCCAATTTGTAGATGAGCGGTTGTTTCTTGAACAGGTTAACAAGGTCTATCTCGTACTTTCCTGGTTTCAATATCTTTATGGTCTCTATATCAAGGACTATTGGTTTTTCTCGGTCTATCTGGCTGCCAATAATGTCGTATATGTCTTCTTCTATCTGTTTTTTTTCTTTCTGGCTCAGTTTTATTATTTCTTCTTTCTTTTCAATAGCGCTCTTCTTTATGTAGAAAAAGAGCTTTCCACCGCAGTTGCATCCCTGTAGTATCTCATTAGAACCATCATCATACATTGATCCGCATTTAACGCATTGGTGTGGAATTCAAATCACCTTTTCTTATGAGAATCTTCAGTGAAGAGCTGAATCTTCTCAGGGTCCTTTTTGATCTCCTTTATTATGGTTGCAGGGCCTATAATAGTGAATCCTTCCCTGTTTCCAAGAAGGAGTTTTATGAATAAGGTTCTTAATTTCTGCCATATATCCTTTGTGTCAGTACTTTCAGGGTTGATAACACTTAGTTCAATTCCTTTGAACTTGCCATCAACCTCTTCCATTGTCTTGCTAATGAGCTCTGCCTCTTCATGGCTTTTCAGTTTTCCTTCTAGGAGAACTATCTTTTCATCCTTGACAAGCTTTAAAATCTTATTGATTCGCTTAATTGAGTCAAGACCTTCTATTTCTACATATGGAATAAATTGTAAAGTTAGCAATATAATACCTCTTTTTTTAAGTAGTTATCTTGAATAAATATTCATAAAAATCTTCTAAATTATTGCCATACTTAGCACTTATACCAATAACTTCATACTGTGGGAAAGCTGATTGTACCTTCTTGATATCTGCTTTTTTCAGATCTATCTTGTTACCAATCAATAGGACAGGTATATCTCTTGCTTCAAGGTTTCCAATTATTGTGATATTAACCTGGGTGTAAGGGTCTTTGGATGCGTCAAGAACTACTATGACTGCGTCCATATCATCGAGCCATTTGATTGCATCGATAACTCCTTTTGTGGCTTCCTTTGCCCTTGTTTTAGCTTCTTTCTCCTTCAACCCTTCTTTTATGAACTCCTCATAATCAATCTTAGTGGCGATTCCAGGAGTATCGACAAGGTTGAATGTCAACTCTCTACTATTGCTCTTGATGGTTATCTCTTCCTTGATCTGTATTTCACGAGTCTCGTGAGATATATTTGATACAGCACCCATCTCTTCGCCAAGCCAGTCCTTGCAAATCTTGTTAGCAAGCGTTGTCTTTCCACCGTTTGGAGGACCATACAGTCCTAGCTTGACGTGTTTTTTCTTTTTGAAGAGATTTCTGAAGAACATGCTTAATAATCGTTTGAGTATTCCTGCCATCTTTCTCTAACCTTGTTATCACTTAGAAAGGTTATACTATTTAAAATTTTCTTTTTGGAAACATATTTAGAAAACTAAAAATATAAATATATGAATATAATAAGTACTTCTATGGCAGATGTGAGGAGTGGTTTGTTCTTGTCAGACCCTTTGAAAATAGGTGATAAAATAAGGAGTTTTTCTTTGAAAGGCGTTGATGGAAAGAGTTATTCTGTTCATGACTTCTCAACTAGAAAAGTGTTGGTGATAGTTTTCATTTCTAATAATTCAAGGTATTCACAAGCATATAACTCGCGTTTAGTAGGTCTTCAGACAAACTTTGAGGATAAGAGCGTTCAAGTCATAGCGATAAACTCTAATGATGAATCCTACTCTCCATACGACAGCTATTACAGCATGGTTGAGTATGCGAGAAAGGCAGGTTTTAATTTTCCTTATTTAAAAGATAGAGACCAGAAGGTAGCTACTTCTTTTGACGCAGTATGTACCCCGGAAGCGTTTGTTTTTGATGAAGAGAGAAAACTCAGGTATAGAGGCAAGATAGATGACAATTGGAGCAACCCAAAAGCTGTAAGAGTGGATTATGTTACTATAGCGATAAAACAGATCCTAGCAGGAAGACATGTAACGATTCAAGAAACCACTCCATTAGGAGATCCTATCAATTGGACTTACTAAGTTAGATCTGGCCTGGTTCTACGAATATTCCTGAACTGTTCTTTTTTATAGTATTATATCCCTTGTCTATTTGTCCTGTTAAATTTGTGATTAGGAATACATAGTAGTCCTTATCTTTGTATTTTATCACTACTTCTACATTATCAAGTAGTTGAATGGAATACTCTACCCCGTTGATGTAATCTGGGAGCCAGAAGTTTTTTTTGTATCCCTCATGAACAGAATTGGCCATGTCAACCTCGTTCTTTATGACATTTCCTAGTGCATTGACTTGTCTATCTGTCTGAGTATTTTTTATATCAATAGTTTTTTGCTGTATCACTACGAATGTTACTGTGAATATCAACATCATGAAAGTCATTAGTATGACAAACTCCATGCTGGTCTGTCCTCTTTTTAAGAAGCTCTTTCCCCAATTAATACGTGATCACCTTTTGATTCGATTTTTATGTTCATATGACCATGATGGAATTGAGAGGATATATTAGTGTTAGGATATGCTCCTTTAATAGTTATGTCTGTGAAAAAAACAGCTTCTGTTAAGCCTCTAGTGGTTTGATAAGTGATAACAAGCTCTGAATCATCCACTATATAAGCATCTCTTGTGCTCTCAGGGAAGTTAACTTCTATCGTGACCCAGGAATCCTTACCAATAGTGTACATCTGCTCTGCAGAGCTGATTATGTTTTTTCCTATCCTGTTTATTTGGCTGGCAACAAGCTGCTCGTTTGAATCCTTTGAATAGTTATAGAACAGCACGCTGCCAGGTATGATTATGGCTAGCGCCATGGTTAGTATGAATAGATACTCGACAGATACTTGGCCTTTTTTCATGCGGAGCCTCTTTTTTATGAATTTAGGAATTATGGTATATAAATCTTCCCATCTTTTAAAAGCAAAACTTTTATTAATCTATATTAAACCCTATCAGGCATGGCTAAGAGCAGGAGGGAGAGACGTCTCAGAAGGCTGAAGAAACACAAAGTAATGAACGATGTAGAAGTCTCTAAAGACACAAGTGAAGCTCCAGAAGTTAGTAAAGAACCTGCAAAGAAGGAGTACAGGAATGTTTTCTCAAGGATATATGATACTCAGTACAAGAGACTCGTACTAATACCTTTGATACTATTGTTGTTAGCCTTTATAGTACTAGGTGTAAACATGGCTACAACAGGAGACTTTATGAACAGAGGAGTCTCTTTGAAAGGAGGACTAACACTTACAATTCCTTCTGAAGAGCCGATTAGCATATTAGAATTAGAAGTTGCTCTTAACTCTGAGTTTCCAGCGAATGATATAGTAGTTAGAGGGTTATCAGAGCTTGGAGTTCAGAGAGGAGTAATCATAGAAGCTGATATAACACCTGATGAGAGAGAGGGTTTCATCTTTTTTGTGGAAGGAAGAACTGGAATAGATGAAGAGTTGTATTCGATAGAGGAGATAGGTTCTTCTCTTGGTGCAAGCTTCTTCAAGCAGACAATGATAGCTGTTCTCTTTGCTTTTGTTTTTATGGGGTTGGTTGTATTCTGGTATTTCAGAACACTCGTGCCGAGCGGAGCAGTCATACTAGCAGCGTTCTCTGATATCGTTGTGACTTTAGCCATTGTTAATTTGATGGGCATGAAGATAGGTACTGCAGGCATAGCTGCTTTCCTGATGTTAATAGGTTACAGCGTGGATACTGATATCTTGTTAAGTACAAGAGTGCTAAAGAGAACAGAAGGCACTGTTATGAAAAGGGTTTATGGAGCTATGAAAACCGGTCTGACAATGAACGGGTCAACAATAGTTGCAGTCACAGCAGCTCTCATTCTTGCTGATTCTGAAGTTATCAAACAGATAATGACAATCATACTCATAGGATTATTTGTGGATATAATAAACACTTGGATACAGAACGTTTCGATACTAAGATATTATCTTGAAAAGAAAGGAATAAAATGAACACACTGAAAAAATTATTTACGAATTGGAGGATAATCATTCTGATAATTGTTCTAATCTTGGCCATTCTCAGCATAAGGCCGAATCCATGGCATGAAGGTGCAACGATTAGGTTTGTAACTAAGAACAGCTCAGCTTCATTAGCAACTATTGAGAGTCCAAGACCTGGCGGTAGTCCTATGAGCAAAGAGACTGTAATATCAATAAATAACAGACCTATAATGACTGCTAAGGATTACTACGACTTTGTTGAGAATCTACCTCCAAACAAGACTTTCACAATACAGACAAATAAACGCTTCTATAGAGTTACCACAAAACCTGAATATAACATAACCGTCTTAAATGAGACAGAGTTTAGGACAGAGGAGATTTTTAATGAGACACTTAACAAGACTGTTAACGTGACTAGAGAGGTGCAGAAAGTTCATAAAGAAGTAATAGGCACAGAGGATGTTGGACTTGTAGTTTATGATGCACCACAGAACAACATAAGAAAAGGATTAGATCTTTCAGGAGGAACAAGAGTTATTCTAAAGCCGGAGGAGAAGGTTGGAGCAGAGGATATCGAGATTGTGGTGTCAAATATCAAGGAAAGATTGAATGTTTATGGTTTGAGTGATGTAAGTGTTAGAGTGGCCAGTGATCTTAAAGGTGAAGAATTCATTATTGTAGAGATTGCAGGTGCTAACAAGGAAGAAGTCAGGGAATTACTGGCTAAGCAAGGAAAATTCGAGGCAAAGGTTGCTGGTCAGACAGCGTTTAAAGGAGGAAATGACATAACATATGTTTGTAGAAGAGCAGAGTGTTCAGGTATAGATCCTTCAGCAGCTTGTGGTCAGTCAGGTGATGGTTGGGCTTGCAGGTTCAGGTTTAGTATATCCTTGAGTCCTGAAGCTGCACAGAAGCAAGCTGATGCCACTATGAGTTTATCAGTAGTTGCAGAAGGTGCTGAGAGTTATCTAAATGAGTCTTTGGAGTTATACTTGGATAATCAGTTGGTAGATACTTTGAGAATAGGTGCAGAGTTGAGAGGAAACGCTGTCACTGATATATCGATTTCTGGTGGCGGATTTGGTGGAACCCAGCAGGAAGCTACTCTTGACGCTCTTAATAACATGAAGCGCTTACAGACAGTGCTTATAACAGGGAGTCTTCCTGTGAAGCTGAACATTGTTAAGACTGACACGATATCTCCAATCTTGGGAGAGCAGTTCTTGAAAAACGCGTTGCTGATAGGTTTGGTGGCAATAGTTGCTGTAGCTATTGTTGTCTTCATAGTTTACAGGAAGTTTATGGTTTCTATTCCAATGGTTATAACAATGCTCTCAGAAGCCATAATAATTCTTGGGCTTGCATCCATCATAGGGTGGAACATTGACCTTGCAGCTATTGCTGGTATAATAATCGCTATAGGAACAGGTGTGGATCACCAGATAGTTATCGCTGATGAGATATTGAGAGGGGCAAAAGGAGGTGTTTACATTTCTTGGAAGGACAGAATAAAGAATGCATTCTTCATAATCCTGGCTGCTTACTTCACAACAATGGTTGCTATGATACCATTATGGTTTGCAGGAGCTGGATTGTTGAGAGGCTTTGCAATAACAACAATCTTAGGAGTTTCTGCAGGTGTTTTCATAACAAGACCTGCATATGCATCTATGCTAGAAATAATGAGTAGAGACTAATTAATCAAATTTAAGAAGTTCATTTACTCTGTAGGCAAGGGAACCTTTGATGTATGCATCTGTTTGGTCTTCAGGTATATCTTCTGATACAGATATGATTTGTTCAACAAATTCACCTATTTTCCTGTATAAAGGGTTTCCTTCTTGTTTTAATTGTGTTGCTCTGGCAATCAAAGAGTTAAGAACATCTGGTACATATGATTCTCCCAAGTTTAGAATATTTCCAAGGGAGTGTAATTGAGTGTCTGCTTCGTTGATTACTGTGTCTTCTCCTTTGGCTGGAATAATTTTTTGCAATGTTTGTTCTGTTAAGTCAACTACGCGTCCAAGATTTTTTTGATAACTTTCTTTTTCTTTCGGAGTTTCTATGTCTAAGTTCATGTTTTTTAGAAAAATTCCTTCTATTTATAAAACTTTCTATTTTCGTCACTTATTAGTGGTTATAAAGGTATGGGCCCAGGGAGACTCGAACTCCCGACCTCCGCCGTGTCGAGGCGACGTCATTTGTGGAACGTTTTCACCGTGTGGTTGAGCAACGTTAGTTGCGAATGCAGCATTTCGTTGTCAACGGGCGAAACCGTTGAGCCACTAGACTATGGGCCCAAGCCTTTGCAAAAGCCTTGAGGGAAAGCAAGCTCCCTCTGGTCGCGACGCTGAAGCGTCATTTGGGAAAACCACAAATGTTTTATAAAGATTATTGTTTTCGTCCTTCGTCATGAGAACCTACTTTGATGAAATAGCAGAGGGATATGAAGAGCTTTACAAAGAAGAGCAGTTAAAGAAGTTAAGAATAATAAAAGATAATCTTCGTATTGCGCCTGAAGATTTGATGCTTGACGTAGGATGTGGTCCAGGTTTTGTTGCAGAAGTTTTTGATTGCAGAATCATAGGTCTTGATCCTTCTGAAGAACTTCTCAAGAAATGTTCTTTCGAAACAATACGATGTGAAGCAGAAGATATTCCTTTCCCAGACAATCATTTCGATGTTGTGATTTCAGTAACTTCAATCCATAACTTTGATAATTATAAAACTGGTTTGTTGGAGATAAAAAGGGTTGGAAAGGATAGATTTGCTTTCACTGTTCTAAAGAATTCAAAGAAATTTAATGACATAAAAGATTTTATTGAGAAGAATTTTAGTGTTAAGAAAACAATTGATGAGAAAATCGATTTAATTCTTATCTGTGCTTAATTTGAGTTGCGTTTTTGCTTTGCAAAACCGCAACATATAAATACTGGTTGTTACATTCAGTATATATTTTAGTATACTAATATAAAAAGGTGTGTATTATGGCTTTTGAGAATGTGAAGGATGACAGAGTTAAGAAATTGGCAGAAACCCTGAGGAGTAATGGACTTGCAGCTTCTGAAACAGAAGCGATAAGAATGGCTGAAAGGATGACTTCAACAGAGGCTAAGATTCAGAAGTCATACGATGAGCAACACGCTGAACCTGACAAATCAACTGCTACTGAAGAAGTTGTTTCTAGAGTAGTTCCTGAAGAGTCTAAACCTGTTGAAGAAGAATCACAGGATGTTCCTGGAAGCTTTGATAAAGAGGAATTATTCAAAAAGCAGGAAGGTCTGATTAATGATAGTTTTAGCAGAGATATTAGTTCTGATAAATCAGTTAAGGAATTGATGGATGAAGATGCTAATAGAGTTTATTCTGAGTCTGCGAAAAAAGAGGTTGATGAAGACATAAGCATTTCTGAACCTGAAGAAGTGCAAGCTCCTGTTGAAGAAGTGCAACCAGAGCCAGAACAAGTTACTCCTACAGAACCTTCTCAAGAGAAACCTTCTGATGATGGTTTCGAGGTTGATAAGACGGTTGAGATCCAATCCGAGCAGAAGAGTGAAGAGGAGAGAAAGAAGGAAATTGATAGCATGACTGAATCTAAAGTTGATTTAAGCGATGTTTTTGATACAAGCAAAAAATAATTTTCTGGTCTTTTTTTGTCAAAAAAGGAAAACCTTTATATACTACTTTATAATTATTATTTTTAATCATCACTCTTAAATGGAAAAACCTTGTAGGGGGTACATGAAAATGAAGAAAGTTTTGATGTTTGTGGCAATATTCTTATTGGCAATTTTAGCAGTAAATGCACAGCCGACATTACCAACAATATCTGATGTTACTGCTACTGAAGGTGATACAGTAACAATCGATATAAACCTAACAGCTGGTCCAGATAATGGAAGCACAACTTGGTGGACTAACTTTAGCTCGTTAACATTAGCAGCTAGCAGTGATAACAGCTCCCAATATACTTGGGCAACAAGTGTTGGTGATGCAGGAACTTATAGTGTGAGGTTCAACGCATCAGATAATGATTCATCTGACTCTAAAACTATGACTATAACTGTAAATGCTTTGGCATGGAGTTTGTCATTGTCAGCTGTCACACTTGGAAGTAGCTCTCAGGAAAGAGAACAGAATGCAAGTGCAACACTTACTGTTACAAACACAGGAACAGGTGATATAACAGGCATAACATTAAGTACAAATGCAGCCTCTGTTTACAATATTGGACTCTCTCAAACAACTATTGCAAGTCTTGCAGCAGGAGCAAGCACAACAGTGACTGTTACAGGATACGTCCCTGATGACCATGATGCAGGAGTTGATAATTTAGGAACAATAACAGCAACAGGAACAGGCGGTGGAAACACAGTCACAGCAACATCAACACTAAGCATGCAAGCTGAGAATAACTTAGTTATAAGAGATGTTGACGTAACAGTGAATGGTGATGATACAAACCTTGATGATGGTGATGACGTTAAAGTTTACCCAGCAGCAGAGATAGAGATGACTATTGAGCTAAAGAACACTCATAGCACTATTGATATAGAAGATATAGAAATAACTGTGGAAGGCGAAAGTGACCTTGATGATATTGACGAGGATGATGACATCTCGAAGATAAAGGACGGTAAGAAAGATACTGTGACATTTTCTTTCACAATTGATAAAGATGCTAGTGAAGACACATATGACATAACAATAACTGTGGAAGGAGAAGATGAGAACGGGGCAACCCACGGTGAGATATGGACCATAGAGTTTGACCTGGAGGAGGAAGGTATCTTAATAACAAAATCTGAGTTGATACCTGAAACCTTAAGATGTGGAGAGGACTCCTTTGACCTGAGACTAGAATTGTCAAATGTAGGTACGAAGGATGAAGATGATGCAGCAGTAGAGATAGTAGCAGACACTCTTAACTATGAAAAGAGAGTTTCAAATCTTCAGATTGATGAGGATGACGAGATAACAAGGACTTACACAATACCAGTTCCAGACAATGCAGACTCAGGAGTTCATGTAATAGAAATAAAAGCTTTCCAGGACTTCGATGAGCAGACACACAAGAAATACGTATACTTCACAGTGCCTTCAGGATGCTTTCCTGAGGAAGAGGAGGAAGAGGATACAGGAATTGAAGTAGTGACAGACGGCGATGAACTCGATGAAGAAGAGGATTTAGAATTCGTAGATGCAGGCGCTGGAGAAGGTGTATCTGCTGGTTTAGAGTTTGGTGTCTGGGGAACAGTATTGCTAGTATTAGCCAACGTACTAGTGTTGGTTATAATCGTAATACTAGTGGTGAAGTTCTTGATAAGAGTTTAAATTTAATTTTTTTTCTTTTATTTTTTGTATTTTCTAAGAAGATTATTTAGTTTCTTAAGTAATGGTTTTCTCCAATCATCTTCTAATTGTGTTTTAAGAAATTCTACTAAAGATTTATCATCTTTTGTTAGTTTTAATTTTTCTAGTTGTTTACATTTAGCTAAGATCTCAAAATCTTCATCTGTTGACAGAACATATTTTTTCTTCTCCTTCTTGGTTATTTTGAAATGTTTGGTTAATTTTTGTTTTCTTTCTTTGATTATTTTCTGATATTCCTTATCTTTGTCTAGAACTTTTCTTAGCTTGTCTCCTTTGTATCCTAGGGTTTCATAATAATCTTGGATTTGTTGTAATGATTTCTTCTTCATAAGGTTAGAAAATAATTATTTTTTTATAAATTCTTGCATAGCTTTAACAAAATCATTAGCTTCTTTTAGGTATTCTTGATACTGCTCTCCAGAAATCTCTTTTATGTCACGGGCAGTTATCATCTTCATTATATCGTAGAATCTTCTCATAATTCTCGGATACTTCTTGTCTAATAATCCTGGTTTGACAAGTTTCTCTTCCAACATATCTCCAACATGCTCTGGTGATGGTGGCACCTCGTTCATCTTCATAAGAGCTGCATGTGCTGAGTCAATCACTGCCCAGTACAAATCAACAGTTGCTTGTAAGATATGCCACTTCGAGTTCAACAATGTTTGAGGAGCCCTGTTGAAGTATCCCCACACTGATTCAGGTGTTGGTCTAATTCTTCCTTGGTAAAGAAGGGCTTGTAATGGTTCAAAGAATCCAGTGTCTACAAGGGCGTAACCATCTCTCAGTATGTTTACAGCTACAGGGTCACCTGACCTTACATACTCCCAGAAATTAGTGAACCTAAGTGTTGTTACATGCAGCTTTGTGGATGTGTTTACAATGATTTTTTCAACTATTATCCTGTATGTCTGCACAAGTTCCTTTGTCAATGCAATGGTTATGTCATCAATGATCAGAAGTATATCAATGTCTTTGGACTTTTTTTTCTTCCTGGCTGCACTTCCGAATATGATTATTGCTTTTATGAGTTTCCCGAATTCCTTGTAAACCTTCTTAGAAAAAGTGTATGCTATATCAATATCGCTTTTCTCGTATTTCTCGACATTCTTCTTTTTTTTCTTCTCTATCTTGAATTCCAACTATGCACCTCTTCTTCCCTTAAAGGGTAATTAATAGTATATTATATAAATTTTACTCTAATGGGACTTCTGACCAGATTTTCCACTCGTTTGTTGGGGCGTATGCTCCTACGATGTATAGTGGTGGTGCATCGTATCCGAAGTGTCTCTTGTGAATCTCGCTGAATCTTCCTGCTTGGCCTGCAGTTGGCACGCTGTATACTGGGCTTCCGAAGAATGACCAAGCTTCTGGAAGAACTGTTTGTGGGTTAAAGCTTCCAGGTTCTACTATGAAGTCCTTGTAACCTTTCTCTGTTAGGAAGTCCACCATTTCCTTAACAGGTGCATTACCCTTTCCAATGTGTACGTGTTCATCATCGTATCCAAAGTTATCTGTCAGGTGAACATGGCCAATCGCTTTTGCCTCGTGTAGTTTCTTTAGTTTTTCAACAGACCATTTAGCAAATCTTTTGTTGAATTCCTCATCGCTCTCAATTGGAACTCCGTTCTCATCTGTTTTTCTCTTTAAATGAGATTTCCAAAGATTTAGATGTCCTGTGTCTATTGTTGTCTTTATATGTGTCTGTGCCAGCTCTTCTGCCTTCTCTCTCCCTAAGCTTGGGGAGAGTCTCTTGATCATCTCATTTCTTGCTCCATCCACCATTTTCAAAAGCTCGTCAGGGTGGCTTCCGAACTGGTTTGGGTGCCAATTCTCAGGAGCAATGTATAGTGCTTCTTTTAGATGGTCTTTGTTCTTCTCGTATTTCTGCCATGCCATTATACCAAGCTCTGCTATGGATTCTGATGATTTTTTAAGGCCATATTTATCCAATGACTTCGCGTGTTCCATCGCCTCATAGAACTGAGTTGCTTGGACATCAGCTGCTGCAGATGCTTCATGTGTGTATCTCATAGAGTCTTCATGGTTCTTCACGATTTCGTTTAAATGCTCGAGTACAGAAATGTTTTTTGGTGGTATAAATTCACTATATGTATTGAAGTACCCCTGTCTCGTCATAAGTTTATATTTCTCTTCTTCTGAGAGAGATTTATCTAGTTTCTCATAAAATCTTAATGCTTTTAATGCTGCATCTTTAGCTTCTTTCTCTCGTTCATAGAATCTTGCGTGGTAAAGTGATGAACCTTTTGCTTGTAGTACCTGGTTCATATACTGTGTCTTTGCGAATATCTCTTCAGGTGTTAATTCTTTGCCTGGGTTTCTCTCGTTCCATCTCATTGCTTTTTCCAGGAAGTATGTCCAGTTTCTTTCGATTGTTTTGAAATTGGTTTGTTCTGGATTCCAGTGTGGGACTCTTTTGAACATTGTTTCTGCTTTATTTCTGTCAAATTCCCAGTCTCTCTTAACAACGTCTCCAGTGACACCAATCCAATCATCTTCTTCATATAAATTTCCGTATTTGTCTCTTGTGCCAATGACTTTTTTACCGTTTTCTTTCTCATAATCTTCGACTGTCTTAAATACTGGTTCATAAACAGGTGTGTCTTTCCTCATAGCTCTTAGCTCACCTGTCCTGTCATCAACTACCATTATAGGCGCTTTCTTCTCTTCACCTTCATACCCTGTGAATTCATATTTTATTCCTCCTTCTATTTCATGTCCGTGGTGGTCAATTATTGGCCTGTTCCATTCACCTGTGTGAACTACTATTGCGCCGCCTGTTGATGCATCTGCCGCAAACTCGACAGCTTTTTTTATCTCTCTAACATTCTGGTCGCGCATCTGTTCTTCGAATCCTCTCTGTGGATCAAAGCCTGCTAAGCCAGTAACTGCTACTGTAGCGTGTGTGCTGCTCTCTACCTCGTTTATCTCTGCTAGTTCCCTCATCTCTCTTCTCTCTTCGCTATCAAAACTTTCAGGAGTTGCTCTTTCCTTCTGTCCTTTGCCTGCTCCGAAGAATTCAAATTCTACTTTTCCTGCTCCTTCTTTTATCTTAGCACTTAATGCTTGGAGCTGATGTTGGAATGGATTCAAGGATGTTCCTACCCTTTCAGGTTCCATCTCGTCTTTGTCTAAAGGTTGCTCTCCTGTGGTAAGTTCTATTGGTTGCTCTACCCAATCCCCTTTTTCAGATAACGCGTATTCTGTTCTGTCCAAAGCGTGATAGTATCCGTTTGTAAAGATCATTTTTATGTTTTGTATTGCGACAGTTGTTTTTCGATGCTGTCAATCACTTGTTTAGACCTATTTATGTATTCGTATGGGTCTTTGTCTTGTAGGAATAAGGGGTCTGCTTCTATTTCTTGGTTGAATCGTTCGAATTCCTCCTGTCTTTTGTAGAAGGCGCTTTTTTCTGCTTGGGAAAGATATTCGCCTCTCTGAACCTTCTCTAATGTGCCTTTCAGTTCATTGTAAATATTGTAGTTGCTTCTTTGGTATACTGTAGCGAGTGTTTCTTCAATAGGCGCTCCGTATATTGGACCTCCTTTCTCTTTTGCTTCTTCTGATACTTTTTCTTTAGCAACTGTTTCTTCGAGGGTTACCCCTTCTGCTATTTCTTCTTTCTTGGCTGTCTCTTCAGCAATCTCTCTCAGAGCAGGTATCTCCCTTCTTAGGCGTTCAAGTATCTCTTCTTCTTCTGCAGTGAGCTCTTCAACGCCTGCTTGGAGCATCTCTTCTGCTTCTTCTAGCTCTTTTTTCTTTTTCTCTTCTAATTCTTTAAGCTCTTTTTCTTTTTTTCTCCTAAGTGCTCTGAGATTTTCAAGCCATTCTCTTCTTCTGTCATCTATTACCATGTGATCATTCGTTTGGATTTCTTATAGTTCTTGTATGTGAGCCACATATTAACTCTTGCGGTTCTCTCAGCAGATTTTATTTTTACTTTTGAAGGCTTTGAAGCAGATTTTGATTTTTTCCCAGATCTTCTCTCTGGAATTGGTATTAGAGCTGTGAAGAGTTCCCATATTCCTCCAACTACTCCTATGAATGGGTCTAATATTCCCCAGTGTCTTATTATCTTCTTTTTTTCAGATTTTTCTGGTTCAGATATTTCTATAGGTTCACCTTCTTCTGCTAGATATCTCTCTAATTCATCACCTAGTGCTTCCATAGCTGCTTTTACGGATTCATCTATTACGCTGAATAGGTTCATGCTTTCCTCTCTTCTATACTTTCGGTATTTCTCTATCTCTTCATCTGTCCAACCGTATGATCTTAATTCCATTTTAACTCTTCCAACATGTATAGGTCCTCTATGTGCGTAGTGATCTTGCTGGAAGGTCATCTCAGGTCTTGTTCTGTAGTTGAAGCTTGCTATGATAACAGGGTGTACTCCTCCTGATGCTGGCTTTACAGTCATGAATTCTATTTCAGTCAGAGAATTCTCGAATGCGGATACTATGTCAACGCTTTCGATATGCTTCTCGCTCATCTGCATCCTTTTTATATTCCTGAGATATGGTTTTATCCAGTCCATGTACATCTTGATAACTACCCAGTGCTGCCTTAAGTATTTTATCTGGAACCTTCTTCTGTTTTTGAGTTCTTTGTCAGTCTTGTTCTTCCAGATTATGTATGAAGTTAGTTTTCTTTTCAAAACATTCTTTACTGCTTTGTTATACTTCATTGCGTCAACGACTTTATCAACATCTTCTGCTTTGAAGACGTGAGTGTTGAAGAAAAGGTCTGGAAGTATTGTAAATCCTACCTGCTGCGCCAGTCCGTATACTGATGCAGGATTTTTGCTTGCTCCCTCGACAAGATCTATGTATAGTCCTTTTAGGGTTATGTCTGCGCTCTTTAGTTCCTCCCAGTTGTTATATATTTCCAATCTCTCATCGATTATCCTTAATTCTCTTACAATTTGGAAGAGGTCTTTTACCATCTTCCCAATTGTGACCAGATATTGACTCACGTTATCTTGCTGGAGTTTCAATCTATTATGAGCAGCTCCCCAAAACGAGCTTTGTTCAGACGCTGAGAATATATCTGTTATCTTGTAAAATGTGTGATATCCTTGGTCTCTTCGAAGCTGGCTTATGATCCAGAAGTACATTTCTTCTATAGAAAAATTGTATGATTCAAGCATTAGCTGGTATCTCTTATCAGGTGGAGGGTATCCTGTTGAGAAGTACTGTTCGAATCCTTTTCCAAGAGCTGGTTCAAGTCTTCCTTCCTCAGCGTATTCCTCATCAGCTAATTTTTCTGCTTCGTCATCAGAAATTCTGTCAACGTACTTCTTCCACTCCTTATAAGACATCTTTGCCTTGATTTTTTTTCCATTCTTGTTGACGAATCCAGATTTTAGCATACTTTTTGAATATTCTGACATTTTTCCTGTATAATCTTCGGTTTTATCAGTTTATAATATTTTCGCTTAATGGTGGTAGTGGACTTCTTTTCTCTCTTTCAGCTCTCTTATATGGTCTATTTTTGTTTCTATGAGCTTGTCTAAGTCGTATGATATGTCTTCAAGCATTATTGCCATATGGTTTCCTCCTAAAATATGAGGCATTATGACGTAGTCTGCTCCTTCGTCATATAATTTCAATGCATCTTCTATGTCCATTGCTGTTACTATTATTATAGAATGAGCATTAACGTGCCTGATTTTTTTTATCAATAGCTTAGCTGCATTTACATCTGGGATTGTGGAGATAACCATCTCAACTTGATGTAGCTTGAGTTTTTCAAGTATTTCAATATCACCAGCATCTCCGTATATGCATGGCTGCTTCGCTCTTATGAGTCTCTTTACTATATCCGGGTTAAAGTCTACTATTAAGTAATGTTTTTTCATTTTTCTTAGTGACTTAGCGATGCTGTAACCCATTCTGTCATAGCCTATTAACACCACTTTGTGTACTGGGTGCTCATCCATGTATGTTAGTTCTCTGTTTGTCTTGCTGAAACTCTCAAAGAATCGCAGATATTTCTTTGACTTCTCGTATATCTGGCTGTCGAATTTTATGAAATAAGTAGAGATTGTGATGGTTATAGTCGCTAAGATTGTTGTTATTGACAGGAATTCATTGCTTATATGTCCTAATATGGCTCCTTGTGCCACTATTATGAGTGAGAACTCAGATGTTTGGGCAAGAGTCGTGCTTGTCATGAAAGCTGTTTTTCTCTTGTATCCGAAGAAGCTAAGAATGGTCGTTATTAGCAGTGGTTTGAAGATTATGATTATTGCTGTTAGAATAATTAGTGGGAGTAACCATTTAGTTATATTGGTGAAAACAAGTCCCATTCCTAGTGATACAAAGAATATTGTTGAGAAGAAATCTCTTAATGATCTCACTTTGCTCTCTATTTCGAGGTTGTATGGAAGGTTTGCTAATGATACTCCTGCTAGGAATGCGCCGATTGCTATTGATAATCCTAATACTAATCCTAGCATTCCGAATGAGAAACAGACAGTTATTGCTATTAAGAACAGTATCTCTTGTGACCTCGCAGCTACTTTGAAGATAGTTGGAAATATAAATCTTCCACTTACATAGACTAAAGCTATGATGCCGAATACTTTGAAGATGGCTTCTAGAAGTAACAAAGGAGAAAAGTTGCTTATGGTTTGAAGTGATGATATTGCTAGTATTGCAAACAAATCCTCCATCAGCAGGATTCCAATCACAATCCTTCCATGGAGAGTGTCTAGCTCGTTTTTGTCTGCTAATAACTTAATAACCACCATGGTGCTGCTGAAACTCACTATCAATCCTAAATATATCAGCTCCTCTCCTATGAAGCCGAGCCAGACACCGACAGATATGCCGATTAAGAACATAGCTACTATCTGTATTATACTGCCGGTTATGACTACATTACCAACATCTTTGAGCTTTCTGAGGTCAAGCTCTAAACCAACGACGAACAATAGAAATGCAACTCCTATCTCTGATAGTGTTCCTATAACTTCATAATCAGTTATCCAACCAAGGCCGACAGGGCCTATGATTAGACCTGCGAGTATGTAAAGGGGAATCAAAGGCTGTTTCAGAAGCCTTCCAATATAGCCAAGAATGGTGGCAAATATTATGATAATTCCTATGTCAAAAAATATGCTGGTCACTATACACCTCTTTTTGTGGTCACTTACAATGTTTTATGACGCTATTCATATATAAATTTATTGCTAAAAAGAAAACTTTTCTGTTTTTGTTTTCCAAAAATATAAAATTTTTGATTAGAACCAGTCTTTTTTCTTGAAATATGAGAAAAGGAAGATTATAGAGCCTATTATCAGGAGCCAGGCGAAGATGTATCCATACTTCCAAGTTATTTCAGGCATGAATCTGAAGTTCATACCATACAAACCAGTGATGAATGTAGGGACGAGAACCAATGAGCCAAGAGCAGTCATTCTCTTCATTATTATATTAAGGTTGTTGGACACACTGCTAAGATAGATATCTAGAGAGCTTGTCAGTATATCTCTGTAAGTAGCTACCATATCTATAAGTTGAACAATGTCATCATAAACATATCTGAAATTCTTTATCTGGGAGGGATCAATCTTCTCAGCGTACTCCTTGTCTATGCTTGACACCACGTCCCTGTTAGTAGATAGTGATTTATGGAAGTAAACCAGTGTTTTTCTCAGAGAGAATATTTTCATCACTGTCTTCTTATCAGGATTGTGAAAAACATCTTTCTCAATAATGTTTATATCCTTTTCAATATCATCGAGAATCTTGAAATAATCATCCATTATCTTCTCAGAGATCTGGTAAGCGATGTAGCTGGTGCCTTTCTTGAACACTTTTTTTCTTGACTTCTCTTCTAAATTCCAAATACTACTTAAACCTTCAAGCTCTCTCCTTCTAAAAGTAACCAGAAGATTATTAGATATCAGCATTGAGAAAGAAGTAGTTGATGAATGCTTCTCACTCTTGAAAGGACTCTTGAAAATTATCAAAGAGAAGTGCTCAAGTTTAGTTACACTTGGTCTCTCATCCTCATCAATGCATCTGTCAAACTCGTTTTCAGGAATGTTTATTATTTTTCTGACTTCCTCGACTTCTTCTTTGTTAGGACCATAACAGTCAAGCCATTTCAGCTTGTGAAAGTCCATCTCATCTATAGAAACCTCTGAAACAGCGTCGGAATCCCCATCATATTGCAGAACTCTAAGCATTTCTCACCCCTCTTCTTTAGAAGTAATAAGAAAGATATTATATAAATTTTTTGTAAAGAAAACAAGCTAATTGGCGTTATAAACCAAAACCTTTTAATATTTGACTTCATTATATAGTGAGTAACTCGTAGGTTTTGAAAATGGCCTATTTCAATAAACCAGTTTTTTCCGACGAGGAAGATGATTCGGAAGATTACGACGAAAACTACGACGACTTCGAATCTTTGTAACTTTGATTGCGATTTTTTTTTTTTCGAACTTCTTCTTATAAATGAGTTTGCTAGGTTGTAGTATAGAAAAAATGCCCCGCACGGGACTTTCGCTAGTGGTTTCGATTTGCGAAGTAAATCCTCCGCCCGAAGGGAAGGATCTCGTCGTCAATGGGCGAAACCATTGTTTCGAACCCGTGTCCTTGCCTGTCTCTGGGAACAGAGACCTCAACAATCTCTGATTGCTCGCCGCGAGAGGGCAAGATGATTGGTTATCCAACCTGTACTGCTTTATGCGGTACGAATTTTGGTTAAGCTTTTGGCTTGCCCAAAAGGTTACCGGACTACACCAGCGGGGCATAGTGTTGATGAATCCGTTAGGATTCCTGCGCCCGAAGGGAAGCGGCTTGTTGTCAAGGGGCTAAACCCTTGGACTGCACCAGCGGGGCGTGTATGGGTCCACTGGGACTTTCTGTTAAAAAGCTTGATGACTTTTTAATTTCGAACCCAGGACCTGCCGGTTAAGAGCCGGCTGCTCTACCAGGCTGAGCCATAGACCCATAGAGGAAAGAAACTTCTAAAATGTTTATATATCTTTTGATAAATTGAGAAACGAAATTTCATCCAAAAAACAGTTTTTTCTCGTCTAAAAGTAATTTCAAATCATTTCGAAACTTACTCTTCCTTATTTATAATATAACGTCTTAACCAGTTTCACGTCGAGAGGCGTGGAGGAATATAAAATGAGAAAAGTATTTGCAATTTTTGCTTTGCTGCTCTTGATGTTAAGCAGTGTTTCAGCACAAAGCGAAGAAGAGGAAACCCCAAGCGTTTATTGGGACGATGAACAGTGGGATGACTCGCAATGCGATTGTCCAATGCCACCATACAGGCCACAGATAGATGTTGTCTTTTTAATAGACAGTACTGGTTCTATGGCGGATGAGATAAGAAGTGTAAAGATCCACATAGTGAAGATAGTTAAAGATGTCATGGAAGGAAGACCTTCACCGCGATTAAGAGTGGGGGTTGTGACTTACAGAGACCATGAAAGAGAGGAAAGACAATATCTTTTGCGAAAAACAGACTTGACATACAACGTTGATAAAGCCCTTGACTTCTTGGAAGATATAGAAGCAAGAGGTGGAGGAGACCATCCTGAAGCTGTCGCAGATGGCTTGCATGAAGCTATAAACGACATGAACTGGGATAAGAGAGCAAGAAAGTTAATCTTCTTGATAGGAGACGCTGCTCCTCACGGCGAAGGAAGCAGTGACAGAAGTTACGAGCAAGGATGTCCTGAAGGACATGACTATGTTACAGAGATAAAGAATGCCAGAGCAAAGGATATAAGGATTTATACCATAAGCGGCTCTGGAATGGATAGTGTAGGAGTAAGGATTTGGAGAGAGATAGCAAAGGAAACAGGAGGTCAGTATGAAAGGCTTAGCTATGTCAGGCAAGATGTTGACCAATACTACACTGAAGAAGGCGTTGACCCTGTTTGGATAGCTGAAGCCAAGAAAGATGCTGACTATGACACTGAGTCAAACAGTATCCTAACAAACAGTCTTGGAAAGTTCGCTAAGTCAGCAATGATAAGCGAAGCCATGGAGATAGGAGTTGAGTATGATGAAGAAGAGTCTGAAAGTGGAATAGACTACGATAACCTAATAACAGATGAAGTTGTAGAAGAGTCAGACTTTGACATCAAATTGACAGATTTCTTCAGGAGAGTGTTTGAGAAGATAGTCTTCTGGAAGTAAAATTATTTTTTTCTTTTCTTTTTTTTTTGATTTCAAACAGAATTGAAGCTAATCAAAAACTAAAAAATGTTTTTGAAGATTTCAACTTCGTTCAAACCTATCACAAACTATTTAAAAATACTTCTTATACTGATTAGAATGGCTGGAAGGAAAGAATCTTTTTTGCTTGTCTCTTTAAGTGAGGACAAGGCAAAAGAGCTGGCACAGGTGGTTAGCAATGATACGTGTAGGAAGATTCTTGACTACTTATCTGAGAAAGAAGCCACAGAGTCAGAGATAGCCAAGGAATTAAAGGTTCCTATCTCAACAGTTCATTACAATCTCCAGCACTTGATAAAAGGAGGGCTAGTGGTTGTAGAAGAGTTTCATTACTCTGAGAAAGGAAAGGAAGTCAATCATTATAAGATAGCTAATAAGTATATAATCATAGCTCCCAAGACAACGTGGGGATTGAAAGAGAGATTAAGAAAGGTTTTGCCAATAGCTGTTGTGACTGTTGTAGGTGCTTTTGCAATTGAAATATCTAGGAGATTATTCGCTAGAAGCGGGGTCGCTTTGAGTAGAGGATTTGCAAAAAGCACTGAAATGATAGCTAGTGCTCCTGCTACAGAAGAGGCGGTAATGGCTGCAGCTGATATGGCTCCAGCAACTGTTCCTCCAGAGATAATAATACAAACAGTTCCTATATGGCAGCAAGCTGCTCTCTGGTTCTTGATAGGTGGCTTTGTAGCAATCATAACTTACTTATTAGTTGATTGGGTTAGGAATAAGTAAATTTAAATAATAAAAACTAGTTATAGTTCTGCATGGGAATAAAAGAGGTTGTCTATACTTTCTTCTTGAAGCTGGAGTTAAGCAGTGAAGGATTGTTTGCTGACTGGTATTTGGCATTGGTATTGTTAATATTATTGACCTTAACCTTTGGTCACAGTTTGGAGAAAAGTTTAGAAAAAAAACACTTTTCATCCTATTTTATAGGATTTGTGCTTGCAATACCGCTAGTTATCATAGTCTTCTTTTTGTTTCACTTTCTAGAATTATATACAGGATTACATTCTGCTTTGTTCTACCACATCTCTTTCTTAGTCTTTGTTGTTGTTGCTTTCAGAAGGTTATTCTTTCATGTTAAGGAAAAAAAGAAATTTTCTAAGTAGACGCCGAGGCCCGGACTTTCGATCCTGTTACAGGGCCGCCGAAGCGTAAGCAACGTTATACCCTGTCACCTCTTTTTAGAGCAGGATTTCGAACCGGGAATCCCAAAGGGAGCGGTTCACTCGATTTGCTTGCGGGCTTGAACGAAGTGAAACTCGCTTCGTTTTCAACGGGCGAAACCGTTGTTCGAGACCGCCGCAATTTCCTGCATTTATATGCAGAACGTTGAAATGCTCTGCATTTAAACGTACCAGGTTATGCGACCTCGGCGTAAGAAAGGTAAAGGAATTGTTGTTTAAAAATATGTTGGAAAGGAAATTTTTATAAAAGGATGTTCTGTACTTAGCACCACAGCCCCGTGGTGTAGTGGCCAACAACCCTTTTCAGGGTTGATCGGGAAAGTGCGACATTCACAAGCAAAAAAGCTTGTTCAGTCCCACAGAATCAATCTTGATGGTTGGCTAATCATCTGGGATTTTGGTGGCGAGGAAGAAACTTCCTGAAGTTTTCGCCTTCGTCGAAAACGTCCTAGGACCTCGGTTCGAAACAACCCTTTCCACTTCGTGCAAAGCGTTGACGGAAAGAATGGAATTTGCAATAGCAAATTTGGTTGACGGAAGTCCGAGCGGGGCTATGTTTTTTTTTGACGCTTTTGCGTCGTGACTGCAAGGAGCATGATCCTGTCCAACCTTGATAAAGGTTGTTTGGGCGGGGCTATAATCACAAAAAACATATAAAGAATTATTCTTTTCAACAGTTTATGATTATTAATTCTCTGAAGATTAAGAATATAAGGTCTTATACAGATGAAGAGATAGTCTTCCCAGAGGGCTCGATAATGCTCTCCGGAGATATTGGTACAGGTAAGACCAGCGTTTTATTGGCTATAGAATTCGCGTTGTTTGGTATAATTAGAGGTCAGTTGCCAGGAAGCACTTTGTTAAGGCATGGAAAAAGAGAAGGTTTTGTGGAGTTGAGCTTTACACTCGAAGGAACAAAAGTAACTATAAGAAGGAATCTCAAACGAAGCAATCGTTCGATAACTCAAGATTCTGGATATATAATTATCAATAACCAAAAACATGACTTGACACCTATAGAGTTGAAATCCAAGATTCTAGAACTCATAGGATATCCTGATGAACTGATAACAAAGTCAAAGACCTTTATCTACAGATACACAGTCTACACGCCACAGGAAGAGATGAAACACATATTGTTTGAGGGTAAGGATGAGAGACTCAATGTTTTGAGAAGGATATTTGACATAGACAAGTACAAGCGCATAAAAGAGAACACATTGAATTATATGAAAGAACTAAGAGGCAAGAAGATAGAGTTAGAGACAAGAATTGAAGATTTAGAGGATAAGAAAAAAGAACACAAGGAGTACGAAGATAAGATAAGAACAATAAAGGAAGAAGCAGCTAAGCTACAAAAAGTAGTAGATGAGATAAGCAAAGAGTTAAAATCAAAAGAGGAAAAGGTAAATGAATTCGAGGACAAGATAAAATCAATAGAAACAGTAAAAAATCAAGTCGAGATAAAGACCAATAATATTAACAACAAGAAAGCAACGATTTCTAATACTGAAAAAGAGTTGAAAACAATAGATGAGAATATAGGAAAGATTAGTAAAGAGTTGGAAGGATTCGAAACATTAGATGTTGATCGTTTGAAAAAACAAAAAGAAGAGCTTGATAGCAAAAGGAGAACACTTCAAGAAAATCTTGAAAAGATAAATGACAGAGAAGCGACCTTCACAGCTATGAAGAAAAATTCAGAAGATATAGTCAAGAAGATATTCTCGTTGGATGAATGCCCTGTTTGTCAACAAAAAGTTGATTCTGGACATAAAGAAAGGGTGAAAGCAAAGGAGAACAAAAATATAGTTGACTTGGAAAAACAGCTAGGAAAACTCGTTAATTTGAAGAAGCAAAGAAAAGATGAAATAGAGTTGTTTGATAGACAGATGGAATCACTATTTGAGAAGTTGAACAAACAAGAGGTAGTACTGGTAAAAAAGGAAAGACTGGATGAATACAGAAAAAAGAAAGAACTTCTTATGAAGGAGCAAGTAAAAATTAAGTCAGAGATTGAAAAAACAGAAAGAGAAATACAAGACTTAAAGAAAAAACTAGAAGCAAGCCACGACATCCAAAGCAGATATTCAGAAGCAAAGAAAGTTTTAGAGCAAGTTAGAGAGAAACATAAAACAGAGGAGATAAAGAAAGCAGAGCTGTTGAGAGAGCAAAAAACACTTGAAGAAGTAAAGACAAGGATAAGAGAAGAAATAAACAGAAAGGAAGAGTCTAAGAAGAAGTTGAGTGTTCTTCAAGAAATCCGGAACTGGCTGATGAAATACTTCCTTAATATAATATACTTGATGGAGAAGCAGATAATGCTTCATGTCCATCACGAATTCAACGAGTACTTCCAGGAATGGTTTAACATACTACTAGAGGATGAAAACCTCAATGTAAGGTTGGATGAGACATTCACACCTATAATAGAGCAGAACGGCTACGAAACATATCTGGAGAATCTTTCAGGTGGGGAAAGAACATCAGTTGCTTTGTCATATAGATTAGCTCTCAACAAAGTCATAAATGACTTTATGGGCACGATAAAAACAAAAGACTTGTTAATATTGGACGAGCCGACTGACGGCTTCTCATCAGAGCAACTTGACAAGATAAGAGAGTTACTAGAACAGATAAGAATCAAGCAGATAATACTTGTTAGCCACGAGCCAAAGCTTGAAAGCTATGTGGATAATATCATAAGGGTTCACAAGGAAGAGCATGTGAGTAGGATTATAAGTTGATTACTTGTTTATGGTTCCGTAAACCAGCTTAGAACTGCCTAATATCAAGTCTCCTTTGTATTCAGAGCCTTCTACTTCTACATTATTTTTCAAGAATAATCCTTCAAGGTCACTATTCTCGAAGTGCCATAATCTTTTTATGAAAGGAACGACCATATAATTATGCAGAGCTCTTTTAACAGTCATTTGTTCAGGAGGTTCGCACATCTCAAGCATAACGATTCTTGAACCGTTTTTTCCAACTCTCACAATTTCTCTGAAAGCTTTTTCTTTGTCAGGTATTCCTCCAAATCCATAAGCGGAAACTATTTTATCAAAAGTATTGTCTTTGAATGACATTTGTTCAATGTTCTTGTTGAGAAGATAGAAACTGCCAGTTGCCTCTCTTGATTCAATATTCTCATAGGCTTTTTTTAGCATTTCCTCACTTATATCGGCACCGAAGACCGTTGCATTCGGTTCTAATGCTAAAATCTCTAAACCGGTTAGTCCTGTTCCTGTACCTATATCCAGAACTAGATCGTTTTCTTTGACTTGGGTTTTTTCTGCAACAATCTTTCTATATTCTGAGTCCTGCCATATTGTTTGAACATGATGTGCTAAATCATACATTGGAGCCCAAAATCTGTAAGTTCTTTGTGTAGAGTCTATATTTAAGTTCATTATAAGTATAATGTTGTTCTTATAGTATTTAAATATTTCGCTTTTTACCACTAATAAGTTGTGAAAACACTATTTATGTTTAAATTAAGATATTAAACGCCTTTACAAAACCTTTATATACAATCTTTTCTTCATAATTTGTATGAGATTTACAAAGATAACAATTATCAGCACAAGAAAGCCAAGAGCGAGTGATATAAATGAGCAGTTGCAATGGTTCGGTGGAACGCTTGGGTTGTTTGGTACTCGTGATAGGGATAAGAGTTGTTTCAGAGTTTTCATAGTTCTATTAAAAAACCTGAAAAAGGAAAACCCAATATCATCCGATGAAATCGCTGAGAGGACTGGTTTGACTCGTGGAACAGTGGTTCATCACCTGAACAAACTGATGAGTTCTGGGATAGTTACCAGCGAGAAAGACGGCTACCAGTTGAAGGTTGATAAGCTTGAACATCTTGTTGACATCATAAAAGACAATGTTGACAGAGCATTCGATAATTTGAAAGAGATAGGAAAAGAGTTGGATGATAAGCTCGGGTTGTGAATATTTTTTTTTCTTATAAGTGCGTCGGGGCCGGGATTTTCACCCGTAAACATAACAAGTTATGCAGGATTTGAACCCGGAAGCCTAAAAAGGCAGCGGAGTGTCAATCCACCGCAATACCTGATTATGCGACCCCGACATTATAAAAAAATTTAAATAGGTCAACAGTTTATTGTTATAGAGTGTCAATCTGCTGCAATGCCGCTTTATGCGGCCTTTTCTTTTTTAGAATAAGTCCTTAATAAAAGTTTAGTGAGAATTTTCGTAATATTTCTAGATTTATCGGAAAACCAAAACTTAGTCAAAAACCAAAACCTATTAAAAAAAGCTTATTCTTTCTTTTCTCCATGGGGAAGCTACCTTTTGAGCTTAGGAAAAGAGAAATTCTCGTGAAGAGAGATGCAGATACTGATCCTAAGTTTGGAAAAAAACCTTCTGATAGAAGCGTTGATGAGGTTATTGGTTATGGAGTTGTCAATATTGACAAGCCAGAAGGTCCAAGCAGCCATCAGGTATCTGCATATGCTAGGAATATTCTAAGACTAAAGAAGGCGGGTCATTCAGGAACATTGGATCCCAAAGTTACAGGAGTCTTACCAGTTGCTCTTGGAAGAGCTACAAGGATAACACATTCATTGTTGACAGCAGGAAAAGAATACATCTGCCTGATGAGACTGCATAAAGAGCTTGATGAAAAAACAATTAGAAAAATAATGAATGAATTTGTAGGCAAGATAAAACAGCTTCCACCAATAAAGAGTGCTGTTAAGAGGCAAGAGAGATTCAGGCATATTTATTATCTGGAAATCCTTGAAATTGACAGGAAGGATGTTCTCTTTATTGTGGGTTCACAGGCAGGAACTTATATAAGGAAGCTATGCCATGACATAGGTGAAAAGCTTGGCGTAGGTGCCAACATGTATGAGCTGAGGAGGACAAAAGCAGGACCATTCAGTGAAGAGACTTTATGCATTTTGCAGGATTTAAAGGACGCATATCATTTCTACAAAGAAGGCGATGAGAAATACTTGAAGAAAATCATCCAACCAGTAGAGTTTGCAGTTGAGCATCTGCTAAAAATATGGGTTCTCGACACAACTGTTGATTCATTGTGTCATGGAGCTACTCTAAAAGTGCCTGGTATTGCCAAGCTTCATGAAGGGATAGAGCCCGATATGAGAGTTGCTGTGATGACTTTGAAAGACGAATTAGTGATGACAGCTATAGCTAAACTAAACTCGCAAAAGATTCTAAAAGAAGAAAAAGGGATAGCTGCAAAGCCAGACCAAGTTTTCATGAAGCCAGGAACTTATCCTAAAATTGAAAAAGTATAAATATGATTAGATAATAACCAAAATAAAATGGCTAAGAAAAAAGCTTCAAAGAAGTCAGTTAGTATAAGTCCAAAAGAGAAGAAAAGAAGGAAATACAACAAGTATGTCTTCTGGGGTTCATGGGTTTTATGGGCTCTATTCATGCTACCGCAGTACTTGCCGAACAAGTGCGCTGCTCTGTTTGACCCAATACTAAATGCTGCTTTCGAATGTCCGCCTGTATCGATGGTTATAAGCTTGATTCTTGGCTCGTTGTTCATGGCGTTCTTGACATGGGTTGTTGGCTGGATAGTCATCTGGTTGTACTTCTACCACAAAGAGCTTACTTGGAAGAACATAAAAGAGTTTTTCAAGGAGTAAGATGGCTGCAAGAAAAAAGAAAACTTCTAGGAAAAAATTGAATAAAGATAAGATTGCTTTGTTGCTCTCCATAGTTCCAGGTGTTGGACAGCTCTACAAGAAGGACTGGGTTGATTTTTTCGCTGTCTACTTTGGTTTCTTAGTTGCTCTGTGGTGTTGGGGTGTAAAAAATATCTTGCCTGAAAAGATGTTCTGGTACACTTTCTTAAATGTGGCTGGATGGGTTATACTGCTAGGCACGTATGTGTGGAATCTTGTCGATGCTTATAGAAGTTGATTTTGGAAATATTTTTATATTACAAATTATTTATTTCTCTCCATGAAAAAAATAATTTTTCTACTAGTATTAGCTGTTTTAATTACTGGTTGTGGTGAATCTGAAGAAGTGATTGAAGAACAAGAAACTCCTCCAGAGCTTGATGTGCCTAAGGTTTCTTTTGAAGATATTAGTGTTGAAGAGTTGGATAACAGATACGATGGAAGGATAATCGAGGTAGAGGGAACATTTCTCGAAGGTGAGAATGAGGGAATGACTTTCTCAAGGTATGATATTTCTTACACTGTTGATGGTAGGGATTTCAGGAATTATTTCTTGGTAGAGCTCAGACCTGCATTGGATTGGGTAGCTGATAATGTTCCGGAAGACGCTGTTTTCCTGAACTGGTGGGATTATGGTCACATGATCAGAGGATATACAGGCAGAGAAGTTATTATATACTCTCCATCTGAGGATTTGCTTTGGAGTCTTGCAAGTGGCAAATGGGATGTTGGAGGAAGCGGAGATTTTGCAACAGACGAAGAGATAACTGATGTATTGTTCGGTTTGCTGTTTGATATTGGAAGGACAAAAGTGGTTATGGACAAATACAACGCTGATTATGTATTTGTAGTGGGCATGGACTTGACAATATTCGAGCACATCCTGATAAATCTTGGGTTGTATGATGACATTTCAGAAGAGGAAAGAAAGGAAAAAATCCAAGAATCTGTTTTAGTTGGGTTCTTGAATGAAGAAGAGTTTGAAGGTTTTGAGTTGGTATATTCTGATGATAAGGTTAAGATCTATAAAAAGAGTTAAGAACCTTGATGTTATATTTTCTTAAGAAGTTCTCCATTCTTACATTGAAAATGTCATGCTTGTCCCTTGTCAGTACGTTTGCTTTTGTTTTTATCGCTGCTGCAAGAATAACTGCGTCGCTTGGGTCATGCTCTTCAGTGTCAAGTTCTGGAAGAATTGATTTGACGAAGGAATGTTCTTTCTCTGCGTTGCCAGGGTGGACAGGAACTTCTAACACAAACAGATTTTCAGCTTTGTGCAAGAACTTTCTCACACAAACTTTAACTTTGTCGTGAATATGGTGTTCTATGTGAACAAACTCTTCAACATTGAAAGATGTAATTGCGCATTTGTTGTTCTTCAAGAATTCTTTGAAGTCTTTTTCCTTGTGATGTTTGAATATCCAAACAAAAAAGCAGGTGTCGATGAGAAAATCTATGTTGTCATCAAGAGTTAGTTTTGGTAGTGATTCGAATAGTTCTTTCATTAATCATCAACCGTGAACAATCTTGAATCTTTGACCTTGAATAGGCCTATCCTTGCGCCTGCATCGAGCCATCCGTGGGCATAGTTCAACGCGCCAAAGGCAAGAACATAGTTTCCTTTTTCTTTGAAGTGCTGTGCATCTGAGTAATAGCGTGAAGCCATGTCTAGGAAGTCAGCTGCTTCTTTTTTCATGCTTTTCTTCTTCTCTGCTTTCTTAGCTACTTCCAAAGCTTCTTTTGTTATTGAGAAGCTTTTTTCCAGTTTTTCTTCTGTGACAGTGTTGTTCATGAATTTTTAAAAAAAGTGCTCAGTATAAAAAAGTTTTTATAATAGTTATTTAAGGAATAGTCTTTATGATAGACTGGCAGAGGTTCAAGGAACAGATTGATTTGAATATTTTTAAGCGTATCTTTACTGATAGTTTAGCCGTTGGTAATGAGAAGGTCCTAATAATAGGTGATTATGGTGTCAGGAACAGAGTTCTTTCTCCTATCTTGACGAATGCCTATGCTCTGGCAGCTAGAGAGCTTGACTTGAATTACAATGTATTAATGCAGAACGCTAAAGCAAGAGGTGATTTCGCCGACGAAGTTATGATTACAAGCCTAAGAAGGCTTCCTAAGAGAAGCGTTATAGTGATGAATGTTTCTAATAGAATTGGAAAGCTTGGGTCTTTAGGTTTGAGCTTTAGAAAGTTTTGCAATAACCGTCAGCATAAGTTCTTAACATCTTCCTCCCTTGGTAGTCTGTCTAATAATAATTTAAGAGATGTCCTCAGAACCTTGGATGTTGATTACAAGAAGATGGATGCTCGTGGACAAAAAATCAAGAGGGTATTAGACACTGGGAGAGAGATAAACATAACAACAAAGCTAGGTACTGATATAACCATGAATGTTCAAGGTGTAAAATCCATTGTTAACGCAGGAATGTACACTCGGACTGGTGCTGGTGGAAACATGCCTGCGGGAGAAGTATATCTAAATCCGAAGTTTGACAAAGTTGAAGGTACTTTCTACATAGATGGTAGCATGAGGTTGAAAAACAGGACTCTTGTTGTGAGAAATCCTGTAAGGGTAGATGTCGAGCATGGAGGTATAACCAATATATCAAGTAATTATGAAGGAAATCTGTTCAAGGAGACACTTGAATGGGCTCATCGAAAGGCGAAAAGGCCTCAAACAGTGAGGAAGATAGCCGAGCTAGGCATAGGAATAAATCCTAATGCGAAGATTGTTGGCGCTACAATCATAGATGAGAAAACAGTGGGGACAGTTCATATCGCTAATGGTTCAAATGCGTGGTTCGGAGGAGAACTGAAATCTATCGTCCACCTGGACCATGTTATAAGAGATGCTATAGTAAGAGTGGATAGTAGGTTGTTGAGGCTTTAGTTTTTTATTTCGCATCCACCAGCTGGTAATGCTCTTATTATCTCATCAAGGTCTCCGCCAATTTTTTTCTGGATTTTCTTCGCTACTTCACTTGTTTTCTTTTCTCCCTGCACAATTTCAACGTATTCTTTGCAGTGTTTTTTTATTGCAGAAACAGGTCCGGCCATTGCTTTATCTTTATATATACTAACTGCTAGGTTGATATTTGGAGTTACATAATTTGTTTTCCCTCTTATCATGAAGGCTCCTTTTGGCATGTACTCGCCAGGATTTGCTTCCTTTGACACTTGTTCGGGATTTACATAGAAAACGTCTAAAGTACTCATTCCCTGCTTCCATCCCCTGCTGAAGTCTGCTGTGAAGTCTGCAGCTTCTTGTATTGTTGTTTTTGGGATACTCTTTCCTTCGGATTTTACTACAACAAATGGACTCCCTGCCATGTCTGTGTGGAAAACCAAGTCATTCTTGTCAGTGTATTTCTTAACAACAATCTCGTTAGTTGTTGCATCTCTTCCGCCTAGGACTAGAAAACCATCTGAAGATACAAACCATCTGAACTTCTCAAACCACTCTCTCTTCTTTATCTTCTTTATCTTTGGCTCTTCGAAAACAATTTCTTTTTTCTCGATTTTCTTTAGTTTCTCTTTGCTTTTTTCCAAAGCTTTCTTTGCTCCTTTAAGCTTTTTCTTGGCTTTCTTAGCTTTTTCAAAATACTCTGCTGCGTTCTCTTCTACAGATTTCCTGATATCTAGAACTAGTTTCATAATTTTACCTCTCTAAAATTATGGATTTCCAAAATTTTTAATTTTGTAATTTTCATAGTATTTCATCAGGGTTCCAGCAAACCCGAAAGTTTTCATTGAACAAATCAAGTTTCTTCATATCATATTCTTCTATATTAAAGTCAAAGACATTAGCGTTTTCTTTTATTCTTTCCTTGTTGATTGATTTTGGAATGACAATCATGTTGTGCTGCAAAACCCATCTTATCAGGATTTGTGCAGGTGTTTTTGAGTATTTCTTGGCTATAGCAGCTAGTTTTGGGTCATTCAGTTTTTTAGCTCTCGTCAGAGGGCTGTATGCTTCTAAAGCGATTTCTTTTTCATTACAAAATTCTAATAGTTCTTTCTGGAATAGGTATGGGCTGAACTCGACTTGGTTGACTGCGGGCATTATTTTTGTATGTTGAAATAGTTCTTTGAGATGTCTTATTGTGAAGTTACTAACACCTATTGCTTTGCATTTCCCTTGTTTGTATAGTTTCTCCATGTATTTCCATGTGTTGTTCCTTATTTTTTCCACTGGCCAGTGCATCAAGTATAAATCAACGTAATCCACTTGTAATCTTTTCAGGCTTTCATTATACGCCCTTATTGGGTTGTCATGGTCGCTGTTCCATAATTTTGTTGTTATGAATATATCTTTTCTGTTCACACCTGATTTTTTGATGGCTTCTCCTATTTCTTTCTCGTTTCCGTATATTGCTGCAGTGTCTATATGGCGGTAACCAGCTTCTAAAGCCCATAGAATAGCATTACCAACATCCATTGGTGAGGATTCCCAGGTACCGAGACCTAAGACTGGCATTTCCACTCCGTTGTTAAGTTTTATAGTGCTCTTTATATCCATCTTAGACTATCTAATAATGTCTCTTTTTTATGTCTTTTGGATTGGATTAACAAATTGCTAGTTTAGAAATCTCAATGGCGTGGTCCTCACAAACCTCGTATTTGTCTTCTTTAGTCTTTATACGTGGAACTATTTTGTCAGTTAATGTACAGAAAGCATTTGAACTTATTATCTCCTCTGGTAAGTCTGCGCATTCAGGTGCTTCCTTTACTATTCCTGCTGTCCAGCTCATAATCATAGCTCCAATTGCTACAGCGAAGGCTATCAGCAGGATGGTTGCGATTATAGGAGAAAGACCTCTTTTATTCATATATTAAATATTATTTGTTTGTATTTAAAAAATTTTCTAAAAAAATAAAAAAACGTAACATTTATTAATAATCTCTTCATTTTCAATCTAAAACAAGGGTGATATTTATGGTTTGGTGGACATGGTTAATTGTTATTGTTGTTCTATACATATTTGCAGGTCTTAAGATTGTAAAGGAGTATGAGAGGGGAGTTAGGTTCACTCTTGGAAGATTCTCTGGTGTTATGAATCCCGGGTTAAGGGTTGTGTTACCGATTATCCAGTCTTGGCAGAGAGTTGATATGAGAGTCAAGGCTGTTGACGTTCCTGACCAGGATTGTATGACAAAGGATAATATCTCTGTCAATGTCAATGCGGTTATTTATTACAAGGTTGCTGATTCTGAAAAAGCGATTATTAAGGTTGAACACTTCAACTATGCTATAAGCCAGCTGGCCCAGACAACTATGAGGAACATTGTTGGAGAAGTAGAGCTTGATGAACTGTTAGGTCAAAGGGATAAGATTTCTGGCAAGATTCAGCAGATCGTTGATACTGCTTCTGACCCTTGGGGTATAAAGGTTGAGAGTGTAGAGTTGAAAGACGTTGTGCTACCTGCAGACATGAAGAGAGTGATGGGTAAGCAGGCAGAAGCTGAAAGAGAGAAGAGGGCTGTTATAATCAAGGCAGAAGGGGAAGTGATAGCAGCTACAAACATGTCAAAAGCAGCTGCTATGCTTTCAAGGTATGACGGTGCCTTGCACTTGAGAACCTTGCAGACTATCAATGATCTCTCATCTGATCAGAGCAACACTGTTATCTTTGCTGTGCCTTTAGAAGTGTTGAGGGCTTTGGAAGGCTTGAGTAAGAAAAAAGTTTAATTTTTTTTCTTTTATTTCCAATTTTCTAGTGCTTCTTTCTCGACAAAGTGTAGTTTTCCAGGAACTATAAGGCAGTGTAATGGCTTGCCAAAGTCTTCTTTCCCTATCTCTGATGCTTTTCCATACTTTATCTTGTAGTCTCCGCCTAGTCTTGCGCATCCTAGAACCATTGTATTTTTGGTAAAAACTTTTTCCTTTCTTTTATTTTCTATTTCTAACAATATTTTAATCGCTTCGTTTACACTCATGTTCCTATTAGGCTTTATGTCTAGAAGGATGAGTGTGTGTAGTCCTGCTTTTCTGTTTTTCTCTATGACGTCATACGCGGTCTCTGGCTTAAAGCTTTTCTCATGATAGGGTATTGATGTAGTTTTTCCGAACTTGTATAATTCAAGGCCTGTTAAGCCGACAGCAGTCAGTATAGATGCGTTGTGTATTATTTCTACTTTTATTCCTTTCTTCTTTGCTCTCAGGAATAGGTCTGTGTGAGTCGTTGCTCCAAAAACATCACCAACCACAAGAAAAGCAACTTCTTTGTTCTTTGCTTTGTCAAGGATATTATCTGCTTTCTTCTCAACAAGGTCTCTGTCAGCAAGAATTATTTTCTTCTTGTAGAATTTTTCTAGTCTTTTCATAACTACTTGTAATCTTGAGGTGTAACACTCTAAAAATACGTAGTCTGCTTCCTTGATTGCTTTTAATCCTTTAATAGTGATGTCTTCCTCGTCAGTCAAGCCGATGCCTATCATGTATAGTGTCATAAAAAGTAGGATAATGATTGTTTTTTTAAGGGTTTAGGTTTCTGACTATAGCGAGTTTGTCGCAAAATAAATAAATGACTTTGTTAATTAAAGGTTTAGGAGGGTGG
>JACNFY010000027.1 GCA_014384375.1 Nanobdellati archaeon
GTTACTCCGGGGATAACAGAGTTGTCGCGCCCGAGAGCTCAAATCGACGGCGCGGCTTGCTACATCGATGTCGGCTCATCCTATCCTAGCTGTGCAGAAGTATTTGTTGCTGGCAACAAATGCCCAGTAACTTGTTACTGTATGCAGCTAAGGGTGGGGGTGTTCACCCATTAAAAGGATTCGTGAGCTGGGTTCAGAACGCTGTGAGGCAGTTTGTTTGATATCTACTGGAAGTGTTAGTGTCTGAGAGGAAGGACCGCTTAGTACGAGAGGAACAGTGGTTCGGCGCCTCTGGTCGACCAGTTACCTGGCAAGGTAGGCTGGGCAGCTACGCGCCAAGGGATAAGTGCTGAAAGCATCTAAGCACGAAACCCGCCTCGAAAAGAGACATAGAACTCCCATAGAAGATGGGTTTGATAGAACAGAGGTGTAAGTGTCAAGGCAACGAGACATTAAGCCTGCTGTTACTAATCGTTCGTTTTTGCAAAGACTTGTTGTATGTACGGCTTTCATTATATTTTTCTACAGAATCATTGATTACTCTATCTATCTAAGTTCTCTTCCAGATATTTTTATATTGATATCAAGTTTTCTAACAGGATAACCTGCTTTTGAGAAAAGTTTTTCTGTTAAGGGATTTCCAGTGTACACAACATCGTATTTTGGAGTGTTTTTATCCACATATTCGACCCATAAGTCATTGTCACGAATGTCATCAATAGGGATTATAGACCAATTTTGGATATTTTCTTTTTTTAGAGTGGTCTCAATCATGGCTTTTCTTTCTTCATAAGAGAACGGATTATCAGGTTGATTTTTATACTGGGCTGACCCGACTAGGATTATGCAATGGTCACAAATCTTAAGGATTTGTTTAATAGCGTCCAGATGTCCAAGATGAAATGGCTGAAATCTCCCTAAAAATAATCCTGTTACCATTTTTTATCAATTTTAATTATCGGTGCTGTTCTTCGTTTGTGTTCTGAATTCTTTATTCTTGATAAGACATTATCTACATCCTCTTCCTTAAATCCGGATTCTATGATCTCCTTTCTTGACATGTTCTTGCTAATAATATTCGAAATTATTTTATCAGCAATCTCATATTTTATATTTAAATCTTTTTCATCAGTTTGTCCTTTCATTAGCTCTGCAGAAGGTGTTTTATTGATTATTGACTCCGGGATGTTTAGTTCTTTTGCCAGTTTAAACACTTGTGTTTTGTAAAGGTCGCCTATAGGCAGGATGTCAACTGCAGAATCCCCAAATTTTGTGCTATATCCTAAATATATCTCGCTTTTGTTTCCGGTTCCTATAACAAGAGAATCATTTGCATTCGCATAATTGTATAGAACAATCATTCTTATTCTTGCTTTTGTATTAATAATAGATATATCGGTTTGTTTCCATGGAATCTCTTCCAGATTATCCAAGTATGAATTTATTGGAACTCTAATAAAATCAACATCTAGCTCTTGCGTATATGAACAGGAATCTTCTTCGTTTTCTTTACTTGTAAGATCTATCTCAGGCATAAAAAGAGCGGTTACGTTCTCTTTTCCGATTGCTTTTGTTATCAGACTTAGACACACTGCAGAATCAAGACCGCCGGATAATCCAATAACTGCTTTTGCTTTTCCAACGCTTTTAAAGAATTCTTTTAATGAAAAAATTATATCTTCTTTTATTTCTTGAACACTCATTTGATGAAAAGTTCTAATTCAATGTTTTTATAGTTTCTGTTTTCAAAAAAATTCTAGTACTTTATTATGTTAAATTCTTTAATTTCCAACAAGTAGTGAATATACACTTAAACATAGCAGTATGGATATGTGTATATTTTCTCGTCTAAAAAATATACTAATCTATACAAATGCTGTTTTTAAAAGCGAAAACTTTATAAATAGCAAAATCAAGGAATATAATATAAAACAGGACTTTCTTGGGGGTGCCTGCTAAGAAAAATAGGCTTAGCTGGAGCAATTCAAGAAATGTAAAAAAGATGGAACAAATATACTTGTTGAAAAAAAAGAACGGAAAAATTAGCATAAACAAAAAGCTTATTGAAGAAGTAGTCACAGAGCTAGTAGGTGATGAAGCTTTACCAATTGTTTTCTATCTAAAAGGGAAAAAAAAGATATCTGAATTCATAGTGGCAGAGGAACTTGATTTGGAAATACATAAGACCAGGAACCTCCTTTACAGACTTTACGAACATAACATAGTAACTTTCCTTAGAAAAAAAGACAAGATAAAGGGATGGTATATCTGCTACTGGGATTTCAATGAAAAGATGATACCGGAACTTGCTCTGAAAATAAAACAAAACAAGATTAATAAGCTTAAGAAAAGATTGGAACAAGAGAAAAGTAACACTTTCTACATGTGCAAGAGCGCCTGCGCAAGAATGATCTTCGACAAAGCAATAGAGTACAACTTCAAATGTCATGAATGTGGAGAGATCATGCAGGAGCAGGATAATAAGAGAACAATAGAATTCCTTACAGAAAGGTTGAAGGAACTTGAAAACCCTGAAAAAAAGAAATGAGCTAGAAATACTTCCAAGCTCAAAAATAATCGACCTTTCCTTGTTCTTAGAGAAAGAGAGAACTCTAATTCTAGGGGATATTCATATAGGCTTTGAAGAAGCAATGCACAAAGAAGGAGTTCTACTGCCAAAGTTTCATTTCAAGGATTTAACTGACAAGCTGGAAGAGATACTAAAGAAAACAAAGCCAAAAACAGTGATAATAAACGGTGACATCAAACACGAATTCGGCACTATATCAGACGAGGAATGGAGAAACACATTGAAACTTATAGATCTGATATCTGAGAAAGCTCATCTAGTGTTAGTAAAAGGCAACCACGACACAATATTAGAACCAATCGCTAAGAAAAGAGACGTCGACATAAGGGATTACTACACAACCAAGGATATTTACATATGTCACGGGCATAAGATGCCTCAGGATGCTGACTTCAAGAATTCAAAGAGAGTAATAATAAGTCATGATCATCCAGCAATATCTTTGAGAGAAGGGCCAAGGATAGAGAAGTACAAATGCTTCTTGGTTGGCAAGTGGAAAGATAAAAAACTAGTAGTTCTGCCTGCGTTTAGCCCAACATCTAGCGGCTCTGATATAATGAAGGAGAAGATGTTTAGTCCGTTATTGACAAATATTTCTAAGTTCAGAGTTATTGTAGTAGAGGACAAGGTGTATGATTTTGGTTTTGTTAAAGAATTAGAGAAGAAAATTAAGGTGTAATGAGCTTATCAGTTAATTGCTTCTCAGTTATTTTCTGGAAGTTAACAGCCGGGAAATAGGCTGAAGGATTTGTTTCTTGTGTTTTAACCCATCCTGAATCAGCACCACAATGGCCGTAGGTCTTTCTATAGTTTTTGTTGCAAGCTTTTATTTCCTTAAGAAGGGTGTGAGGCTCTGCAACTATATAAGCACCTGCCATCAATCTTCTTTTGCCATTAGGATAAATCGCCCATATCTCATCAGGAAACATGCGAAAAGTGCCTTCTTTAATTGTAACATTTCCTGAAACACTCTTTATATACAGACCAAATTCAAAGCCTTTTCTCTCACAATGATTCATCATCATTTTTATCAAATCCTTCTCAGTTTTATCTGTCTTTGCTTTGACACGAATATTGCTAACCCTCGGCTCTGGTAACAGAGAGCGTGTTACATCTTCATACATAGGTTCGACAACCCATTCAGCTCTTGAATGGCCATTATTCTCCAGACCAAGATGATGTGAACTCATTCTATCAAGCAAGTATGTTTTCAAAACACCATCTTCAACAAGAACTGCATCCCTTGATTTTACTCCCTCTTCATCGTACTTGTAAGAACCATAGCCACCTCGAAGATTAGGCTCGACACTGACAGTCAAGAATGGTGGCATCACTCTCTTTCCTATCTTGTCTGCAAAAGTATTAGCTACCTTTTCAGAAATATATCTTCCAGACAATAAATGACCTACTATAGCTTCATGCATAAAGGTTCCAAATGCTGATGGATGCATTACAACAGGATATTCGCCTGCTGATAGTAAAGGAGCCTCATATAACTGCTCCAAATGCGTACCAATAGCATCGATTCTTGATTCCAGAGAGACAGTATTAGTCCACCCCTTGCTATTAGCATAAGGAAATGACCCGCCCAACTCCCGAAGAGCACCGTCTTTATTCCTGATTGTTATCCTCCAAAAAGTACGTCCTCTCAAATTCCTTGTTTTTATCTGAGTACCCTCTGAATTGACAAAGTTTCTCTTCATAATTAGAGAATCAATTGTGATATTCGAGAGTTCTACATTAGGAATATCCATAAACTTCTTTGAAATTCTCTCAAATTTCCTTATCTCAATCTTAGAAGGAAGAACCATTTCAGGTCCATTCTCTATGTTTTCCAGATGCTTAACAACTGGCTCAGAGGACAAATTGTAGAACTCAGGGTTTTTCTCTGTGATTCTCTCTTTAGCTATTGAAACATATTTACCCATAGCTTCCTTTAACACTATATCAAAGTCTGAATCCATAGTTACAGAGAGTTCTTCAGGGTCAGAAGGAACCTCATCTATCCCAAGAAAAGAATAACCATTACCTCTTTTTGAATCTCCAAGCATTGCAAAGAGGAGATAACCGTTAGCAGGTATAATCCTAGAACTAGTAACACCACCATTTAATATATTAACCAAACCACGCTCAGACTCTTTGTATGCAATACTCAAGAAGAAAGGCCTCTTTTTATGAACAGTATCAAAGAGTTCAAATGGAACTCTAACATTCATCCATTTGCTTATTTTTTCCTCAAAAGTTTTTATCAGCGTCAAAAATCACCCTGTGAGCAACAAAGAAATTGTAACTAATATTTAAACATTGCTAATTGTAACTACTTCAAAATGAACTCTTTACTCAAACTTCACAGCTGTTCCATAGACTAGTATTTCTGCAGCGTTAGGCATCACTTGGGAAGTTGTAAATCTCGCGCTTATTATTGCATCTGCACCTTTTTCTTCAGCTTCCTTTATCATCCTCTGCAAGGCTTCCTCTCTGGCTTCGGTAAGCATCTCTGTGTATCCCTTAAGCTCTCCGCCAACAATCTGTTTCAATCCTGCAGCAATGTCTCTTCCAAACCACTTTGCTCTAATAGTATTTCCTCTAACCAAACCAAGGACGCTTTTTACTTTCTTGCCATGAACTTCTGGTGTTGTAACAACTAACATTTTTCCACCTCACACATAAACTTTCCTCAATATATCTGAACGTGTTATTACACCTCTTAATTTACCCTTATCCTGAACAATAATCAAAGAGAAAAACCTCAAAAGAGTTGAAATCACAGACTCCTCAGTGTTCAAAGACACAATAGGAGGAACCTCACCCATCACATCCTTGACTTTGAGGTCTCTATTTAAGTCTTCTATCAAATGTTCTATTATCTTTGTTTCAGAAACGACTCCTACAACATTATTGCCCTTCATAACAGGCAACTGACTTATCTCAAACTTCTTCATCTTTTTTATCACATTACGAACCAAATCATTCTCCTGACAGGAAATAACTCCTTTATGTATGAAGTCCTTTGCCTTAAAGGATTCTTTTTTCTGCATTGAATCCAAGGTTTTGAAAATCTTATTCACATTAGAATAAGTAGGATCGAGTTTGTTACTCTCAATTTTAGCTATCAATGACTGAGAAACTCCAGACTGCTTGGCTAATTCAAACTGAGTTAAACCAAGCTTCTTCCTAATACTCTTTATATCACTAACCTCATAAGGAGTCATAACACTCGCGAATAATAAGTTATTTATAAATATTCCTATAGTAATAACTATAAAGAATTAAGTTAAAGATTCAATATACTTATCCCCAATAAAAGCAGTGTCCCGAGAGAGCAATTTCGAATCTATAAAGTACTCAAGCTCTTTTAGAGAAATCCACTTCCCATCCTGACATTCATCCTTATTAAGAACAATTTCATCATCATAAAAAACCAAAAAACCCTTGGCCTTGAGGTCCTGAACATCTGACTTGTAATCAAAGTCGAACAGGAACTGAAGACTAGCTTCTACATCTAATTCGTTCTTAAGCTCTCTAGCAGCTGCCTGTTCAAAGGATTCTCCTTCTCTTACAAAACCAGTAACTCCTAAATCCCACTTAAGAGGAAAGAGTCTCCTCCTAGACTTTCTCTGAGTAACGAAGAACTTGTTCTTGTTATTGCGAAGTATGACCACAACGCTCTTATGCTTCAGATTCTTCTCTATTATCTCATCTCTAGGAACAACTTTGAGAACGTTGAAGTCATCATCAATGACTTCAATCAGTTCAGGCATTAGAACAGGTAATGAAAACTAACATATAAAACTTATTGTTTTTGTAAGCCTCCGGAGGGACTTGCACCCCCGATCTTCTGCTTGCTCGAAAACAAGGTTTTCGAGTTTCAAAAACCCTGTTTTTGTTTACGAGGCAGATGCATTAGCTACTATGCTACGGAGGCAAACAGAGTTTGCCGACGCCCAAAAATCTATGATTTTTGATTGCGGAGGCAGAGAAAATCTACAATTTTTTCAACAACTGTTCCTTGCTGTACTTCTGCTGACACTTGTTGCAGACAAGCTTCCTCTTGCTCTTCTTGTTCTTAATATAAGATCCTACAACCTTGGCTAAAAAAGTCGTCTCAACCTTCTTTCCGCAAACGTCGCATTTCATGATGGCAAAAAACCAGATTTGTTTATAAATGTTGCTTTGCAGACCAAAAAATATCAAGTGATTTTCTAATATTCTTCACATTGGTATAACAAATCTAAGCTTTTTGTAAAGTTTATTGACTAGAGATAAATCCTTTCTGTAAACATTCGGTTGCCAATGATCATCCTTAATTCTTGCAATCCATGATAAGTCAAAGTCTATCGCTAAAGAAGAAGGCAAACTTCTTTCAAACTCTAAAACATGTTCCCTATCCCAACGCACATCACAACCGTCGGCTACATAAATCAAACCCTCTCTTGGCAAGCTTTTAGCTACAGTTTCCAGACGATCATGAAAAACCTGCTCATCATAACCATTATAAGTTATGGCATTTGACAGATACACTTTGTTGAAGCTCCTATTAGACTTTACAAACTCAAATATATCACCGGACACAATAGTCAAACGATCAAGTTTGGCTCTTATCGTACTTAACCTTCTTTCTTGCTGAAGATAAGCAGCTCTTGCTTCGAAATAATGATTTGAAATAGCAGGTTGGTCGCCGACAAAATCAAAATACTCGTCATCTACTAATTGTTTTATCCTTTGATTAAGAAGTCTTAAAGCAGCAGGATCATTGTCAATTGCGATCACTCTTGCAGCACGTTCTAATAAAACCAATGGCTGGTCACCATTGCCAACAACAGATAACACAACATCATTCTGGTTGACATCAAGACCATCAACTATTGCTTCCAAAGTTTCATTGACATCCAATACATCTTTTGTTTTCATTTCGGATGGGAATGAAAATTTTTATTTAAAGCTTAACCTGCAAAAACTATTTAAACAATTAGCCCCTCTAATCCAGTATGAAGTATTCCTCTCTTGTCGACGTGTATGAAAAGATTGAATCGACGTCTAAAAGACTTGAAAAAACACATCATATTTCTGAACTTTTAAAGAAAACAAATGAGGAAGACATCCACACAATAGTGCTACTTCTTAGAGGACGCTTATATCCAGATTGGGACAAGAGAAAAATAGGTGTGGCAAACAAGCTAGTGTTGAAAGCAATAAACACAGCTTCAGGTGCAGGAGCAGGAAAGATCGAGCAACTATGGAAAGAAATCGGCGATCTCGGCTTGGTTGCTGAAAAAGTTATCAAAAGAAAGATACAAGCAACACTCTTTTCCAAGGATTTAACAGTTGCAAAAGTCTTTGCGAATCTCAGAAAGCTGAATGAGATGGAAGGTGCTGGAAGCGTTGACAGGAAAATCCAACTGATTGCAGAACTTCTCTCGAGCGCAAAGCCAAAAGAGGCAAAGTACATAGTAAGAAATGTTCTAGAAGATTTACGTGTAGGCATTGGCGAAGGAACTATGAGAGACGCCCTTGTGTGGGCATATATGTCTGTAAAGGTTGATTATAATGCTGAAAAGACATCTATAGATGTCGATCGCGAGAAATATAACGATGCTGTTGACATTGTCCAATCAGCCCTTGACAAAAGTAATGACTTCACAACTGTTGCCTTGGCTGCTAAGAAAGGAGCCTCTGAGTTGAAAAAAGTTAGTATAACACCAGGGAATCCAATCAAGGTGATGTTGGCACAGAAAGTTGCTGATATGGATGAAGGATTTGAGAAAGTAGGCACGCCAGCTGATATAGAGTTCAAGTATGACGGCTTTAGGATGCAGATTCACAAGTCCAAAGGTAAGATAAAGATTTTCACAAGGAGATTAGAGGAGGTTACAAGTCAGTTCCCTGAGGTTGTCGACTCTGTTAAAAAGAACGTGAAAGGTGATAACTTCATCCTTGACTGCGAAGCAGTTGGTTATGATGCTAAGAAGGAAAAGTACTTGGCTTTCCAACATATTTCTCAGAGGATCAGGAGGAAGTACAACATCCAAGAGCTAGCAAAGAAGATGCCTATTGAGTTGAATGTCTTTGACATATTGTTCTATAAAGGAGAGAGCTTGTTGAACAAACCCTTGAAGGTGAGGATAAAATTACTTGAGAAGATTGTCTCTGAGAAAAAACTAAGTATTGTAGTTGCAAAGAGAGCAATAACTTCTAAAAAAGAGGAAGCGATTAAGTTCTACGAGGAATCTGTGAAAAAAGGTAATGAAGGCGTGATGTTGAAAAACCTTGACAGTGCTTATAAGCCAGGCTCAAGAGTTGGTTTCATGGTGAAGCTGAAGACAGCTATGAACACTCTCGACTTTGTGATTGTTGGAGCAGAATGGGGAGAAGGAAAGAGAAGTGGTTGGTTGACATCATTCACATTAGCTTGCATAAATGATGATGGAAACTTCTTAGAGACTGGAAAAGTAGGAACTGGTATAAAGGAGAAAGCAGAGGAAGGGCTTTCTTTCGGAGAGCTCACTGAAACATTAAAGCCACACATCAAGCAGGAGAAGGGAAAAGAAGTTACTATAAAACCTGAGATTGTTCTTGAGATACAGTTTGATGAAATCCAGAAGAGCCCAACTTATTCCAGTGGCTATGCTTTAAGATTCCCAAGAGTCGTCCAGTTAAGAGATGACAGAGCTCCAGAAGAATGCTCGGACCTAAACATGGTGAAGGAAGCCTTCGAGAAGCAGAAGAAACGATAACAAAAATCAAGATTTTTGGAATATTAAAAACAGGTTTTTAACATGATTAAAGCAGTAATATTCGATTGGGGAGGAGTTCTTAGTCCTTGCAATAATAGGGCTGCTGCCAAGCATTTTGCTGAGAAGTATGGTGTTATTGAAGAAGACATATATAAGGATATGGATAGTCTCGAGGATGAATTCAATGTTTCTAATGAAGATAATTCTGCTTATTATAGAGAAATTGGATCAAAATATAATATCAAGCCTGAAGAAGTTAAAAGTGTTTTGAACAATGTTCCTGTTTGGGATGTCTTTAGTTATGTTAAAACCTTAAAAGGTAAAGTTAGATTATTAGTTCTTTCTAATCAGATGAAGCCTAGAACTGATGCAATTAAAAATGATAATGATTTAAGCTTTTTTGATAACACTTTCTTTTCTAATGAAGTTGGTATTATGAAACCTGATAAAAGGATATTTCAACTAGTCTTGGATAAAAGTGACTTGAAAGCAGATGAATGTATGTTCATTGATGATTGCGAACGTAATTTGATTCCGGCTAGAGAGCTTGGTTTCAATACAATACTTTTTCAGAATTACAATCAATTAAAAGAAGATTTGAAGAAACTAGGTATAAACAATGATTAAAGCTATAATATTTGACATGGGAGGAGTTATACTTATGAATAAAGCTGAAGAACTCTTCAAAAATGTATCAAAACATTTAGGAGTTGATTACAATTCTTTCGAAGAATTAAGAGGACAGTATTATAAAGATATGTTAAAAGGCAATATGTCTTGTAAAGAATTCGCCGATATTGTAAAACACACTTTCAAACTTAATGTTGATGTTCTTGAAAAGTGGAGAGAAGTTTACCTTGAAGTTATGAATGTCAACAAAGAATTATTAGAATTAGCAGATGAACTAAAGAAAAACTATAAAGTAGCAATTATATCAAACATGCCAAACATGCATGCTGAAATTAACAAAGAAAGAAATGTTTTTTCTCATTTTAAGCCCGCATTTATTAGTTGCGAGATAGGTTTAATCAAACCACAAAAAGAAATATTTGATCTGATGCTTGAAAAATTAAAGCTTAAAGCAGAAGAATGCATATTTATTGATGACAGAGAGAACCATTTGGATGTGCCTAAAGAAATGGGTTTCAAAGTTATCCATTATACTGGGAATAATAATTTAATGGAACAATTAAAACAATTAGAGATATTATTCTAGACTGTTTCATATTTGAAACATTGTTCCATAAATGGAAAACTTTATATACAAGTTATGGAACATTAGACGCTACATGGAGACTAAGGAACTCTTGGAGAGATTGTTTGACGAGAAAAAACTCAAGGTTATGCAGTTTTTCTTCAACAATCCTGAAGAGGATTTCTACATGCGCGAGATTTCTAAGAGAACCAAAGTTCCTGTCGCAACTACATTCAGGATAATAAACAAGCTAAGAGAACTAGAGATCTTAAAAGAAATTAAGATAAAGAAGTTCAAGGTTTACCGTCTGAACCAGACCAAGAACACAGAATTCCTCCAGGACATAGTGGCTCAAAAGAAATCAGCTTTGAACGACTTTGTTGAGAAAGTCACTTCTATCGACGAGGTTGAAAGAATAATTTTACATGGTAAAGAAGAGAAAACCAAAGCAAATGTTTTACTAATCGGCCAGAACATACCTGTTGATGCTATAAAAAAGTTCGTGGTCGAGATAAAAGAGAGTTACAACTTCACAATAATAGATTTAACATTGGAGTCTGATCAATTCTCGAAAATGTCTGAGATGGGACTATTCCCTGGTCGGAGAACAGTATTGTTTCAAAAATAACTATTATAAGATATATTTTGGAGTCAAGAAATCTTTAAATAGCTGTATAGAAATCTATATATTCATTTGGTTTTTTGGCGAGAACATACTCAAACTATGTTTGGCGACTAAGTTTGAGTCTTTTGGCGAAAAAAATTGTTGTTTTCTAGAAGAGTATACTGCATGAATAATTATAAATATTTTGGTACTCCAAAATATACTTTGTAGTATATAAAAAATAAACTAAGGAGTGTTTTGCGAAAAAAAGGAAAAACTCAAGGGGGTTACAGAAAAATGGATTTCGTAGTGGACAAGGTAGTGAACGAGGAGACAAAAACAGAGACTTATGAGTTTGATGTAGGTCAAGCCAATATAAAAGTGATTGGCGTTGGTGGAGCAGGTAACAACATGATCAATTGGTTGTACAAGAAAGGAATTAAAGGCGCCGAGATTGTTGGCTGTAACACAGACCAGCAGCATTTAAACATGATTGAAGCGGACAGAAAGTTCTTATTAGGGAGAGACGTGACTAAAGGACTAGGATGCGGAGGATTCCCGGAGAGAGGTGCAGAGGCTGCACAGGAGAGTCTACAAGAAGTGAAGGAAGCTCTCAAAGGATCCGACATGGTGTTCGTTTGTGCGGGCATGGGTGGCGGAACCGGAACAGGAGCTTCGCCGGTGATTGCAGATGTTGCCAAAGATGCAGGAGCTATAGTGATTGGGACAGTGACGATGCCTTTCAACATTGAAAGGGCTAGAGTTGACAAAGCAGAGTTCGGACTCCAGCAACTGAGACAACAATCTGATACAGTGATTGTAATTGACAACAATAGACTAGTGCAGATCGCAGGAAACCTACCAGTGCAACAAGCATTTGCAGTGGCGAACGAGTTGATAGCAACTATGATAAAGGGAATCGTAGAGACCATCGCGATACCCTCCCTAGTGAACCTGGACTATGCAGACGTTAAGACCATCATGACTGATGGAGGGGTTGCAGCTATTGGTGTTGGAGCGAGTGACACAAACAACAGAGTAGAAGAAGCAGTGAAAGGAGCTCTAAGCAACCCATTGCTGGACATCAGCTATGAAGGAGCAACAGGGGCCATCATACACGTCTCTGGTGGACCTGACATGACGTTAGATGAAATTAGCAAGGTAGGTGAGCTAGTAACAGAAAGCATGGATGACGATGCCAATGTTATCTGGGGTGCTAGGGTATTAGAACAAATGAAGGGTAAACTAACAGTTATGACAATCATAACTGGAGTCAAGAGCCCATGGATACTTGGCAAATTGACCCAGAAACAGACAGAAGCTCAGCAGCAGGCTATGTCCGAAGAACTGGGAATTGAAATAGTAAGGTAGGGACCTTACTATAATTTATTTTTTTATACTAGGTCATAAAAGAATCACACTTCTTTCTTGGCCTTCACCGTGTTGCATCACCCCCAATGATCCCCCATAATGCGTGAAGGCCATGTTTTTTTAACTATCCTGTTTTTGAAGAATATTAACAACTTCTGGATCGCTCATAAACGCTTCTCTCTTTACATCTTCTATGATGTAGTAGACACTCTTATCAAGCACTTTGAATTTCTTCTCGAATTTTTCCATAAAGTCTTCCATATCTTTAACATGTTTGAATATTCCTTCTATCAAGAAGTCGTAGCCGTTGTTAATCTTGAATAATGAGTTGACATTGTTTTGGCATAGCAAGTAATCTTTCACTGTATCTCTGTCTTCTATATTAACTTTTATAGTTATGTTTGCTTTGCACATATAGCCGAGCTTTGAGAAGTCGATCAATGCTGTGTGCTTTGTTATAATATCATGTTCTTGCGCTTTTAATCGATCGTACAGTGTTGATATTGGAATTCCTGTCTTCCTACTTATAAAAGTAAGTGTTTCTCTTGCATTGTTTCTTAGGTGTGCTAAAAAAACCATATCCTTCTTATCCATGTTAATCACCTTCCGAATTTAGTAAACGTTTTTCGCCAAAACCGGAAAAACAATATATATCAACAGAAGAGAAAATATATAATTTATCCTAATAACTTATATATCAATATATAATTATATAATTTCGAAAAATTTATATAATTAAACGTTTTTTAAGAGTGATATGCAGAGAAAAGTCATACAGTTAGGAGGGAAAACCTTGGTAATATCGCTTCCAAGCAAGTGGGCAAAAAACAACAGTGTAAAGAAAGGTGACAACATAAATATAGAAGAAGAAGAGAAGAGGTTAATAATGAGCATAGAGAAAGAAAGAGAATCAGAGAGGATAATCCTTAACACAGACGAACTAGGATACTATGACCCTTTGTATATAGCATACCTCTACCAGGCAGGAATCGATGAAATAAGAATAAACTATAAAGACAGAGAGGTTTTCAAGAGAATACAGGAAAAAATCCCTGACCTGATGGGATACGAGATAATCAATCAAGGAGAAAACTACGTAGAAATAAAAAGCGTCTCATCAGCTCTGGAAGAGGAATTTGGTACCATATTAAGGCGGACATTTTATATCTTGGAAGACATGGGAAAAAGTGGCTTGGAAGCGATAAAAAATAAAGACATAGAAAGACTAAAAGACATAATACCATTGGAAAACAGCATAGACAAATTCACAGACTTCTGCAAAAGAGTGTTGAACAAACGCGGATACAAAAATCCTAAAAAGACACAGTTCTACTACGTCATAATCCGAGACCTTGAAAAAATCGGCGATTATTACGAGGAAATAACAAATTACATCATAGAAAATAAACTTAAGCCTGGTAATGAAATCCTTAAATTATACGAGGAGACAAACGAATTCCTCTCGTTATTCCACAAACTGTTCTATAAATTTAGCAAGGAACAAGCCACTGAATTCCAGAAAAAGAAGAAAGAACTAAAGAAAAAAGCACAATCACTAATGAAAACTGTTGATAGAAAAGAGCTACTGATAATATACGATCTGGCGGGCTTGATAAAAATGATAGGGAACTTGTACGGCCCATACTATACAACAATCATTTGAAAATGTCAGAAAAAAACCCAGGGGAAAAAGATGAGATTTCTTTAAAAGTATTTCCAGCACCGACAGAGGAAGAGATAGACTCATACATAGATAAAAAACAGAGAATGTGGGAGATGATAGGATTCGCTGCCGGAGCACTCATATTTCTGGTTATACTAATATTTAGTTTAGTAGCTTTCTTCATGGTAAAAAATTACTCTCTATACAATGTTGGTATAATTCTAGTGTTACTAACAATCATAATTTTCTTTGCATGGAAATTCATAACTATGCTCGATACAGGACTTGTATATTTCAAAGCAAAAGTAACTGAAGTGAGTGATGTCACACACATATGAATCAATAAACCCAGAGGAGAAAGGATTAAAAGTAAAGTTAAACATTTTTTATGAATTTCCAGATACTGACAACAACATGCAGAAATCAGATTTTATGATATTGGTCGACAAAGATAAATTCGAAGAAATAAAACCAGAACTACCTGATGTTGGCAATGAGATACCAATAATCTACAACTGGAAGAAGTCGAAAGTGGTGAACGTATTCATACCACCACTAAGAGAGTATATATAGAGAATGTCTAAACCATAACCAATTTCTCAACACCCTTCTCAACATAATCCAGACAAGTCAAATCATGTTTTGACTCCACGTAGTTTTTGAGTCGATGAAGTGAGTGAATACCATTCTGAATAAACTGAACAGCCAAATCTCCCTTAGAAGGATCGTTTAATGCAAAGTAGAAATAAGAAATAGCTTTTATTAAATCAGACTGAAGTTTGTAAATCAAGAACTGATCAAAAGGAATAATATCATGAAAATTCGATAATTCACGATGATACTCTGCAAGAACTCTATTTCGCAAAGCATCACCATCATGATCAAGAGGTAGTATTCCTCCTTGCTCCAACATTTTAGAGCATTCATAGAAAGGAAGTGTTGGTTCACGAGCCTGATTATCTATTTTTGTATAATATCTTCCTTTGTTCCAGTTGAAAAGATGTCCATCAACATCAACAACTCTTGGAGCAACTCCAAAACCTGAGAACAAAACAGGAATGTTATTAAAAAGAATCTTAACAACCTCTCCCAACTCAGGATTATCAACTTGCTCTATTCTTTCTTTGAGTTGATTAATATAATATTCTTCAGTCATAGCACTATACAAGAGATTTGCACCATGGATTCTAGCCATGAATCTAGCGACATCCTTTAACGAATCAATATCTAAAGTCGAATTCAAATAAGGATACATCATCTTACCAGTTTCATAAACAGTGACGCCATAGGAACACCCATTAACAGGAATTACCTCTGGAGGATCTATAATTCTGAAAATAACCTCGTCATTCACCTCATCAAACTTTCTTTTTATTTGCTCATTATATAATCTCTCAGCAACTAGATTTTCTCTATCAGAACTCTTCCTGAATCTAAAAGTATGGTTGGAGAAATCATTATCTGCAATCGTGTAAACCTCATGAGTTCCTACATGTTCCAGTTTGTCTTCCCACATAGTTAAGACTTTAATAATCCTGTCTATAAATAATTCCTCTTCACCAATATTCCTCAAGAACAGAGCCTCACTCAGATTAGCGTTCAATGCAAGCTCAGGATTTTTTTCTGCTTCTGTTGTAAAACTGTGCATTAACTCAACTGCTTTATCTCGTTCATCAATCTTTAGCAAACTAAAAGCCACACCAAAATAGTTAGACAATGAAAGAGGGTTTTTTTGAAGTCGAGCATAATAAGTTTTTAGTCTGTTTTTAAAACCTACCAAAGCAACACCTTTTGCTTTATGAAAAAAATCTTCAAAACCTATTCTTTCATGAGCAGTTTTTAGAGCTTCAAAAGCTTCATTTGTTTTTCCTAATTCAAAGCACAAATCTGCATATTCAAAAAGCACGATGTCATAATTTTCCTCATGTATAGAACTCCTATAAGCGAGAAACAAGTTCTCTTTTTTACCAAATAACTTACTAAGCTTAAATTTAAGATTACTAATATTGGAAGAAAAATTAGACGAATGCAAAAATGGGCCTGCAAATTCAAAAAGTTTCTTCCCAGGATATGAGCCCAAAACCAAAAGCAACACATCTTTAGAAAGCACTTCCTTAAAGTTGCTCAAGTGCGTTTCATACCAAAAGTCCCAACCAAGCTTATCTATAAAATGCAAATTAGCTCCTGTTCCAATCAAACCCATTAAAGCAATACCTGAAGGAAGTGGATGCTCAACAATAGAATCAACAACCTTTTCTGCAATATTTCTATGTTCTTTTCGTTGAAATGACTTGAGTTTAAGTTTTTTCTTGGTTTCCCTATAGTTAACTCCTAGCTGCTTTAGAATATTGTCCGCTCTAATCATCATATAGCTAAAAAAAGTTGCAGTTGAACTTAAAGCTAAACCTTCAAGCTGAAATCTCAAACTATTAGCATGACTCAAAAGGTCTTGCATCCAGAAATAGCTTTCAACAACACCTAAAGTTGTAAGGCCAACGAGTCCGCTACCTACTTCTGGGTTATCTATTAACCAATCATAACATTTATCAACAATGTTCTCTAATCTATCCTTAAAATCCCCCATTTAATATGGTAGTAAGGAGAATTATTAAAATGTTTACTTAACTTTTACTTCTTCTTCCTCTAATTCTAATTCTTTCTTTGCAATTGTCATAGAAATAATATGATAAGTCTTCATCAACTGTTTTACAATAGGATTTTCTGTATTAAGCTTGTACAATGTTGCTTTACCTATCTTCCTTGTGAAAGTAACCAACCCTATCCTTTCTAGATTAGGCCAAAGATACTTTAAAGTAGCATAGCTCACATGGGAATTTCTTGCAATCTCTTTCTTACTGTAATCAAATTTGTTGAATATTATCAGAAAATCCAGTATTCTGTTCATAGGATGGTCTCCCATAACTTCTAAAAAAACCGTCTTTGTTTTATTTGTGACTTCCATTTTTTATTATTACTAACCCATATTTATAAAGTTTTCTATTTTAGCCCTTGAAGGCTAAATATAAAAACTTTCTTTTCAATTATTCGAGTTATCTCTCGTCTTTTATTCCAATTTAACTGTAAAGCTTTTTTTGATCTGTTATAATAAACCAGATACTCTGATTTAATCAATAATCCAATTGTTTTTTCAACATCTCCAATCCTATGTTTTGATAAACCACATTTCTTTAGAGTGTCATACCTGATGTGCTTTGATTTCCAAAGTCTTTGATAATACATTTTTATTAATAATGCAAGTGCAATTTCCTCATCAAATTTAGACATGAAATTATTTCAAGAGAAAATATTAATAAGTTCTTCGCAAGGATTTCCGGAAGATTTACGATGATAAAACAAGAAAACCTGCCTCAAGTTGGAAATAAGAAATGCCCCGAGCGGAAGTAACTTTTTTTGTATAAAAGGGGCTTAAAAACAATATAAAATTATTTTTTTACTTTTCAAAGACACTCTGGTTCATAGTATTCTTTAGGATGTTTGCATGATGGACATTTCTCTGGGGGCTCGGTACCTTCGTGAATATACCCACATTTGGAACATTTCCATCTTATTGGCTTACCTCTTTTAAAGACTGTTCCTTTCTCAACCATTTCAAGCAATTTCTTGTATCTTTCTTCATGTTCTTTTTCTACTATAGCAATCTGTTCAAACAATCTGGCGGCCTCTGAATTCCCTTCGTCTCTTGCTTCTTTTGCAAAAGTTGGATACATGTCAGTAGTCTCATAATGCTCTCCTTCAATCGCAACTTTTAGATTTGCCTTTGTGTCACCTATACCTTTCGATAGTTTGAACTCATCTTTTGCATGTTGCATTTCATTATCGGCAGTCTCTTCAAAAATTCTTGCAATATAATGATATCCTTCTTTTCTCGCTACTTTTGCAAAATAGGTGTACTTATTCCTTGCTTGGCTTTCGCCTGCAAAAGCAACTTTTAGATTTTCTTCAGTTTTACTCATTTTTAATACCTCCAATAAATCTCTAAAGTTCACTAATATTTAAAAATTATGTTCATAAAAGCTTTAGTTTATAATTTTTAAGAAAAAAACATGCGCCCCGAGCAGGCTAACACAAAAAATTGATAGATAAGGGCATAACATAAACAAAATATATTTAAAAAAACACTCTATAAACATTTTATAATGGGCCACGTCACTTCAAAAAGTTATCATCAGCTACAGCAAAGATTAGATAAGTCACCACAAGGAGCACCCGCATCTGAAGCTTTATTTAAGATTCTTGAAACATTATTCACAGAAGAAGAAGCAAAATTAGTCTCGAAACTGCCGATAAAAGCTGTTACTGCAAAAAAAACTGCACAGAGATGGAAAAAGAAAGAAAGCGAAGCAAAAAAAATCTTAGATATACTGGCGGATAAAGGATTAATGCTTGACATGTTTGACGGCAAAAAACAAACTTATATCTTAGCCCCGACAATGGCCGGGTTCTTCGAATTCTCTCTAATGAGAACCGATGGACGCTTTGACAGGAAAGTATTGTCAGAATTATACTACACATACATAAACGAAGAAGACAGATTCCTAAAAGAAGTGTTAGCAATAGACCCTGCGATTGCAAGAGTCCTGGTAAATGAAGAAGCAATACAACCAAAGTACATGGCAGAAGTGCTTGATTATGAACGAGCCACACACGTAATAAAAACTGCAAGCTGCATAACTGTTGGCACATGTTACTGCAGACACAAAATGGAACACGCAGACAAAGCCTGCAACATGCCACAAGATGTTTGCTTAAGCTTCAACATTGCGGCAAAGAGTTTGTCAAAACATGGTATTGCAAAAAAAATAGGCAAAAGAGACGCCTTAAAAATTCTTGATAAATGCAGAAGTCTTGGATTGGTGCAAATCGGTGATAATGTCCAAAACAAGATGGCGTGGATATGCAACTGTTGTTCCTGCTGTTGTGAAGCAATTCTTGCCTACAAAAGGCTTGGTTGCAACATGAATATATACACAAATTTCTACGCAGATGTCAACCAAGACAAATGCAATGCGTGTGGGCTATGCGTGAAAAAATGCCCTGTAGACGCAATTATAATAGTAGAAGAAAACCACAAGAAGTATGCAAAAGTTGACAAAGACAGATGTTTTGGCTGTGGAGTATGCACAAGATTCTGCTCGACAAAGACACTAGTTCTTAATAAAAGAAAAAAAAGAAATTTTGTACCAAAAGACAGTTTTGAAAGATTTATCATGAGCGCAATAAACACAGGAAAACTACAAAACCTGATCTTTGACAATTACCAACTATGGACAAATGAAGTCATGAGAAGATTATTAGCATTCATCCTGAAACTAAAACCAGTTAAAAGAAGACTAGCAACTCAACAATTGCAATCAAGATTCATCAACAAGCTAACAAAAACCTACTACTCACTAAACAAAGCATTAATGGAAGAAAAACCTGATTACTCACATCCAGAAATGAAATAAGTGGTTGATTAAGTTCTAAAATATTCTTGTTCTACATAAGAAAAAAGTGCCCCGAGCGAAAAACTAAAGAAAAATATTCCAATAATTATCTTTCATCTCAAAGCTTGTGAACTCTGTTAAGTCTTGATAATGTTTTGTTTCTGTTTTATTCAAATCGCATTCATCGGCTTTGTTGAGTTTTTCTAAGTATTCGGTTCGATTCTTCTTTCGAATGATTACTGGTGGATAATTATTTTTTAACAATATGAAATTCATCAGCATTCTGCCTGTTCTTCCGTTTCCATCCATGAAAGGATGTATTTTCTCAAATTTGTGATGAAACATTGTGGCTAAGACTAAAGGATGTAATTTGTTCTTGTTTTTTTCATACCATCCTAACAAAAGTTCCATGTCGGCTTTTACATACTTGGCAGGTGTTGATTTGAAGTTCATCTTAAATACTCTAACATCTTCTGTTCTATATCCTTTTCTCTTATCAATATTCTCAAGTAAGGAATCATGAACTTCGCATATTAGTTTGTGATCTAACTCTTGTTTTAAATCATCATAAAGCTTTAGAAAAACCTTTTCAGTGTTCTGGAGATCGTATATCTCTCTTAAGGTTTTGTTTTTTGGAGTCAGGTTTTCTAATAGTAGCTTTTGTGCTTGTTTTAGAGTTATGGTATTTCCCTCAATAGATGCAGTGTTAAAAGCAAACTCTATTATGAAGTGTTTCAATATCTCTGATTTTGTCAATTCATCAAGTTTTTGAAATTCTTGTCTCCAATGAAGTTTGCATGCTTCAACGTCATATAAAGACTCTTTAGACAGAAACAAATCTCTTTTAATCCTTAGAGACCTGACTTTCTCCAAATAACGATTAGTTTCAACAAATCCTTTAATCGTTTTATAGGCTTTTCGAATCTCTTTAGAGTATTCAGTTAGAGAATCTAATTTTTTGTTGATTTTATTCAAGTCAGTTCCTAAATATGCGATGTCTTTGGTAATGGCTTTACCATCTTTCTTAGTGGAAGCTCTAAGATAATAATAATTCTTATCCCCAATTCGTTTTCTATAAATATAAACCATGCAGGTTAAAAAAAAGAACTAATATATAAAGTTTACCCTTTATTTAGTAAAAATTTAATTTAAAGGGTAAAGTGCCCCAAGCGGACATTTGAGAATTATTAAAATATTATCATACAACCTTCACACAGCCCCTGAAACGCTTGAATTCAAAAGGCTGAAACTCAAGAATTCTTTGATTAGAAGCTCTGAAACTCAAGAATTCAATCGAAAGTTTTTTAAAGAAATATAAACCAATTATTAAGGTGTTCTTATATACACTTTTAGAGGTGGCAGGGACCAAAAAAATGGCAGAAAAAAGAGACAAATACGACGCAAAAAAAATCACTGTCCTAGCAGGCCTTGAGGCTGTCAGGAAGAGACCGAGTATGTATATTGGCAGCACTGGAGACAGGGGCTTGCATCATCTAGTCTATGAAGTTGTTGATAACGCTATAGACGAAGCAATGATAGGAGAGTGCAGCGAGATTAGCATCACAGTACATAAAGACAACAGAGTAACTGTCAAGGACAATGGTAGAGGAATACCAACAGACAAGCATCCTAGATTCAAGATGAGTGGAGTCGAACTAGTAATGACAAAGCTCCATGCAGGAGGAAAATTCGACCACAAGACCTACAAGATATCAGGAGGACTGCACGGAGTAGGAGTCTCAGTTGTTAATGCATTATCAGAGCTCTTAGAAGTCACAGTTGAGAAAGACGGAAAGAAGTATTATCAGAAATTCCAACGAGGAAAACCAGTAGCCAAACTTAAAGTGATAGGAAAGACAAAGGAAAGAGGAACAATAGTAACATTCAAGCCTGACAGGAACATATTCAACAGCACAGAGTTTGATTACGACACCCTAAAGAACAGGTTAAGAGAGCTAGCATTCCTCAACAAAGGAACGAAAATAATTTTTCAAGATGAGAGAAACGGCAAGAAGAAAGAATTCAACTTCGAAGGAGGGATTATGAGCTTTGTCAAGTTTCTAAACAAGAAAAAAACACCGATACACATGCCCATCTACCTAAAGAAAAAGAAAGGAGACATAGAGTTAGAGGTAGCACTCCAATACACCAGCTCATACGCAGAGAGCGTATTCTCATTCGTCAACAATATAAACACCCACGAGGGAGGAACACACCTCATAGGTTTCAAGACAGCCCTTACAAGGACGCTTAACAAATACTCAGAGAGAGAAAACATGAACAAAGAGGTAAAGCTCTCAAGCGATGATGTAAGGGAAGGACTAACAGCAATCATAGCATTGAAGATACCAAACCCTCAATTCGAGGGACAGACAAAAACAAAGCTTGGAAACAGCGAGATAAAAGGAATCGTTGACAGCCTTGTAACAAACGGCTTGAACACATTCCTTGAGGAAACACCAAAAGTAGCCAGGGACATAATAGACAAAGCCATCAGTGCAGCAAAGGCAAGAGAAGCTGCAAGAAAAGCTCGCGATTTAGTAAGGAGAAAAAGCGCCTTGGAAACAACAACCCTACCAGGAAAGCTTGCGGACTGCTCAGAAAGAGACCCGAAAAAGTGTGAGATATTCCTAGTTGAGGGAGACTCTGCTGGTGGCAGTGCGAAACAGGGAAGGAGCAAAGAGTTCCAAGCAATACTTCCACTAAAAGGAAAAATACTAAACGTTGAGAAAGCAAGAATAAACAAGATAATGACCAGCCAAGAGATAATAACAATTATAACTGCGCTTGGCACAAGCATAGCAGAAGAATTCAATATTAAAAAGACTCGCTATCATAAAATCATAATCATGACCGACGCAGATGTTGATGGAAACCACATCACTACATTGCTATTAACATTCTTCTTCAGATACATGACACCGCTAATAGAAGCAGGATATATATACTTAGCCCAACCACCGCTATACCTAATAAAGAAAGGAAAGCAAAAGTTCTACGCATTGACAGAGAAAGAAAAAAGCAAATTATTGAAAAAGCTAGGTTCAGGAGTAAATCTCCAAAGATACAAAGGACTTGGAGAGATGAACCCAGACCAGCTCTGGGAAACAACTATGAACCCTAAGAAGAGAATATTGAAGCAAGTCACAATAGAAGACGCTGTAGAAGCTGACCAGATGTTCACAATCCTAATGGGAGAAGAAGTAGAGCCCAGAAGAAGATTCATAGAGAAGAATGCGAAGAAAGTGGTTAATCTGGATGTTTAGAGATAAATTCTTCTAATATCTCGAATCCCTTGCTTGAACCGATAATATCTGCTCCACGATTGAAAAATGTTAAGGTATCTTCTAAAGTAGTAATTCCTCCTGCAACCTTTAATTTAGAGCGTTTAAGTAAAGGTTTGATTAACTCAACATGTTTTAGTTTTACTTTATTCCCTACTCCTGTAGCAGTTTTTATACAATAAACATCATTTGAATCGGCTATCTCTACAACATATTTAATCTCTTCATCAGAAAGATAAGGGGTTTCAATTATTAGTTTTAAACTCAAATTCATTTTTCTTTCTACACATTCTACCAGAGCTTGAATCTCTTTCTCAACAGCAAACCAGTTGTTAGACTTAATCAAAGATATATCTGCAACAACATCGATCCATTTAGCTCCGTTTTTCCACGCATAATCTATTCCTTTTTCTTTGACTGCAAACGGAACATTTCCATAAGGAAAACCAGCAGTCGTCCCAATCTCAAAACAGGCTCTAAAATCATGAGAAGCAGTATGCAAAAATATTGGAGGAAGATATACTGTTTTAACCCCATAATCTACTGCTTTGTGACAAAAGTTAACAATTTCTTTTTCAGTAGCATAAGGACTTATATTAGTAAAGTCAATATGTTCTCTTAAAAAATCTACATCTCTTAAAAAGTGTGCATCTACCATTTTAATTTCCTATTTAATACTGGATATTCAAAATGAACAAGCATTGGTTGTGCTATTCTGGTTATTGTTTCAATCTCGTAGTCATCTAATCTACTTATCTGTTCTTTATTCCTATGTTTGTCAAATTCAGGAACTGAAAAATCAGCATTCTCTAATCCACAAAAATCCAAGATTGAAAAAAGGATTTCTTCAGGTTTTTGAATCAAACTCTCGTATTTTATGACCTTATAATGTTCCAAGAACTTTTCATGAGAAACTACAATTGTATTTGCTCTGAACCATTGCTCAGCAGCTTCATCTATTGTTGTGAACAACCCTTCAAACTCAGGCCTATCTGGATCATACTTTCTTTTCCTAACAATTCCCTCAGAAACTGCATAACCATTTCTTACTACAGCAACAAAGTAAGAATCAGGAAAATATGATTGCAATAATCTTGCTCTAAGTGTATCTGCAGGACTTTTTGTTATAAGTCTTTTTTCTTTTGAAACATTAGCTTTGTATGTTAATCGAACTTTGATCTTATCTTCTGCGTTGTAATCGGTTTCATCAACATAATAATTCAATTTAAACTTAGGATGAGCCCATAATCTAAAAGTAGCTTTTCCTAAGTGATGCTTCATTAAATCAGGTAATCCTTCTAAATCCTGTCCTTCAATATCTGGTCCTGCTAAGTCTTTGTGTTTTTTCAAAGCCTCCCAAAGAATAGTTGTTCCACTATTACAACATCCAAAGATGAAAATTGGTTTTTCTAATTTTTCTGACATCTCTGTAAAGTGATTTCAAGAACACATAAGAAACTAAGTTGTGATGTTATACCACAACTATTTAAACAATTTTATATTTCTCTTTTCTATGTTTGAAAAAAATCTTTCAAAACTTGGCTTTAGTCCGTCAGAAATAAGAATATATTTACACTTGTTGAAAACAGGAAGCAGTTACGCAAACAAGATAAGTTCTAAAACAAGAATCAATCGAACCAATGTCTATGAAGCCCTAGATAGACTAGTTGCTAAAGGAGTAGTTTCTTTCATTATCAAGAATAAAGTTAAATGGTTCGAAGCAAAAGAACCAAACTCAATATTATCTTTAATCAAGGAAAAAGAAGAGAAATTCAACAAAGTAAAGAATGGTATTCTAAAAGACATCAATAATTTGAGAATAATTCATGAAAACCCCTTAGAAGCAAACATTTTCATTGGAAAAAAAGGCTTAAGAATGTTATTTGAAGAAATCTTAGAAACAAATAAACCTGTCTTCTTGATAGCCGCTGAACTACAATTCAAGAAATTCTTCGGTCCATATTTCGAGTTATGGCATAAGCAAAGAACAGATAGAAAGATAATGCAAAAATCAATTTTTCCCAAAAGGATCAAAGGGAAGTTGAAGAAAAGAGATTTACTAGAGTATAAGTTTATCGACGATAAGTTTACAAATCCGACAACGACCATAATATATGGCGACAATCTACTTCTAATACAGTGGTCTGAAGAAGCTATAGCTATAAAAATAAAAAATAAAGAAATAGTAAAATCCCACTTGAATTATTTTAACATGTTATGGAATTCTTAAACAATTATATTTCTACAGCTATCCCAGGCACACGCTTAAACACTGATACATCACCTACGTGCTCTGACATTGTCATGAACCTCGCTAATCTTTCCATGCCAATCCCCGCACCTGCAGAAGATGAGAATCCTTTCCTAGCGAATTCAAGGTACTGCGAATATGCATCCATGTCCAGTTTATCACGTTTTATCCTCATTAAGAGTCTTTCATACTCATGCTCTCTTTCTGCTCCTGATATACCTTCACAAAAGCCTAGAGGATATACTAAATCATAGTTTAGGTAATGACCATCTTTTGATGGATGCTCTTTATCATAAAACTCCCGCTTATGACTTAATACCCAGAATGGTTGCTCTTCATCCATAGATGCTTTTTCCTCCCAGTCATCATCTCCATATTTTTCTATGAGCTCATGTGTGGTGTAGTGTTTGAAGGGCACTTTGAAACCGAATACATCTAATCCAAGCACACTGAATTCTTCAGAAGCTTCCTTTTCAAGATAACTTGAGAGATCTTTGTAATAGTCCTCAAGTAAACTTAGCACATCATCTGTCTTTGCTTCTGCTATTTCAAAATCTGCCTGGGTGAATTCAAAAAGATGCTGGCCTGTAGATTTTCTCTCTGGTCTCTCAAGCCTTATGTTTGGACTCATAATGAATATCTTTTTCAAGTCCTTCACTGCCACTTGCTTATGCAAGATCATCGACGTCATCAATCTTAGTACGTCTCCTTGGTACTCAACTTCAGGAATCTTTTCAATTGAGCTTCCCGGGTCTGGACCTAATGGATCAACAGATTTTCCTAGTATGACTGGCATAAGCTGTACAAATCCTTTCTTATGAAAAAAGTCCACACTATATCTAAAAATCTTTCCAAGTATCCTGATCTTCGCTTCTTCTTTTTTCATTTATATCACCTAATTATCAATAATTATTACGAAGTATTAATTGTTTTAAATAAATATCCCAAAAAATATGGATATTATAGCCAAAAATAGTAAAATTTATATAATAGTTGGGACATATGTCCCATTATGACTTATGAAATAGACGAAAAAGACCTCAAGATAATTGAAGTGTTGAAGGAACATGGAGACTATACCACTAGGCAGATAGCCAAGAAAACATTAATTCCAGCAACAACTATCAACAACAGGATAAGGAAACTAAAGAAAAAAAAGATAATCAAGAACTTTACAATCGAGTTAGATCATTCTAGAATAGGCAAAGGATTCCTTGTCTATATATTGATATCTGCAAATTTGATATTGTTAAAAGAAAAAAAAAGAACACAACATGACTTAGCTAATGACTTGAAGAAGTTTGACTTTGTAGAGAAAGTAGACATTGTCTCAGGTGGCACAGATATCATTGTAACAGTAAGGGTCAAAGATGTAGAAGAATTTGACCAGGCACTTCTTGGAAAGATACAGCTCATTGAAGGAGTTGACAAAACACAGTCGCTGATAGTGATTCATTAGAGCATTTTTTAGAATATAACAATAATAGTAATATATATAAACCCACCATAATTTCTGCGACGATAATGGCAAAAAAGCAAGTAGGAACGAAGAAAATCAAAAAGAAAAAGTGGTACCCGGTTATAGCTCCAAAATTTTTCGGAGGAAAGGTTCTTGGAGAAACACTCCTAGCTGACTCAAGTGCTATGAAAGGAAGACACTTGACAATGAACTTGATAAACATAATAGGGGACCCTAAAAAGCAGAATATAAACATACAATTTCTAATAAGAGATGTTAAAGATGGACAGGGCATAACTGAGATAGTGAAATACGAACGCATCCCTTCATTCACCAAAAGAGTTGTTAGAAGAGGAAGAAACAAGATAGATGACTCATTCATAGTGAGAAGCGGCGACGGAAAGAGAACAAGAGTGAAAACACTTGTAATAACAAACTCCTATATTGCAAAATCAGTCGGTACAAAGTTAAGAAAGAATATAAGACGACTCCTAAAAGAAGCAGTTGAAAAGAATACCTTTGAAAAAACTATTGATGACATGTTAAAAGGAGATTTGCTGAAAGAAGTAAGAAAAAAGATTTCAAAGATATCACCTGTTAGAATATTTGATATAAAAGTCTTCAAAATAGAGGAAAAGAGAGAAGGACTGGAAGAACCAAAAGTGAAGAAGCAGGTGGAAGAAAAAAAGGAAGAAGTAGTGGAAGAGAAGAAAGAGGAAGTAAAACAACAGAAATCGGAGACACAGAGTAGCAAAGCTACTAGTGCGCCAAAAGATGAACTTTTGAGCGTTTCTGAGTCTCAAAACACAGAAAGTGTTTTGAAAGAAGAGAAAAAAGAAGAAAAAGTCGAAGAGAAAAAGGAAAAGCCAAAAGAGGAAACAAAGAAAATAGAGAAGAAAGCCCCTGCAAAGAAAGAGACAAAGAAGAAAGAAGTGAAAAAGAAGGCGCCAGCAAAGAAAGTAACGAAGAAGAAAGAGACAAAGACAGAGAAGAAGACAACTTCTAAGAAGAAATAAAGCTTTAAATATACTTGTTTTTTCTCAAGATTAAAATGTATGATTTCAATTTAGAAGGAGCAGTGAAAGAGATAAAAGCTCAGAAAGCAAAGAAAGTACTTCTACATCTGCCTGATGGCTTAAAGCCAAAAGCAAAAGAGATACAGAACGAATTAAAGAAAAAAATAAACGTAGAGATATTCATATGGGCTGGCTCGTGCTATGGCTCGTGTGACATACCTGGAGAGGCAAAGAATATAGGGATAGACTTGATAATCCACTTCGGACACACTAAATGGAGATATGATTAAGATGCTCAAAGTAAAAAAACTAAAGGATAACGCAACTGTTCTTGACCTTATGCTAAACGAATGCTATATAGGAGAAGGAAAGGAGGAATTCATAGTGCTTAATAACAATGTAAAGATAAAGACAGGAGAGAAGAGAAAAGGCTTTATCCCAGTTAGAATAAAGAAGATAGTGCCGCCAAACAAGGTCGAGATAGAGGTTGTCAAAGAGCAATTCACAGTTGTGAGCGAGCCTGAGCAGAAGATAAGATTATTCTTGAAGTCAGATATTATTAGGAAATTAGAGCCACAGATAAAAAAAGCAGTGAACTTAATCAGAAACGCAGCAAGGAATGGGAGACTAATAATTCTTAGACATCATGCTGATTGTGATGGATATGCAGGAGCACTAGCATTGGAAGAAATTCTAATCTCTATAATTGAGAAGAAAAATAAAAAGATATGGCAGAGCTATAAGAGGATGCCTATGAAAGCTCCATTCTATGAATATGGAGATGCTTTGAAAGATTTGTCATACTTCAAAGAAGAGATATCCTTTGGCAAGAAGCCATTGCTGATAATTGTTGATAACGGCTGCGGCGAAGAGGACTTGTTAGCTTTGAAAAAAGTGAAACTATACGATGTAGATATAGTAGTAATTGACCATCATGTTTTCGCTAAAGAAATTAATAAGGTCGTCGATGTACATTTAAATCCAAGGGTTGCCGGCGGCGAAGGGGACATAACGAGCGGCATGCTAAGCTATGAAATTGCTGCACAGATTGGAAATCCTAATCCAATTTACCCTGCTTTGTCTGGAGTTGCTGATAAGAGCAGGAATGAATTCCTAGAACCATACATGAGATTAGCTCATAAGGACCGGGAATTTCTAGAGAAACTAGCTAAGTGTGTTGATTTCGAAGCTTACAATCTCCGCTTTATGGAGTCCAACTTGATTTATGACTTTTTCAATGAGAAACAGAAGAGAACAATGGATTTAATACTCTCGGAAGTGGAAAAAAGAACAGATGAGCGTAAGATTATCATAAAAAAGTTCCTTAAGCATGAGAAGTTGAAAAAAGGAACTCTTTACTGTCTGGAACTAGATAAAACAGTACCTATAAGAGAATACCCTTCTCCTGGGAAAACTGTAGGTATTGCTCACAAGATGAATAAAGGTCCTAGGATAACACTTGGATTTTCAAAAGATATGATTACATTCAGGATCGACGGTGTCCCTTTCTCTATAGAAAATGCTTTGAAAGCCCTGAAAAAGAAAATTCCCTATGGGAACATCAACGGTGGCGGACATAACTACGCAGGCACTATAAAGTTCATTCCTGGTGTTGGAGAGGAAGTTCTTTCATCGTTGAAGAAAATAATTAAGTCTTAATCACTATTTAGTGACAACAAATAGAAAAATTTATAAAGTCTAAAGTATAACAAATAGTATGAATTCAGATAAGCGTTCTCTTGATGAAAGATTGGACGAAGCACGGTTCTATTCAACAGTAAATAGTTGGGAAAGAGACTTTGACTATAGAAAAATCAATATATTTGAAAATCAGAGCTTAGATGAAAAACCCGAATACTTTGCTCTATTTGAAAACAATTTCTCAATTACACGAGAGCATGAACCAGACGTATCTTCAGAACGTAGATTAGAGCTATATGTTTGGAATAGTGAAAGTGGCCAACTAAGAACAGTGGGATTTGCCAGGTTTTACATAGATGAAGAAATAGAAGAACAAATGAGATCAACAATAGATGCAAGCAACATTAAAGGAGAAGAGGTTTATTTTGAAAAAATTGAAATAACTGACAAATCATATCTAGGAAGACACTTGGGATCGAAACTGGCTGAAGCAGCAATAAAATACATAGCAGATAATAATCTCACACATGTTGTGAAAATAGAAAAACCTTCTGATGGTGAAATAGAAGATGCTGATGGATATAGACTTTTACCAAGATTCAAATCTGCAGGTTATCAGCAGATGGAATTCTTACCGCAAGTATCTGATGAACAAAGAAGAGAAGCGATATACTTTCACAGACCCTAGAAAAAATTAATTTACTTCTTCTCCATATAACCTGTCTTGCCACAACTTCTTCTATCAGAATGCTCAGCCATGAAGTCGCCGTCAGACTTTGGAGAAAAACGGTTCTTCCTAACTAATTTGTCACCTTGGACTTCATAATTTTTCCAAAGCTGCCTGGTTTTCTTCTTCTTTACCGGCTCTTTCTGCTCGTCTTCTGCCATGCAGCAACGAAAAAGATAACTGTTTATAAAGATTTTGCCTAACAACAACTTCTAGTTGTTGAACTTATTTTATAACAAAAATAAACAACAACAACTTTTTTAAAACAACTAAATTTTCTTCCCTTAATGACATACGAGTTGGTTATCACTGAAAAGCCGTCTGCAGCATTGAAGATAGCGTATGCTCTCAGCGACAGCAAGCCTGTGAAGAAAAGTAATAGAGGAGTGTCTTACTATCTGCTATCTCACAACAAAAAAGACCTTGTGATAGTGCCTGCAGTTGGTCATTTGTTCAATGTTGCAGAGAAAAAAGATAATGGTTTCAAGTATCCTAGCTTTGAGATTGAATGGGCCCCAACATCACAGATTGACAAGAGAAATTCCTACTCAAAGAAATACGCAGACACAATAAAAGAGCTCTCCAAAGACGCTGAGTCGTACACAGTCGCATGCGACTATGATGTCGAGGGTGAGGTCATCGGTTTGAACTGTATCAGATTCCTTTGCAAGCAGAAGGACGCTAATCGTATGAAGTTCAGTACATTAACAAAGCCAGACTTAATAAGCTCGTACGAACACAAATCAAGCACGTTAAACTGGGGACAAGCTAATGCGGGCGAAACCAGACACTTCTTAGATTGGTTGTACGGTATAAACATCAGCCGCGCGTTGACATTAGCAATCAAGAAAAAAGGAAAACAAACAACGCTCTCAACAGGAAGAGTGCAGGGACCTGCTTTAAAGCTCATAGTCGACAAAGAGAAAGAGATAAAAGCTTTCGAAGTAAAGCCTTACTGGCAATTAGAGTTGAAGGGCAAGATAAATGATGAGGAAATAACAGCCGTTCATGAGAAAGAACAATTCTTTGAGGAGAAAGAAGCTGATGAAATAATCGAGAAAACCAAAGACAATAACGGAAAAGTAAGCACTGTTGAAAAGAACGAGAAAACTCACATCCCCCCTTATGCTTTTGACTTAACCACCTTGCAGATAGAGGCTTATAGAAGTCTAGGAATAAGTCCTAAACAGACATTGGCAATAGCTCAAAGCCTCTATATAGGAGGATACATCTCATACCCGAGAACAAGCTCACAAAAACTGCCGCCAACGATTGGATACAAAAGGATAATTGAATCCCTCCAGCAAAACGATGACTATTCAAAGATATGCGATGAAATCCTTAGCAAGGAAAAGATTTATCCAAGACAAGGAGCAAAGGATGACCCTGCACATCCAGCAATCTTTCCAACAGGAGTTCTCGTGAAGAAGCCAAAGACAAATGAGAAAAAGGTTTATGATCTCATAGTCAGGAGATTCCTGTCTGCATTTGGAGATCCTGCTAAGAGGATACACACAATATTAAAGATAGATGTTGAGGAAGAGATATTCATTGCAGAAGGTAAATTAACGATAGAGAAAGGATGGTATACCTACTATGGAAAACATCTCAAAACCAAAGAGACAAGATTACCTGAAACAGAGACAGGCACGTTAGTGGATGTTGAGAGTATTGAAAAACTCGAAAAAGAGACTAAACCACCGAGAAGGTACAGTCCTGCAAGTATAATAAAAGAGCTTGAGAAAAGAAACCTAGGCACGAAAAGCACAAGGGCACACATAATAGACACATTATACAGGAGGGATTTCATAAAAGGTGGCTGGCTGGAAGCGACTGACCTAGGAATAGGAGTTGTGAATACATTGTTGCATCACAGTCCGAAAATAGTTGACGAAGAGCTGACAATACACTTCGAGGAAGAGATGCAGGAGATAAGGGAGGAAAAAAAGACAAAAGAAGAGGTTATTGAGGAAGCAAAAGGTGTGTTGACAGAAATTTTGGACAAATTCAAGAAAGATGAGGATAAGATAGGTAGCAAACTGTTACAGGCTCAGAAAGAAACCGAAGAGAAAGAAACATTGGGTGCTTGCCCGAACTGCGGAGAAGGCAAACTCATGGTAAAGAGAAGTAAATTCGGCAGATTCGTGGCTTGCGACAAATACCCTGACTGCAAGACAACCTACAACATTCCAAAAACAGGTTTTATAGAACCATCTGGCGAGAAATGCTCTGAGTGCAAGGTACCCACTGTTTTTGTGAAGTTCAAAGGCAGAAAGAAGCAGGAAATATGCGTGAATCCAAAGTGTCCATCTAAAGAGAACAGTGAAAATGAAGGAGAAGAGAAACCCTGCCCAGAATGCAAAGAAGGAATGCTAAAGTTGAGAAGCTCGATGTACGGGCAGTTCTACGGATGCAGCAATTATCCAAAGTGCAAGCACACAGAGAAGATAAACAATAACAATAAGAAAAAAGAATAATATTTATAAACCGTTTTCTAGTTCTGAAAAATACACTGATGCGTAGCATCCCGACCAACGGGAGGATCATCCCCGTCAACGCTGATAAGGGTTGGGGCTGTGGTGTAGCTTGGTTATCATCATAGGTTTGGGACCTATGGACCCCGGTTCGAAACAATGGTTTCGCCCATTGACGACGAGATTCTTCCCTTCGGGCGGAGGATTTGCTTCGCAAATCGAAACCAGTGACGAAAGTCCGGGCAGCCCCATATTTTTATCCTCTAGAAAAATTTATATATCCTAATCACATATTCTTTTTTTATGTTAAGAGTTATTTTTGATACAAATATTTATGGACATTTGTTTAAGGAACCTGATGCTTTAGATTTAAAGAAGAAAATTACTAAAGATAAGGATTTTGTGATTTATGGTTATCAACCTATAAGAAAAGAATTAAGAGATATTCCAAAAATATCTAGATTAAGCAAACAGACTAGGGTTCTTCTCTTAAGCATGTACGATGAGCTTACCGGAAATCATCTTTTGAAAAATTCTACTAAGATCAATCATTTAGCAAAAAAGTATTATGATTATTATAGAAAACTTGGTGGTAATTATGGTTGGGATACTTCTATAAGAGTTGATTTTATGATTGTGGCTTGTGCTAGTATTAAAGGTTTAGATGTTGTTTATTCTGCTGACAATAAAACTTTGCTAAGTAAATCTGCTGTGAAGAGTTATAATCATATTAACTTAAAGGAGAATTACAGAACTCCTAATTTATTAAAGTATATTGACTTACTAACAAAATATAGAGAATTGGACTGATTTTTAATTAGTTGTTGCTTTAATGAACTTATCTATTTCTCTCATAAACTCAGGGTCTTTTTGAGCTTCTTTTATAGCCTTGTCTAGCTCAGCACCTTTTAACCTAGAACTTGCACCTCTTTGCATACTACTTTTTCTAATGCTTTTAGTATTTAAATTTTTCTTAAAAAACATGACTTATCCCCCAAATATGTTAGTAAGTTGTTAAATATTATAAAGGTTTTGTTGGTTATTTAAGCTTCTTATCAAACTCATCAAAAACCTGCTCTCTTATCCTTTCATACTCTTCTTCTGTTGTCTTTTTTTTGGCAGCCCCTTTCAAGTGTGCTATGCTTATCATAGCCTCTTTCAGCTTGGCATCTTCCACTTTTTCCCTTAATGCGTTCCTTATGAACTCTGTCCTGTTCTGATAGCCTGACTTCTTGACTATATTATCCACTTCATTCAGGAAAGTCCTTTCCAGCTTCACAGTTATCATTTCCGTAACCATATAGTCAGAGTATATACTATGACTATATAAAGTTTTTGGTTTACAAACTAAAAAGATTCCGAAAAAATAAAGAAAAAGAATTATGTTTCTGTGTTGTTGATGAGAGTCTCTACTTCCACTGTTATCTGGGAGCTTGTCAGATTAGCCATCTCCAACACGTAAAACACTGATGTCAGATTCCACATATTAGTATATGTGTCACTACCAGCTATGTAATTGAAAGCCCATCTCTGATTACCACTAACAGCAATCTTATCGAATCTTCCAAGCATCTGACTACCATTGTAGTATCTGGCATAAATCTGCATGTCAGTGTAGATTACTGGATTGGTTAAAACATTGTTAATAGCAGACGTCATAGTGGATCTGGCTTCACTCTCGTTTTCAAAAGGCAAGTCTTCCATTTGTTCATCGCCTATTGTTATTGTTGCAGAGTTCTCATAAAAATTGCAGATACCTTTACAAATGAAAAAGTTATCAAACCATATCTCGTCATAAGGCGAAATGTAATCGTTTCCATTTACATAATAGTATTCTGGACTAGAAACGGTGCCAGACTCATTATACACTAACCCTGCAGAATTATAGGTATCATTAAACATCTGTCCCCCTCTCAAAGCACTAACATTCCAAATCAAAGTCCAACTCTCCCAAACATTCTCTTCAAAAACATCACCTGTAGACACATAAGATGACCCATCATAAATCCTCATAGTTGGAATATCTTGAGTTATAGAAACTCTAAAAATATTTGATATGCTGGTACCTGATTCAGAAATTCCAGGGAAAACATGCCCTTCTCCAGCTCTACCAAGATTGTTTCTGACAATAGAAGCAACAGAAATAATACCTGTTGTGACAGCAGGGTATTGTAAACTTACATAAGCAGCACCGCTACCACCAACCTTATATTTAAAAGATGCGCTTCCTTCATAAGATTGTCCTGTGTCACAAGAGATAACACCAGAACCGGGGTCAGACCAATCACTATCATCAGTGTCAGAACCATCACAATCCATCCAAACAAACAATGTATTACTATTATTACCTTCTCCAACATTCAGATCATCATCACAATAAAGCCAGAAAGAGGAAGAATTATCACCTACAAAAGCCAATTTATTTTTACTATCGTTGTGCCAAACGTAATCATAAGTTGTCGTGTTAGAAGAATCTACAATTCTAGTACTATTAGTATTATTTTCACATTTTGTATCAGAAATGTTGATAATATAAATCTCTTTGTCCTGAACTACAGAAGGAGTGATGCTATAACTGTAATCCCAACTAGTATTCCACCAAGGATCCAAATCATAAAGGAAGTCATAGTTCTGACTTATGAAATCTTCATAGCAATTACCACTCTTGCTGTTCCAGCCTAGCAACCCCCACTTATGAGAATCATCATCTGGATTCGGGGAATAGCTTATCTTCCAGCTCTTCTCATCATAAGAGGCAAAGCTTAGAGGTGTGTTTGAGTAATAATAGTGCTTGCCATTATGCGAGAGATGAGTGAAGAAGCTCGTTACATCATTCCAGATAACCTTGTTTTCCTGAACAGCGTCATAATAGCCATTATCAACACAATCAGAGTAGTAGGTTTGATTAGTTTCATCCCAAACATCATCACAAGTGATATTACTAACCCATACATCTCTTTCCACTAACTGAGTGCTTTTCAGGTTTACATTGCCTTTTGTCAACGGCTTGTCAAAATAGTATGCCACACACAAATCTCCAGCAACACCTACATTGTTAGTGACTGTGAAGGTCTGCTCGAAATCATTCACAGGACTCCACGCAGTATGAGGAGTTACCTTTAAGTCAGCATACTGACCAGTGTACAAAACGCTATCGCCTACAATCTCATAAGCGTAGGCAAAGCTACTAAAAATCAAAGCTGCTAAAAACCAAGCCATAACTTTATTCATTTTATTCATTCTTTACACCTCCAAGTGTTAAACATTTATATTCAAAATTTGACTATCTGAATCTAAACTGGTATTAGCAGAAGCATTAACAATGAAGCTTCCGCTACCTGAGTAATTATGACTTACTATCACAAACACAGACTCTGATAAATTAATAGATATATTCTGGGTACTTTCGATGTTAATTTCTCCGGTATCTAGTTCCCAAGGAATAGATAAGTCACCTTCATAACCAGTAATTGTGAACTCAAATACCCTGTCAGAACCGGATGAATCTAATTGGGACAAATTATCAACAATGAACTGATCGATACTTATATCCAAAGTTTCATTGCTGGATGAGTTCTCGTAAAAAGCCGAACTAACAACAGTGAAAGGTCCGTAGTCACTGTAATTAACAGCAACAATCAAAGACATGTTCTCGCCTGGAGAAATATTAACCAGTGTGTTGCCATGAATAATTGCTCCATTACCATCATCCAAGCTCCAATTAACATTATTGACAGAAAAACTATTCATCTCATTGCCTATTGTGATTTCAAGAACCCTTTCTTTTATGTTGGAATAAATCTCTTCAATGCTGTGTACTGTTAAACCTATACCTAAATTTAGTGAAGAAACAACAGAGATGTCGTTTGCAGTGACATTAACTACAGGTGTGAAACTTCCTTCAGTTGAATAATTGTAACCAAAGTATACATCTACATATTCCTCATAACTTGAAGCAATGCTTTGGGAATTGTTGACAATAGTGCCATCTCCTAAGTCCAAGCTCCACGAAACATCGCTAAAGTTCACATACCCATTATTCCAAATCGTGAACTTGAATATTTTAGAATAATCATATGAGTAAATAACTGAGAAGTCAGTTATGCTAATATTTGGCAAAGCAATAACCTCTACATCTATTGCTTGGGAATCATTTAACAAACCATCACTTACTGTAACTAAAACAGATTTGTTTCCAATGTCATTTAATGTTGGAGTCCAAAGAAGCTGGTTGTCATCCTGAGTTGCGTTGGAAACATTTGCAGTTATTGTTAAAGTATCGTTCTCATTGTCAGATGTGTTTACTGTAACAGAAAATTGCTTTCCTACATATGCTATACTATTATGTGTTATATTCAGAATTTGTGGAGCTGTTTCAGGGCTTCTATAAGTATTGTGTGAAATGTTCATTATCCCTTTTTCTGAATATATGGATATTGGATAATTGCAGTTATTGCTTCCACAACTTAAGAGCCAGTTCTGGAGATAGTTAGTGAAGTTAATATCAAAGTTTTCATAAACAATGTTAATCTCATCGATCATTAGAGTGGTGTTGTAAGGACTGGTAAAATTAATTGGAACTTCACAGTAGCCTAGAGAGTTAGGAGAACATTCTTCCAAGTATCTCTGTAAATAGAAAGAGAAATCAATCTCATCAATTTCGCCTGAAGGAACATTGGATGCAAAATAATCACCAATGTATATCTTTGTTATGATTGGAACAATAAAACCATAAGTATCACAATAGCTTGTTTCATTTATGTAAGTGTCAGTTTCATTACATCTGCCGCCCAAAAGAGTGCAGGTTTCTACATGATTGATTATGCTCCAGTACTCAGATTCCTCGCAGGTTATTGTCTGGTCTGAAGAAGGATAATGAGAAGCATTGCAATACTCATTATCAGGCAATTCCTTCACAACCATATCGCTTGGGTCCCTCCAAGTATAATTATCATCACACCTGTCTGATAGAGGTATACAATTATTGCAAACATGATTTGAGTAATTACCCTCCTGCCATGAACCGCAGGAAGGAGAACAGACAGGCGTTTCACAAGTGTAACTTGTTGGGGTAGTCGTGTTATGTTTGTCACAAAATTTATTATCAGCACAATCAGCATCAACACCACATTCCAATACCATACCATATTCTTGATGTTCACCAGAATCCCATTGACCATTCTCGTTTGTATCCCAATACCACCACAAGTTGCCTCCTAACCAGCCAAACCCATCACCTACATCAGGAAAACAAAACATATCTGGATACGAAATAGTCGAGCTAACAGAAGATTGAGTTGTTGATCTCTTGACTTTTTCATCATCACTATCACAATTACCATCATAGCAACCATAAGAAGTAGAGCAACCATCATCACAAAAGTCATCAACAGTGTGCCCAGGGTCAGTATCACATCTGGCCCAGACTGAGTATGTTTCTCCTTTTAGCATATAATACTCCACATATCCATCATTATCTATATCATTAGAATTATGCCAGCTATAGTCATCTGCGCAATACGGACCATACCACACATCATCTACATAACCAGAGCTATCTGAACCAGTCCAATCATAACAGTAAGACATAGGATTAAATTCATTTTCAGAGAATTCTGAATCAAATTCTTCTATAACTAAAGCACTATTCTCTTCCTTAACAGCATAAACTGAAGAAATATAAGGAATGCCAGAGTCTTGGGTAGAGAAGCCATTAGCTTGGTTTTTTGTTGTAGTTCCTTCAAATAATTCACTTTCAAACACTTCCAAAACTGTAGCATTGATATGAGTAACAGTGCTGTTTCCAACTTTGAAGACCGCATGGACTATTTCTGCGTTCTTTGGTATTGAAAGATATCTCATGTAAGAATTGTTTGTGAAGGTGAAGGTTGCGTTTATTGAGGAATCATTGAACCTGTCGATTAAAGCAGTGCTTTCGTATAATTCATCCATTGTTGTGTCTACACCGTCATCTCCAAAGTCGATGGAAATGTTCTTTGGGTAAACCACTTCAGGAATGAATTTCACTTCTGCTTCATAGAACTTCTGGGAAGCAAACTGGCTGTTAATATATCTGTAATAGTATCTGACTGAAGAGCCGTTTATGAAATTGCTTAGATTCTCAACTTTTAGGCTAAAATGAGTCTCGTTTGTAGTCCATAAAGCATCTTCAGAGTCATATATGTCCAAGTAAATATCCTGATATGATTCATTGGTTGCAGGAATAGTGCTGGTGACAACTTCGTAAATATCTTCATTGTAATTGTATACTGCAAACCTTCCTGTTCCAGCACTGTAGACTCTTAGCTTTGCATGGAAAACCATGTGAGCGATGTTTTCAGGGAGGGTTAAATCCTCTATTTCAGCGATCAAACCTGTGTACTGGCCGGAACTGTAGTAAGAGCTCCAGTTCTTGTCTGTTGCCAATGATGAGGAAGTGTTAGTATTGTTTATGTCATTAGCCTGTATTATAGTTGCATTTGGCTCTTGATAACTTGAATCGTTTAATTCTAATGGGTGTCCTGTTAATGATAGTTTTGCAGACCATATCCTAGATTGGTTTGAAGCATTGATGTAAACAGTTTGATTACTTGCTGAGTTGTAGATTAACTGCTTCATTGCTGAAGAATCGTTAAAAATGTTGATTAACTCTGTATCATTCCTTAGAACAGTGTGCTCCGCAGTGACATATGTCACCACTCTTAAAAATTCAGCTTTTATGCTGAA
>JACNFY010000023.1 GCA_014384375.1 Nanobdellati archaeon
CGTTGAGGGAGTATTTATATTTTTCTTCAAAAAAAGAAAGACTTGGGACAAACTCTATCCATTAGAAAAGTTTTTATACTATAACCTTCATTTTCATATCAAGGGAAAGAGAGGTTTTCATGAGAGGAAAAAACAAAGGGTTTATACTTGGAGCTTTACTTCTGATTTTTTTCACAGTTTACACTTTTAGAGATGAATTCTATAAGAGTATTTTAAAGAATTACACCTCTTTATCAGCTGGGATTGTCTCTTGGATTCCGAAGTTTGTAACTATAGTAGTCATAATCCTATTTGCCAAGCTGATAATATCATTCGTCAATTCACTTCTTGAAAGGTATTTCAGATATGTTGGAAAGGAGAAGGAGTATTACTCTGTGAGTTCAATAGTGAAATACATTGTCTGGATACTCTCAATACTTGGTATTCTGTCAGTCATAATAGGCAACCTTGGCGTCTGGCTAACATCTGTTGGATTGATAGGTTTTGGAATAACGTTTGCACTGCAAAAACCAATACTCAACTTTGTAGGCTGGTTAACGATAATCTTCAGCAAGACATACAGTCTTGGTGACAGAATAAAGGTTGGCGATGACAAAGGGGACGTTATCGAGATACAGATGATGAGTACAGTCATAGACGGCTTGTTGGAAGACAGTGATGAATTAAGCGGCAAGATAATAACCTTACCAAACGCGCAGGTATTGACAAGCCCAATTATCAACTTCACCAAGAGTGGAGAATATATCTGGGACGGTCTGTCAGTGGATATAACTTATGAAAGCAACTGGAAAAAAGCAGAGGAGATTCTGAAAGATGTCACTTTTAAAGTTGTCAATAAATATGTAAGTGTGTCAAAAGATGATCACTCAGAGAAGCATGAGCATATAATGGAGACTCTAGGTATATTGAAGAAACATCATGGTGAGACAGAGAATGTTGCGGAGAAACAGATAATAGAGAAAAGGATGGGTGAAATACAGGAAGAGAGAAAGAGGCTTGAAGGAATAAAGAAATTCGCTTTTAAGGATATAAAGAAAGAACCTTCTGTAAGAGTCTCTCTTAGAGATTCATCCGTAGGACTGAGTGTTAGATACCTAGCTCATTATCGCAGTCTTAGAATGATGAAATCCGAGATAAACGTTGCTTTCCTACACAGAGTAGCGAGAACAAAGAACGTAGAGATAGCATACCCGCACTTACAGATAGTTAGAAAAGGGAAAACATAAGTATAAGTGTTATTTATTCTTAATCAAATGAATCTGAAAAGAATCATTATGGGATTGATTATTCTCTTACTTATTATAGGAGTTCTATCCTTTACTATTGGGAGAGAGATTGTTGCAGGTAAGCAACCAACTTTGGATTCTTTTGCAGTTGTTCACTTTAGCGGGTATCTTTTTTTCATATTGATGCCTGTCGAACTACTTGTTCCTTATTATCTTTCAGAAGGTTACTCTGGTATAACGTTGATTGTAATAGCTCTCATCACTGCAATTATAGCGCAGCTGCTTGATTACAGCGTCGGCTTTCTCTTCAGCGATAGATATATTAAATATTTTGTCAGCGAATGGAGATATCGAAAGGCTAAAAAAACAGTTGAGAAATACGGCAACTGGGCTATCCTAATATTCAACCTTTTTCCATTGTCATCACCCATAATAATCTTAGCTGCGGGAATGATGAAGTTCAGCTTGAAGAGAGTGTTATTTTACAGCTTCACTGGTTTGTTGGTGAAGTATATAGTGATAGTTTCTGTGTTTGGATTTTTCTAAGATTTTGAAACATTTATAAATTACTGATTAATTCAGTGTGAAAGATGAAGTTGGGGATTTTTCAGGATAAAAGGTTTCTTAAGAAAGATTATGTATCATTGATAGTTATTTTTTTCTTAGTGATTTATTTTATTATTCAACTCTTTGGATTTAAAGGTTTTTATTCTTATGGTTGGGATGAAAGTGTCTACATGCACATGAGTGATTATATTCAGTCTGGTGGCGAAATAGGGCTTATGGAGACAGGCAGGCCTGTGATTTTCCCAATAATTCTCATTCCTTTTTCACAAAGCATCTTCCTTTTAAGATTGTTTATTCTGGTTTTGTCAATCGTTACATTGTGGATTTTTTATCTTATTGGGAAGAAAAGCCTTGACTCAAAACTTGACTGGTTGTTTCCTGCTTTATTAGCTGTCTTTCCTTTTTTCTTCATAACTTCAAATTCAATACTTTCAGAAATTCCAACTTTATTCTTTCACGCTCTTTGTATTTACTTTTTCCTGAATAGGAAATACACATTATCTGGGATTTTTGGTTCAGTAGCTTTCCTAACCAGATTCCAATTTGGTATTTACCTTCCAATATTATTTGTTGCTATTTTTTTCTTTGAGAAAAAGAATAATTGGTTCAAACATCTTTCAAGGTATTTATTGGGGGTGTTTGTTGCAATACCTTTACTTTTCATCAATGTTTTTCTCTTCTACAAAGAAACAAGTAATTTCTTCCTTGCAATGTTCTATCCGTTTATAAGTCAATTAACTGAGTCACTCGTAGGGTATGCTTGGTTCTACAAAGAGAGTGTTTTATTTTACCCACAACATATTTTTACTTGGACATTCTTCTCTGTCTTTGTATTAGTTGGTTTTGCATTCTTGTTTTATAATAAATCAAAGAAAAATATTTTTCTGGCTTTTTTGCTAATTGTCTCTTTCATATATTTAATCGCTTATCCTCAGAAAGTTGTAAGATTCCTGATGTTATGCGTCCCCTGGATAGTTTATTTCATAGCTTATGGTTTAATACAGACTTTTAAGAATATTGAATTTGATAAAAAACAATTATTTATTGGTTTAGTGTTAATAATCTTGTTTGCAAATGTTTTAACAACATCCTACAATAGAATCAACGAATTTCATTACGCTCCAAAGGAGTTCTATAACGAATACTTGTTTGCTTTAGAGAATAAAACTGAAGCAAAGATAATAGTTGCTTTTCCGATGATCAAAACAAAATCAAAAATAGACATTGGTTATTACAAGAAAGGTTTGTCAATGTATGAAAAGCTAAATAAAGAGGGATATGATTATATTTTCTACAGTGATCATTGGTTTCCATGCCAAGAAGAAGACGAAAAATGTCATAACTTCAACAAGATTCTTGGTAATTACATACACAATAATTATGATTTATATATAAACTACTCTCTCTATGGCTCTGACTTTTTGTTGTATTCTAAAGTTTGAAGGAGAGTATAACTCTATTTTTGTATGATGAAGTATGATGTTCATAGAAAACTTTAAATATAAGTAAGCTATTTTTATCGGCACTATAGAGGAGGTGGTTTTTATCAAAACAACTTTAAGTTTAATAAAAGCAGATGTTGGTAGTATAGCTGGTCATGTTGTTCCAAGCAAGGAACTTGTAAAGGCTGTTAAGGCTCATGTTAAATCCAGCGGTATAGTAAAGTCATATTATGTTTTTACTACAGGCGATGATGTTTCGATTTTAATGGCGCATAACAAAGGAAAGGATAATGAGGACATCCACAAATTAGGCTGGGATGCTCTTGAGAGAGGTGCAGAAGTTGCAAAGGAGCAGGGCTTGTACGGAGCAGGACAGGATTTATTGGCAGATGCATTTTCAGGAAACGTTAAAGGCTTAGGTCCCGCTGTTGCAGAAATAGAATTTGAAGAAAGACCGAACGAGCCATTTGTTGTTTTTGCAGCAGACAAAACAGATCCGGGAGCTTATAATCTGCCTCTTTATCTGGGATTTGCAGACCCTATGCATAACTCGGGTTTAATGCTGAGTCCAAAAATGAAAAAGGGTTTTAAATTCACAATAATGGATGTTGCCCATACAACAGGAGATAAAATTATTGAGTTGAAGTGTCCTGAAGACCTTTATGATATTGCGTGTTTGTTAAGAGACAATCAGAGATATGTTGTTGAAAGCATTCACTCAAATATAACAGGTGAACAAGCAGTATCAGTTTCAACAACAAGGCTTCATAACATTGCAGGAAAATATACGGGAAAAGATGATCCTGTTTGCATTGTTAGAGTACAAGGAGAATTTCCAGCAACAGGAGAAATATTAAGCCCTTATGAAATATGTCATTATGTTGCAGGTTTTATGAGAGGAAGCCATACAGGACCTTTAATGCCAGTAAGAAGTCATTCAACAATCTCCTTTTTCGATGGTCCGCCAATTGTAAGCGCTCATGGTTTTTGTGTCCATAATGGTGTTTTAACAGAAGCAATTGATTTATTTGATCATCCTTTCTGGGATCATGTGAGAAACAAGGCAGCAGATAAAGCGATTAATATAAGAGAGCAGGGCTTTAGCGGAAACGCAATGCTTGGTATGAACGAACTCGAATATGGTGGTATAAAAGAAAAGTTGGGTAAGTTAGAAAAGAAATTTATTGTTAGGAAATAAGCCTCTTCTAAAATCGTAACATTTATATAACAGTTGTAATAATATTATTACGTATGTTACAAAAATATAACAAATACAGGCTTTTAAGGGTGTTTTTTGAAGACCCTTTGCCAAAAGGTATAGGATTTCAGCTTAGAGAGCTCAGTAGAAAGATAGACTTAGCTCCAACCTCTGTCAAAAAGTATTTGAACGAACTCGAAAAAGAAGGTTTGATAACAAAAGAAAAGCATAGAATACACTCATATCCTGTGTATTATGCTAATAGAGAGGATGAGAATTTCAAATTTCTAAAGGAATTAGATATAATTATGATGATAAAAAAATCTGGGTTGCTGGAATACCTAGAAGGTCGTTGTATGCCTGATGTAATCATACTATTCGGGTCTGCTTCAAGAGGAGAGGATGTGAAAGGAAGTGATGTAGACTTGTTCTTGTTATGCAAGGAAAGACGTTTGGACTTGAAAAAGTATGAATTACGATTAAGCCGAAAAATTTCCGTTTTTTTTTGCGAAAATTTTAATAATCTTAGTAAGGAGTTACGAAACAACATCATTAACGGGGTGTTATTAAAAGGTTATCTGAAAGTGTTTTAAATGAATGGCTTAATAAGAGTAACTCCTGACAAAGAAAAAGCAAACTCTATTCTGAAAATGGTTAATAAGACGTTAGAAATGGTTAAAGAAATTGATATCGGCAGATTCCCATCAAATGTCACAAAAGAGTATTATGAGGTTATCAGAGAATTGATAAGCATAGTTCTATTATTAGACGGATATAAAGTTGCTGGAGAGGGCGCTCATAAAAAGCTGATAGAGTATCTAGAATCCAACTATAAACAATTTGGTGCTTACAGGATTTCATTGATTGATGAATTGAGAATAATTAGAAACAGAATTGCTTATGACGGATTCTTTGTGAAAAAAGATTATCTTGAAAGAAAACTAGGAGATATTAAAATCATAATAAACGAATTAAATCAAATAATAAAAGATAGATTATAAACCTCTGCCGAGACAGTCAAAAACTTGGGGTTTTTGGGCCTCTGCACAGTCTTTTCACGCTAAAGCTTTGAAAAGCCTCTGCCGAGATTTGAACTCGGGACCTTTACCTTACCAAGGTAACGCTCTTTTCTGCTGCGCGTAAACCTTCGTTTGCACGAAGTACCAGCTGAGCTACAGAGGCAACAACCTTTTGCGAAAAGCTTGGACAAAAGCCAGCTCCTTGCAGTCGCGACGCCTATGGCGTCCTGTGTGGCTTTACGCCACACCTCGGTGTAAACGGACGAAACCGTTTAGCTACAGAGGCAACAACCTTTATCAAGCTTGACCAGGATCATGCTTCCTTTGGTCGCGACGCTTTGCGTCAACTTGAAAAAGGTAATATCTTTGAGAAATTAGAGAACTATATTTAAAGTTTACTTTATTCTAATAGAAACTATTATAAAATTAATAGTGTTTTTATATCTTGCTCTGTTCTTAAGACTCTAGGAGTTTGCTTTCGGGCTGCTGTGATTTGAGTTGAGTAAGCAGAGCGACATTTTTCTTCTTATTGCTTTAACTCACTTCTTTCTTGACCTTAGCTCTCTATACACATCATATGCAAATGCAAATGACAGTAGCAATGAACTCGCTATGAACATTGGTTGGTATAAAAGGTATGGTTTGTCATAGCTGTAAACAGTGTAGAGAATCATCGATACCAACACAATCCATCCGAATGTTTCTCTCTTCTTAGCATAGAGATACCCTAATCCAGGAATAATGAAGTTGAGAATTGCAGCTAGTGTCGGGTTCTTTTTTTCCATCGAAACATCACTATATTTATTAATATATAAATTTTTTCTAAATATATGAAGAATAATTGTGAATTAGAGTTAAAAAGGTTGACAGGAAAGAAGTATTTAGTGTTTGTTAGGAGAGGTAATACTGCAATACTCGCTTCTTTAAAATTGGTGAAAAAATTAGGTTATGAAACCGTTTTAATCCAGGATCAGGGTGGATGGATGACTTATCAGCAGTATATCCGGAAATTGAAGCTGAACGAGCTTAGGTTGAAGACTGATTACGGCTTAGTATCTAATATAAAGGAGAAAAACGCTGCTTTGCTTTTCAACTCTATGGCTGGTTACTTTGCATTACAAGATATGAAGCTTATTAGTGATTTTTCAAAGAAAAACAAGCTGTTCCTGATAAATGATGTATCTGGCAGCATTGGAACTGAAGAAGCTAAATACGGCGATGTTATCGTTGGCAGTTTCGGTAGGTGGAAATCGCTGAACCTTGAAGAAGGAGCCTTCATAGCAGTTGATAAAAAGGAATATTACGATTTTTTTCAGGATTTCAGCGTTGATATTGATTATGAGAAATTGTATAAGAAGCTTTCTAGATTAAAAGATAAGTTGTTGTTCTTTGATGTCGTGCGTACAAAAATAATTCATGAGTTATCGGATTATGAGGTTATACATAGGAATAAACTTGGCATCAATGTTATAATTAAATTCTCTTCTGATGATGAAAAAGAAAAATTAATAAACTATTGCAAAGAAAATAACTATGAGTTCGTTGAATGTCCTCGCTATATAAAGGTGTTGGACAACGCTATAAGTATAGAGGTTAAAAGATTGGAGCTATGAGGTGACCAAATGTCATTAAGATTTCCTGAAAGTATGGATGAATGTGTTTATTTTACTAGAAGAGCTATTGGTAATGGAAAAGCAGTTGCTTGGGTTTTTAGAGAGGAATGTCCTGAATGCAAGAAAGCTTTGATGAGCAAACCTAAAGATGAAAAAACTGGCAAGCCTAAAATTAGAGCTTCAGAGTATGTCTGTCCGGAGTGTAACTATACAGTTGAGAAGAAAGAGTATGAAGACACTTTGACTTGTAGTATTCAATATACTTGTCCTGAATGCATGAACTCTGGAGAAGTACAAGTTCCTTTCATGAGAAAATCTTACAAAGGAGCAAAAGCTGTAATCTTCAACTGTGAAAAATGTGACGCAAAGATCGCAGTCACAAAGAAGATGAAGGCTTTGAAGAAATAGTCAGATTGTTATTCTTATTATCTTTTGTGCGACAGCTATCGCTGAGTTCTCACATGTTCTGTAGTCTTTTGCAAATGTGATTATCAGAATGTTTTCTTTCTTAAACTCAAAACTCTCGATTATCTTCCTGTAGTCTTCAGGATTCTCTCTCTTATACTCGTAATCTAGGAATGGTATTGCAAGGTCTTTGTCATATAGAAACATTATTGCGCTGTAAGCACCTGACCTTATCGCTTCGTCTCTCAGATCAAGTGTTATCTTTTTCTTGCTGGGTTTTTTGATGAGTAATCCACAGCTCTTCAATCTCTTGTACTCCTTGAGAGCTAGTTTTTTCGGTCCACTGATTTTTTCTATTATTTTTTCTTTTCTTTCTTTTCCTTTTCTTGATAGGAAGTGTCCTGGTTTGTTTGATTTTAACAGTTTTTTATTCTTCAAGTTGTTAAGAATTGTCCTTATGGTTCCTTCACCTAATGATAATTTTTTCACCAGTTCCATTCTGCTTACTGGTTTTTCATCTATGTATAAAAACGTCCTGAGCACATCCTCTTTTCTGTAGTTGGGTTTGTTGCCAACCATGCAAATAGAAAGGTTTAAATAGTATAAATAGTTTTCTATTGGATATAATATCCAACAGGGGTTTTTAGAATGGGGAAAGGGATAATATATCTAGTAGCAATGATTTTGCTAGCAGTTGTTGCTCAAGCAGCAAACGTAGGTGTTGTAGTTCTATTGGCAGATGGAACAATATATACAGATTGTGTGACTATCAATGATGAGCAATCTGCTTATGACGCATTCCAGAAGACAACTCTGGACATGGTGTGGCAGAATTTCGGCTTTGGTTATTTCCTAGAATCTGTTGAAGGAGTCGCAAGCGATGCAGGAGCAGGAAAGTATTGGTCTTTCTGGCATATAGATTCAGCAGGCACAGATTTCGAAGCTGCAATGGTCGGTGCAGGTGACTATGAGATAAGCACTGATGATAAGGTTATAGGTTTGTCTTACACAGCTTTTGATGTGTCATTCAACCCAATAACAAATCCCCCTTTCTACGGATATGATAATTTATGTCCTAATAAAATGAGTGTCAGCAAAGTTCAAGCAATCGTTGATTCAGATAGTGAGAGTGTTGATGAAGGTGATAAAATCGAGGTAAAGCCTGGCTCGAAGCTAGTGATAGTCATAAAAATAAAGAATCTGGATGAAGAGCTTGAACTTGAGAATGTGGAAGTTGAAGGAGTTATAGAAGGTATTGATGACGGAGATGACTTGGAAGCTGAGTCTAACAGCGTAGATATAGATGAGGATGAAAAAGAAGAAGTTGAATTGGAGTTTGACATCCCATTGGATGCAGATGATGATGAGTATAATTTGATATTGACAATAACCGGAGAAGGAGAGCTTCCCTACAGAGAAATAATCACTTATGAAGTGGAAGTCGAGAAGGAAAAACACGAATTAGTGGTAAAAGTTCCTGACAGCAAATCTGTGAGTTGTGGAGGATATATTACTATGGATGTAAAAGTTAGCAATATAGGGCAAGAGGATGAAGAGGTCACAATACAGGTAACTAATGCTGATCTTAGTGTAGATTTGGTAAGAGATTTAAAGTTGGATGAAGCTGATACAGAGACAAAGTCCTTTACTGTTCGGGTTCCATCAACTGCTGAAGGAGAGTATGACTTGGAAACTATTGTGAGTTACTATGATGAGACAGACACTTATCACACAACATTAACAGTTGATTGTGAGGAAGAAGAGCAAACCAATGTCCAGCAAACACTGTTTGGAAGAGAGGAGTCTTCATTTCAAGAGGATTATGAGTTCACAGAGGAAAAGGAAAATATAAAAGGAAGTATGAATATCTCTTATATAGCATTATTAATAATTGTCAATGTTGTGTTTATATCATTGATAATATTTTTGGTAAGGAAATGAGTCAGAAACTAAAACTTAAACAAAAAAAGAAGCAAAAACAAAAAACAACTACAAAGCAGAAGACAGATGTGAAGCAAAGGGTTGCATTGCATGCTTTGCAGAAGCAACTGAGTGTTTTGAATTTGCGAGAGGCGTTAATACTGATATCTTTCATACTCGGAGCTGGTTTACTAAGAGTGCCTATGCAAGCAATACCAAGCGCTGAACCAATAACTTTCTTTGCTTTATTGGCTGGATGGTTGTTTGGCAAGAAAAAAGGGTTTTTAGTAGGAGCAGGTGCTTTATTGACAAGCAATTTCTTTGTTTTCGGAGGCCACGGACCATGGACATTGTTTCAGGCGTTAGGCTTTGGTTTAGCGGGATTCTTAGGTGGCTTCCTGAGGAAGAGGTCTGGCTATGTATCTACAGTTTTGATAGCAATCGCAGCTACGTTAGTGTTTGAACTTGTTTTGAACATAAGCTCATTATTCATCTTCCCGTTTGGCTTCATAGTATTCATAACTGCACTACCATTCACACTTATACATCTGGTAAGCAATATTGTTTTTTCTATGGGTTTGCCAAAAGCGAGGAAGTTAATCTATGAAAAAGGACAATTTAATGAAAGGGCTCTTTGTCGTGAGCTTATTGCTAAGTTTAAGTCTGGTAAGCTGTCAAGAGCAAAGCAATGAAGGAGAGGTCACCCTTGTTCTAAGAGTGTTAGGAAATAATGAGACTTCACAGTTTGCTTTCAAAGATGCGACACTTCTTGATATTCTGAAGAATAAATACGAAGTGAAGTTGAAGAAAATCTTTTATACAGAATACGTTGAATGTATTAATGAAGTATGCGCTAATGATGAGTACTCATGGCTATACTATGTCAATGATAAACCGATGAATCTAGGAGTGGACGTTTACAAGGTCAAAGATAGAGATGTGGTTCTGTTTGCTTACAGGAAGGTTTGATATTTTATTTTTTCAAAAAATTTATATAGTTCTAAGTTTTATTACGCTGTAGCCGGGAATCGAACCCGGATGACCTGTGACAGTCAAATGCTTTCTGACCGCCCAACACTACATAGGGTGGTTTCAGGCATTTGCCACAACAAAAAGCGAAGCTTTTTGGGTTCCAAAAATCTGTGATTTTTGTTATATCATTAGGCGACTACGACAATTCTATTTTTTAGCGGCAGGGACGGGACTTCCAAGCCCAAGGAGCAATAAGCTTTTGAACCCATGAGACCCGTCAAGGTCACTCGATCATAAGTCGAGCGCAATGCCGAACTATGCGACCCTGCCATTGCTAAACGTAAAATATTTAAAATACAGAACTTTATGCATATTACCCGTCAAGGTTGCTGGGCTATGCGCCCTGCATTTCTTTTAAATTTTAGAACGAATGCTTCTTATTAAGCGCTATGCAGATATTTGTCCAGTGCAAAATTTTCTCGTCACGAAAATATCCCGGATGACCTGTAGTTTTTTCCCAATCAGAAACTTTCAATAACAACCTTTAAATATAATTCTTCTCTCAACATCGTCATGGGAAAAAAATTTTATGTAACTACTGCGATTGCATACCCGAATTCCAGGCCTCATTTGGGTCATGCTTTGGAAATTGTACAGGCTGATGTAGTTGCACGTTTCCATAAATTATTGGGAAAAGATGTTTTCTTTCAGACTGGTACTGATGAGCATGGAACAAAGAACTGGGAGACTGCTCAAAAGGAAGGGAAGGAAATAACCTGGTTTCTCAACGAGAATGTCGCTGTTTTCAAAAAACTCTACAAACAGCTAAACATTTCTTATGATTATTTTATTAGAACTACTGATAAGAAGATTCATCATCCTGGGGCAATAAAGCTCTGGAAAGAATTAGTTAAATCTGGTGATATTTACAAAAAAAAGTATAAAGGCCTTTATTGTGTTGGCTGTGAAACTTTTAAGACTGAAAAGGAACTTGAAGATGGAAAATGCCCTAATCACCCTAAATTAGATATCAAACATGTTGAGGAGGAAAATTATTTTTTTAAACTTTCAAAGTATAGCAAGGAAGTTATGCAAAAAATAAAATCAGATGAATACAAAGTAATTCCTAAAGAGAGAAAAAATGAAATCCTGTCTTTCTTAAAGGATGCAAAGGATATAAGTTTTTCCAGACCTAAAACTTCTTTGCCTTGGGGTATCACTGTTCCTGGAGATGATGACCAGGTTATGTACGTGTGGTGCGACGCCTTATCTAATTATATAACTGGCGTGGGTTATGGTAGGGATGATAAACAGTTTAACCAAATATGGCCTGCAGATGTTCATATAATTGGAAAAGATATATTGAGATTCCACGCTGCTTTTTGGCCTGCAATGCTTCTCTCTGCTAAGGTTCCATTGCCCAAGCAATTGTTCACACATGGTTTCATACTAACAAAAGGCGCCAAGATGAGCAAGTCTTCAGGCAACGTTATTGAGCCTTTTGAACAGATTGAGAGGTATGGTGCAGACAGGTTCAGGTTTTACATAATAGGCACAATGCCCCTGGATTCAGATGGGGATTATTCAGAAGAATTATTGGTTGAAAGAACTAATTCAGAGATTGTTAGTAATCTCGCCAACTACATATATAGAACATGCTCTTTTTTGAACAAGAACTTTGACGGTAAGGTGATTAGTGCAAGGGATGATGCTTTCACAAAGCCATTGGAGAAAAAGTTTGCTGAAGCAATAAAACAGTATGAAGATTATGATTTTAGAAAAGCGGTAAACACAGTTCTAGCAATAAGTGCTGAAGGAAACAAATATTTTCAGGACAAAGAACCCTGGAGCCTGATAAAAAAAGATAAGGAAAAAGCACATCAAGTCCTGTCTTTATGTACCAACCTAGCAAAGAACATTATTATCTTGTTAAAACCTATTCTTCCTGTCTATACTGCAAATATCGAGAAGCAGTTGAACTTGAAAGACTTGTCATTCAAAGATTTGAATTTTGATTTGAAGAATCATACTATTGGCAAAGCAGAGATATTTTACAAAAAGATTGAACCTATAAAGCTTCAGGCTGAGGAAAGCGCTTTTTCAAAGCTGAATTTGAAGGTTGCAGAGATTAAAGAGATTAAGGATCACCCATCTGCTGACAAGCTCTACATATTAAAGGTTGATATTGGTGAAGAGAGGCAGCTAGTTGCAGGATTAAAGGGTCATTACTCGAAGGATGAGTTGAAGGGTAAGAAACTCGTTGTTGTCACTAACCTGCAGCATGCTAAACTGCGTGGCGAGAAGTCAGAGGGTATGCTGTTGGCTGCTGCTGCTGGGGAAAAAGTTGGTATACTTTTTGTTGACAAAAGTAAACCGGGTGAAAATGTTCTTGTCGAAGGAGCAAAGCCAAACAATGAGCAGATTACTTTCAACGAGTTCATGGATGTCAAGTTAGAGGCAAAGAGTGGCAAAGCATACTTTGAAGGGAAACCTTTGAAGACTAGTTCTGAAATTGTCCATGTGGACAAGAAGATAGAAGGTAAGATTAGATAACTTTAAACTAATATTATTTCTTTTTGTAGCTAAATCTTTTATTGTATTCTTTATGATTATGAATGTCTAGGATGAAAGCTATTATTTCCACTTCTTGATTTTCTCTTAGAGTGTAAAGCATTCTCCAAAACATCGGAAGAGAAACTCTGTAGAGGTTTTTTATATTGTGTTTAATTCGGTATTCTTTAGGAATAAGTTTCTTTTGAACTTTTAATCCATAGAAAGGATTTGTTTTTATTAATTCAAATTTATATTCTATTGCTTTTAGTAAGGTTAATTCTTTTTTTGTTATTCTCCTTTTGTTTTTTAATCTTAGAAATACTTTCTTAGCATCTTTTGAAAGAATTATTCTTTTGTTCATAGAGGATTCTTATAAATTCTTCTTAATAAGTATTCTCCAAGTTTTTTCGGAAATATTTTGGCGTCCACAGAAATATTAATCTTTTTTATCTGGTTTCCATTCATAACCTTCTTCAATAGCTTTTTGAAGTTTAGGACTATCATTATAAATCCATAAAATGCCATCAGGACAGTAAATGATCTTTTTACTATCATACAAATAATGTAGTGCTTCCATCAATGTGTAATGATTAACTTTTTTTGGAAGTATTTTTTTTAGATTAGCAAGTGTTATTGCGCTGTCTTCCATGTTCTTCAGAGTATTTTCAATCATTAAGATTGTTTTTAATCTTGGTGAACCCATTTTAGTGTCAGATTGTTATTAATTGATAAATAATGGATACTAATTAGTATATAAATCTTTCTATTTTAAAGTTAAAAATACTCCTGAAGATGATAATATCCTAATATTTTATTAATAGAAAATTATATAAGGGACAAGGTTGATTAAATACCTAAAAGAGTGTTGGTTGATGAAGAGAAGAGCCTTGTTAATATTGTTTCTACTAATTCCTTCTGTTAGCGCTCTAGAGCTGACTGGTTTGGAATTCTTGGAATTTGAAAGTCACGGCAGACCTATAGGTGCAATCTCAACTGGGAGAGTGCCTAATATTGATATGAAGATGGTCATTAGAGGAGAAGACTTTGTCAGGCTCACAGCGGATGTTTCAGGCCTGAACAGGAACGATGCTATAGTTCAGGAGAGAGGATACGAGAACATGGTTGTTCAATCAAGCTCGTGTCAGAAGGAGAATGATACATACACCTGCTATATAAGGAGACTTCTGCTACTTCTCTCCTCAGATACTGTTACTATTCCGATAACTCTTTACAACGATACAAATAGCACACTACTTGAAGAGGTTTATATCTTTGAGCTCGATGACACTGCTCCAAGGGTTACTTTCATAGGAACAGAGGCTTGTTTGGAAGACACTTGCTATATTCCTTCTGGAGTGTATGCTCCTATAAAGATACAGTTTGAGGATGAGAAAGGAACATTTGAGAAGAGACTTATCAGGTATTCGCTTGCAGGTGCAAAGCACTTCGTGCATACATGTGATGGACAGACTTGTTATGCAAGAGCAAAGACAACCTGCAGCTCAGGTCAGAGAGTAACCATCAAGATAATCCCAGACCAGACAATGGACGACGCCTACAACAAAGTAAGCAACAGCCTTAGGAGGGAGTTGGTTTGTGACTCTAAAGACCCAGTTGTTCTTAGTACAAAGGTGGAATCACAAGTAGCAGAGTATGTCAAGTTGGGGGACACGATGATAATCACTATGAATGTTAGTGAGGATATAGGACCTGTCTCTGGTGTGGCAAACTTCTCTGCTTTTGGAGGTGAGGAGGTCCCTGGTAGTTGTGCACAGGAAGATGAAATCTGGAAATGCGTATTCTCATCTGTTGTTTATGGAGATGACCCCTATATTGGAGATGTAAAGATTACAATCAGAGATCTTGCAGGTAATACGATTGAGGAGACTGTTGAACAAGAAATCCTTGGCTTGTCTCAAGAATTAGAACCTGATTATTGGAGGATAAGTTATGATTATTCTCCTAGCACAATTAACAAGCAATTCATGCCTTATGTGAATAAGAAAGTATATCTTCATTCTACATTAAGTCCAAAGTCTGGTAATGTGGAAGTGTTAAATTTACGGATATCAGATTGCAAAGCAGAGAATGGGACAACTTACCAAACTAGAGGTAGTCCTAAATTGTTCAATTTTGATATTGGAAATAAGAATCCTGTGGCTGTTTTCTCGTTCACCCAATCCTCCTTGCCTGATGAGGTTGAAAAAATAAAGTTTAACTGTACTTTGAGTATTCAGACTCGAAAAGAGACAGCTGTAGGAAAGTTCTTTGTCACTAATCCTGAGAAGGAAATAGTTAAGCTGGAGATAAACTTTGCTAACTTGGAAAGACCAGAAGAACAAATAAGAGCAGAGGTTGCTAGTATTCAACAAAAAGCACAGGAATGGGAGAACAAGTATGGTTTTTACAGGGACATTCTAACTAATTATAGATTGTTTTGTGGTGGAATGAATGCAATGAATGTAATTTCCGGAGGTCTTAGTACTCTTGGTGTTTCGATGCAAGGTTTTCCTCCTACTAAACCTGCGGGGCAGGTTGTAACCAAGGTAGGAACTACAGTAGGTGTTGTTCCAGATGCAGCATTTAGTGTTCCGAAAAGTCAGGGCATGTGCCAGATAATGCTTTGCAAAGCAGATTTTCAGACAAAAGCTACTGATGTCATAGGAAAACTGCCTGGGGTTGAATTTATGTCTAAAGTCGCGGGTTATGAGAGCTATGCCGACTTTGTCAACCCTGATAATAGTTTGGTTATGAGTGTTCTGACAATGTGTCTTCCTTCTTTTATGTACAATTTGCAAAAGGCAAAAGCCATTGATTGTGAGTATCTAAGTTGTTTGAACAGGGATTTTCTTCATGGGGGATTTCCTCTTAGTGGTTGCGCTGAGATGAGAACTGGTAACAAGTGCAAATTCTATGTTGGTGAGTTTTTTGAGGTTTTTCCCTATTCAGCAATAGCTGATGATATGATGAAGCTTCTCAAAGATTCACTCAGTAATCCAGCTAGTCTAGTTGGCACTTCTTTATCTACCTTTTGTTATTTTACAGGAGGAGGTATAGGCGGTGTTACAGAGGGTATGTGCAATATAGCTGCTTCAGTGAGTAAGGTTACAAAGTTTTTAAACAGTTTTAGTGGCGTCCAGAATCTTCAGGCTAAATACAATCAACCTATAAGCGTTTGTGATAGCATACTTGGATCCCTTGACCGTCCATACGATGACCGTGTTTTTGAGCCAGAAGAACCTGCGCAACCTGATGAATTCTGCAGTGTTCATGGATGTAAGAAAGTTGTTGGTAACACAAGATATGAGCGAGTGGGAGATTATTATTATGTAAACGGGAAGAAAGTAAAAGCAGAAGATGTGCCTTCTGAAATTAAAAATGATTTGGATCATTATCATGCTTCTTGGCAGCAACAAAGACTAGATAGTCTGCCAGCAACTATAAGAGAGGGTTATGCTGAGTATTCAACACTTAATCAACAGGCCATAGATGCTGGAACTGAGTATAATGATGCTCAGAGCACTTATAATGACCACAGAGCTGCTTATAGTGATTACAAAGGTATTGGAAGATGGAATTGGTTAACAAGACCATCAGATGAAGATAAACAAAAACAAGATGAGCAAAGAAAGAAACTTGCAGAGCAGATAACAGGTAATACAGAGGCTAGTGAGGAACAGATAAAAACGTTTTTAGACTCTGAGGAAGAAACAGTTGATGGAAAGAAAGACGACTTTAAAACGAAAAGAAAAGAGGCAGATGATAAGCTTAAAGAAACAAATAGAGAAGCATTCAATAGACTCAATTGGAATTCTGGCGATAGATGGGCTGACTATGCCACAGCACTAAATTCTGTCAGAGGCTTTAATCAGATATCTAATTTCTTGGTTGATGCAGGTATTATGATTGAGTGGAGAGATGCTATTGATAGACGTCTTCACAACGCATTTACTGATAAGGAATACCGTAAAAGCGTGATATGCGACAAGAAGTTTTCCAGTGAATTCCCTGAGACCGCATTCACCATTTCAGGCAGAATTGGTACTGCTGTAGCTGCTCATGTGCAAGCCGAGAGAACAGGCTTGTTGGAGAATGTGACAGGTGGTAAATTCTACACCTATACAATATCAGGGTTAGTGGCGCCTAAGAAGCCAGGTTTGGAATTTAAGATAACGCTTAATCCAGGAGAATACAAAGTTTATCAGAATAAAACAGTAGAAAATGAAACTATATCATTTGTCAAGGATAAGATGATAATACTGCATAACGAAAAGAAGTACAATAAGGTTTGCTTGGAGTTCGAAGGAAACTGGAAGGAATACTTTGATGTGAGACACTCTAGTGCAAGCAATAAGCTCTGCAATTCAATACCAGAGGTTGAAACATGAAGAAAGGTCAGATAACAATATTTGTAGTAATAGGATTTGTGTTGTTGATAATCGTTGGGATACTTATATTAATAAACAAGGTTTCGAAAGAGGTTCCTCCTCCTGGGGAAGAGATTGAGTATACATTTGAAGAATCAAAGGTAAAACAACATATAGAGTTCTGTCTTGCTTCGATTGCAGAGGAAGGTTTGAGGAAACTAGGTGATAGTGGAGGTTATATACATCCTGAAAGATATGGGTTTGTAGCTATAGGTGATATGCCAACTTCTAGCTCTGCAGTTGCATTCTCTCCTGAAAGTGATTATGTGATTCCTTACTGGTATTATATGAAGAGTTCAAATAAATGCTTAGACTGTTATTTTTCCTCTGGACAGCCCCCAATTGAGAAAACTGGGGGAACAAGGTCTGTGGAGTATCAGTTGGCTGATTACATTAATAATAATTTGGATAAGTGTGTTGATTTTTCGCAGTTTAAGGAGTTTGAAGTTAAAGAAGATGATGATAGCGAAGTAAACTCAGAGGTTGTAGTAGGAGAATCAAGAGTTGTTGTTTCTGCAGAGTACCCTTTAAAGATAATTGGTGAGAGCAATAGCGTCCAGAGGATTTCAGATTTTGAAACTTCACTTGATTTGAACCTAAAAAAGTTTTTTGACATTGCTGATGAGGTAATGTCTATAGTAAAAAGACAGGGTTTCTTTGAGCAAGTAACAACTGAGCTTATAACTATCAATTCGTTTAGTGATGGAGGAAAACCTTCAATACCTCCTATAAGCGGTGATTCATCAATAGATTTTAAGGTTCCCCATATGTGGACAATCCAGGAAGTTAAAGAAAAGCTAAAAATTATTCTTGCAGACAACATTCCTAATATACAGATAGCAGGTTCCAGAGATAGTTTTATCTTTACTAGTGATAATCCTTATTTTCAATCTTTCTATATGAATCTGGTTATCGGAGTTGATTACTCTCCTGAAGTGCTTGAAGATATCGAGATTAATTTCTTGTATATGCCTTGGTGGGATCCTTATCTCAGAGTTACACCTGGAAAAGGAGCGTTAATAATGGAAAGTCCTGACTCTATTAGATTAGGATTTATTGATATAATGCTCTTGAAAAACCAGTTTTCTTATGATGTATCATATCCCGTAGTTGTAGCGTTATCAGATACAGAGTCATTTAATGGCGAAGGTTATAGTCTTAAATTTGCAATCGAAGTCAATGTGAGAGCAAATAGTTATTATGAATTCAGGAAAGAGGAAGATGAAGAACTAGAAGGAATAGAGTTTTTAAGACCTTCACTATTCTCTGACCCTGCACATTGGAATAGCGGTGAGGTTACAATAAACACTGTAAATCTTCATGATAATTCTTCTATTGAAGATGTTTCTTTAACATTTACCTGTGGAAATGAGGAGATATTTTTAGGTAATTCCTTAAAGGATAATTTAGGTGTTGCTAATATCAAGACCAAGCTTCCTGTTTGTCTGGGAGGGTTGATATCTGGTTTCAGACATAATTATTTTGTCACGAGTCAAGGAGTTGACACTTTATTAGATGTGGATCAAGTAGTAAATCTTCATGTAGAACCAAAGAAAACTTTGAATGTTTTATTTAAGGAAAAAATCGTTGGCAAGGAAATTGAAGGCAGTAATCTTGTATGGAAATTCAGATCTTCTTCAGAACGGGATGTTGGTTTTGACGAACGAGTTGTTGCAATATTTACAAGAGTAGCTCAGCCTGGAGAGGATGAGTTCATATCACAAGTTACTTTTTTAGGAAACCAAACAGAGGATCCTCAGATAGAACTTGTAACAGGTTCATATACTGTGGAAGCATTCCTTTTCAAAAGTGGAGTTGTAATTCCTGAAGAGGAGCTATGTGTTGATGATGAATGCTATACAATCCCAGAGATGAACTTCAACGAGTCTTTCTACGCAGGAGGATTACAACTCGATAACGAGACAATTGGTTACTTCAACGTAACATTTGATGATTTACAAAATGATAATATAAAGGTACAATTATTAGCTTTTGAAGCCAGTGACTTTACAAGTTCAACAGATCTAGAACAGCTTGATGAGATTAATAATTATATAATAAATAATGAGAACTATTTCTGGCCACAATTCGAATAAAAGAAAAAAATAATTATGCTTCTTGATGTTCTGGTTTTTTATGCATATATTTGTTTAGGTTATCAATTGTTAGTTTGGCTCTGTCTCTATATGCTTGATGAATGTCTCTTGCTATGTCTGCTGGAATCACTTCTTTCTCTATTCCTGCAGCTTTGTATTCCTCGTTTATCTTCTTGGCTAATACCTCTGCAGATCCCAAGTGATAATCCTGGTCATCAGGCGGCACTATTTCATGCAAGAGAGCAGTTTCATCTCGTGCTCTATGATATGCGATAATGGCATTAACTATTATCTGTTTTGCCTGTGAAGCATGACCTTCTTTTATCGCTTGTAGAACCTGACTTCTTGTTGTTCCAGCCTCTTGCTTTGTCAAAGAGTCAAACTTGTCCAAGTATAACTCTAAGTGTTTGTAATTGTCATCAGGTGTGTCTTCGTTGCCGATCTTCATTGCAGGGCCTACTACATTGGATATTTTTTTGAAGAAGTCCATCTGCTCATTATAGGTTAGTTTTTTACCTTCATTTGCTTTTTCTTCAAATGTTTTGTATAGGTCTTTTGATAACTCGCCGATATCTATTTCTACTGCTCTTTTAACATGTTCACTTCCTACTTTTGGTGCTTGGCGATATGACACAAGTATTGCGTGACCTCTATTGAGTCTTTCTTCTAAGTCCTGAATCTCTCGACTTTTCCTTGCTTCCTCTACAAAACCGTTATGATCAAGCTTCATATAATCAGGTTTTTCTTCTTCTCCTTCCTCAGCCATAAATATCACCAATTATTTTAATCATCATTTTACGGTTACCACATTAATAAAACTTTCGATTTATTCACTTATTTTAAAGCACAACTTTTATAAATCGCTTTGGAATAATAAACTAATATTATAATCAAGGGTGAGGTCGTTGGCAAAGAAAAAGAATAAAAAAAAATCTTCTCTAGAGAATCTACCAAAGGATATTCCTGATGAGACAAAGAAAAAATTAGTAGCGATAAAATCCAAGCTTGACAAGTTCAAGACTAAAATTCTATCAAAGTTTGAGGATTATGTGATGGGCATAGCTCTACTCCCGCCTGCAAAGGAGGAGGAGAATAAAGACAAGATCAATGTCTTGGTTCTGGTTGATGATAGTGACAGCCAGAAGATGCCTAAGGGAGAACTCAAGGATAAGCTTTTAGCAATAATGAAGAAGATGGCTGAGGAGCTTGACAAAAACTTGAGTCCTGAAGTGGTTATATTAACAGAGTTGTGGCAGTCATGTTATGATGGAAAATACGAGTTGTTACAGATGATTGCTCTAGCAGCGCCTGTATACGACAAGGGTATGCTTGCCGCTATCAAAATTGCAGAAGTCCACAAGACCATGGTGTTGAAGAAGTTCGAAAAGTACATTGTCTCATACGTTCTTGCAGGTTCTCTTGTCCAAGGAAAAGCGACTCCCCAGTCTGATATCGATGTATTCATAGTCATCGACGACACAGATGTCAAGAAGATGACCCGTGCAGAGTTGAAAGATAAACTTAGAGCGATAATTATTGGTATGGGTCTTGACGCTGGTAAGATGACAGGTATTGAGAATAAGCTAAACATACAGGTTTACATACTAACTGATTTCTGGGAAAACGTAAAGGAGGCAAACCCTATAATATTTACCTTCCTAAGAGATGGAGTCCCATTCTATGATAGAGGAATATTCATGCCTTGGAAGCAGCTACTCCAGATGGGACGAGTCAAGCCAAGCCCTGAAGCTATCGACATGTTCAAATCCACAGGAGACCAGATGATACAACGTATCAAGTTCAAGCTTCGGGATATTGGTATGGAAGATTTATTCTACGCAACTCTAACACCTTCACAAGCAGCTATCATGCTTTTCGGCATACCACCACCTACTCCAAAAGAGACTCCAAATGTATTAATGGATGTATTTGTCAAAAAAGAGAAACTCTTGGAGAAGGAGTATGTTGATATCTTGCAAAGCATTATAGATCTTAGAAAAGACCTTGAACACGGCACTAAAAAGGAAGTGGCAGGAGCAGACATCGACAAGCTCTTAGCAAAAGCTGAGAAATATCTGAAGAGACTCAACAAGCTGTTCAAACAAATAGAAAAGGTCAAAGAACAGGACACAGTTGTCCACAACTATGAGGGTGTCATCACAATTATAAGAGATATTCTACGTTTAGAAGGAGTCGAGCGTGTGAAGGATTCTGAGGTGATAAAGATTTTCGAGTCAGAGGTTATCAACAAAGGCCTTATACCTGAGAAGTATCTCAGAATATTGAAGCAGATAGTGAAGGCAAAGAAGGAATACGATGCTAAGAAACTGTTGAAGCACGACGTAGCAAAGCTGAACAAGGATGTAAGAGAGCTCATAAAATTCTTGGTAGAGTACATCCAGAGGAAGAGAGGACGGGAACTAGAGAAAACCAGGATTAGGGTGAAGCACGGCAAGAAGTTCGGAGAAGTGATACTGCTTGGAAAACAAGCCTTTATAATACATGACATAGACAACGAAGACAAAGACATATCCTCTGCTAAGATAAACGATGATGGTTCTATAAGTGACATAAAGAAGTCATCCCTTGAAGAATTAGAAAAAGCACTGACAGCGGTTGAGATCCCACCAAAGGTCTTCATAAAAGAACCTATATTTGAAAACCTGAAGGGTATCTTCGGAAGGGATGTCGAGGTCTTGATAAACTACTAAATCCTTTGTTTTGATAGCAAAATTTTTAAATCTGGCCTTTTTTTAGGGCTCGTAACTCAGGGGTAATCATGAAAACCGGAATAAAAGTCGCGGATGCTATGACAAACAAGCCAGTTATGGCTAGTTCTGAGCTCACAGTGACTGAGTGTGCAAAGCTCATGAGAAAATACGCTGTTGGTAGCTTGCTTATAAAAGAGGGTAAGGATATCATTGGTATCCTAACAGAGTTTGATTTCGTTACAAAAGTGGTTGCAAAAGGAAAGAATCCTGATGATCTAGTTGCAAGGGATATCATGGAAAAAAACTTGATAACAATTTCTATGGACAAAGATATCTATGATGCGATGATGGATATGAGGAGAAATGATATAAGAAGACTTCCTGTCAAGGACGATGAAAAAATCGTTGGCTTCTTGACTATGAAGGATATTCTAAAGATAGAACCTCAACTGTTTGATTTAATGGTTGAGAAAATAAGTCTTAGAGAGGAGAAGTCAAAGCCTATTACAGGCGGAAAGTTTGAAGAGGGCATGTGCGAGAGCTGCGGAAATTTCTCATACAGGCTTCGTGATGAAACAGGTCTTAAGCTGTGCCCTGATTGTTCTAGCTAACATCTAGAAATGTCATATACGCGTCTATACTTGTTCTAGGTATCTCTCCAAACTCACAATTCTTACAAGTCCAGTCCAGATAAACCCATGAAAAGTCTCTCTTATACTTGCTAAGAGCCTCAGGAAGCTTGATTCTCAAGAAGGCGTGCCCTGGGACGAATACTAGCTGGCTGTTTATACCAACTGCTTCCATCAGATTGGCCATGAGCAATGTTCCTGATTCACAGTCTCCACCGCCAGAAATCATAAAGTCCTGTGGCATCTCCACGTATTCAAAGTTAACAGGATCTCTTATATAATCAAAGTTGTCTCTCACGAAATAGTAGATTGCTTTTGCATGGCAAACCTTCTCACCATTGCAAGCTATGGATGCTATCCTGTTAGCTGTTGTTTTGATTACAGGGTTTTCTGGGATGATGAAATTTAGAAAGTCTTCTCTTGTTTTCAAAGTTGCAGTTTCTGTCGACAAATTCTTTTCAAAAAGAAAAACCTCTTCAAAAGTTGGTATTTTCTCTGGCTGGGGGTCGAGCTTCACGCCATAATGCGGAAAAATCATCAAAACTAATAAGAGGACTAGGAAAACAGCTATTATGTATATTAGCGGACTCTTTTTTTTCTCTTCATCAAGAGGTTCTATTTCATCCATATGTGTTACTTATTTAGGAAAATATTTAAATATTCCTTATTTTTCTAGCTTCAGCATGAAACCAACGGATAATCCAGTTCCTAGGCATGTAGGTATAATTCTGGATGGTAATAGACGATTTGCTAAAAGGTTGATGATAAAGCCTTGGAAAGGACACGAGTGGGGTGCTAAGAAAGTCGAGAAGTTATTGACTTGGGCTAAAGAGCTTGGCATAAAGGAGCTCACGCTTTATTCTTTCTCACTCCAAAACATGGACAGGCCTAAAGAGGAGTTTAACTATTTGATGAATCTTTTCAGGAAGGAATTTAGCAGACTGGAGAATGATCCAAGGCTAGAGAAAGAAAAAATAAGAATTAATATCATCGGCAGAATACACCTATTGCCAAAGGACATATACGAGTTGTTCCAAAGGATAATGGAGAAGACAAAAAACAATGACAAATTCATAATTAACTTTGCGATAGCATATGGTGGCAGAGAGGAAGTTATTGACGCTATTATGAAGCTCGGAAAGGATATAAAGAATAGGAAGGTTGATGTTAAAAAGATAAATGAAGAGGTGTTTGAGAATTATCTGTATACTACACATGAGCCTGACCTGATAATAAGGACAGGCGGCGCTCACCGAACTTCTAATTTCCTTATATGGCAGTCAAACTATTCAGAATATTTCTTCTTTGAAAAAACCTGGCCAGAATTTGAAAAAGAAGACTTAATAAATGCTGTGGAAGATTACAGTCAAAGAGAGAGAAGGTTCGGGAAGTAGCTTTATCTGGCTATGACACGTATTTTTTTGGTTTTTTCTATGTGGTTAAGAATTTCTGCGAATATTCTTTTTGCTCCGTTAGTTCTTGCCTCAACAGTGTTACCTGCTATGTGTGGTGTTACAATGGCGTTGTCTAGTTCGTAAAGCTCTGTATATTCTAGCTCTTTCTCGAACACGTCAATGATCGCTAGTTTTATCTTTTTCTCTTTTAATGCATTGAGCAACGCTTTTTCTCTGATTATTGCTCCTCTTGAGGCATTCACCAGTATAGCATCTTTCTTCATAAGATTGAATTCTTCTTCGTCGATCATATACTTTGTTTCCTCTGTTAGTTCAGGGTGCAGGGTTATGATGTCGCATCCAAGCACTTCTTTCAGTGTGTTCTTTGCTTCTGGGACATATGGATCATATGCTTTGACTTCCATTCCAAAAGCATTAGCTCTTCTCGCAACTCTCGTACCTATATTTCCAAAGCCCACTATTCCCAGAGTCTTTGATCTCAATTCGAATCTCTTGTTTTCTTTTTTTATCTCTCTGAACTTGTTGGTTTCCTTTAGTAAGTTGTTTGTATAGAAAATATCATCTGTAGCTTGCATGAGCATTCGGAAAACATAGTCTGCAACAGCGTCTGCGTTTTCTCCTTTAGATTGGACTACTTCTACCCCTTTTTTCTTTGCATAATCAAGATCGATATGATTAAGGCCTGTCGTTGCTGTGGCTATAAGCTTAAGATTCGTTGCTTTGTCAAGGAATTCCTTATCTATTTTTCGATTTGTCCTTATAACTATTATTTCAATCTCGCGGATAATTTCATCGTTCATAATGGTTGTGTCTTCCACTCTTACATCTCCTATCAAAGTTAATGATTTCTGAGCGATCTCATGCACTGTTTTGTCAACCACTATCTTGTAATTTTTGTCTTCTATAAGGTCTAGTATTTTAAGAAGGTTTTTCTCTTTAATTCTTAGATGTACTGCCTCGTTGACCTTTGGTTTCGCGCAGAAGGCTATGCCTATATCTGCTGTTTTTAGCATTGGGATGTCATTTGCACCATCACCAACAGCTATAGTGATATCTGCTTTGAAGTGTTTTTTTGCTTCGTTGAGAAGGATATCTTTATTCTTATTCACGAGTAGCTTGAATCCTCCTGTAAGAAGCTTGCTTTTTATTTCTAACTTATTTGCTATGAAGAAATCGATGTCTAACTTTTTCGCGATCTTATCTACTACAATATCGTAGCTCCCACTAATAATGCATGTTACAAATCCTTTTTCTTTCAGCTTTTTTACTAGTTCTTTTGCTCCTGGCATTAATGGCAATGTGTTAGCTATTTCTTCAATTTTTCCGAGTGGTATTCCTTTTAAAAGTGCTAATCTTCTTTTTACTGATTCTTCAAAGTCTAATTGTCCATTCATTCCTAGAGCAGTTATTTCTGCTACTTCTTTTTTCACTCCTATTTCTGCTGCAATAACATCTAGTGTTTCGCAATCTATCAAGGTGCTGTCCATATCGAAGCATATTAATCCTGTCATTTTTGTTGGTGGTGTTTTAGAGGAGAACATATATAAACATTTTGACAAAAAATAAAAGAATTTATATATAAAGACTCATTTTGATAATATGTGACAAATATTCAGAGAGAGGTCTGGAGGGTTATAGATAATGACGCCTCTGTAAAAAAGAATTTACTAGAGAAACTAATAAACATAAGTGCTTTAGCCAGAAAGATAGCTAAGGAACACAGCTTAGACAGTAACATCGACGCGGTTATTAGCGCAATAAGAAGATATGAAGGCAATGTCGAGAAAAAGCAACATTTGAGAAAAATCTACTCTCTATTAAAAGAAGCAAAGCTCTCAACAAGAACAAAGCTTGCATCAGTCCTGTTCAAGAAAAATATGGGTATTCGGAAGAAATTAGCTGAGTTGTATTCAAAAATCGATTTTGAAGGAGGAGACACACTCAGGATATTTGAAGTCACAAAATATATCAAGATAATCATCGATGACAAAACAGTTAAGCTGGTCAAGGATATCTTTGAAACCAAGGAGATAGTGAATGTAGCAACTAAACTTGGAGAACTCTCAATAGATTACAATCTTGACATAACCAAGACTCCAGGGATATTCGCAACACTATCAAACGAGCTAGCTTCAAATGGGATAAGCATAGTGGACTCGATGATTTGTTATTCAGAGCATATCATTATAGTAGACGAAGAAGATCTGGAAAAGACTTTTAATGTAATATTCATGTTGATCCGTAAATAAGTTTAGATATTCCTTTGTATAACAAAATCTGCTAATTCTAGGAAGAATCTCTCGTAATCTTTTTTCAAACCAGCTTTTTTGAGCCAGTTCTTGCCTTGTTTTACTTTCCTCTCTGCAAGTTTTTTGCAGTACCCAACAGCTCCGCTAGTATGTAGGGCGTCTATAGCTTTTTTCATCTCTTTTCTGCCGGAATTTGCTTTTCCAAGCACTTTTAGTATTCTTCTCCTTTCTTTTCTATCACCTAATTCCAATGCTTTGATGACTAGCAGTGTTCTCTTCCCTGCTTTTATATCCGAGCCAAGATCGTGACCTTTCTTCGATTCAGGATTGATATCCATGAAATCGTCTCGTATCTGGAAGGCAAGTGTTATGTTCATTGCACATTTTGCAAGCGCTTCTCTTTGCTTTTTGCTAGCTCCTGCTAAGACAGCGCCAATCTCGACTGAGGCTTTGACAAGGTATGCTGATTTCTTCTCAGCCATCTCGATGTAGTCTTCTTCTGAAGCATCATCTTTAGTGACTAACTCTATGTCCAGTAACTGTCCGTCATTCACAACAATGAATGCTTCGTTGTATATCTTCTGGCATTCTCTCACTGCTTCTGATTTGAAATTTGAGTTGGTGATGCATTCCTCTCCAAATGAGAATAAGATGTTCCCCATAAGTATTGCTTTAGAAACAGCATCTCTTGATGACTCTCTGTTGAACAACGATCCTCTGTACCTCTTTTCCTTGTTATTCCTTAGGTATTCATCCTTGAAAGTTTTGTAAACTGTTGGCTTATTCCTCCTCAACTCATCCTCGTCCATGATATCATCTTCTACCAATGTGGAGTTGTGGAAGAGCTCGACTGACAACGCTTCTCTAAGAATGTTTTTTCTGCCACCAAATCCTTTGTACGCGCAGATTAATGCCATTGGCCTTAATCTCTTGCCGCCATTAAGAACGAACCTTTCAAGGACATCGCAGTATTTTTTTATTAGGTAACTTAGATTTTTATCCTTCTTTTTCTCTGAGAAGAATCTTTTAATTTCAGAGTCTATCTGTTTTTTGTGTTTGGAAACAGTCGCTATAAACGAATTCTTTGATTCCATGATAATCCGAGAAATGAGGTCTATTTAAATATTTTATTCAGAGAAAACCTCTGCCTGGAACTTGTAAATCTGGTTGTTCAGGTCTTCCCAGGCACTGAAAGGCAAACCTGCTTTCTGGCATAGACAGTTGAGAAATTGTCCGACTGTGAAATTGTGTTCAATCGCCACTTGTGGAAGCAGCAGTCCTGAGCCGTGAACGCTTCTGATTATCAAGCCATTCCTTCCTATGGATATGTTCTTGGTGTATTCTGTTGAGTCGTTAACCTTTATGAGTTCAGGGACTGTGATGACTGATATCTCGATTTCAACGTCTCTAAGCTCATCCTTTGTCAGTAGGGGAAATCTTGGATCACCGAATGCAGCTTCGCGGGCTGCTTCAATCACTGCTTTGTAGAGGGACATTATTGGCTCCGGAAAACCTATACATCCCCGTAGCTGTTTATTCTTGTGCAATGTGACAAATACCCCTTGCTCCTCGTTTAGATGCATAACGTCGTTTATGTTAGGCTCCTGTCTTTTGAAGTGAGTCACTATTGCTTCCCTTGCGAGTTTCAGAAGGAGTTTCTTGTCTTCTTCGTTCATATTATCTAGAATGAGGATTTTATTATTTAAATTTATTGATTAAAACTTTAAAGAGATTTATTTTAATCTCTTGAACTTTGTCAAGAACTGCTTGTTCTGCCTCTTCAATCTCTCGACAGCGTCTAGAATTGCTTTTCTAGCTGCTTTGCCAGAGGTTTCAACAATCAGTCTTGGAACGCCTATCAACGGATGCTCAACATTATAGGCAGAAACCTTTACTTTTTTGTCATTCCACAACTCTTTTTTCAGAGAATTAGCAAGAGCATGACCTGCTCCTTTTATGTCGACGACCACCTTGTATTTTGTGTCTTCGATGAATTCTAATTCCATGTTTTTTTGTGAACAAGCATTCCTTTATAAATTTAACTATGCGAAAGAAAGTGTATAGCGAAGTGACATATGTCACTAGTTGCTTTTTTGTGTTCAAAAAAGCTTTTCAAAGGAGTTGTATATGTCTGCAGGAGCCTTGTTTTCAAGGCTGCTGTGAGGTCTAAAATGGTTGTATCTCATTCTAAAAAGTTCTAAATCATTGCTGCAGAATCCTAGTTCTTCATCCTCTAGAGGAGCGTGTTTGGGTCAAGGTTGATCATGTTAAGAATGAGACTACTTATTATTTTACTAAGCAAAACGTCAGAGTCGTAAATGAGTCAGGAACGTTTGATTTTACGTATGTTTATCATAACGGTGTTCTTGTTTCGCAGGAAGTTGGTGGGACAAAGTATTATATCCATGGAGACCATTTGGGGAGTACATCAACAGTTACAGATAGTTCAGGAACAGTAGTGGAGAATACAACTTATAGTCCATTTGGAGAAATAGTCACAGGTGGACAAGCAGTTAGAAAACATTATGAAGGAATGGAGTATGACTCAGTAGTTGGAGATTATGATTTCAATTTTAGGAAATACAAAGCGGAATGGGGAACGTTTACGCAACCAGATACATTAATACAGAATGTTTATGACCCACACTAGTTCTTTAAGTTTTATAACTTTATAAGTTTCCTATTGCTTCTAATAGTTTTTTATGTCCTTCAACTAGTTTGTTAAAGTTATTAATTTCTTCTGAGACTATTTTGTATCTTAGTTTATCTTTTGAATTCTCTGATTTTGCCATTTTTTATCCACTCCTTGATTTCTTCTTTTGAATAATAATCTTCTCTTATGCCTTGCATAACTCTCGCATACTGAGGTTCATCTTTTATTCTGAATTTTGCTTTGTTTGTAAGCACGAAATATTTGGTAGCAATAAATGCTGTCCTTCTATTACCACTTGCGAAAGGATGTTTTTTAATCAAGCCTTTTAGCAGGATTATTGCTTTATCATAAATGTCTCCTTTTATTTCTTCACATTCTTCAATAACATCATATATGTGTTTTATACTTAAAACTTTCGCTTTGTCAGCTTTTTTTACTTTTATAATGTTTAGCACTAGAAGGTTATACTCAATAATCTTATCAACCGAGGGATAAATAATCTTTATCGACATTTTTATCACTTATAATGTTTTGTGCATTATAAATTTTGCGTATAGCACTAATTAATAGTCTTAACCAACTCTATAAAGTTTACAACGGTAGCGAAGTTAATGCCAGTAAATTATTGCAAGAATACACATACCACCCTATTGAAGAAAGAATATTAGGTGACCACATTCTCATTTCTTCTTCTTTTTTGTAGTCACCTTTTTGGTTAGCGATATTTATTTTCTTCAGCATATATTCTTTTGAATAGTTTTGAAGGCAGAAATGTTATTTCTTTTAGTTGTTTCATGGTCTCTTCTAAGTCTATTAGTATCCATTCGTTTTGTTTTCGTTGTGTTATTGCTTCATCTATTATGAAGTCCCAGTTTATGTCTTTGTCCTGCTCTATTATTGTTTGTATGTCTTCAAAATCTTTTTCTCTTTTGGTTATTGCTTTTAATAGTATTATGTCTTCTTTCGACAGTATCTTTACTATTAGCTCTTTTTTTCCTATGAAGTCGTGTCTTGAGAAGAATCTTTCTTTGATTTTGTCAGTAATTTTGAATCCAAATATTTTGTTCAGGAATAAGTCGAATCGTTCATCTCCTCTTGTAAACATGAGTGGCTTTGAACTTGATTTAAGTCTTTTTTCAGGGTATATTCCTTTAATAGACATTTCTTTGTATCCTAATTGCTTAATCGCTTCTATGAATACTTCAAGTTCTTTTCTGGTTTGAAATAGCAAGTCTATGTCCCTTGTTGTGTTTTTGTAGCCGTAGAACATCATCGCTGTTCCGCCGAGGGCATAGCACTCTATGTCTTGGTCTATGTATTTGCTTATTAGTTCTAACAATTCTCCCTGGTCTTTTGTGTTTATCATTTTTTACAACTCATATTTTTTTGGCATTCGCCTGCATTTCATAGTTTTTCTTGCTTTTGAGTATAATTCGTGTATTTCTTTTTCTACTTTGTTTTTTTTTGCAAGATCAAATAATCTTTTCCAATTAGCAACTCTTTTGAATAAATACATGGTTGCTTCTAGTGTTCTTGCATCGCCTATTTTTATACCGTCAATGATTGCTTGTTCAATAGTGTATCTTCCATGAACTACATGTTTAAAGCTTGGGACTAGTTTTAGTTTTGAATATTTATTTATAAGGTCATAAAAACCATTTGTTTTTTCTTGTGGTAATTGGCTGATATGGTAAATTCTTTTTTGTTTTCCACCTCCGGAAACAGTAACTTTCCCCTCTTTTTTTAACCTTGACAGTAGATTGATTGCTGAACTCTTCTTTATTCCGAGTTGCTTTGACACAGTTTCAATAGTGTGTGTTCCCGTTATCAATAAAACACTCATAACTTGTTGTCCATACAAACTCATATTTAAAGTTTTCGTTTTTCGAGTGATGCAAACAAAACTTTATTAATGATGCTAACTGTAATTTCGTCTCTGGTGATGGAAAGTACAGAGAATATAATAGTCTTAATCAGCTTTGGAAGTCCGCCAGCATCCGACTCTTATCCTTTCAATCTTCTTTCTGTGGTGTTTCATGCTGTGCTTTATTGGGAAGTCGAACTCGAAGTAATGTGTCATTTTGAAGTTTAGGTCTTCTATCTTCTTATCTATGAAGTTTTTAGTCTCTGACTTGTGGAAAGAGTAAACAATGTTGGATAAGGTTGTTGCTTTCTCTAAGAATCTGATATCCGCATGCTTCTTCTTGGTGCCAAAAGGCGGGTTTTGCACGACAACATCTACTTTTTTATTGAAATAGGTTATGTCAGAGTTTATTATCTCGAAATTGTTTTTATCGACATACTTTAGGTTTTTCTCCAATACTTTGATTGCTTCCTTGTCTTTCTCTACAAAAAAGACTTTCTTTGCACCCATCAACAAGCATCCAATGCCTAGGATGCCGGTTCCAGCTCCTAAATCAGCGATTATCTTTCCTTCTATGTCATCATTCAGGCTTGCAAACCATAGAATATCTGCAGCTATTTCTGAGTCAGTTGGGTACTGCTCTGATTTTATCTCTACCGACGAGAAAATGTCTAATCTTGATAGTGTGATTGCCAGCTCTTTCTTTGTCATTGCATCGAAAATGCTTGCTTTCTTTTTAAATATTTGTAGGAATACAAATCTATACAAATATTTCAACACTACAATATATGAGATGTTAGCATAATAATCTTTAAAAAAACTTATTAGCTCGCCTTTGTGGGGGTGAATCGAAGATTTTCAAGAGTAAGAAATTTACAGCTATAACTAAGAAAGTACTCACACTTTCACATGATTTGGCTGCATTAAAGAATAATCTGAAGGGTGTTTTTCAATCGATGAAAGATGACTTAGACGTACATCTTGACTCTATAAACCAGAATACTAATGAGATACAATCCAATTATGAGTATATGGCTGATATAGATGCAAAGATTGAGAAGTTATCAGAAAAGATTGATGAGGTCCAGATGCGGCTTGATCCTCACTTTTACACCAAGTTTTTCGATGATATACGCATTTCCAGAAAGGAACAGGATGTATTCTTAGGCCTTTACACCGAGGAGGACAGGATTTCTATTCCTGATTTAGCTAGGAAGCTAGGTCTAACTGTGGAAATGTGTCAGGTTCTTCTTAGCAGTCTAAAAGCAAAGGGTATACCAGTAGTTAAGCAGCTTGTCGACGAGCAAATACATGTTTCTCTTGACTATACCTTCAAAGACTTGCAGGCCAGGAAGAACGTTCTCAGGATAGAAGCTCCTTTTTGTTAGTTTTCAAAAAATTTTTCATGCAATAATCCTTCATAGAAAGGTAACAAATCCTCTGGGATATAGATTATTGACAGTATCTCTCTTTCAGCTATCTTTTTTTCAGATTCTGCTAGCACACTCTGGGATTTCTCTGCTCTATGAAGAATTGCTACAAATAAGGATTTATCTCTTAACTCGTATTCAAGAAAGAATGCAAAAGCTTCTGTTCCGTAGAAGTTTTCTTCAAACTTTTCACCATAATATCTTTCGTAGTATTCCCGTGTACTAAAAAAATCAGTGAATGAGTCGTGTATTCTATCTTTAAAGCCATGTTTTTCATGAATGAATTTATAGCCTGTGAAAATATCTGCTTCAGTATCTGAAGCGAGTTCCAAGAATTCCTTTTTAGCTTCTATAAACTCTCTATGGTAATGCTTTATTTTTTCTGTAAAAGCCTCTCTTTGCTCATCTGATAACTCATTCTCCCAGTAGTCATGCGCTAACTCATGAAACAAGTATTTCAGCAATATGTTTTGCTCATACAGGTATTCATCTTCATCGTCCGGGGTTTTGATAAATATGTGTGCATGTCTTTCCTCAGTATTATAGAAACCTCCTGGTTTTTTCCATCTCCACGTTGATATTCCATAAGATAAACTATCTAATTTTTGCGTATAAGTAGAGTCTAATAAGTCTGAAGCTATCACGTCGTCAATAGTTTTTTTTAGTAATTCTTCGTATGAAAGCCTTTCAAATGTAGATCCTACGAAGGGTCTTTCTGGCTCTGGAAGTGTATAATCTTTAATAACCCTAGTCGAGCTACAACCTATTATTGTTATGGCTGCTGTTGTTAGCAGAGTTCCTCCAATTATCCTCACTAATTGATTCATTTTTATGCTGGGAATGATGTTTTGTTTAAATACATATTTTTTTTAGGGATTTTTTTGGCTGAAAAACCGCTATTTTCACAATTTTTTAATATCGCTCGTCCAATAAATAGTACATACAATATATAGTCTAATCTATATATTTTACAACCAATATATTTATAAAAGTTTTTCCAGATAAAAAACCTATGACTCAGAAAAAAACAGTGACGACGAAGCAGAGAATAGAATCTGAGTATTTGGAGCTCAAGGGGTTCTTGAGCTTCTTCATACTACACGAGGTTGGCCAGAAGAGGCTTTGTGGCGAGGACTTGGCGAAAAAAATAGGGAGGAGGAAGGGGGCGATGCTTACTCCAGGGACTATTTACCCTGCTCTAAAGAAGCTGAGAAAGAAGAAATTAGTCAAGTACAGGAGGTTTGGTCGAAAGAAGGTGTATCAATTAACACCTGAAGGCGAAAAGGAGTTGATGTTGCTGTATAAATTGTTCAGCAATTATTTCTATGGTTTGAAACACATCATAAAGAGAAAGAACTACCAAATCATGAAGTAAAACATTTAGAATTTGATTAAAAGTTTTAAGCTTGATATTTACCTACAATTTCTGCTAGCTTTGGCTTAATCTGTTTTATAGACAAGTTCCATTTCTTTTGATCTAGTTGGAGAAGCTTGTCGAATGTTTCTCTTTGTCTTGTTGGAGATCATATAAGTCTGCCTCACTATCCTGGTAGCTGTGGTGTGCTGCAATCATAGGAACGATTGCTAGCGGAATGGTTGTAAATAAAGCAATTGGACCTATTACAGTTAATGAACCCTTGCTTTTTCCTTCAAAAAGCGGCCTTTTCTGGCATAATAAGGGGTTCTAAATACCTTCATCGTCGAGAAAACGAAAGATTTAAATAGAATACTTCGCATAATGTATCTTACCCGAAGTTTTTCAAGGGTAAAAAGAGGTGATTATATGGAAAAACTTCAAAAACAACCACCAAAAGGAGCAACAATAATCGGGAAAGAGGTTATAATTGGTGTCCTATCATTGACTTTAGGAGGATATAATCTTCTCAGCCAGTATGGGATTGTGAGCCAGAAGATAGAGACTCCTCAAATTATTGGAAATATATTGTTAGTTATTGGAGGATTATTCCTTTTGATACAAGCCTATAAGATCATGAGACATGAATATCACTTGAGAAGCCTATTCTAAAATGCTAGAAAAGCTTGAAAACGAGTTAAAATTAAGGGGTTACAGCCCTGAAACAAGGAAAGCGTATCTGAAGTACAACAAAGACTTCATATTTTACTCTAGGAAAGATTCTAGCATAGTGACAGTTGATGATGTGAAGGCTTACCTTGGCTACTTAATATCTGATAAGGGTTTATCTGCTAGAAGCATTAATCTGGCAAGATCAGCCCTGCTTTTCTATTATAATGAGGTTCTTGGCAAAGGATTTGTTAACATAAAGACTCCAAAGATTGCTAAGAAACTGCCCACAGTGCTTTCAAAGGAGGAAGTGAAAGAAATAATAAAGCATGCCAGCTCTAGGAAGAGTAAATTGATGATTAAGATGCTCTATGCATCTGGAATAAGGGTGTCTGAGCTTGTTAATATGAAGGTTGATCAGCTTGAATTGGATAAGAACACTGCTTGGGTGAGAGGTGGAAAAGGTGCTAAGGATAGGCTTGTTATTCTCTCTGAAAAGCTTGTTAAGGACATTAGAAAGTATCTCGAGAAACATAACTCAGAGTATCTGTTTCCTGGAAGACGAGGTGCACTAACCACTCGCAATGTTCAACAAATTGTTAGTTCTGTTGCAAAGAAATCAAGCATTAGAAAAAGGGTAACTCCGCACACTCTAAGACATAGTTTTGCCACTCATTTGTTGGAGAATGGAACTGATATTAGACTGATTCAGGAACTGCTTGGACATGCTGATTTGTCGACGACACAGATATATACACACGTATCTGATGAGGCTAAGAGAAAGGTTAAGAGTCCTTTGGATACTATTTAATTATTTTGATAAATCTCTTTCTAAAAATTTTTGTCAAAAACTAAACTTTTTATTAGCTTATTTTTTCTTATTTATTGCTTGTCCAATATATTGTTTTTCCAATAAATAGAAAAAAATGTTGTTCTAAAACTTTTAAGCAAAAATCAAATTCTTCATAACGTATTTTTTTCAAAAATCCGGAAGATTTTCGGATTAAAAACCAAAACATTTAAATATGTGAAGTCACTTTCTAGTGATGACAAAAAATGCGTATTAGAAAACCTAAGATTACAATAAGAAAACCTAAAAATACAATAATTCAACCAGAAAAGGAAGATATTGAATTTCTGATTGCGAATATCATTGAATTTAGAAAGTTATACAATATAGATGATTCTGAACTATTTTATCTTGATGAGGAAGTTAAATATCTTGATGAAGCAGTTATGGCCATTACAGATAGGGAAGAATATGAAGAGCATCGTAGAGTTCTAAATAACCCAATAACTCTTTTTAAAGAAGAAGCCCAGAAGGGCCATCTCATAACACTCTACGAGAATAAAGCAGATGAAGCAGAGAAGCAAGGTAACGAAGCAGAGGCAGAAAGATTAAAGGGAAAAGTTATTTTAATCTCAGAGAGAGGAATTGCATTCTCAGCACAGGATAGAACTGATATAGAGAGAATAGCTTCGCAGAATGAAAATTTAATAGGGATAAGGAAAGCTATAGCAGAGAATGAACCATGGATTGCAGGCGAGCACAAGGACCAATTGGAAAAATTATTGGGATATAGTGCAATATTTGCTGACCTGACAGGGGTTGACGTGCCTTTTATGAGAGAAGTCGATGTAAAATCATTGTATTCAGCAATGGAGTTCCTATATGATAAGATTTGTATTATCGAAGATAGGCAGGAAGCAAGAGGAAAAGATGTCAAATTTGCAGCTAGAAAACAAGCAGAGAATATACTTAACGATCAAAGAATAAAAGAGATAGTAGACAATCCAAATATAGGAAAGGTCTACAAAGGAAAAATAGGCTTAACGCTCATTCTAAGCGATAAATGTCACGACCCAAACAATATAGAATACTATCTTAATAGACCTACGCCAAAAGAAGAAGCAGAAGAGAAAGAAGACGTAAGTGAAGTTGAGCCGACTCAACCAGTAATGTTCCAGATTGAATCTGAGAAAATATCTTTGTCCAAAAGGATATTTCCGATTTACATACTATCAGCGACACGTTACAGGCAACTAGGAATGATTTCGTCTCCTGAGGCAGCGGTTAAACCAGAACCAAAGAAAGAAAAACAAAAGAAGTCAAAGGAAACTGTGCAACCTCAAGAACAGACCCTTCAAGAGTATATAGCAGAACACGGTGGAGGACCAGTATCTGACGTATACGCAGAGTTTCAATATCGCTTAAATGAAGTAGAGCTCCTATTCCCGCACTTGGCAAATTAATTCTATTTTATGAGACGCTACGAGCTCTCTTTATGTATTCGAAATCTGTGTCTGCAAACTTTTTAAGATTGGTTAGGATTTTCATAGCACTATTCTCTATATTTACTTCTTTATTTACAACTCCTATCAGTCTATCAGTCCACATAATTGAATTATCAAAATTAGGGGGTGTTGTTCTCAAGGAGTCTACTAGATTCTGTGTATATTGTCTGGCTAATCCTAACTCTTTTTCTTTGAAATCTTCTACCCTCACAAATTCTTCTGTTAAGTTTTTAATAGCCAGAGACTGATTAAGCGCGTGAGTTATCAGGTCTCTAGCATATTCCTCTCGCTTCTCATCTTTGATGTCCTTTCTATCTTTTAGCTCCTCTATAAGCTTTTTTTCATCAATTTCATCTCTTTTTAGGTTTTGTATCTCTTCTAGGCCGTATTTTTCAATTGTCCCGGTAATTTCTTCCTGCTTCTTAATAATCTCTTGTTCTCGAGATTCATATTTGACAAGCTGTGAGATTATACCCATCAACCGTGAGACTTCCTTTGTTGCTTCCTCTCCTTCAACTCCTTTAGCCTCTGTTAATGCAGCTTTAAGCTTTCGTAGAAGGTCTATCAGTCTTCTAGAGTCAAACTCTTCTTCCGCTGCAAGTTTTTTCAATTCTTCAATGGAGCTTTCCTCTCGATCCATTATATCAGATGCAAGAGTCTCATCCTGTTGCTTCCTCCTTGCTAAATTTCTTGTCTTTCCAGATTCTGCATCTAACAGTTTACTTCCTGCAGATGTCTTGCCGAAGTGTGATCTAACCCTGCCAACCCATACTAAGAGACCCCAGAAGAGGATTATAAGCAAGATAATCATTACTAAAGAGAACCATGTTGTTATGAACAGGTATAAGTAGTATGCTAGCGGTGAGCCAAAGGTTACTAGTAACGAGACTGCAACAGCGAATGTTTTTCTGGCGCCAGGTGTTCTTTTTCCTTCCGATGTATTGAATGGAGGAATTATTCCAGAGGCTACCCAGATGAGTGTGAACATTATGAGCCAAGTTAAGAACAAGTGTAGATATGTGACTGTATGACCATATATAGGCATAGTGACTGTAGAACTTCCTAGTCTATTTATTACGTTTATAAATCCTTCAACAATTCCTGTGATAGGGTCAAAACCTAGATTAGGCGCTGTTAACGGCTGAACTCCTGGTGCTGGTTGTGCACTAACAAGAGGTATTATGCTAAGAACTAATAGGATTCCAATCAGAATTGATAATTTTTTCATCTGGCGCACCTCATGTTTTTATGATTATTATACTCTTATTCCTGAGAATACTACTATATAAAGTTTTCTAATATTAGTATTCCTATAGAAAATTTTAAATACTCGAAGGTTTATAAGGTGTTTAATAGAGGTGAAATATCATGTTGATGTCCCCTGCAGATTTCGTCAAAGGCATATTACTTGGTTTCTTTATCGGTGCGATATTCATGTTCTTAGTGGCTAAAGATGTAATCCCACTATCCTTCTTAGGGGTATAAGAAAATCTTATTCTATCAACCCTTATCAGTGTTGACGGGGATAATGCTCCCTTTGGTCGCGATGCTGAAGCATCAGAAAACTTACTCTATCTTTACTTTCCTGCCTATGCTCTGTCCAGGCATTCCGGTCTCGAAAAGAACTCTTAAAGCTCCTTTATTGCCGTGAGTGCTTCTAACTTCTCCAACGATGTCCTTCTTGCCGCTGTTCCAGACAACTTTCTTGCCGACAAGCTTATCGGCAGCGACTTTGTTCGTTATAGAATCAGCTATGACTATCATCTGGTTGTCGTAAGTGTGATGTCTTCCCTGTCTGAAGTTTGCAATGACTCCTTCCATTGCTCGGGAGAATCAGGAACTATTTAAAAAGATTACTATCAACCCTTATCAGGATTGGGCGGGATAATGCTCCCTATGGTCGCAAGCCTTCGGCAAAAAACAATAATTTCTATAAGAGCAAATTTTATAAATCAAATTCGTTTTGTTCTTCCTCGATGGGTCCGTAGTCTAGTGGTTTATGACGTCGCCCTTACAAGGCGGAGGTCCCCGGTTCGATCCCGGGCGGACCCACTAATACCCTTTCTTTAGTGAAGACAAAACTTTAAATATCTATAG
>JACNFY010000021.1 GCA_014384375.1 Nanobdellati archaeon
ATTAATAACGCAGTTACATCATCTTAAAATTTCAGCTCGTTCAATTGATAAAATCTTAAACAAACATTTTCTTTGTCGTGAGACAAAGAATAAAGGCAAACAGAAGAAATGGGTTCGTTGGCAGCGAAAACATCCTAATAGTTTATGGCAAATAGATCATACTGATGAACAAGAGTTGTTCAACTGCTATACTTTGTCTGTTTTGGATGATGCTAGCAGATACAGTTTAGCTTTAGTAAAGCTAAACAGTGTGACAACTCTCGTTGTCACACACATTCTTGATGAGCTCATCAAGAAGTTTGGTAAGCCAAAGCAGATATTGACTGATAATGGTAGCGCATATGGATTAAATAGTACAAGAAGTAAGTTTGATAAGTGGTGTAAGCGAAGAGGCATTAAGCATATTAGGACTAAAGTTCATAGTCCAACTACAAATGGAAAAGTTGAGAGACTTTTCAAAACAATGGATGAAGAACTAGAATTTTGCAACAATGATTTAGAGTTTTTTAGGATGAGATATAATCATTTCAGACCACACAGCAGCCTTGAAAACAAGGCTCCTGCAGACGTATATCACTCCTTTGAAAAGCTTTTTTGAACACAAAAAAGCAACTAGTGACATATGTCACTTCGCTATACAAGAATATTCTAACAGTAATCTTTATAAACGGTTAATTTTTCCTCACCGACATGGCAACTCAGACAGTAGAATCACTTATTGAAGGAGGAAAAGCGACTGCTGCTCCGCCTCTAGGACCTGCATTAGGGCCTTTAGGTGTGAATATAGGAGAAGTCGTAGCTGAGATTAATAAAAAGACTGCGTCCTTCAAAGGCATGCAAGTGCCTGTTAAAGTAGATATAGACGACGAAACAAAAAAATTCACAATCAGCGTCGGAACACCACCAGCTTCTGCACTTATAATGAAGGAAGCAGGGATTGATAAAGGCTCTGGAAGAGCTCAGGAAGAATTCGTAGCTGACCTTGTAATCGAGCAAATCATCAAGATTGCAAAGATGAAGGAAGACTCTCTTCTGGGAAAAGATATGAAGAGCAAGGTCAAAGAGATAATCGGGACATGCAACTCTATGGGCATAAAGGTAGAAGGAGTTAAAGCTTTCGACGCTCTAAAAATGGTTGATGAAGGAAAGTTTGACAAAGAAATTACTGCAGAAAAGACAGAGCTGTCTGAGGAAGAGAAGAAAGCTTTAGAAGAGGAGAAAGAAGCACTACAGGCAGAGCTTGCAGAGAAACACGCTCAGGAAGAAGCAAAGGCAAAAGAGATAATCGCAAGTATGCAAGGCAAGGAAAGATATGCTATAGTTGCAAAACTGCACGAAGCAGAGATACACGACGACGTGATCAACAAGCTTCTACCTGTTGAAGTCGCTGAAGGTGAGGCCAAGGAAGCACCAGCACCAGCCGAAGAGGAACCCTCTGAGGAACCTCCTGCTGATTCTTAAACATCCGAGCCACACTTTGGACAAACTATATCTTCAGGCATCAACTTGGCACTACATGCAGGGCATTTTTCAGCCAATATTAGTTCTTCTTCATTCATTTCAAATCGGTTTTTTATAGATTTGACTGGAATACAAATGCTTGTTTGCTAAAGAAATGTTGATTATCACAACAATTAGTTCTTAGATAAATAAATATATAAATTTTTCGCTTAAATTAAGTGGAAAATTTTATAAACCAATTACTTTTTCTGAGACGACATGGTTAAGAGAGTAGGAAGCAGGATGAGAAAGAGCAGGCAGAAGCTCAGCAAATCTATTAGAGAGAAGAGTAAAATCAGGATTAGCAGCTTCCTGCAAAAATTCAACCCAGGAGACAGAGTTGCATTAAAAGCCGAGCCTGCATATCAGAAAGGACAATATTTTTTAAGATTCCACGGTAAAACAGGAACTGTGACTGGACAGAGAGGAAAATGCTACGAAGTCAAGATAAAGGATTTCAAAAAAGAAAAAACATTAGTAGTACACCCTATCCATCTAAAAAAGGTGAGCTAAATGTCGAAACTTGAAATAATCGAGAAGACACCAATCAACATCATTGAATTGAAGCAAAAGTTGAAGAGCATAAAAAAGAGAGATGGAGAACTAACTTTCAGAGGTAAAAAAACAGAGGAATACCTGAATGACTTTGCCAGGTTACCAAAAAAGAGTGCTGATGAACTAATAGGAAAGTTAAGAAAATTGAAAATTACAAGGTTAAAAGAAGAATTCATACAAAAGATTGTGGATTTGATGCCAACATCTGCAGCTGAATTAAAAGTGGTTCTTCAAGGATACACATTGTCTGTTAGCAATGAAGATATGAAAAAGATTATCAAAGTTGTTAAGGATTACACAAAATAGTCCCTTATTTTTTCAAAAGATTTATAAATGAAAGTATCAATTAGTATTGTGGGGGAGCAACATGTTACCAAAGAAAAAGGAAGAGGAAGCTATAGTTCTAGACTTCTTGCCAAACGGCTACCCCTTCGATACCAGACCTAGTCACGTGAAAACCCCCATAGCTCAGGCTATAGGGAAGGAAAACTTTACTCTTCTAGAATTAGTCCCTAAGAAAGGTATATTCTTACAACCCTATGAAGAAGTTTACATCGGAGAAGCTAAAAGGGAGAAAATACATCACATAAACGGAAAGATAAACACTGACAAGCTCACACAGACAGCAAAGGCTGAACTAGAACATGCAGTGAAGCAGCTAGTGCATGATCATGAGAAAAGATTCGTAGAGTTCTTCAACAAGGCACAGCCATTAAGCACAAGGATGCACGTAATTGAATTACTTCCAGGAGTTGGCAAGAAACACATGTGGGAGATAATCGAGGAGCGAAGAGAACCTTTCAAAAACTTCGAAGACATAAAGAAACGAGTAAAGTTGATGCCAGATCCTGAGAAAGTAATACAGAAAAGAGTGGTACAAGAACTCATAGGAAGAGAGAAGCATCTTCTTTTTGTGGACAGGTAAAAAGAAAAAAAATTAGTGCCTTCTACTTTTTGCTCTCAGGCTCGGTCTGATCTTCTCTGTACCAATACCCTTATGTCTTAGCCCTCTTGATTTCCTGCCAGCGCTTGTCAAGCCACGTGCAGCTCTTCCTCTCTTAAAAGCCATCCAACCAAGCTTCTTGTCTTTGAGAATCTGCGGGTGATCCCTGTCAACCAATATGATTTCATACCAGTAGTACAATCCGTCCTGACCAACTTTGTAGCTGTTCAGAACTTCGCAATTGACAAACTTCTTGTTTGCTCTCTCCTCTGCTACTTGTTGGTAATTCTTGGCCACTATCTTCTTCCTTCGCATGTGTTTGGGTCTTCTACCACTTCTGAACTTCTCTCTCTGTCTTCCTCCTCTAGCGACACGTTGTCTGACTATTAGTATTCCTTGCTTAGCTCTATATCCAAGAGATCTAGCTCTATCAAGCCTTGTTGGTCTCTCAATCCTAAGTGTGGAGGGTTCTCGCCTCCAAGAAATAAGTCTCTCCCTATTTATCTCTTTCAGGGTTTGCTTGGGCTTTTTCCAAGCTTCTCTAATATGCTTATATAATCCCACTTTGACCTCCATTATTAGGTTTTTGTGCATCAACAAAAATCAAAGATTTTTGAGTTGCGAAAATCGCTTGACACGATTTTGGCATATTCAGGCAAGTCACGCCCACATCTATGCTAACCTGTTGGAAAAAGTGTTGTTTTATAAATTTAATGGAAAATAAAGAAAAAATTATTTATTACTTAAAAGTGGTTAAAAATAGAAAGATTTAAATATTAGTTAAACAATTATAAGAGTATGAACGTAAAACCAATTGTATATCATTGGACAAAAGGAGAAAATGTCCATGGCATTATGAATGAAGGCTTACATATATCTGGAGGTGTACATATGAACGGAGTTTACATGACCTCAGATGCAGCACAATACCATGGCTGGACAGGAAAAACACATTTGTTCGGAATTGACCTAAGAGGCTTGGAAAAGCATATCGTACTGATGCCTGACAAGAAATGGGTTATTTCAGAAGATGCAATTCCACCTGAAAACATATTCCTTGTAGGAGGAGAATTTCAATCCGAAACTGAGTTGAGATCGACAGTGACAAATAGGAAAAACGAATTTTTAAATAGCTTTCACAAAACACCATACAAGTTAAGAACTGAAAAATTCAGAACATATACCCCGCCTCAAATTCAAATCAATTAAATTTATAAATAATAAAGAAAAAACATACTAAAATGAAAAGAGTTGATTGTTTTCATTTCGGAAGAAAGGAAAACTTCAGAAACGCAAAAGTTTCTGTATGTATTCATCACGAGTAGGCAAGTTCTAAGTAGTTATAAGACTCTTTTCAGAAAAACAAAGGTTTTATATGTTAATAATTACATTCTACTAAAAACATGGTGGATGTGGTGTAATGGTAACATAAGAGCCTGTGGAGCTCTGGACGCGGGTTCGATTCCCGCCATCTGCCCTTTTTCTCATCATTGAACAAGAAGTAGTTCTTTCTATGTTCTTCTATGTCAACAAAGATGTTAAAGAATCTTGTTGGCGGAGGTAAATGAAATGAAAGGAAAAGAACAAATAACAGAACTGGAGGCTAAGGTGCAACAAAGTGCTGATTGTCTTCACTAATAGATTGGACAGCACAGAATTGAATAGCTGTCAAGCCATTAGAGGCGGAGAGGAATACAAAAGAATAATGGTCGGTTTCGATCAGGTTAAGAACCAGCCAGTATATAGCTGGGTGCCAAAGGACTTCGTGTATAATGCGCAGGGGTGATAAAGATGAAACTAAAAGGAAAAGGACTAACAGTTGAATACCTGGCGAGAATTGCAAGAGACAAAGAAAAAATAGAAGTTTGTGACAGTGCAAAACCCCGAATGCAGAAAAGCAGAGAGTTCGTTGAAAAAATGTTCAGAGAAAAAAAACCTGCGTATGGCACAACAACAGGAATAGGAGAACTTGCAAACGTCATCTTAACTCCTGAACAAGCTGAAAAATTCTCCAAATACCTTATATACAGCCACTCAGCAGGTTATGGAGAGCCTGTGAGCAAGGAGAATGTAAGAGCTGCAATAGCTACAAGAATCAATGTTATGAGCAAAGGAGTTTCAGGTGTTCGCGTTAGGGTAGTTGAATTCATTGCAGAGATGCTCAACAGAGGAGTTATCCCTGTGATGTACCCTGCGTCTGTAGGCGCCTGCGGAGACTTAGCACCATTAGCTCAAGCAATGCTCGTTCCTCTAGGGAAAGGGGAAGCATTCTACAAAGATGAAAGGCTTCCTGGAAAAGAGGCGTTGAGAAGAGCAGGTTTGAATCCCATAAAGTATGAAATAAGGGATGGACTAGCAGTAATCAACGGCTCTCAGCTAATAGCAGGAATGGCGGCTCTAGAAGTTGTTGATGCAAACATGCTAATAAAAAGTTCTGAGATTGCTGCAGCTTTAACCTTTGAGGCGTTGAAAGCAGTCACCATGGCTTTCGATGATGAGATACTGAGATTGAGAGGTTTTCCTGGAGGAGTAAAATGCGCATCAAACATAAGGAGACTCATAAAGGATTCCTCAATACTTGGGAAACAAGAGAGAGTGCAAGACGCATACAGTATTAGGTCAACACCTCAAGTGGTAGGAACTGTAAAGGATGCCTTGGATTTCGTCAGGAAACAAGTAGAGATTGAACTGAATGGCGGCGCTGACAACCCTTTATTTATTCCAAAAGGAAAAGACGGAAAATACCTTGCAGGTGCTAACTTCCAAGGAACACCAGTTGCACTACCCCTAGAGATGCTTGGTATGGGTGTAACAACTTTGTCTGTGATATCTGAGAGAAGAATTAACAGATTGATAAATCCAAATCTAAACGTTGGTCTGCCAGGATTCCTGATAGAAGGAGCAGGGCTTTACACAGGGATCATGATACCTCAATACACTGCCGCCTCACTTGTGTGCGAGAACAGAGTACTATGCACTCCTGCAGCAACAGGATCAATTCCTACAGCAGCAGATCAAGAAGACTTTGTGAGTATGGGAACAAACACAGCGATAAAGACTAGAAAGCTCATTGATAACAGCTTTGCAGTAGTAGCTATAGAGTTGCTGGCAGCAGTGCAGGCAGTTGACTTAAGAGTAAAGAAGGAAGGAGGCAAGCTAGGCAAAGGGACTCAAGCAGCATACGAGGTTGTCAGGAAGTACGTGAAGTTTTTAGATGAGGACATACCCTTGTACTCAGACATTGAGAAGCTTACAGAGATAGCACAAAAAGGAGAACTGTTAGAAGCTGTTGAAAATGCAGTTGGGAAACTCGAATAATTTTTTTATTTTTTTATTTAAAACAAAAAATTATATAAACGAAAAACAATGAGGAGTGTTTAAGATGAAACTAATGAATGCTAAAGGAGTTAGGGATTTCCCTCCTGAAGAGAAAATCATCAGGCAGAAAGTAGTTGATACTCTAAGAGAAACATTTGAAGAGTTCGGTTTCAACCCTTTAGAGACACCTGAAATAGAGAGATTTGAAACTTTATCGTCAAAATATGCTGGCGGGGATGAGATTCTGAAGGAAATATTCAAGTTAAAAGATCAAGGAGGAAGAAAACTTGGTCTTAGGTACGATTTAACTATTCCTCTAGCAAGGTTTATCGGTATGAATCCTAATCTAAAGATGCCTTTTAAGCGTTATGAAATTGGACGAGTCTACAGAGATGGTCCTATCAAGCTTGGTCGGTACAGAGAGTTCTGGCAGTGCGATGTTGATACTGTGGGAAGCAAGAGCATGCTCGCAGATGCTGAAATCCTAGCAATCGCTGATAGAGGTTTCAAGAAATTAGGTTTGAAAACAGTTATAAAAATTAATAACAGAAAAATCCTTGACGGAATACTCCTCTCAACAGGTGTCAAGGAGAATAAATGGATTGATGCTATTCTTTCAATAGATAAACTTGAGAAGCAGGGAAAAAATGAAGTGAAAAAAGAACTAGAGCAGAAAAAGATCGCTAGCACTTCAAAAATATTCAAACTAATTCAGAAGAAGGAGAATAACAAAAAGACTCTTGATAATCTAAAGTCATTTATTAGCAACGATATTGGAAAGGAAGGAATAGCAGAAATGGAAGAACTTCTCAAACTCCTTAAATCATTCAAAGTAAGCGTTGACTTTGATCCTTCACTTGCTCGCGGCTTGGCATACTACACGGGACCTGTGTACGAGGTTTTTTTAGAGAAATCTGAGATAAAGTCCTCTATTGCAGCTGGTGGACGATATGATGAAATGGTTGGAAAGTTTGTTGGCAAGGAAGATGCTTATCCTGCCACAGGCATATCTTTTGGCTTAGAGGTTATAACAGATGCATTGTCTTCAAAGGAAAAAAAGAAGTCAGTTGTTGATGTTTACGTAATACCTATAAAAACAACTTCTGAAAGCATAAAAATTGCTCAAAAACTCAGAAACTCAGGTATAAAAATTGATATGGACATCTCTGGAAGAGGTATTAGTAAGAACTTGAACTATGCTAACGCATTAGACATTCCGTACGTTATTTTCGTAGGAGAGAAAGAGCTGAAACAGAAAAAAGTAAAACTCCGAGATATGAAGACAGGAAAAGAACAACTGTTATCTATCAATAATTTGGTTAAGAAACTGAAAAAATAAGAAACACTTATTCTCTATCAAATTCAAATTTTGCAGTCTTAAGAACATCTGAATATAAATCATCAATCCATTTGGTCAGTTGAGAATCAAGTCCATAGGGAATATCTATCAGTCCCAGACTATCAGAACCAACATATCGATTAACTACAAAAACCGCATTCGGTCTACCATCAGGCATTTTTAGTCCACCATCTAAAATCGTAATGTGTGTTGCGTTATATTTCTTAGCTAAATCAGAACCTTCAATGTTGAAGTTTGTCTGCAGGTAATAACCCCCTTCCAAAAAATCTTCTAAAGTGTCTGCATTGGAAGTCTGCTGAAAATAAAATAAATCAACTCTTCCAACAAAAGGATGATATCCTACGACAGCTCGTGTGTTAATGAGAGGGTCCTTGAGTGAAGCTTCTATCTTTTCAACTAAATCGGTAATGAACCGATTATCTACAATTTCTTGATAAGTACTGTTCTGAATTTCCTGACCAAATAATCTTTCTTGTATTGGAAAAGCTAAAGAAATTATAGCAGTGTATAGCGAAGTGACATATGTCACTAGTTGCTTTTTTGTGTTCAAAAAAGCTTT
>JACNFY010000003.1 GCA_014384375.1 Nanobdellati archaeon
CCACCCTCCTAAACCTTTAATTAACAAAGTCATTTATTTATTTTGCGACAAACTCCATTTTTCCACTAACTTTTTAAATGATAAAAGCTAAATGAGTATTTAGTATGGCTTTTTGCCCGGTGTGTGGCATGGAGTTGGAATTATCACACTGTGAATATGTCTGCAAGAACTGCGGCCACAAGTATGATTGTTCCGACGTAGAATTGGGTTAAAAACGATACATTTAAATATGACAAATCAGTTCCAACATATACATTAACAAATATATTATTTGTTGTATGTGTTCCATTACATATAAATATTTAAATATATTATATCATAAGAATAGGGGGTACATGATGGGGAGAAAAGAAAAGGTTTTCAACATTTTTTTTCGAGAGAAGCCAGCTATGATGCTTGTTACTCTCCTCAACAAAACCCATGACATATACGCTTCTTCACTGGCTAAAGTCGTTGATTGCACATACAGCCATGTTGTCAAAATTCTTCAGGAGATGAACAAGGCAGGTCTGATAAACTTCGAGAAGCAGGGTCGACTAAAAATATTAACCCTCACAAAGAAAGGTGAGGAAGTAGCTAAGAACATAGACAACGTCAGAAACCTGTTATAAACTAACTAACTTTGAATTTCTTGATAACTATCTTGTCCTCTTCAGCAGAGATTTCGACATCTTCGTTCTCATTGAATTTTGCCACTTTTGTAATAATTTCTGGCAATAGAATCCTAGTACCTCTGAAGTCAAGAGAGCTTATGATTTCTTTTCCTTTCTCAATCTCCAAATCTTTCATTATCTTCGCAGCACCGTTAACCTTCTCTTCTTCAGTCTCTTCAACAGTTCTCTTGTATAAGTGTTTAGCAATTTTATCAGCCACATCTATTTTAGTTGCCTCAGTTATACCTTGAAGTCCAGGACTCATGTTTACCTCTATAACGACAGGACCTTTTGGTGTCTCCAGCATGTCAACACCGCAGATCTCTGCGCCGATTGCCTTGGCAGCGTCCACAGCGACTTTCTTTGTATAAGAGTCCAATTGAGTTGCTTCGCCGATTCCACCAGCGTGAACATTGGCTCTTACCTCTTTTATATCAGCTTTTCTCTTCATGGATGCAACCACTTTGTCACCAACTACTATTGCTCTTATATCTGTCCCTCCTGTCTCGACGTATTCCTGAATCAGAAATGGTTGGTTTAGAGCTGATAGTGCGTCAAGCATTGAGGAGGCTGATGCGTATGAATCTGCGAACATGATTCCTTTTCCTTGGGTGCCTTGTGGAAACTTCATAATAGTAGGATAGTTTGTCTTTTCAAGTATCTTCTTTGCTGCGTCTATTGTCGCGCTTAGGTAAGTCCTTGGCATTGGTATGTTTTTCTGCTGAAGTTTCAGCTGTGTCAATAGCTTGTCGTGACCAATTGTGAATGCAGAAGCAACTATTGGCAGGTAAGATTTGACTTTCAGAAGAGAGGTTAATGATCTTAGTAGAGGAGCGTATCTGAAGGAGCCCTTGGCGAATATGCAGTCATACTTCTCTATAGGTTTACCCTCGTATAGTACTTCAGAGTTTTTTCCTGAGAAGTTTATCTCGATCTCTTTCAGGTTTAGTTCGTCAACTCTGTGGAAGTATTTTTTCATCGCCTCTCCAGTCCATTGAGAGCTCTTACTTTCGAGACTGATAAGAGCGGCCTTCACTTTTTTTTCACCTTTTCTTTTAGTTCTTTTGAAGGGTCAATTAGAAATCCTTGTTTCAGTATGTTCTGACCTACTAGAACCTGATATCTCATATGCCCTCTGTCTGCTAGTGTGAAGTGTTCCTTTAGCTTTCTTTTGCATATTTCAATCTCTGCCTCAATAACAGGCCTTAGCTTTGTGCCATGAGCGCTCTTTATGAGCATGGATTCTATTACAGGACCAAGTTTCAGCTTTGATGCAAGTGTTAAGTCTATCGAACTCTTGGTAGCTCCTGTATCTATGCGAGCGATTATCTCTCGGTTGTTTCCATGTCCGTTTAATTTAACCTTTTCTAGAAGGCCGACGACGGTTTTTTCCATACTGGTTTAGAAAAATATGTGTTTTAAAAAGTTTTCTACTTTTGAGATTTTAGCGTTGAGAAGAGAATGACATCCCTTATTGAAGATGAATCTGTGAAGAGCATAACCAATCTGTCCATTCCAATGCCTATGCCTGATGTTGGTGGCATCCCGTATTCAAGCGCTTTTATGAAGTCATCATCCATCTTCTCAGCCTCTTCATCACCTTTTTTTCCGCGCTCTTCTGCTTTCTTCCAGTTCTCCTTGAGAACCTGAGGGTCGTTTAACTCAGAGTACATGTTTCCAAATTCTATGCCGCATATTATAAGCTCGAATCTTTCTGTGAAGTCTGGATTATCCCTTGTGCTCTTTGCAAGGGATGATACTTCCTTTGGGTAATCATACAGTATTGTTGGCTGGATGAATTTTGGCTCGCACCTCTCCTCGCATATCTCGGCTAGAATGGCTCCGACACCCATGTCAGGTGTTATGTCTACTCTGAGCTTCTTTGCTATCTTTCTGGCTTCTGCAATGCTTTTGACTTTCAGGAAGTCATATCCAGTCTCTTTCTTGACAGCGTCAGCCATCTTTATCTTCTTAAATGGTGGTTTGAGGTTTATCGTCTTTCCTTCGTATTTTATCTTTGTTGTTCCTGCGACTTTCTTCGCTATGAACTCAATCATCCTCTCAACCCTCCTCATGCTATCCTTATAATCGTCATAGGCAGACATTGTTTCCATCATTGAAAACTCAGGGTTGTGCTTTGTATCAATGCCCTCATTTCTGAAGTCTGTGCAGAATTCGAAGACTTTTTCAAAGCCTCCAACGATCAGTCTTTTCAGATATAGCTCGTCAGATATCCTAAGGTATAAATTCATGTTCAATGCGTTATGTTTTGTGATGAATGGTCTTGCAGTTGCTCCGCCGTAAACTTGCTGGAGTGTTGGCGTCTCGACCTCTAAGAAGCCATCTTTGACTAAGAACTCTCGCATCGCATCATATATCTTTGTTCTTGTGATGAATGTTTCTTTGACATCCGGATTTACTATTAGGTCAACATATCTCTGCCTGTAACGAGCCTCAACATCTTTTAGGCCGTGGTATTTCTCTGGTAGTGGCCTTAAACTCTTTGTGAGTAGTTCATAAGACTTGACGTAAATAGTTAGCTCTCCTAGTTTTGTCTTGAAGATTGTTCCTTTGACTCCGATGATGTCGCCGATGTCGAGTTTTTTCAGAAACTTGTATTGCTTCTTTCCCAAGTCGTCCTGCTTGAAGTATAGCTGTATCCTTCCTGTGCCGTCCTGCAGGTCTGCGAATGTCGCTTTTCCCATCCTTCGCAGGATCATTATTCTGCCTGCGATACTTACTTTTGTCTTTGTTTTCTGTTCTTTTTTCAGCTTTTTGAATTTTGATTGCAAGTCTGTAGCATTGTGAGTTTGATTGTATCTGTAGGTATAAGGATTCACTCCCAATTCTCTTATTTCTTTGAGTTTTCTAAGTCTTTCTTTTACTAGGTGGTCTTTTTCTTTCATATTTTTTTGATTACCTATATTTCAATATAAAGTTTTCGAAAAAATTTATAGTAATTTCAATTCAGAAATTATTGCATCTATCTCTTCATCTTCATCCGGTCCAATAGCTACGCAGGTCACTGTTCCAGGCATCACTACTGTCTTGCCTGCATCTGTTATCACTGCGGTTGTCAAGCCAGTATCCTTTGCCATTTGGTTGTATTTCCGAAGCTCTTTAAGGTCTGCAACTTTCAACACTATCTTTGCCATGCCTTCTTTCCGCCAGTCTTTGACATTGTCTTTTTTGCTTCTCATAACTGCTTCGACTGACGCATGTGCTGTTTGCGCTGCTATTTTTCCTTTTGGCAGTTTCAAATCCTGTCTTATTATGATTGCCTGTTTCATGTTCTTATGCTTGATAAGGATTTGGAACACCAAAAATTTTCAATTTTTGTTTGTTTCAAATCTTGCCTTATTATGATTGCCTGTTTCATGTTTTTATTAAAGAAATTGATATTATAAAAATCTATCTAATTTTTTTTAGACACTCGTTGAATTACAATTTTTTCATTGATGTTCAACCTTTATTATCTCACGTATCACTTTCACTATTGACAGAATTGAGAGAATTATTACAGTGACATTCTCAACGTCGTATCTAAGACCTGTTCCGAAAAGTGGAACTCCTCTCTGCAAATCGACAAGTGCTAAGATGAAAATTAGGGCAAATAATACTAGAAGAATCATTAATCCAATTAGCAACTTCCTCTTATACACTTTTAACATGTTTGTTTGGAGTGATGTTATTTTTTTAAAGGTTTAGTTCAAATATGTCTAAATCACAACTTTGTATCCATATTCTCTAATTATTGTTGCTGGATGTGACAGCAAAGAATATTTTATTTTAACTGTTTTTATGTTAGGATGTTTTTTTAGTTTTTCTAAAGTATACAAAATTTCATTGTTGAAATTTGAAGATACAGGAATATTTATGCCTACAATTTTTTCTGAACTCAAATCCAAACTGTCAAGATCTTCTTTCTTCTTAATCCACTTAATATCATCTGCCTTTGTCTCTTCTAATACAATCTTCTTGTCTAATGGCAAATCCCAGATAATCATGATTTCTTCAAAGGATTTTGTTTCATCTGCAACAACAGAAAAACTTGCAAGATGGTCCTCCAATATATCGCTTATCTTTAGAAGGTTATCAACAACCATTTTCAAAGTTGATTCTGAAGTATAAGATTTTTCATCCTTTTTTATCTTCTGCAAGAACTTTTTTGTCGTATTATGCTCATCAACCATTTCTCTCAGGTAATAGAATCCTGCGAATATCAGCAAGTCTTTCAATGTAGCTTTTTCATATTCTGATTCAAGGTCATAATATGTTTCTTTAGTATTGGCTACTGAAAGAAATAATTCTTTATCAATAAGCATATCTGCTTTAATGGAAAGTTCTTCTGTGGAATATTCATATTCCTTTTTCAGTCGACCTTTTTTCTCGTTGAAAGGTAATTTGATGCCTTGCTTCTTAGCAAACCTTATGCCATGCCTCATTATGCTTAGTGAAAGATTTTCATATATCTCGTTTCGAGGTTTGTATTTAATCATATTTGTTAATTCTTTATCATTCCCTTCAAGAGGGTACTCGAGAACAGCATCACAGAGCCCCGCTCTTTGTAAATACGTTGCCAATCCGTGAAGCAGATTAACAAACAATATTTTCTTACCATTTTTTATTATGATTTGTCCAACCCCTGAAATCGCGTTTCTGTCCAGTGAGTTTAGAGGAAGCACCTGAATCAACCCTACAATTCTTTCTTTTGAACACACTGAAACAATGTTTTCCTCCAAATTATGTTCCCTTAATCCAAGTCTGCTTTCTGAGAACTCGTCCTCTGAGCGGTTCATCTCATTAGCAGTTTCAGTTCTTATTTGGTACTCAGAGTTAGAGCCCTTTCTGATAATTGAATTCATGATATTTTCTGGAACTTTTGAATCTTGAATGATATCTGAAGTAAAAAAGAATGTATCTGGGATTTGCAAACCTTTCTTTACAAGATCAATCTGTTGTGTTATCTTTCCATCCTTTGCAGCACCTAAAGAAATTAATTTATCAACATTAATTTCAGTGGTGATTTTAATAAACATGAAACAAGATTGTCGGCAGATTATTATAAATGTTTCTAACAATAAATACGCTTGATATATATAAAAAATATGGATTGAATATTTACGACTTTAAAGAGCTGAAGTTTTAGTAAATTTTATATACTTTAGAATTAAAGATTTCTTTGGTGGTATTATGATGAAGAAATTATTTGTTGGTTTGCTAATTGTTTTGTTTTTATTAGCTTCTTGTACTTCTGAGGTTGAAGAGGAAGTTGTTGTTGAGAATGTTATTCCTGAGGAACCTTCTAGTGTCGAGGAACCAGTTAATGATACTGGATTAGGAGAGGTTGAAGAGCCTGTTGTTGAGGAAGAGGAAGAAGAAGTTGAAGAGCTAGTAGCTTCAGATGTGTTGATTGAGAAAGATATAGATGATTATGACTATGAAAAAACCAAATCTGTGGAGAACAAAAAATTGATTGGTTTTACTTTTGATGCGTTTGAGGCTCATTATTTATACGGAGATACGAATGCTGTTGTTTCAGTATTGTTTTCAGAAGCTGAGAAGGTTAATCTCTTTGATTTCATCAATAAGACAGCAGAGAATGATAGGTTCGTATTCTTGGATGATGAGGAATTTGATTATCTAGATGAGGATGTTTATTTTAATCCTTATGACAATATGTATCTCTGGGTTTCAAAGGGCAGGGTTATAACAATACAGTACTCTATCGGTACCGATATATTGGAGGAATACCTTGAGGAACATCCTACCTCTATCATTAAAGGGAGTTATGACGACGAAGAAGTAGCTCTTGAATTGGAAGGAGAAAAAGACGAGAAGATAATCTTCCTGAATGACAACCAGTATGTATTAGAATTAGCTAATGTGGACAAGAGTGATAATGAGATAACCCTTGAAGTGAATGAGGAGGAAAAGGTTGTTGAGAATGGCGAACGAGCAGTAATTGATAACTTGTTGATTGAAATAACAGATGTGAGTTTCAACAACGAAAAAGTGTCTCTGAATATAGAAAGAGAGGTTTTTGAAAAAGTCTCTTATCAATTGGATGTCAATGAACCTGTTGAGTTTGAGATGAATGGAAAGTCGAACTCTCTAGAAATAACAGGAGCGAACGCCAACACTATGACAGTGATGATTGAGTTAAACGGAGAAACAAAAGACCTTGAAGCCAAACAAATAAAGTTGCTGGATGACTTCGATGTTAAATTGGCAGAGCTGTTCATCAGCACGATAGGAGAACAGAAAGTCAGCGCAGAAATAGAAGTGTGGCCACATGATTAATTTTTTTTCTTAAATTTTTTTTATTAATTCTTTTACATGTTCAACTGATTTCTTAAACGCGATTTTTTCTTCGCTTGTTAGCTCTAGTTCGACTACTTCTTCAACACCTGCTTTGCCAAGCCTTACAGGAACTCCAACAAACACTCTGTTGACACCGTATTCTCCCTCTAACAATGCAGCACATGGCAAGATTTTCTTCTGATCTTTCAGTATTGACTCAATCATCTCGACAATTGCTAGTCCTGGAGCGAAGAAAGCGCTGCCTGTCTTCAGTAATCCAACAATTTCAGCGCCTCCGTCACGAACTCTTTGAACAATAGCATCGATTTTTTCTTTTGGCAGCAGTTGTGTTATCTGCTTTCCTTTAACCTTGCAATGACTTACCAATGGAACCATTAAGTCGCCGTGACCTCCAAGAACCATAGCCTCAATATCGTTTACACTTGCTTTTAGCTCTTGGGAAAGGAACGTTCTGAACCTTGTGGTATCCAAGACTCCTGCCATTCCAACAACTCTCTGCTTCGGGAAGCCACTTAGTTTGTATGCTAGTTGCACCATTGCATCTAGGGGATTAGTGACTATTATCAATATGCAGTTCGGAGAGTATTTTACAACTTCTGGTATTATAGACTTTATTATCTTGGCGTTGATTTCAGTCAGGTCATCTCTGCTCATGCCTGGCTTTCTAGCGACACCTGCAGTTACGACAACAATATTAGAGTTCTTAGTTAAAGCGTAGTCACTGCCTCCTGTAATTTGGATGTCAGAGCCTGCTAATGGCATTGCTTCAAGTATATCAAGAGCTTTTCCTTTTGCTAATCCGTCAACAACATCAATTAGAACAATCTCTCCAAGGTTTTTCAACGCAACGTAGAAAGCAGCCTGGCTTCCAACATTGCCAGCACCTACAATGGTTATTTTTGTCATTTAAAATCCTCTATTGTAATAATGCGGAGGGAGGGATTCGAACCTTTCCGTGGGATTGACTGAACAATCACCATCTCGGACCCACTAAGGGACAGGATTTCTAAAAACAAAAACTACGCGCTCGATACGCGCATGTCCGTTTTTGTGGGCTTAAGTCCTGCGCATTTGACCAGACTCTGCAACCTCCGCAGTGTGTTTTGATATTAATATCATCTTTATAAAATTTTTGTAGTATCCATTAGGGTTTGTCCCAAGAGTCTGATAATTTTTAAAAAAAGGTTGTGAATTATTGC
>JACNFY010000031.1 GCA_014384375.1 Nanobdellati archaeon
GTCTTCTTCGATCTAATCCTTGAATCTTCATCCATAAGATTAACCTCAATATAAGGCCAAGACCCATTTTCTTGATCTTGAAGCCAATCTTCATCAAATTTTAATCTATAAGTTTTCCTTTTTTTATATCTCGAAGTAATTTTTATATCTTGAGCCAAAGCAACAACTGCTCTTTTTGTTCCAACGCCAAAGATACCAATAATATCTTCTGTTGGTAAATTACTTGTTTGTCCAGGACCTACTAGCAAATAAAGCTCTGACTCCTTCACCCCTCCAGCATTATCTTTTATGTCTATTGTTTGTTGATCTTTATTTATTCTTATCTCAATTAGTAAATGTTTTTTCTTCCCTTCTCTTATCCATATGTCTAAAGAATTATCTATGAGTTCGCATATGGAACGATTTAGATCATAATCGGCTATTATCGATAAAAAAAGTCGTTTTGAAGGTATTGCTTTTATAGTACCTACTTCCTTTTTCATATGTATGAATAATATTAACTTATCTATAAATCTTATGTATTTTTCATATTTGCAAATAAAAAATAGTCTATTTTAAGACTGCGAGTTTATTCTATCTTCACATTACACTTCTCACATATCTTGCTAAAACCCCAATGATTCATAATTGATGCCCATAATTGGGGATTCATCTGTTTAAGTTTGATAAAATTGTTCTCCTCAGTCATATGACATCCAAAACCACAACAGAAGCAACCATTCCTCTTCAAATTATGAGGCTCATAATAAATATCGGCAAATCTAATATCATATTTCTTTGCATACTCAAAAATATCTTTTTCTGTAAAAAATATTATAGGATGAACAACTACCTGATCTTTTGTTTCATAGATACACCCTTTTCTTACCCAGACAGTACGTCTTATTTGGCTTTCTTCTGCTCTTACACCCATTATTGCTACTTTTTTTCCACTTCTTTTTTGCCATTCTTTCATTGGTTTTTTTTTCAACAAATAACAACACTTAGAACTAATTTTTAATCCTTTACGTTTTAGAAAATTCTTAACTTTTTTACTATCACTTGGATCTCCATTGTACCCTAATCTTTTTAAAAAACCTTTTACTTTCTTTATTTTTTTAGGATGACATTTATAGCCCAACCACATTCTTCCAAGTAACTCTGCAATTTCCTTTGAAAACATAGGGTAACCATGTTTTTTCCATACTTCATGTGGTAAAATATCAGGCAATACTAGATTAAGTTTTATACCATTTTTTTTACACCACTCCTTAGAAAATTTTATACATTCAGGATACTCTAATCGTGTATTAGAAAAAACATGCTCTAATTTGTAACCCATTGATAAAACAAGATGACTTAAAATCGTGCTATCCTTTCCACCAGAAAAACTTACATAACAATCTTCTTCTCCGTATTGATCTATTGCTGCTTGAATACGTCTTTTGGCTAATGTTATTTTATAATCAAAAGGATAAGCCATCCTTTGATTTAGGACTTTTCCTCGATAGCTCAGAAGTTCTTTTTGTTTTTTAGTTTTCTTAGGATTATTCCATCCTGTTTCCTCGTCTTGAAAACTAAAACTAGACCTCATGTAAAGAAGAATAGTATCTTAGCATATAAATAGTTTTCTAATCATCTTTAAGTGAGGATCCTTAATTTCGCTTGTCCTGCCATCTTTTTCAGGACTTGTAAGAATCGAATTATTCAAGAAATATGATACTTCACCTTTCTACAAACACCGCAGATAAGCTTTTGCTCGAATTTGCCGTTGCCTCTGCTAAAAGGTCCTCCAAGCTTTTGCCATTTATGGCCTGTTAGAAAACATTTTAAGCCCATATTAAGATTATGATTTGATGACTATTTAATTTTTTTGATTGTCCAGTAAAATTTTCAGATTTTCACTCTCAAAAAGCATAGCTTTTTGTTGTGTGGTTTTTTACTTATGCAGCCAGCAAACTATTTTTTTCTATAACCAAATATTTTGCTGTACTTATCATGGTCTGTGTATTCTAGAACAATAACTATTATCTCATCTTCACTTCCAATAATTGTATAGAGAAGTCTCCAATAACCAATCAATTCTACTCTGAGTATTTTATCTGTTCCATATCTCTTCACAGTATCTTTTGATATGTATTTTTTAGGTATTAAAACTCCATACTTATAATCTGTTTGCATGTTTATTATTGCATTATCTATGGAATTAAGCAGTTGTTCATAAGTTGGTTTCTTTTTTGATTTTTTACCTTTTTTAACAGCTTTTTGTAGATTTTTATATTCTTTATAAGCTTCTATGTCAAATCTTACAACAACTGCTTTATCCATTCACATTACCTTTACAGATTTTTTTAGTTTATCTCTCAGTTTCCTGCTAATATCTTCTCTATAAATCCAGATGATTCCTTCTTTTAGAATAGCTATTTTTCCGCTATCTTCAAGATACTTCAATATCAGATTTAGTGTTGGTCTCATTATCTTTTTAGGCAGTCTTCTGTCTATCTCATTTTTAGACAAGGTTTCATCTGCTTTCTTAACCACGTTCTCAACATTCAGAACAGTGTCAAGCCTTGGGTAATGCAGTATTTTTTGCACCATAGTATCACCTTCATATAAGTTTATACCATGGTATAAGTTTATATCATATTTAAAACTTTCCTTTTTTGAAATATCCTTTATTACCATAGAAAGAAAGTGTTTTTAGTTTTTATATGTGTTATGGAGAAATAATCGGAATATTTTCAGCTATTCTGTAGTTTTTTATGTTTTTTTTCCTATACAACCTCTATTAATTTCATAGTTATCCCTAATTATTCTTTATCTCTTCTCCAATGCACTAACAATCCTTAAGTTGGCTAGGTTTATGTGTGGTGGTTAACTATTTAATGTAGAACTCTATAATCAAACTTTCAGGTCGAAACATTTATAAATTTGTAGTGGTTAACTATTCTCATGGTAAGCATAGTAACTAAAAAAATAAAAGGATTAGAATATCTTTACTTAGTTGATTCTATAAGGAAAAAAGAGAAAGTCATACAGAAAACCATAAAGTACATTGGCAGAAAGAGACCTATACCAAAAGAAGAGTTTGAGTGCATGAAGTATTCATACAAGAAAGAAGACTGGATCTTAACAGATAAAAAAGATGAGTTATCATATCAAAAACATGAAGAAATGAAAGTCTTGTCTGATAAGAGAAAAGAATACCTAAACAGGTTAGATGAAGTTTCAAGGGAAAAGGAACAGGAAAAGTTTCTTAGCAGATTCATAGCTAACAGTAACGAGATAGAAGGGTCTACATTGACTTCTGGCGAAACCTTCAATTACTTGTTTAATGATGTCGCCCCAAAAGGCCATAAGAAAAAAGAGTTGTTTATGGCGACAAACATGTTAAAGGCATGGAATTATGTTGAAGAGCATAAGAACTCTCTGCCAACAAAAGAGGATTTACTCACTTTACATGAGTTGGTTAACAGGGACATTGAATCAGATGAAACACTTGGAGAATATAAGAAAGTGCAGAATTATGCAGGTGAGGAAAATACTACTTCATTTTTATTTGTTAAGGAAAGAATGAAACAGCTTCTAAGCTGGATAAGACAGGCTTTCAGAAATATGGATGATTTTGAAGTTGCTTTCCAGTCACATGCCCAATTTGAGATAATACATCCTTTTGTAGATGGTAATGGAAGGGTTGGAAGGTTGCTGTTAAACTGGTTATTGATGAACAAGCATCTAATGCCTTTTGCAATCAGAGCTGTACAAAAACCAGAATATATATTTGCATTGAATAATTCTAAAAGAGGAAAGAAAGAAGCAATCTCCAAGTTTTGCTATAAAGAATACATTTCTCAGTATAGATTTATTTAGAACGTTTCTTTAAGTCTTCCAGTATTAAAGTGTCATCTATTTCTATAAGCTTTTTTATTTTGACATTATCTTTATTCAGTTTATGCAGTTTAGCTTTGCCAATCTTTCTTGTCGGCAGGATTATTTCGTTCTTAATCAAACTGTCCCATATCCTATACAGAGTTGCTCTTCCAATCCCGGCATTTCTAGCTATATCGCTTATTGAAAAGTCCAGATCTCTCTCTGTTAGCAAGTAATCCAGAACTCTTACAGTGGGGGAGTCGCCCATGAATTCTATGAATAAGGATTTATCACTCATTTTATATTATTATAAAACAACTAATATTTAAATGTTACTATTCTGAGACAATATTGTCTCACAAAAAGCACAATAATTTATATGCTAATATGCCATTCCTTTTATTTAATGGCAGTTACCAAAGAAGACATCAAAAAAAGGATAATAATAAAACTAGTCAGATGGAGAAAATGGGGTGGCTCCCATACAGAAAACATTCTTAAAGGATTGCCAGCACATCTAAGAGGAGAAAGAATAACCAAGAAAGCTTTAAAAGAATTAGAAAAAGCCCAATGGATAATTCCTGCGAAAAAAACAGGAGAGATACACTATTCACTCAATCCAAACAAAACAAGTGAAATATTGCAGTTTTACGAGAATTATTGTAAAACATGATTGTTTAAACACCCACTCACTTTTCCCGCATCCAATATGCAAAGGATAAAAACATTTCTTTCAATTAACTATTTAAATAAAAACAATTTTTTTTATTAATATGAGCACAAAATCGTTTTACTTTTTAGTCATCTGCCTGATTCTGTTGTCATTAATTGTTTCTGCAGAGAACCCTGGAGATATCAGATTGCAGGGCTTTGTTAATGACTATGCTCAGGTATTATCTTCTCAAGAGGAAACAGTTATTTCCAACACTTTGAAGCCTTTCTATGATTCAGGCAGGGCGCAGTTTGCTGTTGTAACTGTGAATTCTCTGGATGGCAGGGATATAGAGTCCTTTGCACTCGAAGTTGCACAGGGAAAACTCGGCGAAGAAGATGAAAATAACGGTTTGCTGCTTTTAATAGCTGTTCAAGACAGAAAATACCGTTTCGAGGTGGGCAGAAGTTTAGAGCCTTATTTGAATGACGCAAAGATTGGAAGGATAGGAAGGCAGATTCTCGTTCCAGCATTCCAGGGGGAAGATTACGCAGGCGGGATTCAGGCAGCAGTGCTTGAGGTAGCAAAAGAGCTTGATGTTGAGATCACGTCTACTCCAATTCCTCTTAAGAGAGCTAATAATAGTGGTTTATTAAGGCTTTTGTTCCCGTTCATATTTTTCATCATAATATTTGTAAGCGCTTTTAGGTCAAGATCAATTCATGGCAAAAGAAAAGGCAATGATTTCTTCTTCGCTGCACTCCTTGCCGCATCCATGATGAGAGGTGGAAGAGGAGGACTTGGAGGAGCAGGATTCGGCGGATTTGGCGGCGGCGGGTTTGGTGGGGGCGGAGCCTCCGGAGGTTGGTAGAAAATGTTTAAATGGTTCAGAAAAAACAAGGATTTTGATGAAGTCGACTTAATGTGCCCTAGATGCAGCATCATTATGAGAAAAATTAAAAAGAAAGATGTAATAATAGATGTTTGTGATCGTTGCAATGGTATGTGGCTTGACGATAAGGAGATAGATAAACTCGTGGAGTATGCTAAACACGAGATGAAAAAACAGAAGACTTCAAAAAAGAAGAAAGGGTGATTTGTATGTTAAAGATGAACAACAATAAGAAGTGGATAATTATAGGAGTTGTAGCCCTGGTTATTCTCATCATTGTCGGCTGGGTTGTAGGAGCCTATAACAGCCTTGTCACTCTTGACGAAACTGTCGATGAGAAATGGGCGAATGTGCAGACAGCATATCAGCGAAGAGCGGATTTAATACCTAATCTAGTAGAGACAGTCCAGGGAGCTGCTGATTTCGAGTCAGAGACACAAACCGAGATAGCTGCAGTAAGGACTAGCGCGGTAGCTGCTCAACAGGCAATGGCTTCAGCAAGCACACCTGGAGAGGTGACTGCTGCATCAGCACAGGTAGAGAGTGCAATCGCTGGTTTTTCCGGGCTGAACATCAATGTTGAGAGATACCCTGAACTTCGGGCTATTGAGAACTTCCTCTCATTGCAGGATGAGCTTGCAGGAACAGAGAACAGGATAAAGGTTGAGAGAGATATCTACAACCAGGCTGTCAGGAATTATAACGTGAAGGTCAGGAAGTTTCCCTCAAACATAATCGCAGGGATGTTTGGCTTTGAGAAAGATGAACCGTTCTTTGAAGCCGATGAAGGTGCTGATGAGGTTGTGAAAGTCAACTTTTAATTTCTTTATTTTTTTATTTATCTTTTATATGGTTATTTTCTAAATTATTATTATTTTATTCTTCTCTTTATCCGGAAATCTTACTAAAAAAACCACATAAAGCTTTTAAACAGTAACGAGAACGAATACATAGAGGTTTATGAGCGAAGAACCAAAAAAACAAAACCTTTAAATATCAGTTCATATAACGAACTAATTAGTTCACAATGAGAACAGATATAATATTTTTTGTTTTTGGATCAGAGAATAGGAAGAATATACTGAAAACAATCCTTGAATATCCGAAGAGGCAGTGGAGTTGCTCTACTTTGGAGGATTTAACAGATATGTCCCATGCAACTGTTTTCAGAACCTTGAAGGGATTGAGAGATTTCGGCATATTAAAAAGCATAAAAATCAACAAGAAGGACATTATATACGAATTAGTCAATGAGTCGCCTTTGTTAAAGGAATTAAGAAGAATGATAGACATAGAAAAAACAACAGCAAAAAAGATAGCAAGAAATTTTGTTGAGAGGATAAAAGAAGAAAACATTCTTTCTGCTGTATTGTACGGCTCTAGCGTGAGAGGAGATATTAAACCTGACAGTGATATAGATATATTGATAATCCTGAAAAAACACAATAGCCTTTTAGAAAGAGAGATATTCGATAAGGCTGGAGAACTTTCCTCAAAATTAAACAGAACACTAGCCATTACAATAATGTATGTGCAGGAAATAAAGAAAGAAAAAAAAAGCCAATTTATAAAGTCAGTTAAGGCAAATATGGAGGTAATTTATGGAAAAGACCCATTTTGAACAAGCCAGATTATGGTTGAAAGCTGCAAAACACACTGCTGATAGTAGTTCTGAAGGTAAGAGTAAATTTGCAGTGGCTGTCGCGATGGCTGTTCATGCAATTATCAAAGCCAATGATGCTTTAACCTTCAAATTCTTGAATATCACAGCTAGACGCCATGATGACGCTAGAAGATTATTCGAGGACTTGATCAAGAGAAATCTTATCAAAGCCAACTA
>JACNFY010000002.1 GCA_014384375.1 Nanobdellati archaeon
TAATCTCAGGGCAAGCCTGAGATTACTAAAACAACTTTTTAATGCGACAAACTCGCGAAAATCAAAAATTTTTTAAACTATAGTCATCTAATGTCTCTCAAGGGGTGTATTATGAAGAAAAATTCTAAGAAAGGGCAGGCATGGTCTATTGACCTTATCATTGGACTGCTAGTCTTTGTGCTTATACTAGTTATATTCTATACTCTTATTGGTGGTGAGAAGGAGTCTAAGGTGAGGGAGTTTACAGGCAAGGCAGATGTTGTCGCTGAGAGACTCTTTGAGGAAGGACTGGTTGACCCTGTTACTGGCGAGTTTAACGATGAGAAGTTCCTGGAATTAGCAGAGGAGGATTATGAAGGTTTAAAGGAAAGGCTTGGTATTGTTGGTGATTTCTGCTTGTTTATAGAGGGTAAAACCTTTGATGGCCGGCCATATATCAAGTTTATTCTAGATGATACTAGTGAGGGCTGGACGAGTATAGGTAGCTCTGATTTGGATATTAGTGATTTTCAGTGTGGAGAGAAATGGCCTTAGGTATTCTGTCTGATTTTATAGTATCTCTTGTGTGCTTCCTAGGTTTGTTTGTTGGCTTGTTGATAGGCTTCATGGCTAGGGAAGAGCTTAAAGCTGGCAAGAAATATTTTTTATATCTCCAGAAAGTTGTCTTTATACTTGTTGTTTTCTTTGTGTTCTATGATTTTGAATTTTGGCTTCTAGGATTATTGTTCGTTGTTTTCTTCTCAATCTTATTGTTTCAAATCAAGAAGGATTATCATAGAGTGTTGTATTTTGTGTTGGCTGCTTTCCTGTTCATGAGTTTTTTTGAGGAGAATATGGTGGTTCCAGCACTTGTGTTCTTCTATGGATTTCCAACAGGCTCATTGTTTTATTTAGAGGCAAAGCAGAAGAAAGTGTTTGATTTGGTTAGAGAATTGTTTTTTAGGTATTGGTATTTTCTGTTGATAATTATCGTTTTGCTATTATTAAAATTAATTTTATAAATAGTAACTTTGTTCTCTTTTCTATGAAGAAGATAAAAACTGGTGATGGCTCGTACACTTTTGTTGATGATAAGTATGGTGAGGTACTTCACTCTATTACAGGCGCTGAAGAGGAGGCTATTAAGAAGTATGCTGAGCCTACCAATATTGCAGAGTTGGCAATGAAGGGAGAAATAAATATCTTAGATGTTTGTTTTGGCGTTGGCTATAATTCTGCTGCTGCAATTGACGCTGCTTTGAAAGCTAATTCTAAGTGCAAGATAAATATTCTTGGCTTGGAAGTTAATGATAAGTTGCTAGGGTTGGTTGATGAGTTGACTCCAAAGTTCAAGAGTTATGGTTTTATAAGGGAAATAAAGAATAATAGTTATAAGGATAATAATATAACAATTCAGTTAATATTTGGTGATGCAAGGAAAACTATAAAGAAAGTTAAAGGAGAGTTTGATGTTTGTTTCTTAGATCCTTTTTCTCCAAAAACACAGCCAGAGATGTGGACAGAGGAATTCTTCAAAGACATAGCTGCGAAGTTGAAGACAGGTGCTGTGTTAGCAACTTATTCCTGCGCAACGCCTGTAAGAATAAACCTTGTGAGAGCTGGCTTTGATGTTAAGGACGGTCCTTCAATTGGCAGGAGAGCCCCATCCACAATAGCGACTAAAGTTTTATAAATATTGTTAGACTACCCGCTGGTATGGGTCTTGTAGAACAGTTATCACAATTGGATGGATTGGTTTTGGTTAACCTTGACATACGCAAATTAAGTGGGCCTTCTTTAAGTGAGTTAACATTTGCTTCTTGTTTTGCTAATCAAATAAATATTCCTGTAGTTGCAATACCACATGTATCTGAGGAGAAAATAAGAAGTCAATATGGTGATGATTTATCTAGTATGTGGACAGTGGTCTCTCCAGAGCATTATGATGATCCTAGACCTGTTTTGGACCATATTGCAGAAAATACAAGAGTTCCTGCTGATGGTTTGATATTAGGTTTTGGTGGTATTGGTTATAGAAACGGAGTTGCTTCGTTAGCTAGAAGGAGTTGTTGTAGATATGTAGGTCCGACTCGTGGCACAGGATATGATGATTCTTTTCTACTAATAAGAGCATACAAAGGAATAGTGCTTAGGGATATCTGCTTCTAAAAACTAAATATTTAAATATTCAAAAATTCTTTATAACTACTATGAAGAAGATAATGCTTTTGATTGTGTTTTTATTGTCTGTTTCTCTAGTTAATGCAGCAGTTAGCAAGGATTATGGTTATGTCAAGCTTAACAAGTTGAACATCGAACCAGAAGTTTTAGATGTTAGTTTTTCATCTGAGTTGTTTGCTGGCGAAGTTGTTAGCTGTGATGCGGAAGTAGATGATGAGAATCCTGAAAGCGTTGTATTAGATACTGAGTGGTATGTTAACAATGTTTTAGTTTTTGAAGGTGTTGAATTCTCTAGTTTCAAAAAAGGTGACCTTGTTGAATGCTTAGTAACTCCAACTGATGCACAAGGTCTTGTTGGTACTGCACAGGGTATCTCTTTAGAAGCCAAAGCTGCTCCTTTTTCTTTAACAGGCTTTGCGGTTTCTGACGCTGGCAAAGGCGGCGGTGCAGTTGGATTGATGATTGGGTTAGTAGGCTTATTTATTGTTAAGAGAAAACGCATAGCGAAGTTGTTCTAAAAATTTTTAAACCAAAGGCATTTTATTTTATCCCATTGCCCCTGTAGTATAGTGGATGCTTAGGCCATAAAGAATACAAGGTTGCGGACCTTGAGACCCGAGTTCGATTCTCGGCAGGGGCGTTTTATTTCAGATACCTTTTGTATTGGCTCAGATATCTTCTGATAAAGTAGTTCAAGAATTTGTTCTCGTCTTGTGAGAGTGCGTGGTAGTATGATTTTCTTTTCTTGTATTCAATTATTAATAATGGGTAGTGATCGTTTCTTAGTATCTGTGCTATTACAAGTCTCCCTATTCTTCCATTTCCATCTCCGAATGGATGGATTTTTTCAAATTTATAATGTGCTCTCGCGGCCAGTTCTATTGGTTGCAGTACTTTGTTTTGCTCGTACCATTTAAAGAATTCTTTTAATAGTTTTTTCAGGTCTTGCCAATCAGGTGCTATATAGCCTCCCACTCTCACGATGTAATCTCTTATTCTTCCTGCGATGTCTGGTTTTGTTTCTTCGAAAAGTTCTTTATGCCATTCTAGTATCATTTTTAGTGATAGTGGTTGTTTTTTGTTAATGATTTTGAAGAATACTTTTGAATGTCTTATTGTTTCTTGTACATCTGTTATCGGTTTGTTTGGTGATATCTTTCTTTTTATCAGGTCTTCTGTTTCATTTAAGGTTATTGTTGATCCTTCTATTGCGTTAGAGTTATATGTGAATCCTGTCGATAAGTCCAGAATTATTTTCTTCTTTATCGATTCAGGGTATTTCTTCCATTCTTTCTGAAAATTTATTCTTATCTTTTCAAGTTTTTTAAAAACGTGCTCTTGCAGACATTTCCTTAAGAATGACTGTTTTATTTCTTCAATATTCTTTGGAATTTCTTTTCCAATGTATTTTTCTATGTAAACAACCTTTTTCTCTTTTCTAAAAGAGTGTCCTAGGTAGAAGAGATTTTTTCTTTTGATGAGTTTCATAATATAAAAAAATTATTACTTTTATTTAAATATTTTGATTAATTGTTAGTTTGTAATGGTGTATTGTTTTGAGATCGGAGTTCGATTCTCCGCAGGGGCATAAGAACTCATAGTTCGATTCCTAGCGAAACATTTAAGTAGACATGTTTAATCTCAAAATTTTATGGATGAGCCGACAAGGATTCTTTCTGATGAGCATAAGAATATTTTGAAAGTTATAGATTCCTTGCTTAGGGAATGTGATGCTTTAGAGTCAGGAAAAGACATGGATAAACGTTTCTTCAGGAAAATAGTTGACTTTGTAAGGAACTATGCTGATAGGTTTCATCATGCAAAGGAAGAAGACATCCTGTTTGTCGAGTTATGTAAAGACAATGTGCAAATGCCCTGTAACCCAACACACCAAATGTTGCATGAGCATGATCTAGGCAGAAGTTTTGTAAAGAATGTTGAGGATGGCTTAAAAGAAGACAACAAGGAGAAGGTTGTTGAGAATGCGAGAGGATATGCACAATTACTGCAAGAACACATTTATAAGGAGGATAACATATTGTATCCGATGGCTGATGAAGCGTTAAATCAAGAAATCCAAAAATCAATGTTGGATAAGTTTAGACAAGTGGAACAAAGATTCGGTCAAAAAAAAGAACAATACCTATCGATTGTAAAAGAGCTTGAAAAGAGAAAATAATGATTGAAGCGAGTAAAAATCTAAAAGAGCTGATTGAATATCCAGGAGATGGTGTATTAAGTAAAGACGTAATTAGAACTGATAAGCTTAATGTAACTCTGTTCTGTATGGCAAAAGGAACAAGCATATCAGAACATACGTCTACTAAGCAAGGAACCATATATGTTATCGAGGGAAAAGGAGTTTTCAATCTGGAAGGGAAAGATATTCCTATGTTACCAGGAGTCTTTATTCACATGAAAGAAAATGCCGTCCATTCATTAAAAGCTGATGAGAACATGAGTTTTTTCCTTTTGTTATTTAATTAAATGGTTCTTTATTAAAAAATCATATAACTCATTAGCGACTAATTCGTGACCTTCTTTATTTAGGTGATATTCAGTATCAATATAGTAAGCTAAAGGGTCTAAGCTATTATTTATTTTGGAATACAAATCTAAAAAAGTAATATTGTTCTTTGAAGTGATATTCTTAAGAATCTTCTGAATCTTTAATAAATCAAAAGAATCTTTCTTCAGGATGCCATCAAATTGCATCTTAGTCGGTAAATTGATTATTACTAAGCCGCAGTTATTATTTAAACAGAGATTATTTATTTCTTCAATCAAAACATTGAATAATTTTGTTGCATTTTTCATTTCATTAGTTTCGTTTTTTAAAAAAAGAATCTGATCTACATCATATCCTTTATTTTCATGAAAAAAAACCCCATATGTAACATGATTAAAAATATGATTAGACGTACCATAATTTAATTCCACAAATTGTTGTAATGTAAAGAAAAGCTCAGATTTTCTAGATAAATACCAAAGAAAACGGTCTTTTAAATTTAAATTAAAAGCTTTATTCTCTTTATCTAATTTTAATTTACCATTGTCTAGATAAAATAATCTTTTAACATACGCTTCTCTGATATCATTTGGAGCTACAGTAAGAACTACTATATCAGGATTATATCTTAAACCAATATTTTTTAGAACAATGTACTCTTGATCTGTAGCATAAGCAGATATCCCAAAGTTAAATACTTCATATCTTTTGGTTTTATTCTGATTTAATTTTGTTTCTAAATATCTCGGAAAAGTATCTGATTCTGACACAGATAATCCAACAGTATAAGAATCACCAATAAAAAGAATTCTTGTTGAATTATTTTTGTTTTCCAAAGGGTGATTTGAATCTCTGAAACCAAGATGATTGATTGAGATTATTCCTGAACCTGATATAGAATTAAATCTAGAATTAGGGACATACTTCCACACTAACTGGGAATCATAAGACTTAATAGATCTTTGATATCCTGGAATAATTGCCCTAGAAGCAAATTCTAAAATAATAAGTAAAATGATAATATAAGACAAATAAAAGAGTATGTATCTTTTTTTCATAATTATCAACTATTTTTTATTTTTATAAATACTTTTATTTATAATATTTTAATACTTTAAATAATATTCTTTGCAGGGGCACTACCTTTTTATATAAAGCAACATTCTCGAAGTCATGAGCTCCATGTTTGACCTGGAGAATATCATCGATACTTCTTTGAGGTATTATGCAGAGAGACAGGACTCTGTAAGTGAAGAAGAACTTCAAGAAAAAAGATCTGATTTGAGAAAGATAGCTGCGAATACTAAACTTTGGTTTCTGAATTTTGTTGCTAAATATCATAAAATACTGATCCCTTCATTGGAGAATGTGACTTTGTTATCTGCTGATATGGACGCTAATCCTTACATACTAAGAGTTCCGGGAAAACCTATTGTTTTCATCGCTAATCATGTAAGCAACTTCGATTCTCCGATATTAGGACTTCATTTATATCTGAATGATTATCCTTATCCAATAATCGCTGCAGGAAAGAACCTCTTCACAAATTCTGCTTCAAGCTTCTTGCTGAAATCAGGTGGAGCTTTTGAGCTAAAGAGAGACATTCCAAACAGAGAATACATGGACTTTATAGGTTCATACCTGCGAGCCAGTTTGGAGGAGAACATCCCAACAATGATATTCCCTGAGGATGGTCGTTCAAGAGATGGAAAGTTAAAAGAGTTCAAACGTGGGCTGATAGGACTGGTTCTCCACTCTTTTTTTGAAAACCAAAAGAAGAAAAATCCGAAGATAGATGATGTGGTTTTTGTTCCGATAGGAATCGCATATACGAAGGTTCCGGAAGACACCTATTTCTTTGAGAACGAATCTTCGAGAGCACAAAGAGGTTTATTTAAATACGTTTTGAAGATGAGAAAATGTTTAGAGCCAACATATGTGCGAATAGGGAGACCAATAAGCCTAAAAGATTATTTTGCAGGATCATACCCTCCTTTGGAAGAAGAGTTAAAAGGCGAGGTTTCAAAAGACTTCGCTGCTTATCTGAGATCAAAAGTGAGAATGACAATACCTCTTCTTGAGAGTGATGTGTTTCACCACGCAATGCATGCTTACATAGAAGAACAGTCGACAGATACAGTGCATTTTGAAGGTTTTCGGAAAAGAGTGAGTAATTTTAGAGAGCGTATTCACAGCGAAGGTTATCATATAATTCCAGCTATGGAGAGAACAGGAGATTTCTTTCATAGAATGAGAGAAAGATTAAATGAGAAAGAACTTTCATACTATGGGGGAAGAATATTGGATTTCTTTCATTTCCATAGAAAGGAAAAAGACAATTCAAGCAAATGATTTGATTCTGGAGAGTTCATTTTTCCGAGTTTGTCGCATTAAAAAGTTGTTTTAGTAATCTCAGGCTTGCCCTGAGATT
>JACNFY010000032.1 GCA_014384375.1 Nanobdellati archaeon
TGGTGTGGCTGTGGCTGAAGACGCTATGGTGAAAACCATGGCTGCTGAAGTTCCTGAAGCAGCTCCAACAGATTATTCTGAGACAAACGTACAAGTCGAAGGAATTGATGAGGCTGATATCATAAAAACAGATGGTGAATATATCTACACCATAACTGGCAAAACATTGTTTATAATCAAGGCTTACCCTGGAGAGGATGCTGAGATTGTTTCAACTATGACTTTTGAGAACAGGCCAAACAGCTTGTTCATCAATGGCGATTACTTGGCTGTTTTCGGAAACTATTATGACCTTGATTTCTTCAAAGAGATAGATTTCACTCCAAGAAGTGGTATGACTTTCTTCGACATATATGACATCTCAGATAAGGAGGATCCTGAAATATTGAATGAGTACAAGTTTGAAGGACGATACTTCCAGGGAAGAATGATAGGTGATTATGTGTACTTAGTTGTCACGAGTACACCTGATTACAGGGTTGGTATTCCAACGCCAGTAATAGTTGAAGGTGTCAGGAAGATCAACATGCCTGTGTCAGATGTGTACTATTATCCTCTACCTTACAATAACCCACAGTTTGCAACGACACACGCAGTCAATTTGAAAGATCCACAGGAGGATGTCAACTCAAAGACTGTTGTGATAGAGATGAACCCTAACATGTACATGTCCCATGAGAACATCTACATAACCTATACTGAGAATATAAACGAGTATGAAATCCAGCAGGAGATAGTGGTAGAGTTGATGGAGCCTAAGCTTACAGATGTTGACAAACAGTTGATTGAGAAGATAAGAGAGACTGATGATGATGTGTTGTCAAAAGCTGAGAAAGACGCGAAGATTATGCAGATAATCCAGTCTTACATTGCTTACTTGGACAGCGATGAACAAGACGAGCTTGAAGATGAAATGGAAGAACTTCTGGAAGAAAGGCTCGAGCAGTATGAGTACTTCGAATATACTGTAATCCATAAGCTGAGTTTTGATGATGGAGATATAAGTGTTGAGGACACTGGCAAGGTTCCTGGTCATATCATAAATCAGTTCTCAATGGATGAGTACAAAGATGTTTTCAGAATAGGTACAACTGTTAATGCTAGATGGTCAAGATTTGATAAGCAAAGAACAGAGTCAACCAATCATGTGTTAACTCTTGACGAAGACCTTGAAATCTTAGACCATTTGGCAGATCTTGCAGAGGGAGAGAGAATTTACTCAACAAGATTCATGGGTGACAAGTTATACATGGTGACTTTCAGACAAGTCGATCCATTCTTTGTGATAGACTTGAGTGACCTTGAAAACATTGTTGAGCTTGGCGAGTTGAAGATTCCAGGATTCTCAAGATACCTGCATCCATACGATGAGAACACAATCATTGGTATTGGTAGGGATGCAACTGAAACTGGAAGAACTCAAGGCTTGAAGATATCATTGTTTGATGTCAGCGATGTGCAGAATCCTGAGGAAGTGGCGAAGTTTGTCACAGAGGAGAGATATGCACAATCAACCGCAGAATACGAGCACAAAGCCTTCTTGTTTGACAGAGAAAAGGAGTTGCTTGTTATACCTGCTTACAGCTATGACTACAGGGAAGGCGCTGACAACTACAATGGAGCGATGGTCTTCAAAATTACAAGAGACGAGATTGAGCTTAGAGGTTTAATAGACCACTCAGACGGGAGCAGGAGATACAACCCTGCTGTGGAGAGAAGCCTGTACATCGAGGAGTTGCTCTATACTAAGTCTCCAAATCTATTGAGGATAAACTCATTATTGGAAGACTTGGAGAGTGTGAAGAGCATAGAACTCAAAGAGAGCTATTCAGGCGACATCCCGATATATTAATTTTTTTTCTTTTTTTGAGCTGAATTAATTTGCTAAGTGTGGGAATAGAACCTCTACTTTTCTTGAGAGGTATTGAAACTCTGCGTATACGTCAGATATTGGTCCTCCACCGTGTTTTGCAATGTATTGTTCTAGAGTAGGTTCTGGTGGCTTTAGGGCTTCTATTATTGGTGAAAGCTTTCTTCTCATCGCTTCCCACAGGTTCCATGGTTTTTCATTGTTTTTCTTTGGATTTTTGTTGAGAAATATCGGTTTTTCTACTATGACTTCTTTAACAACCTCTTTGATTTCTGGTTCTGGTTTATACTCAATTACTTCAACAGGTGTTGCAGGCATAACTCTTGCTTCATAGACTGCTCTCTCTAATTCAATCCTTCCTTCCTGCCAGACATCAAATTTTTTCAGGAATTTCCTTATGTGAACATTGATTGCTTTCTCAAGAGCACTCTGTTCTTTCGGAGGTATTCTGCTAAGCCAATCGTTTAGTTTTATTATGTCTTCAAAGCTGTATCCTTTATTTACTCTGACTATTATGTTATCATAGTTTTCATCTTTAATCATTGGTTGTAGGTTATGGAATCTCACTGGAAAACCAGTGTATATCCCTGCTTTGTTACGTAGGTATAGTGTTGATACTGTCTCTTCTCTTTCCTCGTCCATTATTGCCAATAACAAGTTTTTGATTGTCGGCACAGTGTCTTGTGTTGTTGTTCCTAGTCCTTCAACAGTTTTCCTTGGCATCTCTTTTCTGAGATAGTCTATCATGTTGATTTCTTCCTTTGATGCTAACTCTTCCAATGGCATCTTGTTTACTGTGGTCTTGCTTGTCAGCATGATTGAGTTATGATGGAAACCTACTGTATATGCTGTTATGTCTCCTGATTCTAGGTGTGAGAAGTGTTTTTTTAGTGCAGCTTTATATCTTCTTTGGTCTAATCCATTAACACCCACAATCCGTAAGGGATTCATCTTTGATTTTCTGGCTGCTTCATAGCATAATGTGTCTGTTTGGTTCGAGGCTATCACTAGCATTCCTTGATAGTCTTCGTCTAGAAATGGGGTTATTTCATCAATAAGCTCTATGTTCCTTCTAGTGTTATCTTTCAAGTCATGTTTGTCACCTTTCGATGCTGTGAATATCAGTATATCGATGCTTTGAAGGAAGTCAGGGAGCTGCTCTGCTCCATATATTCTTGTCCTTATATCCTCAGCGTCTTGCTCGCTTATAATGCTAGATTCTGCCCATAGTAGTGGCTTTTCTTCTGTTCTTCCGAACAGATATATGTTGTTGATTTTTGAGTATGTCTCTTGGTTGTTTATTTTTTGCAACTCCAGGTATGTGTATCCTCCTAGCTCTCCTGTACCGTATATTCCTATGTTAAACTCGTGTTTCTTGCTTGGATTTCTTAACCGATAGTTTTCATTTTCTACTTCTCTAACTTTATTTGATATTGGTCCATTATTTGTTGCCATAACACCTCACCGTTAGTTGCTTTCCTTTTAGGCTTTTTTAATTTTCTTACAAGAAAATCGGAAATTTTCCGATAACAAAGGATATTTTTCGGAAATCTCTTAGGAAACCTTATAATAACAAAAAAGCAAGGTATTAGCATGCAAGAGGTGTTGGAAGACCTTGGTTTATCAAGGAATGAGTCAAAAGCGTATTTAGCATTGCTAGAAATAGGATTTACACCAGCAGGGAAAATAGCTAGGAGAGCAAAACTTGACAGAGCAAATATATATGACAGTCTTGAAAAACTAAAACAAAAAGGGCTTGTTAGTTATGTTCTTAACAATGACACTCGATACTACGAAGCAGCAAAGCCAAAATGTCTAAGAAGATTGTTGGAAGACAAGAGGCAGAGATTAGAAAACATAATGCCCCAACTCAACCTAGCTAATGAAATGACTGAGAACAAGAACGAGACGCACATTTATGAGGGTTTGAAATCTTTCACAAACATACTGGGTGGGTTTCTAGAATATGAGGAACCCATACTTGTTTTTGGAATACCACAGGTAGCACCAGAGATGATGAGATTCTTTATACCACACTTTCACAAAATAAGAATGCCAAAAAAGATAGTTATGAAACATATTTACAATTACAAGGCCCAGGAAAGAATCAAGTATCTAAGCACCTTGGAGTATACAGAAGCACGCTATCTTCCAAAAGAGTTTGACAGTCCGGTATCAACGAACATCTGTGGCGACGAAGTGGTTTTTGTACTATGGGAGAAAAACCCGATAACAATTCAGATAAAGAACAGTAAGATAGCGGATGTATACAAGAAATACTTTAAGATACTCTGGGAGAAGGCAAAAGTTTAGTATCTCTTCTTACTAGCTCTCTCAATCTTTCTAAGAATTTTCTCCTGCCCTTTCCAGTAAAGGGCTTGTTTAAGGACGTCGAATATGTTGTCGACAGGTATTATCTTTACCTTCTTAAGTCTGTCTGCATCGACGATTATATCTCTGAGATTGGATCTTGGGACCAGTATCTTTGCAATTCCTGCATCGATGGCTGCTTCTATCTTTGAAGAGACGCCTCCGATTGGCAGCACTTCACCTCTAACTGATAGTGAGCCTGTCATCGCAAAATCCTGCTTTATAGGAACCCCTTTCAACGCGGATATTATTGTGGTGGCTACTGCTATTGATGCAGAGTCACCTTCAACACCTTCATAGGTTTGCAAGAACTGTACATAAATATCGTAAGTTTCCTTTATATCTTCTCCAAAGAACTTCTTTATGATTGCAGAAACATTCTTGATGGCTTCCTTTGCTATATCTCCAAGCTTTCCAGTTGCTATTATCTCTGATTCCTGACCGCCAGGCGTTACCTCTGATTCTATTGGTAGTATTATCCCTGAATAGCTGTCTCCAGAGCCAAGCACTGCTAAGCCGTTGACTCTTCCGACTCTCTTCCCTTGCACAACGATAACTTCGTATTCTTTCTTTCTCTCGATTATCTGGTCAGCCATCTGATGTTCGAGTGTTTTAGCTATTTTTTTAGCACTTATTATATGTTTTTTCTCGACGATCTTTGCTTTTTCATCGACTGTTATGTCTCCTGCAGCCCTTATTAAGCCACCTAGCTCTCTGAATCTAAGTGTTAAGTGTCCTTTTCTGTTGGCTCTTCTCCTTGCCTCTTCAACAATGTATAGAACAGCATCTCTAGAGAAATGTGGGATTTTGCCATCCTTGACAACTTCTTGGGCAACGAACTGAGCTATCTTTTCCCTGTTTTCAGAGTTGTCAGGGATTGTCTCTTTCATGAAAACCTCGTATCCATATCCCCTGATTCTTGACCTAAGAGCAGGGTGCATGTGTCTAACAGTCTCAGCATTACCTGCAGCAATAAGTACGAACTTGCATGGAACAGATTCAGTCCTCACCATCGCTCCTGCAGACCTCTCTGACTGGCCTGTGATGGCATATTTTCCTTCTTGTAAAGCTGTCAATAATTCCTGTTGCGTTGCTGGTTGCAACGTGGCTATCTCATCGATGAACAGCACACCCATATTTGCCTTGTGTATCATTCCAGCGACTACCCTTTCATGAGCTGGCGTTCCTAACCCGCCACTCTGGAACGGGTCGTGCAAGACATCGCCGAGTAATGCCCCTGCATGTGCTCCAGTAGCGTCTAGGAATGGTACTTGTTTCTTTTTGAAATTGTCAACTATTAGTTTTGGAGCGCTGTTCTTGCTAATATCCATTCTTTTTCCAAGATTCATGGCCATTACTACTCCGAAAATGATTATCATGCCTGATATTATGAGAGCAGCGTAGATTACATCAGAGATGTGGCCTGCCTTCCACCACCAGTAAGGAAGCATACCGATTATCAATGCAAACAGAAGCATAATTATGTTTGTGTTCTTGAAGGAGCCCATGCCTTGCATCTTGGTCTTTGCAACCAAGTCTCTTCCTTGACCTGCAGGCACTGTCCTGATTAGTGGTTGATTAGCATCGTTCGGATTTGGGAATGCAAGTACGTCGACGAGTTTCTCCTTTGGAAGAAGCTCTGCTAGTGCCAAGCCAAGCATACTCTTACCGGTTCCAGGCTCTCCAATCAAAAGAACGTGTCTTCGTTGGGCTGAGGCTTTCTTTATTACGTTGACTGCACCCTCTTGTCCAATCACTTGGTTAACAATCTTTTTAGAAACCTTAATCTCTTTTGTACTTTTGAAGTCAAACTCCCTCTTTTTCATATTAGGGAAAAATAAGAACGGATTTATAATTGTATCGGAAATTTTTCATTTTCGATGCTCAAAAATCTTCGATTTTTGTTGTAACAAAACCCCTTTAGAGTTTTGGAACCCAAAATGCTTCGCATTTTGTTGTATCGGAAAAAATTCGGAAAAAAGCTGAAAAAGTTTATGAATTGGTGCAAAAGGTTTTCTTTCTATGAAAGATTCGACTTTGCTCAAAACAGCTTTGGTTACTTCTATTGTCGGAGTTGTTGCTTTGTTTTTTATACTTCAAAATACAGAGTTGGAAGAGTCAAGAATCGTTGATTTGGAAGAGATGAATGAGGGTGATGAAGTTAAGATTATTGGGGTTGTAGAAAGTGTTAAGAAGAGTAATGATGTCACTATCATTTCTATATCTCAAAAAGAAATTGTTGAAGGGGTTATTTTTGATGATGTTGATATTCATGAAGGAGAACTAGTTCATGTAGTTGGTGAGATAGGAGAATTTAAAGGAGAAAAAGAGGTTATTATAGATAGAATTATTAGAGAATAATAGTTATTCTTTATTATTAATTAAATATATTAGCTCTATAGTTTTGTGTGTGAAACTTTCGCACTTACCATCACAATCGATGACTTCTTTCCATTTTTGTGCGAGTTCTTCACCCCCTAATTGTTGTATTAAACTGTCTGTCTTGCTTAAAGACTCTGAGAAATATATTATGTTCTTTCCATTCCAGAAGTTATATGTTTCTATGACTGAATATATAACTTCATTCCTTCCATTCAGGTCATTGATTACAACTGCATTTATCATGTTTATATACTCGTCATCCTTGCAATCCTCGAATACACATCCAACAAGTGCTTGCCATGCAGTGTTTATGGCCGATTTTTTCAAGTCTTCAAGCATATTATTAATTTCAGTCACTGAGTTAGCAATGCCTATAGTCTTGTCTGCTTTGGAATGTTCTCTTAGTTCAATTATTTTGGTTATTAACTCCTTAGAATCAATTGGTTTTAGAAGTTCATCTGCTTTTTTCTTTACAATCTCTTTCAGGTCACTATCTTCGACTACCTGCTGTATGTTATCAACAGTATCTTCAAGTAAGGGAGTTACGTCTTTAACAACTCTTCCTGTTATTCCGTCACTATCTTTTATAATGAGAAAGGCTCCTATTATTATGGCTATGAAGACAATAGTTGCTACTCCTTTGAATAATAGCTTCTTCATATCTTGTTTATCATTCATAATAGTATATAAATATATCTATTTTTAAGGAGTAAAGATTTTTCCAACAAGCTATTTAAACAAGCAATTATTTTTCTTTTCTATGATTGAATTTCAGGAAGAGCCGCACAAGGATTCTGAGATTTATAAGGAGCTTCATCCTCTTGTTAGAGAGTGGTTTAAATCTAAGTTCAAGACATTCGCGCCTCCTCAGAGATATGCAGTGTTAAACATTCATCGTCGAGAAAACACTCTCATAAGTAGTCCTACTGGTTCTGGAAAAACCTTGTCTGCATTTATGTCTATAATAAGTGAGTTGATTGGATTATCTGAAAAGAAGATGCTGGAAGACAAGGTGTATTGTTTGTATATCAGTCCTTTGAAAGCTCTTGGCAATGATATTGAGAAGAACCTTAACGAGCCTTTGAAGGAAATGCAGGACATGGTTCAGAAGAAGTTGAAAGAGTTGAAGAAAACGCGAACTAAGAAGAATTTAAAGGAGTTAGAAGATATGGCCAAGAACAAGCTTAATATCAGGGTTGGCGTCAGGACTGGTGACACCTCTGCTTCTCAGAAAAGTCAGATGCTAAAAAAGCCTCCTCACATTATCATAACCACTCCTGAAAGCTTTGCCATAATGCTTACCTCGCCCAAGTTCAAGGAGAAGCTGAAGGAGTTGGACTGGGTTATTGTTGACGAGATACATGCCTTAGCTAACTCAAAGAGAGGAGTGCATTTATCATTGTCTCTGGAGAGGCTTCAGGCAGCAACTTCTTTTTGCAGGATTGGTCTAAGCGCGACAGTCAGTCCACTGGAGGAAGTGGCTAAGTTCTTGGTCGGTGTTGATAATCCAGAAACGTACAGTAGTGGAGCTACTGGTGCACCAAAAGATAAACTTTTGAGTGAAGAGAAATACAAGGATTGCAAGATTGTTGATGTCCAATTTTTGAAGAAACTTGACTTGAAGGTGTTGAGCCCTGTTGAGAACTTGATAAGAACTTCTCATGAAGCAACGCATCAGGCTATGTATGAATTGATTGACAAGCTTATACAGGGTCATAAGACAACATTGATTTTTACCAATACCAGAAGCGCTACTGAGAGAGTTGTCCATCATCTAAAGGAGAAGTTTCCAAGAAACTACTTACAGTTGAACGAGGATGAAAACAGGGAAGAAAACGACGATGAAGATGCGAAAAGTCAAAAGAGAGCCAGCTTTATAGGAGCTCATCATGGATCATTAAGCCGAGAACATCGTTTGAACATAGAGAACAGGTTGAAGGAAGGAAAACTGAAAGCTGTTGTTTGCTCGACAAGCTTGGAACTTGGAATAGATATAGGGTATATTGATTTGGTTATTCTCTTAGGAAGCCCTAAAAGCGTCGCACGTGCTTTGCAGAGAATTGGTAGGAGTGGTCACAAGTTGCATGACAAGGCAAAGGGCAGGATAATTGTGCTTGACAGGGATGACTTGGTGGAATGCTCTGTCTTGCTGAAAGCTGCGTTGGAGAAGAAGATTGATAATATAGATATCCCTTCAAATGCACTAGATGTCTTAGCCCAACAGGTTTTTGGTATTGCGATTTCTGACCAGATTCACGTTGAGGATTTATACAACATGATCCGCAAGAGTTATTGCTTCCGAACTCTTGACAGGAAGGTTTTCAACGATGTTCTAAGCTATCTGTCAGGGGAGTACGTTTCTTTAGAGGATAGGAATGTGTATGCAAAGATATGGTATGATAAAGAAACAGGTATGATTGGAAGAAGGGGGAAGATGGCTCGGGTTTTATACATGACTAATGTTGGTACTATTCCTGATGAAACAAATGTAAAAGTCAAAGTTGGTAAGCAGCTTGTTGGTTATATTGCAGAGCCTTTCCTTGAAAGACTGCATAGGGGTGATGTGTTTGTTCTCGGAGGCGATACCTATGAGTTCCTCTATACACGAGGAATGACTGCTTTTGTCAAGGCTTCTGTTGACAGACCGCCTACTGTTCCTTCATGGTATTCTGAGATGTTGCCTTTAAGCTTTGACCTCGCTCTTGAAATCCAGAAGTTCCGGAGATTCATGAATGAACACTTTGAAAGCAAAGCTTCGAAGCAGGATATTATTAGTTTCATAAATGACTATTTGTACGTTGACAAGTATGGTGCTAACTCAATATATGAGTATTTCAAGGAGCAGTATTTTTTCTCTGAAGTTCCCAATGATAAGAAGATTATTATTGAGCATTATTCAGAGGGTGATAAGACGTATGCTGTTTTTCACACCTTGTTTGGCAGACGTGTTAATGATGTTTTGAGCAGGGCAGTTGCTTTTGCTGTTTCTAAGATTCACAAAAAGGATGCAGAGATGGGAATTAGTGATAATGGTTTCTATATCATGATTCGAGGCAATATACAGGCTGCGAGAGCGTTCGGTTTGATAACAGTTGACAAGTTAACTGAGACAATGGTTTTTGCTCTTGACAAGACAGAGGTTCTTAACAGGAGGTTCAGGCACTGTGCAGTTCGTGGCTTGATGATTTTGAGGAGCTATATGGGTCGTAAGAAGAGTGTTGGGAAGCAGCAACGAGCTTCTATCTTGTTGATGAGCGCTGTTAAGAGGATTTCGCCTGACTTCACAATCCTGAAAGAAGCCAGAAGGGAGGTTCTTGAGGATTTGATGGATATTAAGAATGCTAAGAAAGTGTTGGAGTGGGTTGAGCGCGGCTCTGTTGAGGTTAAGGAAGTGTTTACTGAGATACCTTCTCCTTTTGCTTTCAATTTGATTGCGATGGGTTACTCTGACGTTATGAAGATGGAGGATAAGTTGAAATTCTTGCAAAGGATTCATGACCTTGTCCTGGCGAAGATTAGTTTGAAGCAGGGCAAAGAGGGCAGGGCTGATTTCGAGTTCAGTCCTTCGGATATGTGGAGGGAGTCTTATGAGAAGAAGCAGGCTGAGAAGGATCCTGAGAAGGAAAGATTGAAGCAGATGGCTTTTGATTTACGATATGTTCCTAAAAGGGTTAAGATGGAATTGTTAGAAGTTATTAACGGTGAAAAAGAAGACTTTAGCTCTTACTTCAGAGAAGGTGTCAAGCATTACCGTGGAGAGATTGAACGTGACTGGCCTGAAGAGTTAAAGCATTGGTTGTTTGCAAGAGTTATAAGTTCTTATTTTCGAAAAGTTTATATATAAGTTATACTAATATACATATCACTATACTAAAATACTAACAACTAAACTAACAGGTTTTTGTTAGAGGTGAGTTCCCATGCCATGTGAATTTAAACTAAAGAACTATTGCTTTCATCCAGAGAGAGCTAGCGGTGAATTAATAGCTATCAACTGTGCCTATGGTTGGCTGCACAGAATAATAGACGAAGAGAAATCTAAAAAGCTAGACCAAGGTAGTGGAGGATAATAATAACCACAAAGCCTATAGATCCGCCTATACCCGCTACCAACACACTCCAGATGTTAATAGATACCTCTGCATTAAACAGTGAGTTAAAGCCAAACAAGGCCAATAAGCCAACGATTGAGTTCAATATCAAGAAAATAACCTTTTTGAAAAACTTGAAAATGAGTACCATAACAAACGCGACAATAATCAAGATGGCTAGTTCTACAATCATGTCTGGAATAAATTTTATCAGGTATAAATATTTTTCTTAAAAGAAACTCCTTCTCTTATGCAACCCAGACAACAATCCTGAAATGCCAAGTACTATTAAGAATATAGCTATGACAAACTCGAGAATATTAGGAACCGCTAAGATTACGATTCCAAGAATAAGACATAAAATAAAAAAATAATTCAAACCTCTTTTGAAATAACCAACTCTAATCATCTAAAGTGCTTAATTTCCAAGGATTCTATACATTCCAGTGCCACACTTTGGGCATTTGCCTTTCATGGCCTTTCTACCATTCTTCATGGTAACTTTTGTGGCATTAGCCATTTCTCTTTTTGCTTTACACTTTACACAATATCCTTCTGTCATATTAACATCACCTAAGCATAAAAAACTCTATTCCTTTATAAAATTTCTCCTTATAAACCACAATTTTTATAAATAGACAGATGTAAACACCAAGAGATGAAAAAACAGGAAAAAAAGGAAGAAAAAGGCATCACAGTAACAAAATCAAGTGATTTTTCTGAGTGGTATACCCAAGTAATCCAGAAGGCAGAGTTAATGGAGTACACCAAGATTTCTGGCTGTATGGTTATAAGACCTTATGCTTATGAGATCTGGGAGAAAGCACAAGCATTCTTTGACAGAGAGATAAAAAAGATAGGTGTGAAAAATGCCTCTTTTCCATTGTTCATACCTGAGAGTTTGTTGAACAAGGAGAAGGAGCACGTCGAAGGTTTTAATCCAGAAGTCGCTTGGGTTACGCATACAGGCGACAGCAAATTATCTGAAAGATTAGCCATAAGACCTACCTCTGAAACTATAATATATGATACTTACAAGAAATGGGTTAGGTCCTATAATGACTTGCCTATCCTAATAAATCAATGGTGTAATATAGTCAGATGGGAGTTCAAACATCCAGTACCTTTTTTGAGGACTAGAGAGTTTTTGTGGCAGGAAGGCCATACTGTGCATGCAACAAAGAAAGAGATGGATAAATTCGCTATGAAGATATTGAAAATATACTCTAAACTGTTTGAAGAACTATATGCGACTCCTGTATTGAAAGGGAGAAAGTCTGACAAGGAAAAATTTGCTGGTGCAGACTATACTCTCAGTGTTGAGTCTGTGTTTCCTGATGGAAAGGCTATACAAGGTGCAACATCCCATGGTCTTGGACAGAATTTCTCTAAGAGTTTTGGAATAAAATTCACAGATGAGAAAGAGAAGAAGCAGTTTGCATGGCAAACCTCTTGGGGTTTCAGCACAAGATCATTAGGAATGCTTTTTGGTATTCATGGAGACAACAAAGGACTTGTATTGCCTCCTAAGGTTGCGCCGATACAAGTAGTTATAGTTCCTATAATATTCGATAAGACAAAGGGAAAAGTGTTGAAGAAAGCTAATGAGCTTAAGAAAACTCTGGGAAGCTTCGCTGTTGAGCTTGACGATCGTGACGGCTACACACCTGGCTGGAAGTTCAATCAGTGGGAGATGAAAGGAGTGCCTTTAAGAGTTGAGGTAGGTCCTAAGGATGTCGAGAAAAAGCAAGTAGTTATTGTTAGAAGGGACTCTGGCAAGAAAGAGGTTGTCAAGGAGAAGGATATCAAGAAGAAAGTAAAGAAATTGCTTGGAGAGATTCAAGATAACTTATTCAACAAAGCCAAGAAGTTCTTGGAGGAAAACATTGTTAAGACTGATGATTTTGAAGCTTTGAAAAGTATAGTCAAGGCTAAGAAGATGGCATTCTCTCCCTGGTGTGGTGAGGTTGAATGTGAGGACTGGTTGAAGGACAAAACCGGTGGAGCAAAGTCAGTTAATATTCCTTTTAATCAAAAAAAGCCTAAGAAAAAATGCGTTCAGTGTGGAAAAGACGCGAATTACTATGCATACTTTGCGAAAAGCTACTAATGAAGAATTGTATTCTCTTCTTAATGAGTTAAAAGATAGTGACAAGGCTGTAATCGTCGAGGGTCACAAGGATAAACTTGCTTTGGAGGGTTTTGACATAAAGAATATCTTTACTCTTCATGCGCCTCTTTACAAGCTTGTTGAGTTTGTTTCTAGTAATTTCAAAGAAGTTGCTATATTGACAGATTTGGACAAGGAGGGTAAAAAGCTCTATGGTGAGTTGAATGCTAGATTGCAAGAGAGGGGTGTTAAGGTGGATAATAAGCTAAGGCATTTCTTGTTCAAGAACACTAAGTTGAGGCAGATTGAGGGTTTACAAACTTATCTTAAAAATCATTAAAAGAATTTCTCACCTCTATTCCCAGGCTCACCTACTTTTTCTCAGGTTAGTTAATATCAAGCCTTTCCTCTGTGCAGTCTATCACTATCTCGTTTGCTTGTGAATCGAATGTGACATCTATGTTAACAACGAATACGAATAGGTATTTTTGTCCTTCTGAAAATACCTCGAACTCAACCAGATTGGTTATTTCCATCTTATTATCAAGTGATGGGAGTGGTGGCAGGTTTTCCATATATAACACCTATATATTGGTATACTAAATAGTATGTTGGTATATTTAATATATAAAGTTTTCGGTTTTTAGAACTATTTTCAAGGAAAATCAAAGAAAAAGAAAAAAATTATGAGAGTATTTGAATGAACCTTTTTAAAAAATACGATATTTCCAAAGTTTATGACTGATTTGACAATAGAAGAAACAGATGAAGCAATTGAAAAATTAATTGAATTAGTAACTTCTGATGACAATTTACAAAAAGTTCTTAAAAACGTAGATGGTTGGAAAGAGAGGTGGGTGACTTTAGAATCATTTGTATTAGAGCATCTAAGCGATGTAGGCATAGATTTCCTGCAATACCAGAGTTTATGGATAAGAGAGAGATTCTTTTATGAAACACAGCGAAAAACAGGACTGGATTACGGTTTCTGCGGATATTTTGTTCCTACATTCAGGAACAGAGCAGAGTCTCTTTTGACTGACAATCTGGAGCTAGACATGGATAATAAATGCACTTATAATACACTAGAGCCGATAATGACAACCTGCACAGGAACATACAGAGACATATGTGTCCACCTACACCCAAAAGAGAAAGAAAAAAATTAAATTCTAAGTGACGTTTACTCAACTGCCCAAGAAACCATATAAATATAGAGAAATACCTTTTTCCCGATACCTTTATAAATCACTTGCGTTTCTCCTTTATAAATTTTGCGTAATCATTAGTCGATGCGTAATTTTTATGATTTTTTATGGGGTGTTTTTTGGTTGACGTTTGTGAAAAAGTGTCCTGAATGCGGTGGTATAAACTTATTCTATTATCAGGAAAAGGGAGAAGTGATATGCAAGGATTGTGGCTTAGTTGTTGAAGAGAAGATGGTTGACTTCAACCAAGAGTGGAGGGAGTTTGACCCTGAATCTGCGGCAAAGAAAAGACGAACAGGCGCTCCTATGAGTTACACCCAATTTGACCGTGGCTTAGGAACAGATGTCGGTAGAAAAGCTGATCTTTATTCTTTGGGTAGAAAAGGAAAGAACAAGTATTTTAGGCTAAGAAAGTGGCAGCAAAGGATAAGCACAGCTATCGAAAGAAACTTAAAATTAGCGCTTTCAGAATTAAAGAGGGTTTCATCATATCTCAAGCTTCCAGGTTCTGTTGAAGAAGAGGCTTCAAGGATTTACACATTGGCAGTCCAGAAAGGACTGGTTAGGGGAAGAAGCATGGAATCAGTTGTTGCAGGCGCACTATACGCTGCCTGCAGGAGACACGACGTTCCAAGAACTCTGGATGAACTCTCAGAGGCTTCAGGGATTGAGAAAAAAGAGGTTGGAAGAACCTACAGGTTCATAACAAGGGAGCTGGGCATAAAGATCCTGCCAAGCAACCCTGCTGACTACATTGCACGTTTCTCAACTTCATTGAAGCTGAGCCCAGAGACCCAGACAAAGAGTGTTGAGATAATAGAGGAGGCTCAGAATATCGAATTAACCTCTGGAAGAGGACCAACAGGTATAGCTGCTGCAGCGCTTTATGTTGCAGCTCTGATAAACGGTGAAAAACGAACCCAGAGAGAAGTGGCAGATGTAGCTGGGGTTACAGAAGTCACAATCAGAAATAGGTATAAGGAGATCCTTGAGAAACTAGGTCTTGAGAAAGAGGTTAAGGATACTAAGAAAAAGAAAGAGTAATCAAAAGGATTTCTCCATGATTATAAACAAACAAGCTGAAGAACTGAACAGATTGATACAGGAAAAAAATCCTGTCATTTACAACCTTCTTTCAAAAAAAGGCAGAGCCATTTTCTTTCCAAAAAAGGGTATATTGTCACAGACAGCAGAGGCAAAAGGAAAAAAGATCAACGCCACGATAGGAGCTGCTATTGAGGATGACGGAAGCCCAATGAGACTTAAATCAATCGCTAAGAACATACTTCTTGAGCCAAAAGATGTCTTTCCGTATGCTCCGAGTTATGGCAAGCCAGAGCTTCGCAAGGAATGGCTGAAGCAGATGAAGAGCAAGAATCCTTCTTTGAAAGGAATAACCAGTCTTCCTGTAGTGACAAACGCGTTGACACATGGCTTAAGCACAGTTGCCTATATGTTTGTAAATCCTGGTGATAAGATAATCCTAACTGACAAGTTCTGGGGTAATTACAGATTGATATTTGAGAACGGCTACGGAGCTGTATTAGACACTTTTAACACTTTCAAAGATAATGGTTTTGATACTGCTGCTTTGAGAAAAAAACTTGGAGAGGGGAAGGGAAAAAAGATTGTTCTTCTAAACTTTCCAAACAATCCATCTGGTTACACTCCGACAAACAAAGAGGCTGAGAAGATAATCAAGATTATCAAAGAATCCGCAGAGTTAGGGAATGATATTATAGTTATCTGCGACGATGCATACTTTGGATTGATATATGAGAATGATGTATACTGTCAATCACTGTTTGCAAGGCTTGCAGACATCCATGAAAACGTGTTGGCGATAAAAGTGGATGGAGCTACAAAAGAGGATTATGTGTGGGGACTCAGAGTCGGCTTTCTAACATATGCAACCAAAGGGATTGATAAAGGAGTGTGTCAAGCTTTGGAAGCAAAAACTGCTGGCGCGATAAGAGGCAACATTTCAAACGCGTCACATTTATCACAGAGCCTTGTATTAAACGCACTGCATTCAAAGACTTATTTTGCTGAGAAGAAAGAGAAGTACCACTTGTTGAAATCAAGATATGAAAAAGTGAAAAGCGTGTTGAGAGACAAGAAGTACAAAGAATTCTTTGCTCCATTACCTTTCAACTCAGGATACTTCATGTGTGTTAGATTAAAAAACATTGATGGCGAAGCTGTTCGAAAAAGGTTGCTTGAAAAATATGATGTAGGTGTCATCTCTATAGGAAATATGATTCGAATTGCTTTTTCTGCAATCAGAAAAGAGCTGATTGGAGAACTATTCGAAAAATTATGTGTTGCGTCAAAGGAATGTGCTCAGGAGTCCAAATAATGATAAATAAAAATTTCTCTTTCTACAACAAGCAAGCAATAATTTATAGTAGAGGAGAGCTTTGTAAAGACTCAGAAGAACTGACAAAATCAGAATTATTTAAAGAAGTTGTTAAGAGGTTTCTGGATTATCTTTATGAAGATAACTCTTCTTTCTTGGACATGTTTGGTGATATTAGAAAAAGTGAAATATGTGAAGTTGTTATCTCCTTGTTACAGAAATTAACTTTCAAAACAAAGGACAGAGTTATTAAAGAAAATCCTGAATTTAAAGAGTTCTTTGAAGATGTTTATACTTTACATCAATTTGTAGAAAATTTTTACAATTACTGGAGGAATTACGAGAGATTCTTTGTTTACTATTCAGAGAAAAGCCATATCTATGACAAAGCCCATAAGTCCTTTAATCAAACAGTTGAAAAATTGAACGAGATTGTGAGAGAGGTTTATAGGAATATCTGCGATAATATAACAGGAAGCAGTCCGAGCATCTACCGACAGATTCCTGCAGGCTCTCAAGTCGGATTAATCGTGACAAAGCAAAAATTTTTGTGTCCAAAAGGACCTTATGATAAGCTGAAAGGAGTTGGTTTCATAAGACAAGTGCTCATAGAACCACCATTGATACTTGATCCTCCGATGAACAAGCGGAAGGGTCAGTTCATAAGGATTAATTCAAATCCTTTGGATAATATAAGTATTGATAAGAAAGACTGGTTATGCTATCCTGCAAAAGTTGGTGACTTGGTTATATACACTTTTTTTCATAACAAGATGATAGGATTGGGAACTTCTCTTGCAAACCTGTTTGAGCTGGCTTCTGATGAAGATTTGAAGAAGAAGCCAGACGCTGTTTATGTATATGGAGTTTCTAAGGATTCAGTTGAGAAATTCGGCTCAACAGTGTTTTATGATGATGAAAAAAACAATATGATGGTGGGTGTTGTTCCAGGTGATGACGAGTTTGCTTATTTTGGCTATTTGAAGAAGATGCTGCTGACACTGCATAATATCATAATGATGAAGCGCAAAAGATTGCCGGTTCATGGTGCTATGGTAAAGTTGAGCTTGAAAGATGGTAATTCTGCAAACATAGTCATAATGGGAGATTCCGGCACAGGTAAATCTGAATCGTTAGAAGCTTTTAGAGTTCTTGGTGAAAAGCATATTAGAGATATGACGATAATCTTTGATGATATGGGTTCTTTAGAACTGATAAATGGTCAAATAAAAGCCTATGGTACCGAAGTCGGGGCTTTTGTGAGGTTAGATGACCTTCACCCAGGATTTGCTTTTGGGAATGTTGATAGGTCAATCATTATGAGCCCTCAAAAAATCAATGCTCGCGTAGTGTTGCCGATAACGACCTTGAAAGAGGTTCTTGAAGGATACCCTGTTGATTTCTTTATGTACGCAAACAACTATGAACATGTTGATAAGGCTCATCCTATATATGATGAGTTTAAATCTATAGACGGAGCCTTTAAGGTGTTTAAGAAAGGGGTTAGGATGGCGAAAGGGACTACAACTGAGAAAGGCCTTGTAAGCTCATATTTTGCAAACATATTCGGGCCTGTCCAGTACAAGGAGCTACATGAAGCTCTGGCAAAGGATTATTTCAAAGCATTATTTGATTCAGGGGTTAAGATTGCTCAGTTGAGAACAAGGCTTGGTATACTTGGATTTGAAACAAAAGGTCCGGAAGCCGCTGCAAAAGCGCTTTTTGAAATGATTAGGAAATAACTATATAGAAGAAGCAATCTCACTTTTTGACTTTGAATAATTTGTTGAAAGTTTCTTTGTCACCATACTCTAAAAATTCTTTGTGGTGCTCTGGCTCATGAAAACCTTTTTTTTTGGCATGTTTTATGCTGCACCAGTATTTTTCACTATCACCAGCAATCCTAACAGCGTATGCGAAAAAGCCATTTGCATAGCCGCAGAAGGAACAAGCGACTTTTTCAAATAGATTAAGGTATTCAAGCTTTTGTCTGTCGATTTTTATATAGTCTCTTCTTTTAACAAGTGGTATGTCGTATAACGGAAAACAGACATGATGATATATTTCAAGAAAGAGATCTGTAACTGCTATAGGTATGACCATCCCCCAGATGAATGGACCTGCAATCCAATGTCTTAATCTATTTTCAGAGTGAAGTTTGAATTTCATAAATGTTACCTCATTTATGGACTCAGAAAAACAATTTTTCTGAGTTTCATTAGGTTTAGGAAACATGCTTTCTTTATAATTTTAATGGTAAATTATAAATAACAAGAATAGAATATTTTTGAATATAAATTTTGATAAAATTTATATACTATTATTGTCAAGGATTATTTTATGAAAGCAGTTAAGTTTGAAAAAGTAGTCTGGGAGAAGAAAAAGTTAGAAGAGAAGCACAAGCCAAGAAAAAATTGTAAGATTTATATTTTTAGGCATGCCCAGACATACTATAACCGTGACCACATATTTACAGGTTGGAGGGATTCTGAGCTAACACCTTCTGGAATCAAACAAGCGAAGATTGTTGGCAAGAAATTGAAAGATAAAGAGATAGATGTCTGTTTCAGAACCTGGACTTCAAGGTCAAAGGATACTTTGAAAGAGGTTTTGAAGTATCATCCAGAATGCTTTATGTTGATAGAGGATAACAGGATGCTTGAGAGAAGCTATGGTGACTTACAAGGTATGCATCACAGCACTTTTGTTCATCAAGAAGGTACTGATGATTACAAGACCTTGCTGCACTGGCACAAGGTTGATCACTTGCATGGTGAGGAAAGAGAGAAATTCATAGAATCTGTTGGTGAGGCAGAGCTTCAGATAGTAAGGAGAAGTTATGTCCATCCTCCTCCTCATGGTGAGAGTATAAAGATGGTTGAGAAAAGAGTGTTGCGGTTTATCAAGGACATGTTGAGATTCATAAAAACGAACAAAGTAAACGTTGCTCTTTCTGCGCACGGAAATTCTATGAGACCGTTTAGGCGCTATTTTGAAAAGTTCTCAATTGAAGAGATGATGCACTTGGAGAATCCCTGGGATGATTATTTCGAGTACACTGTTAAGGTTTGAAATCATAGAAAAGCTTATTAATAAGTTTTAGTTCCTCACCCCCTAATGGCAGGGATTAACGGACCAAGTATGCTAGGGAGGCGAAGAGAACGCCAACCAATAGCATCAAAGTTGAGAATTCTTAATCAAGTTAGGGGTACAAACCCTGTTCGCTATGATAACGGTAATGATGTAGACAGATCTGGTTTGAGGAGATTGTTGGACTCTGACGATATTAGTCAGGAATGTTTAGATAATGCGATAAAACAGTCTGTTCTTGCAGAGGCAAGATTCGCTGCTAGAAGTCTAGAAAGAGGAGCTGACCCAAGAGAGTTGAGTAACCCCGAGTTTCTAGCTTACGCTTTGGAGAATAACACGCTTATTAACACAGAAGTAAACCCTTATTTGCAAAGTTCAGGAATGACAGTAGAGGAGTTCTGTCAAACTTATGGACAAGAGAATTTGATAAATTCTCGAAAAAAAGCCTTGCTAGATTAACGTGCAAAGCTTTAAATAAAACCTCACTACTTCTTTTTTCTTATGAGACTTGTCAAGATTCCTTTTAACGGTGGAGCGCTGGATAAGAAAACCGGACAGGAGTTGGCACCTGAAAAGATAGCTGGTTTTCTGAAATATTTCTTTATGAACGAGTCTGGTATGTTGCCAGTGATTAATCAAGAAACTGTTGATGTTGATAACTCCAACCTTGAAGAGTCATTTCACAAGATAGAAGAGCAGCTTTCAAACCTTGACGGGTTCACAGTTATTGTTGGAGGTGACCACTCAATCACTTATCCTTGCTTCAAAGCTTTTGCAAAAAAATATTCAAATCCAGGCATTGTTGTTTTCGATGCACACCCTGATATGCAAGACGACTTTAAAATTAGTCACGAAGATTATCTTAGAGTTTTGCTTAATGAAAAAGTTGTAAAGAAGGAGAATATCATATTAGTTGGTGTTAGGAACTGGTCAAAGGAAGAAGTTATGTTTTTGAAAAGCAATAAAATAAAGCATTACACAGTGAAGGAGATGTCCTTCGAGATAAGAAGAGAGATCTGCGATGCAATCATGAGCGTTGCACGCGGCTGGGACGCTTTTTATCTTTCTATTGACATTGATGTTCTTGACCCAGCGTTTTCACCAGGAACAGGACATTTAGAGCCGGGCGGTATGACAACAAGAGACCTATTATATTTTGTTCAGAGATTAAAATTATTAAAAAACCTCAAAGCTGTAGACATAACTGAAGTCAACCCCAAGAAAGACGTCAATGACATCACGAGCAAGATAGCGGCGAAGATAATCGTAGAGCTGGCTTGATTACTTTCTCATAACTTTTCTATCTCTCTCTAATTGTCTCTTCTTCCTTGCTCTCCACTTCGCTCTTTCTAAGAAACCTTCGATGATAAGCCCTACTCCAGCAAGGGCCCAGAACAAATCGCTGTCGATATTTGTCACACCTAATACATTTAGAAAAGCTAATACTGCTATGATAATACCTAAAACGATGAAAGTTTCGTACTGCAAAACTTTTTTGTATGCCACATTAACTAAAGACATTAATTGAAATATATAATTTTCTATTCTTTCATAGTAAATTTTATTAAAGAGTTTGGATTTCCTTCTCCTTCATGGGAATAGTTATATACGGACCTGGAGTTCACATCCCTCCAGATGTGATTACCAACGCGAACATTAAAAAACTTGTTGAAACTAGTGATGAATGGATAAGAAAAAGAACAGGTATGAAAGAAAGAAGAATTTCTCTTGACAAAGATGTAAGAGAGATGGGAGCTCTTGCAGCGAAGGGTTTATTGGATAAGATTGATTGCAATCCTGGCGATATTGATGAAGTGATATTTGCTATGAACATGCATCATGAGAATATCACATTCCCAGCCCACGCAGGTTATGTTGCAGCAGCGATAGGCGCAAATAAAGATGCAATAATACATGACAAGTTTGCAGGATGCACAGGTCTTGTATATGCTATAAGAGAAGCTTATAATAATATTCTTTCAGGCGATGTTGACAGAGTATTAGTGATTGGTGCTGAAAGACTCACAGACATGACTGATTATTCTGACAGGTCCACATGTATCTTATTTGGTGATGGTGCAGGAGCTTATTTAGTGAAAAGATCTGAACAAGAAGGTATCATAAAAAATGTGCTTGGAGGAGAGCCTGATACAGGAGGTGAAAATTGGTCTGACGGTTATCTTACTTTGCAATATAAAGAAGGTGTTAAGATTGTTTCAAAGGAAAATGGTGCGTTCCAAACAGAAAGAAAGAAGCAGAATTATCTAGTTATGCATGGAAGAAAGGTTTTCGCATTTGCTACAAAAGTAATGAAGAGAGCAGTTTGTGATGTTATTAAAGATACTCCTTATTCATTAGATGACATTGATGTATTACTCCCACACGGCGCAAACATGAGGATTATAAAGTTTGCCAAAAAAACTCTTGAGAAAGAAGGCTTTAAGGGAATAGTCTTTACAAATCTTGAATGGTACGGAAACACTTCTACAGCCTCGACACCCATAGCTGCAGCTGAGGCAATAGAAAAAGGCATAATCAAAGAAGGAAGCCTTGTTGTCAATGTTGCATTCGGTGCAGGGTTTACCTACGGAGCTAATTTATATAGAGCCAGAGTGAATAATTCATAACAAATTTTATAAATGATGAAACCCATATATATATTGTGGGGATTGAAGCATACTTGTTCAGAATTCGTTTTAAGAAAAAAGTTGATTATTCTGAATTAGATAATTTTCTTAAAAAATATGGTTTCAAAGTTGTTGAGAGCCATGATAAAGATTACAAGGAAAGCTTTTACGAATTAAAATCAAGGAAAGGTGTAACTGAAGCACATGTGTATATTGGCCCGGACAAAGATAAATTAGATTCTTTCTATGTAAGATTCTCAGTTATAAGTCCTCCTTTAGTCATAGAACAAACATTTGATTTCTTTGCTGCTCTAAATGAGAAATCTGATTTAGAAGTACAAGACACAGAAATAAGTAATCATGAGTTTTTGACGACGACAAAGCTTGATGACAGAAAGATTGTTGACATGGAAATACCTGATGAAGAAACATATGAGAAAATAATGAAGAAAACTGTTATTCCAATAGATGCAAAGAAGTTCAGAGAAAACGAGTTAGGCATAAGGAAAAGGAGTATGGTTCTTGTAAAAAGCTGGAGAAAAAAACCAATTAGATGTCAAGACACATTAAGAAGGATGAGAAGGGATGCCATGCTTCATCTACACTATCTAGAAGAATAATTTCATAACAAATTTTATAAACAAATTCTTTTTTTAACACTACATCCCCCCGTAGCTCAGCGGCTAGAGCGTTCGGCTGTGTGTTATGGGAAATAAAGCCCTATCAGGCTAGAGATGAACATCGCTACTAGACCAAGCCAGATGGCTGGGAATGACAAGTAGTCAGCGAATACCGAAAGGTCCCCGGTTCAAATCTGCGTTTTCCGCCGCAGCCACGGAGATACTTACCTTCGGGCGTGGGAATTGCTACGCAATTCAAATGGAAGACAAAGGTGAAAGTCTGGGCGGGGGGATATTCTTTTTCACAAACATTTATATACTTCCCCTTACTCTTTCTTGTTTACAGAGCATGACTAGCGACGAGAGAGCACTTGCTTAATAACATTAACATTTCGCTTTTTCTGAAGAAGTGCTATATAACGACAAGAGGTAAATTAGAATGAATTTATTTGAAAATTTAGGTTTAAGTAGGGAACTATTTGAAGCCATCAAGAGATTAGGTTTTACAGAACCAACACAGATACAAGAGAAATCAATACCCCATATAATGAAGGGCAAGGATGTGATAGGAGAATCAGCAACTGGTTCTGGAAAAACACTTGCTTTTGGAAGCGGGATTGTAGATAAGGTTGTACCAGGAAAAGGTATACAGGCTTTAGTGCTTTCTCCAACCAGAGAACTTGCTGAGCAGGTAAAAAATTCCATAAAAGAGCTTTCACATAGAAAAAATCTTAGGATAATGAGTGTTTATGGAGGTGTTTCGATCAACCCACAGATACATGATCTGACAAATGCAGAGGTGGTTGTTGCTACACCAGGAAGATTATTGGACCATCTCAATAGAAGAACTATTGATTTGGCTAGAATTAAAATATTGGTTCTGGACGAAGCAGACCGTATGCTTGACATGGGATTCATAGATGATGTTGAAAAAATCATTCGTGTATGCCCAAGGACAAGACAAACAATGTTTTTCTCAGCCACTATCTCATATGAGATCAAGAGATTGGCTGATAGGTATCTTAACCAACCAATTGAAGTCTTTACTAAGAGATATGTTGACCCAAGCAAGCTCAAGCAAGTGTATTATGACGTGTCAAAAAATATGAAGTTATCTTTACTCGTGCATCTGCTTAGAGAGGAAGACACAGATTTGGTTCTGGTGTTTTGCAACACAAGGAAAACCACTGATTTTGTTGTTAAAAACCTTCGAGTAAATAAGGTCAATGCGATTGCCATTCACGGTGGCTTATCACAGAACAAGCGGACCAACACCATGAAGTCATTCAATGATGCCAAGGCAGAGATATTGGTGTGCACTGATGTTGCTGCAAGAGGCCTTCATATTGAGAATGTCTCTCATGTTTACAATTATGATATTCCGAAAGACCCGAATGATTATGTTCACAGGATAGGCCGGACTGCCAGAGCTGGTGAGTCAGGCAAGGTTATCAACATATTATGTGATACTGATCATGAAAATTTTGGAAGGATTCAGAATGAATACAGGAATTTCTTTATTGAGAATGTGAAGAAGCCTTATGTCGAGCAGGTAAAAACTATCAGAGTGGAAGATAGGAGAAGGAATAACAAGAGAAGATTTAATAATCAAAGAAGAGGTCCTAGAAGAAGAAATTTTCGCAGATAGTTTTATTATACTAATTCAAGAATCTGTGAATACGAAAGATAAAAAATTTTATAAATAACCTTTAATATGTCTAATTAATATGAAAGTATTAAGAGCGATTTTAATAGGCGCGTTATTATGGGCATTAATTTTTGTTGAATGGTCTATAATAATGTTTGCTCCTGTTTTAAAAGATCTGGGAAATTGGCAATATTTAATCCACTACATCGTTCTTATTCCAATTGTTCTTTTCGGAGCTTCTTACTATTACAAAAGCAAAGACAAAGTTAATGGATTTCTCCTTGGTTTGGTTATGCTGCTGACAGGAATAATTCTTGATGCAATCATAACTGTGCCTTTCTTTACAAGTCCTCAAGGTGTAGGTTACATAAAGTTCTTCTTTTCTATTTCAATGCTAGTCGGATTCGTAGAGTTCATTGCAATATCAGGAATTTATTGGATAAAGAAAATTAAATAAATGCATATTTAATTACTATTTTTATAGAAAAAGCTTTACTTAAGCTTTTCATTCGTTTTCGTAAATTATTTAAAAACCCATTTTTTTCATAAAATATTATGAGAAGAATCTTAACTATTATCCTTATTATTGTTCTAATTTTTGGTCTTGTAGGTTGTAAAGGTAGATCTCCTGGACCAGATGGTAATGGTGGAGGACCAGGACCAACCCCTTCATTGTCTGAACCTACTTTTCTTGCTGTACTTAGCCATGTTACAAGAACACGGTCTGTTGATAATGAGTTCGCTGTTCATAATGAGATATTTGATCTGGCTAAGAGTGGAGGCATGGGTTTTGTCAGAATGGGATTCAGATGGAGTTATATAGAGCCGCAAAAAGGTGTTTGGGATTGGGAAATACCAGATACTGTTGTAAGAGATGCTAAAAAGAAAGGTGTTAGATTATTGGCATTAGTTCACAGGCCTCCTGAATGGACAAATGCTGAAACAACAGCAACATTAGAAGAGTGGTTAGATGGGTGGCTTGTTTTTTTAGGCAAGGTTGTTGATAGGTATGGTGATTATATTACGCACTGGGAGCTCTGGAATGAACCAAATCTAGCATCTGGACAGTTCTGGAGACAAGATATGCTCCCTGATGAATATGCTGAACTGGTTATAGAATCTGCAAAGCTTATAAAAGAGAAACAGCCAGAATCAACGATTCTGTTAGGTGGGTTTTCTACAGCCAAGGGGGAGGATCCTCCGTTTGAGCTATGGGAGGAATTATTTCAATTAGATGTGCTGGAATATGTTGATGGTGTTGCATTTCATCCATATCCTTATCAGACTAATTTGCTTTTTTCATTTGATACCCAATTAAAAAATTTAATTGGGAAATATTCTGATGATGAAGAGGAGCTATGGATAACTGAATTTGGCAGACCATCTCAACCCACAATAACACGCCAGGATAGTAATTATGAGAAGCAAGCAAACGTAAACATGGCAACAGCATTAGCTTTTTGGGCTGATGGTGGAAAACATTTCTTTATTTTCGAATTTAAAGACAAAGAGATTTATAGCTATAATTTGGTATTTGCATATTATGGTATTGTTGAATCAAATCTACAGCCTAAACCAGCATATAATGCTATGAAGTGGCTGGCTGGAAAACTTGAGGAATATACTTATCTTACTCATGAAGTGTTTGATGGTGATGGAGCGCTTATAGAAGCTCTTGATGACAATGGCAAAAAAGCTTATTTTAGCTGGGGGGAAGAAGCTGCAAATGAACTTAAAGGCCAGGGATTATCAATACAAACCTATAACGAACAAGTTAGTGAATCAAATTTAGCTGATTATTATGATAAAGTTTTGTTTTGGGAATACACTTAAGACATTGGCAAAAAAATAAAAGATTATATAAAATGACAAAGTCAACCAAAAATCAATTGTTTTCAAGAATTTTAATATTTCTTGTTGTTATTATTTTAATCTTTAGTCTTGTAGGATGTAAAAAGGGCAAGCAGCAAGAAGATGAAGGTTATGAAACTGAGCCAGGATTAATCCCTCCAGATTCTGGTTTTATTGCGGTAACCAGCCATGTTACAAGAGAGCCAAATAAATACGGTAGTGAGTTTAATGATCGTAAGGAGATAATGAGCTTAACAAAAGAAGCAGGTATGGGTTTTATCCGTACAGGATTTAAATGGGCAGATGTAGAAGCTGAAAAAGGCGTGTGGAATTGGGAGTTAACTGATAAAGTTGTTAAAGATGCTGAGAAGAATGGAGTAAGGATATTAGCATTAGTTCATAGACCTCCTTTAGAGACATGGGCTTATCCTGCCCATGAACATTTAGATGGATGGCTTATATTTTTAGATAAGGTTGTAGGCAGGTATGGGGATTATATCGTTGATTGGGAAATTTGGAACGAGCCAAATGTTGTATCTGGAAAATATTGGCCTCAAGATGCCTTGCCTGATGAATACGCTGAACTAGTCATTAAATCTGCAAAATTAATAAAGGAAAAACAGCCAGAATCAACAGTTCTCTTGGGTGGATTAGCAACAGGTAAAAAAGCTGATGCTTTTGGTTTATGGGAAGGGCTTTTTCCATTGGGAGTTCTTGATTATGTTGATGGTGTGGCTTTCCACCCGTATGAGTATCCTGCTCACGAACTTTTCTCATTCGATAGTCAGTTGAAAAATTTAATTTCACAATATTCTAATTCTAAAGAAGAATTATGGATAACAGAATTTGGAAGGCACTCTCCTTATGAAGAAGACCCACGAGGTCGAGGAGCTAGTTATGAGTTTCAGGCAGATATAAACATGGCAACAGCGTTAGCTTTTTGGGCTGATGGTGGAGAGCACTTCTTTATATACAAATTAATAGACCAAGCTGTTTATAACCCTAACACTGCTAAAGAAGTTATTGAGAAACATCATAGCTCATTTTTTGGACTTCTGAAAAAAGACTTAACACCAAAGCCAGCTTTCAATGCTATGAAGTGGCTTGCTGGGAAGCTGGAAGATTTAGCATATGTTAGTCATCAAGAGTTTGGTGATGGCGCGCTCATAGAAGCAATTGATAGTGGTGATAAGAAGGTTTATTTCACATGGGGTGAAACAGCTGTAAATGAAGCAAAGAGCAAGGGTTTGTCTGCAGAGACTTATAGCGAACAAGTTGATATATCAAACCTGGACAATTATTATGATAAGGTTTTGTTTTGGAGATAATATAAAACTTTTAACTCTTAATTTATTTATCTAGGAATTCTAACTACAAATTTAGTTCCTTTTCCTTCTTCTGATTCTGCCCATACTTCGCCGTTGTGCAGCTCTACGATGTTCTTCACAATCGCCAAGCCCAATCCTGTTCCTTTCTTGTCTTTTGTGATGTAGTCTCCTACCTTGTAGAACTTGTCGAATAATTTCTCAAGTTTCTCCTTAGGTATTCCTTCACCATCATCCTCAACGATAAAATCCCAGTAATCAGGAGTTTCTTCTACAGAAATAATGATTCTACTCTTTGCATAATTGATTGCGTTGCTGAACAAGTTGATAAAAACCTGTTTGAACTTCTCAGGGTCAACCTTTACTTTGAACTTCTTAGGTATCTTGTTCTTTATCTCCAATCCTTTCTGCTCTGCAAGGTTGTAGTAGAGGTTGTCCTTCACCAATTTGCATAAGTCAGCATCTTCAAGTCTCAATCTTGTTTTTTTCGATTCAAGCCTCGAAAGGTTGAGGATATCGGCTATTAGATTTGTTAGTCTGTCACTCTCTTTCTCGACGATGCCAACAGCGTTCAATTGCTTCTTGCTTAGTTTCCCAAACTTTTTCTGCTTTAACAATGCTAGGTAGAGTTTCATGGATGTTAGAGGGGTTCTCAACTCATGGCTTACTGTGCTTACGAATTCATCCTTCATCTTTCCAAGCTCTTGCTCGTGAACGTATTTCTGTTTTGTCTCTGCAAGCTCACGCTTCAAAGTAGCTTTGTCAACCAGTTTTAGATAAGTAACTCTGGTAAACAACAAAACGCTAATGAACGGAAAGGGATGAGCGAATACTCGTAAGTCATTATTTATACCGCCATAAAACACAACATTAACAACGTTAACGATAGGGGTAATCATATAAACAACGAATGCAACCATTATGTGAGGGCCGTATCTTCCAAGCTTGTTCAGATTGGATAATATATAGTATATAGGGCTGTACAACACCAAGATCTTCAAAAGCTCTAAGACTAAATAGCTTAGCTCGCTTCTAAAAGCTGCTGTTGGCTCGCTAGTTACTCTGACAAGCCAGAAAGCTTCTATTATTAAAACTATTATTATGACAAAAAATATCTCTTTTGTTATTTTTCTTTTCAGGGAATCAACTTTGTCAGCGAAAATAGGGAATATAAAGGAATTCGTCAATAATACTAGAGCGAATATCTCCAGGAACAAGTCAAGGATTGGTAGAAAAGGATTCAAAATCAAGAGTTGTACATTGCCAAACACGATCAATGCAAAGACAAAACTCATTATCAGCTTGTCAAGAGCCAATGCAGAGAATCCTATGAGCAGGTATTTCAAGTGTAACTCTTTTGACCTGCCGTATTCGCTGGCAATCATGTAAGCAACTGTTGCAAAGAGAAATAACTCGACAAACTTCTTGAAAAGCTCGCCAGAATCAGTGGCCATGAACCTGTTAATAGAGTGATAAACCCATATTATTATTTCAATACTATTCATTTACCATCATTGGTTAGGTTCTTCACCCCTTTTTCAGAACTTGATTAACAACGCGTGTTAACTCGTCAGGCTCGAAAGGCTTCATTATGTAATCATCAGCTCCGACATAACGCCCCATATCCTCATCTGCCTGCTCACTCTTTGCAGTGACCATTACAATCTTTGTGTTTGACAAGTTTTTGTTATCCCTGAGCTTCTGGGCAATCTCATAACCTGACATATGAGGAAGCATTATGTCGAGAACAATGACATCTGGTCTTAATTTCTCAGCCATAGCAAGACCCTCGCTGCCTGTCGTGGCGATGAAAACCCTGAACTCACCCTGCAAGATAATCTTCTCAGCTTCTGCAATGTCCTCTTCATCCTCAATAATAAGAACTCTCTTCATGATAAAAAGAGGATAGAGCATTATTAATAAATTTTTTGGAAATAAAAGAAAAGATTAAATAGTTGTTTATTAAATGAACAAACTTGTAAAATAAAAAAATGAGAAAATCATTGTTTTTTTTGTCATTATTTTTTTTCTTGACTGCGTGTCAAGAAGATTTCATCTTCACATTAGTTTCAACTTTTAATCAACAAGAAGTTATTGATGGAAATGTTTATCTTAATGATGAATTTCTTGGGTTTACAATTAATGGCAATTTGAGTGTTAAAAAAGATTTTTTAGAACCAGGAATAATTATTATTAATGGAACTTATTTAGGAAGAACTTATGAAAACGTTTTCTATTTAACTAATGAAGACTTAGTTTATTATAATGTTATTGATTTAGAACTTAATTTAAGCACTGTTGTTTACTATGAGTTAATATTTCTTGAAAACATAACTAATAATTCCGTTGATGGAGAAGTTTATCTAGATGAAAAATATTTAGGAGCTACAAATAATGGTGTTCTCCAAGTTAAAAGAAAAGAATTGTTTTCTGGAGAGATTTATTTTCAAGCAAAGAGAGAAGAGTATATTGAAGAATATTATTTTGACTTGAACAAATCTGGCTTAGCATTAGATGTAATGGAATTTATTGTTCCAAAAACTGAAGTGTTTGATGCTAGAGTTATTAATCAAAGAACTATAGAGAATGAAATTTTTGAACTAGTTAATGAGGAAAGAAAAGCAGAAGATCTTAATGAGTTGCGATGGAATGAAATGGTTTCATACATTGCCAGACAATATAGTGAAAAATTATTAGTTGAAGGAGAAGGTATTTATCACACTGATTCTCTAGGAGAAGGTATTGGAAGTAGGTTGAAAGATGCAGAGATTTATTATTTTGTGGCTGGCGAAAACCTCGCTTCTATGTCTGTAGAATCCAGAAGCTTTAATCTTTCTGAAGAAATAGTTGCTCTATGGATGAGTAGTCCAGGTCATAGAAATATAATAATAGATAGAGATAACTTATTCTCAGATGCAGGTGTAGGAGTTGCTTGTACAATTGGAAGTTGTATAGCAACACTCAACGTTGTAAGTTTAAAATCTGATGAAGAAACAGAACTAAGGAGAGAATGGAGTTCTTTTTATGAATTGTACGATACTGACTTAGATTTTGACCATTATTCTGTGCCTGTAAATATTAAAGTTAGTGCTAATAAAAGCTTCAATGTATTCGTTGTTCCATCAGAGAATGAATGGAATAAATATTTAGAAGATAAATCCTATGAAACAATTGAATCATACACCAACAGAAAGACATTAGATATAAATGTAACTGCTGAACCTAATTGGGGAATAATTATCTCAACTAGAGAACGAGAATGGGTTGTTATAAAAATAACTATTGATTATTCTCAAGGTTATAATAATCCTCTATTAGAAGGATAAGATTCTTCTTACGAAATTAACAAGTCATTTTTAATTAATCTTGTTCCTTTTATAGAATAGTTCTTTTTGATTTAGATAGTTTTATAAAAAAATATTTTTTCTTATTATGATGGTCAAAGCCATAATCTTCGATTACGACGGCGTCATCGTCGATTCTTTTGAAAATGTATATGAAATTTGTAAGAAAGTTTTGAAGGAGTTAAACAGAAAAGTGCCCTCAACCATTGATGAATTCAGAGAACTCTATGGCTATAAGTATCTGGATATGTATGACACTCTTAAGCTGACTGAAGAGGAAAGAACCAGATTCAATATGTTTTTTAGGAATAATATTGTGAAAAAAAGTCCTGCAATGTTCAAACATGTAGATAAAGTCATAAAAACATTGAGTAAATCTTATACTATTGCAATGGTGTCTGCGAATTACATACCTGAAATCAATGAGAAACTCAAAAAATTCGGAATCCTGGATTACTTTAAGTTCATCTTATGCAGGCGAAATCTTCGTGAACTTCCAATTACGAAAGCTGATGTTTTGTTAAAAGCAGTCAAAAAACTCGGGTTGAATAAGGATGAAGTTGTATATATAGGTGACAGAACTCTTGATTATGATAATAGTATAAAAGCAGGAGTGAAGTATATTCTAGTTGATTATGGGTGGGGTTATGACAAGGACAAGGTTCCTGAACAGAAAGTAGCTGTAAAAAAGCCATTAGACATTCTTAAGGCCATAAAAATGATTAATTCTTAAAAAAGTC
>JACNFY010000034.1 GCA_014384375.1 Nanobdellati archaeon
AAAGCAATAATTCACAACCTTTTTTTAAAAATTATCAGACTCTTGGGACAAACCCTCTTAAAATATAACTTAGATTCATCCAAGATTCCCATTCAAAGTTTAAATTATTTTTTTTGATTAAATATGTGAGTTTGTTTATTCTTTCTCTGTCAAAAAGAAATCCTTCACAACTAAAGTTTATGTTTCGGATAGCATATTTTGTTAAAAGTATATTTATTTCTTCAATTATTTTTTTTGCTGATTTTCCCCTTAACTTACCTATTGTAGGGATGAAGCAGAATTCGCAGTTATACGGACATCCTCGAGTTACATTTAGAAATATGTCACATTTTGCGTACTTATGAATATTTATTAAATGCCAAGATGGTGTAGGTAAGATATTCATGTCAATAATGTTCCTTGGTTTGGTTTTTATAATATTCTCTCCATCTTTGAAGACAATCCCTTTTACCTTTTTCAAATTGTTTTTTTCTATATTTGTAGCTAACTCTAGAAAGGTTAACTCTCCTTCTCCAACAACAACTACATCCACATATTCATTAATTATAATTGTCTCAGGAACTGAGCTTGGGAATGGTCCTCCCCAAACAATTTTGGTTAAAGGATTGATTTTTTTTATTTTTTTACTAATAAATTTGGCGAAAAGAATTTGTAATCCAATAATAACTGAAAATCCCACAAAGGCAGGTCTTTCTTTTTTTACATAAGTAATTATTTTCCTAGTGTAATCTTTTTCAGTGTTCATATCAATAATTTTTACTTTGAACCTTTTGTTTTCAAGAATAGATGCTAAATACATTAATGAAAGTGGAGGTAAATTTTCTTGCAATAGCAATGGTTGTATAAGGAGAATTTTTTTCATTTGTTATTTATCTTTTATTGTTATATCTAATATTTATACAAAGTTAACATGCTCAGGGTCTTTTTTCATCAGATAATTTAGAAGCTTATTTGTCTCATCGAACCAACATGGTGGACATTCTTTTAAGTCATGGTTTGTTAAGTGTTCTTTTCTTTTCTCTCCAAACCAAGCTTCCTTAAAATTTTGGTTGTTTATGTTTCCTATATTAAATTTTGTTATGTTCTTTGTCCAGCAGCAAAGGTATAAGTTCCCATTTGCTGCTATTGAGCCAACAAAGTGTTGATAGTAACATTTTGGATAATTCTTGTTATTCTTCAATGCCTCTCTTCTGTCCTTCAAGCCAAATACTCTGAAGCTTTCTGTTTTTAACTTTGCTGCTTTTTCTAATAGTTTAAAGTATTCTTCGTAATATAGTTCCATTATATCATTTCCTTTTAATGTTTGTACGATTGAGTATCTTATATTGTTAACTGCTAGATTCTTTGCCATCAAAGCAAAGCTGTATGCTTCCTGAAAATTTTCTGGTTTTGTTAGGAATGAAAGTCCAATGATTGTTTTTGAACATGTTTCTTTGATTTTCTTTATAGTTTCTTTGGGGATATTATTATTTGTAACCTGAACTTTTTTGTAAGTTTCATCGCTAGCTGCATCGACACTAAATCTTATCCAGCTAGCATTTTTTAAGAGTGGAATATGTTTATCTTTAATAGCTGTGCCATTTGTTATTATGCCATACTCTAAGCCGAGATCATCAATTTTTTTTATAGTTTCAATGATTCCTGGATGCAAGAATGGTTCTCCACCGCCTTGAAGAAGAACTGCTTTAACTCCTGCTTCTTTCAGCTCCTCTAGCAATTTCAATAGTCTTTCTGTTTTTATGAATTGAGTTTTTTCAAAATCAACTCCAACATTTACTTTATTGGATCTGTGAACACAGTAAGAACAATTATGATTGCAGACATTCGTTACATCAATCTGAACTTGAGCAGGAATTTGTAATTTGTTCTGCTTAAGAAGTTTTATCTTGTCAGAGTGATGCAATACTTTGAAAGGAGAGTATATATCCATGAAATAGTAAGAATCTGTTTCTATTAAATAGTTTTTTGTTTTAATTCTAGTATTTTTGGATTGCCTTCTCTTAGTATAAAATAATTGTCTAATATCTTATTTATTTTTTTATTTTTGTTGAAGTTGATGAATTTTTCTTCTCTTTCTTCAAAAATTAGTATGTATTTCACTTTTTCATTTGATGTTTTTCTTATGAATAAATATTCTTGAAAGTCAAAAACACTTATTCCAGGAGGTTCTCTTTTGGTTAACCAATATATTTCGGGAGACCATCCAAAAGCAATAAATGTCTCGTTTTCATTTAGATTATGTTTTAGAAAGTTTATGGTCTCCTTTTGCTCTTGCTTTGAGTCAAAGCCACTGTATGGAATGTTTATATTTCCTTTATTAATTGGAAAATCCTTCCACTGAATACTTTGTGAAATTATACTAATTGCTAGTATTATTATAATAATTGCATAGAATTTTTTATTTTTAATATTCTTACTTAGAATAGAACCTGCCATAATACTAGCTGGTGGTACTACCATTAAGAAATAATGACCAAAAGATGGAGGAATTAGAGTTGTTATAAAGAATGAAATAAACCACAAAAAAATTAGTGTATCTTTTTTTAAAACTTTTTTTTCCTTAAATTTTTTTATTGTATTTGTAATCCATATAGTGACTAATGTCCACATTATAAATCCTTGACTAATTATGAAGAACCAATAATCTAATTCAACATATCTATAAAAACCTCCTTTATTGTAGCGAAGGATTAGAAAATCAAATAAAAAAAATCTCAAATAATGAAAAATATTCTGGGCTAAATAGAATGCTATAATAATAAATCCCAATATTATTGTCGGAGATAAAAATAGTAACACATTTTTTGTTCTATTTTTCTTTTCTTTTAATAGTAGATATAATGAAGGTATTATCCAAACCATCGCAGATTGTTTTATAGTTATCGCTATGAAGAATGAGATTCCTGATATTATCAAAAACCAGTTGTTTTTTGTTTCCAAATATTTTATTATGAAATAGAACGAGAAAATAATGAAATACACTAAGAATGATTCAGCCATAGCTAACTGTCCTTCATAGAATGGAATATTCATAAAGAAGATATAAGCTATTAGTGACCATAAAGCGGTTTTTTTATTGTATAATTTTTTTGTAGTCTGGAAGAGAATAAGTATTGATAGCAAGAATAAGATATTATTGACAATTCTTGCAGAGTATATATTGTTTCCTAGAAGTTTTGTTGAAGCCAAGTATATTACGAATATGCCTGGTGGTTTACTTTCTGCAATGTCTTTATATAATAATTCGTCATTTGACATCCTCCAAGCAACTTGGCCAAAAGTTCCTTCATCTCTCTCTATAATTGTATCAATCCAAGCAAATCTTAATATTAAAGCCAGTATTATTAAAAGTATCAAGTATTTGTAGTTTCTAAGCTTAATAAAGAATTTTTTATCTGTCATTTAAGTTTTTTATGTTAGAATGGTATTTAAATATTACTTAATGATATTCTTTCTGTATTAATATGTTGCGTGTACGTCTTCTCCGGTTTCGCAAGTTGCTTGTTCTTTTTTCAAGGCACTATATGGGTTTTCTTGGAATTCATCATTTAATTCCTTTAAGCCAGGAACTTTATCAACATTAGGATTGGACATCCATATTCCAAGAGCTCTATCTAGCATCTCTTCTGTTATCCATTCGCATATACTGTAGTTTTTTAAATCATCTGCGATGTATTTTATGCAGTTTATCATGAGTTCCTGCTCACATCTGTCTATTGTTTTTTCTGGAAAAACCTCTCTGTTTTTATAGAACAAGGAGCAGAGTTCAGGGGTTTCAGCAATCCTACTCTCCAATTGCTGGCAGTATAATAGGACTTCTTCTTCGATTAATACTTCTCCTATTCCTAAGTCAGTTACTTCTTCGTCTATCTCTTCTTTGGTTATTTCTTCATCTATCTCTTCTTCTACAGCCTTGTTAATTAGAATTGTTCCGATTATTATTATTAATCCTATTACGAAAACAATTGTTAATGTTTTTAGACTTACTTCTTCAGCTTCTTCTCTTTTTTTAGGCATGTGTGTTTTATAGGTTTTATTCTTTTTTAAATATTGCTTTTTTTATTCTTAGTACTAAGAAGCTCAATGCTTCGAAGAATAAAGTTATCCTCTGTTTCATATTTCTTGCTAGTAATATTCTGAGCAACCATCTTTTTAAAGTTATTAAAAATAAACTCTTTTTTGTAAACAACTCTTTTTCTGTTAGACTAAGAATAAACAATTGGTATTTACTAGAATTATTCATTATTTTTTTTAAGACATTATTTGGAATCTTTGCATTTAATAATTTTTTACTTAAACTTAACGCTTTGTATACGAAAGAAGAACAGTTCCATTTCTTGGATTTTATTATTATATTATTCCAGTTTAATTCTTCTTTTTCGATTATTTTTTTTATATCCAAGAGATTTCGAATTCCTAAAAGAAAGAAATTATCATAAGATGTTTGTGTGCATAGGTATATTAGAGAATCTTCTATTTTAGGAATGTATATTTTCATATCAAACAGGTCTGTCTTCTTCTTGCTGATTTCGTTTATTGGAATTTCAAAGGGACTATTTACCTGTTCCAGTTGGTGGTGAATCTCTATTATTACTTTCATTCCTCCGACTCTTTTTGTCAGTGGTTTGTAATGGTGAAAGTGTTTCTTATAGAATTTTTCAGAATAATCGTTTTTTTCTTTATATCCTAGTGTTTTTATTTTTTTTGTTATATTTCTTTCATCTTTCAGGCACAACAGGTCAATATCTGTCAGAAACCTTTCCCCAAAGTCTTGTTTTGTAACAGCTATTATTGAGAATCCCTTTATAAGAACAGCGTCTTTTTTGTAGTGTTCTAATTTAGTTAGCATTTTCTTTAACTCGTTCAATAAAACCAAGTTTCTTTTTGTATTATGAAGATAGAATTTTTTTAGTTCCTCATTGATTTCATTGGGAATATCAATATTAAATAATTGTATTTTTTTGTATAAAACTCCAGAAAGTGCGTTTCTGTTAGAAATTTTTAGGAATCTCTGCCAGTCTACTTTTTTCGTTGAGAATTTTTTACCATTAAGAGTTTTAATTATTATCTCTTCTTCTTTCATTTGAAAGCAATCATTAAATATGTTAACAAACCCTTTGCCAAGTACTTTGCTTTTCTTGGATTTAAAAGTAGCCCTAGATAGTAAAGTAATATTCTGGGTTGAAGATAGAATCCCAACTGTATCCTCTTAAACTCCTTTTTGAGTTTTTTCTCAGTTAAATCTTTTGGAATAAAATTTACTTGAAATGTTTTATTAGTGTAACTTTTGATTTTACCAAATTTTTCCGCTTCTTTCTCTAGTTTTACACTCCTCATAGGAGTGAAGAAATCCAATAAAATATCATCCGGCTTTGTTTTCTTTATGAGAGTCTTTGTTTCGTTTATTGTTTCAGTTGTTTCTCCAGGACTTCCAATAATAAAGAAAGCGCGAACTCTAATACCTGACTTCTTGATTTCTTTTACTTGGCGTATTATTTGCTGTCTGGTTATTTTTTTATTTAAAATTTCTAGTATCTTATCTGATCCACTTTCTATACCAAAAGATATTTGCCAACAACCGACTTTTTTCATTAGTCTGGCTAGTTTGTAGTCTAATGTGTCTATCCTTGTTTGACAGCTCCAACTCATGTTTACTTTTTTTCTTATGAGTTCTTCACAGAATTTTTCTGTCCTTTTTCTTGGAATTGTAAAAACATCATCATAGAAACAGATGTCTTTTACTTTGTACTTTGTTTTTAAGAAATTCATTAATGGAACCATGTATTTTGGAGAATTATAGCTTAATTCATTCCCAAAAACTGATTGATGGCAGAATGAGCAATTCCACAAACATCCCCTAGCAGTCAGCAGATTTATTGAAGGAGCATCCTTAAACATGCTCGGTGTTGGTTCATACAGGTCCGGGAATCCTTCTAAAAGATCAAATGATGGAAAAGGAACTGTATCTAAATTCTTGATTCTTGTGTTTTCCTGTTTTGTTTTTATTAGTTTATTGTTTTCTCTGAATATGATTCCTCCTATTTTTGAAAGTTCTTTGTTGTTTATTATTTCTAGAATATGTTTATCTGATTCTCCTAGCACAGCAATGTCAAAGAATTCACAATCTTTCATAGTACTTTCTGGTACAGCAGAAACATGCGGCCCGCCAACAATTATTTTTATCTTTGGGTTAAAATGTCTAATCCTCTCTGCCAGTATTTCTGAGTTTTGAAGAAAATCACTTATAATGCTGATTGCAACAAAGTCAGAATTTAATTCTTTGATCCTTTTAATTGTTTCATCAATGGTTAAGTATAGATTTTGTGCGTCAATTATGCTTGTTTCAATACCTGCTTTTCTTGTTGAAGAAGCAAGTTGGCAGATTCCGAGAGGAACTCTTTTGAACTCTTCGATAAAGTCATTTTTTCTTTTGTTTCTTGGCGGATTAATAAAAACTATTTTTACCATTCTTTTTCATATGAATTCCAAATGCATCTTATTATCAAGTATTAAATCTTTAGCATAATTGTTGTATTGATGAAAAGGACAATCATATATGTTGCAAAGCTTTAGATCAGGCATCTTAATTATTTTTTTATGTTTCTTACTGTTCCATATATCATCAAAGCTTTGTGTGTATATATTTCCAATAGACGGGGTTTTTATATGGTTGAAAAAGACGCATAAGTGAACATCTCCGTTAGAATTTATAAGTGTGTGTAGAGGATTTGTGAAGCATTGATTTCTTATATGCGTTTTCTCCAGAGAACTGTAAACTTTGAAGTCTTTATTTGATAGCTTCTTCGATTTTGCTAATAGTTTTTTTGCGATAGATAATTCTTCTTTATTTATTTCATTCTCATTATTCCTCAAACACTTGAATTGTATGTAATCAACATTAAGTTGTTTTGCTTTTTTGCTCATTTCTAATATATTCTTATAATTGATTTTTGAAACCAGAACTTTCAGACCAATTATTGTTTTTAAATTATAATTATTTTTTATTTTCACTAATAATTCTATGTTTTTTAGTAGCTTTTCATAATCGTTTTTTTGATGTATTTTTTCATATTCTTCATTATTAGATGCATCAAAAGCTATCCTGATGAAGAAGCAGTTCTCCAAAATGTTTTTGGCGTTTTTTTCGTTGAATAATATTGCGTTTGTGAAAAGTCCAACTTTAAGTCCTGATTTACTTGCATGTCTAATAACTTCTTCTATCTTAGGATGCATTAATGGCTCTCCCCCACCAGATATTTCTACTCCTTCAACTCCTTTGTCCTTCACTTGATTAAGCAAGGACTTGAAAATCTCCAAATTAAGAAAAGGTTTTTCTTCTTTATGCAAATCCAAAGAATGGCAACCAACGCATGTATGGTTACATCTCTCTGATATAAAGAAGTGTACAGTTCTTGGATAAGGAAATTCTCCTCTGATTATCTCTTTTATTTCCTTATAATGAGTTAATACTTTTTCTTTTACAAAAGGTGTTTCTTCCATTTTATGAATAAAATTATTGTCCCTATAAAAGCAATGATTGAGTGCTTTATAATTCTTACTTTTGATTCTTTGCGATGCTTAAACTTTACAGGAAATTCCTTAATCTTATAACCTTTATCTCTAATCTTCAGATATATTTCTAACAAACTCTCAAAGCCAGTTCTTTGAAGGTCAAGATTTTTTATTGCTTTTCGTTTGAAAATAGCAAATCCACTTTCAATATCTTTTATTTTTAATCCAAACAAAATCCTGTATAAAAAATAATACATTCTACTTATAATCTTTCTATGAAAAGGATAATCTGCTTTTGTTCCGACAAACCTTGAACCTATTATTACATCCAAGTTTGTATTTGAAAAAGCTTTGTAAAACTTATTTATATGAGATGGAGAAACAGCCATATCAGCATCTAAAATGACAACATAGTCTCCCTTTGCTTCATCAAACATTCGTTTATATGCTTCGCCCACACCTCTGTTTGGAAAGTAGGTTACTACTTTTACACTTTTATCTTTCTTTTGTATACTTTTGAGTTTTTCAAGTGTTGAATCTGTACTGCCATCATCAAACAATATTATTTCATATGGCTGTTTTATTTTTCTAAATTCTTTTTTTATCACAACATAACTTTTTTCAATTATTCTTTCCTCATTATAGCAAGGTATGCAAACAGATATCATAATTTTTCCTCACTAAGATTATGAACTAAAAAAATTCTGAATTTTTTTGATATCATCTTATTTTTTTTGTCGTTATTGATATTTTCCAAATTGAATGGTCTTTTTTTACTTTAAAATCAATCCATCCAAGGAATCTTGCTATTGTTTCTAATATGATAGCAATTAATAGGTGTAGTATCTTGCTGATATTTCTGAATGAGTATTTAATCACTGTTTTTAACAGCAAAGTTTTGTTCATTGTTGAAGCAGAATGATTTGTTCTTTTTCTTAGCTCTAGATGCCCTGCGTATATTCTTCTTCTTTGTCTTATAAAGTCCTTTATTGTTTCTGGTCCTTTGTTGTATACTATCGCTTTTGGTTCATATATTAGTTTTAATCCTTTCTTCTTAATTATCGAAGCTATTTCTTCTTCATCAACAGCTGTTCTTGGTATTTTGTTTATGATGTTTCTAAAAGCTATTAATTCTCCGAATTTAGGATTCTCTTTTGATATTAGATGATGCAATTTCCATTGTAGTTGAACTATGAAATTCATTAATTTTTTGTTGCTTTTGATTGGTATAAACCTCCCAGTTCCTATTCCAACTTTTGGACTGCTAAGTCTTGAACAGAGATTTTCTATACTATTTATTTCAGGTATAGTGTCTGCGCTTTCTAAAACAAGAATTTTGCTTTTTGCTTTTTTTAAGAAAAGATTTATTGCTTCACTTTTTCCTTTTCTTTCTTTTTCAACTATCAGTTTTATCTTTTTGTTTTTCTTAGAGAAATTGTTTACTATTTCGTTTGTTTTATCTGTGCTTCCAGAAGAAACAACGATGATTTCTTTTATATTTGCTTTCTTTGTTTTTTGGTTTAGAATTGCGTTTAGAAGATTACCAATATTACTCTCTTCATTATAGGCCATTACCCCCACAGATATGTTCATTTTCCAAACAATTATAAATCCTAATTTATTAATAAATATTGTGTTAGAGGATTATTCTTTTCAAGTTGTTAATTTGCGTAACTGAATATAGTTTTTAGCAATTTTTATAAATGTGTGCCAATATTTACTTATAGTGGTGGGGCTCTAATATCAAAAAAATAAAATGACTGTTGAATTGAATTTATCGGTAAAAGAAGCAAAGCAAATATATCAACTACTAAAGGCATTTGATGAAGGCTTAATTGTGAACCCTTCTGAAGCATGGGAGTTAGACTATTATGATGAAAAAATTGCTGATAGGAAAGGGTTAAAGCCAGTCTTAAAAAAGATAGAGAAGTCGCTTCCAAAAGAAGAGACTAAAAAAACAAAGAAAACTGTTTTGAGAAGAAGGTATGACACATTCAATAATGAAATTAATGAATCGGTTTATAGGAAGATTGAAAGTGCCTTTAGTAATAAGAAAACAGTTGAGGTTGGTTATTTTAATATGTCTTCTACTGAGACTATAAAGCGAAAAATCGATGTTCACCATAAAACAAGAAAATATGTTATTGGCTACTGTCATTTAAGAAATGCTGTGAGAAAATTCAGGACAAGCAGAATTGTCTCTGCAAAAATAACAGATAAAAAATACGCCATTCCAGATAATTTTGATAAAAACAGGTAAAATGGACAAAAAAGAAGGACTTGAGAATAATGAAGATGAACTCTGGAAAGATGGAGCTTTCATGGAGACGTTAGGGCCTCAAGATGTTAAAGAGAAAATGAAAACATTCCACAAAAAGCACAATGAAGATATGGATTACAATTGTAAAAAATGCAATAAAAAAATCTCGGCCCATAACAAAGATTGGCATGCTGGAATGTGTGATGAGTGCTTTAATAAGACTTATTTCAGTGAAGAATAAAAGATGATGTAGAAGTACACGCTATATGTATATTGATGTATGATCCAAAACCAGAAAAAGTTTCTGAAATAAATATCAGAAATTCTTTTAATCAACAAAAACAAACAAGTTAAATGATTTGACTAGAAATATGTCTTTTTAAAACTTTCTTTGAAATATTTTACTTTATCTTCTCTTAGTTTATCTGTGAATAGATCTAACTCTTCGATGAATTCTTCTGTTTTGGTTATCATATCTTCAACATCGTTCTTTGTTATTTTGAATTCTGTGTAGTATTGTTTATCTACTCGTTCTTGTTTTGCAAAAGAAATTTCTTTATTTTCTATTCCGAATAATTCTTTGAGTAATATTATTGTTGCAGCATGATTCTCACATTTTATTCCAATCAAGCGGAATAATGCGATAACTTTGTGAAACATTGCATAATATGCCATTGAAGTTGACTCTTCTAGCAGACTCTGTGCCAGTAATATTCTTGCTGCTTTAAATGAATTATTTGATTTTTGGGCATATGATTTTGAAACTTCTTTGCTTGCTTCAACTAATTTGATTTTTTCCTCTGTTACTAGTTTTTGAATAAAGTTTATTTGTCTCACTTTATTAATTGATAAAACCTTTCAAGATTTTGAATGATGACGTGATTCTTTATTATCTCTTTTGTAAGTAAGTTTTCTTTATCTAGTTCGCCTATTTTTACACTCAGTTTTTCCGATATCAATCTAGTTTTTTCTCTTAATTTTTTATCTGTTGTTTCAAGGTAAATATCTATGTCGCTGTTTTTTGTTGTGGTTCCTTTTGCTTGACTTCCAAAAAGAGCTATTAGTTCTCCTTTTGTTTTATTCTGTAATTCTTTTATTATTCTTCTAAGCTTTGGTTGTTGGATTATTTTAAGGAGTTTGTAATGTTCTGTAATGAAAAGATATATTTTTGCTTCTGGTGTTTCTTTAAGAAAGTATGTTTTGTTCTTTCCTTGTTGTTTAAAATCAACAATGTTTTCTTCTTCTAATTGTTTCATAATTCTCATGACTGTTGATGGGATGAGTCCTAAGTCTTCTCCTATTTGCCTAATATGTGAGGGTTCTTTTCTAAGGAGTTCGATAATCTCAAAATCGTTTCTTTTTCGCAACATATGTTGCATAATTGCAACAATGCTATTTAAATCTTTCGTTTTTTATTGTAATTGTAAAAAAGAAATATTCAAATAATTTGTATACTACGCTATGTAAATAACATAATAATTTGCTTAAAATGTATGAAACATATGATAGTTATGGATAGAAATATATAACTTTTTTAGAAAAGCTTTAATAATTCTTTATTATTATTTTATTTTATGTCTCTTTTTAACAAACCTCTTTTCAAGCTTTTCTTGACTTTTTGGATTATTTATGCTTCTTTTGCTAATCTTAGTGGTTGGAATGAAAACTCTCGTTTAGATCTAACAAGGGCCATTGTTGATGAGGGAACTTTTAAGATTGATACTTATGCTAATAATACTGGTGACCGTGCTTATTATAATGGTCATTATTATTCTGACAAGTTTCCAGGGGCTTCTTTCTTAGCTGTTCCTCCTTATTTTGTTTTTAAACATGTTTTTGGAACTCCAAGCATAAATGATAATTTTTATGAGACAAATCCTGATCCTTTATATAACGGCATGGTTTTTTTTGTGATAATCTTTACTTCTGCTTTGTTCTCAGCATTAACTGTTGTATTAGTATATAAAACAGCTGGTTTCTTTACAAACAAAAAGAGTCATAAATATATTGTAGCAATAGCTTATGGCTTAGGAACGATTGCTTTTTCTCAAGCGACATTATTCATGGGTCATGCGATAGCTACTTTCTTTTCATTTGCAGCTTTTTATTTTGTTTTTAAGATGAGGAAAGAGAAAAAAGATTATTTATTTTTTGCAGGCATTCTTGGAGGATTTGCTATTATAACAGAACCATTAACTTTCTTGATAATTCTTGGTTGTTTTATTTTAGTCTTATTAACTAAAAAATTAAAGAACGTTCTTAATTTTAGTATTGGTTGCTTTTTGATTCTTTTAATGTTGTTTGGTTATAACTATGCTGTTTTTGAAGATCCTTTAGCTTCATCATATAATTATGTTGATATTGATTTTTACAGTTTGAGTTATAAGGACTTATCAATATCAAGCTGTAGTTTTTCTTCTCCCGTTAATGAAAATATTTTTCAGAAAATGAAATATCGAATATTTAAAAATATTCCTTGTAGAAGTTCAACACTTCAATATTACAGTCCTGAATTAAATGCTATTGTGAAAGAGACTAATGATTTTAGTGAAGAAAGTTTTTTACTATTATATGAACAAAACTCAGCAGAAGGAACTTTTAATTATTCAATTAAGAGAAATACATATTTTAAAAATGGAATAGAACAAGTTATGTACTCAAAAATAGTTCTTATTGGGGATGTATTATTCTATAACAAGAATGTAACACAGTACACAGTTTTTGTAAATAAACAATTACTGCCAGTTAATTCTCGAGATTGGAAGAAATCAGCCGATTTTTACTTAGATTCGAATGGTATTCTTAAATACAATTATTTATTTGGAACTTATTCTTATACTAATTGCCCTTGGTTAAATGAGTATTATTATCCTTTTAATATTAGTAAACTTGAAACTTCAAAATGTGAGGAGAAGTTCTTCTATAGTTTTAATGGGAGTTTAATGCTTAAAAAAACTATTCGTGCTAATCTTACATATATTGGAAATGAAACATTGAATATTAATTCTGAGAATTTTAATGTATACAAATTCAAAAACGAATTTTTTCTAGAACCAGAATATGATTATACTGTCATCATTAGAAATGTTGTTAGATTACTATTTTATCCTTATAGAGGTTTGTTATTTTATAGCCCTATATTGTTTGTTTCAATCATAGGTTTGTGTTTCATGTATAGAAAATATAAGTTTGAAGCTATAATGATTTCTTTGCTTTTTTTCCTTCTTTTACTTTTTAACGCTCAACAAACACTTTGGTGGGGGGGAACATCTTTTGGGCCAAGACAACTTTTACCCATCATACCTTTTTTAATAATTCCGTTATTGTTCTCTCTTAAAAAAATTAATATAAAATTTATATTATTAATAATGATGATTTCTGTATTTGTTAATCTTGTTGGTTTGGAAGAGTTAGAACAAAAATATGTGGTTGTTAATGAGGGTATTAGTTTCGAACCAGAACTTTGGAATAAGTTGGACTCATGGCAGCCAATAGCTAATCCTTTGTTTGATCATTATGCACCGTTATTTGCAAATTATGGTCCAAGAAGTGAGTTGCTTGAAAAAATGTTTGGAGTTAAGTTTATACCTTTTCTTAATGTATTATTCTTATTATTAATAATTATCTTTATATTTAAAATAAACATCAGAAAAAGCAGAGTGAATAAAAATTAGCAATCTGAAATTAAAAACAAAAAAACTTGTGGAAGAAGACCTATCAAGGTTAGTTTCATTTATTAGCAAGCATTTTAAGAGTTCTACAATTATTCTTGCAGGCAGTTTTTATCATAATGAAGCAACAACGTATTCTAGTAATGGAGAGTTAAAATTTTTTAGTGATTATGACATATTCATTGCCTTTGATTACTACAATCCTTTTACATTCATGTTGAATACTTTAAAATTGAAAAAATTTAAAGTTGAGTTAAAGAAGTTACAGGAGGTTTTGAATAACAAAAAAGTTGATTTGAATTTTATTTGGAGACCATTAATAAAAATGGGCATCCAGAGAGGAGTCAATGAAGGAAAAGTTTTGTATGGAAATAGAGGTTATATAAGGAAACAAAGAGGAAAGAGATATTTCAGGAATTGCGACTTATTTTATCTATTAGAACAAAACTACACATTTCTATTGCTAAGTAATCCCTTAATAAAACAAAAAAGTATGGCTTGTTACTTTGTAATAAAAACTGTTTTACAATCATTAGAAATACTGTACTTGAGAACATTTAACGAAACCGAAACTTACAACAAGAAATATATTTTAGATAAAATAAGAAATTCAAACTTTATAGATAAAAGAGAAGAAATAACTTGCAAAAAATGTTTAAACAGAAAGATTGAATCAAAAAAAAACACTATTTTTTATGACACAAATTTATGGTTTGAAGCAAGAGACCTTTTAGACAAAGTTTTATTTAAGATATTTAAAACAGAAGAGAAAGAAAAGCTATTAAACAAAATATCTAAAAACATAACTTTTCATTTAAAAATCAAAAATGGGTTATTACTACTGAAATTCTTACTAAAAAACAGAATCAAAGTTAATTATTTTCAAATTCTTAACATACCTTTAATAAATTTCTTCAATAAGTTTAATCTTGTTCATTGTATAGAAAAAAATTTTGAAATAAACAAAAAACAGCTAACTGAAGTTGAGAACGGTATCTTCAAAATAAACAAAGAGAAAAATAAATTTAGTGATTCTGAAAAAAGGTTTTTCTGGTCTTTTGAGAAAATAACTACATATAAAAAAGAAAATCCTTTAGAGATTAAAACCGGAGAAAGAAAACATTTTTATTTCTAACAATTTTCTCTTTAATCAAATGAACGACCTTTACCAAAATGAAGAATTATTTAATAAATTCTGGACAAACAGAGAAAGGCTTTATCCTTCCAGCAATTTCGAAGAATGGAAAAAAGATGTTTTATTTGTAATTCTAGATGATATTATCAAAGAAAACAAAAAGAAAGAACTTAGATTCCTTGATGTTGGTTGTGGTTTAGGCAGTAATGTTTTGGATTACAGTAAAAAACTAGAGAAACCAAAAGTTTTCTTAATAGATTTATCCAAGAAAGTTATATCAATGATACACAAGGAACTAACAACCTCTCAAAATAAATATGTTAAGTCTAAGCAGGCAAGTGCTTTAAAAATTCCTTTTCAAGACAATTATTTCGATTTTGTTTTTAGCAATCAAGTAAATCATTATTTTAAAGGCGAAGATAGAAAAAAAGCATTCTCAGAATTATATAGGGTTTGTAAACCAAAAGGTCATGTTTTTATTTGTGTTGGGAACAAGTATTACATTCCCTGGCAATTAACTCATTTTTTTAAAGACAAAGTTTTAGATACTTGGATTCATGGGCATATGAGTTTTTACTCTTATTCTGAATTAAAAAAATTTATGACTGGTTTTAAACTAAAATATTTATTTGGTATTGGAAATGCATATAGAATCCCGAAAAGTTTTTTATTATTTTTGAATAAAATTTTTTATAGAAAATATAATCCTTTTTATTTTTACAAACCAGTTGTTCCATTTCCCAAGATTCTTGCTCAATATTTTTATCTTATAGGTAGAAAGGAAAAAAATTAAATTTAAAAAAGAAAAGTGCTTGAAGGTTAAATATGAATAACAATAACTCTTTTTTAATGTATGCGTTAAAAAGATCTAAAAACTATTTGTTAAATAATCTGAATTATTATTATAGTGGTATAAATTCATCAAAGCCAAATGTTTTTATTTTTGTTTTTACCAAAAAGTGCAACTTTCGTTGCACACACTGTGACATCTGGAAAGAAAAAAACTTTGGTGATGAGATAAGTCTAGATGATTGGAAAAAAGCAGCGACCAATATCTTCAATTGGGTAGGTCCTTTTATTGCTAGCATCACCGGAGGAGAAGCTTTTCTAAGAAAAGACTTGTTTGAATTTGCAGATTTTCTGAAAGATAAGTGCATTGAATTAAAATTAAACACTAATGGTTCATTAATCAATGAAAGGATTGCAAAAAGACTTTCTAAAAGTCCTTTCAAAACCTTCATATTCTCACTTTATAGTCTAAGTAACCATACTAATGATAAGCTTAGGGGTATAAAAGGATCATATAAAAAAACACTTAGAGCAATTAATTTAATGAATAAATATTGTGAGAAATATGGTTTTAAGAAGAAGATGTGTATAGCTGTGCTAATAACAAAGTATAACTTATTAGAACTATCTAAGATAGTTATATGGGCTAAAACCATGAATGTAAAGGTAATTTTGCAACCTCTTCTAAAAAATTTTGATACAGATTTTGAATCAGATTGGATTGATAGAAGTAAACTTTGGCCTAATGATAGAGAATTAATTCACCAAATTTTTAAGGAAATAATTCATATGAAAAAAAATGGTTTTCCAATCAGCAATGATATATCACAATTAGAAATGATGAAGAACTATTATTTAAGAAATAAAGAAGAAGTGCTCAAACATAAATGCAAAGTTGGAGTTGACAACATCACAATTTATCAAGATGGTAATATTAAGTTTTGTTCTTTAGCTAATAATATTGGGAACATAAAAAATAATTCGATAAGCAAGATATGGAAGTCTATAACTGCAAAAGAAGAAAGACAAACTTTATTTGATTGCAAAAAAGATTGCAGAGTTCATCCCTGCTATTATGACAAACCATTAAAAGCTAAGATTAATGGGTTTATTAGTGAATATAAAAACTAGATAAGATAAAAATTGGTTAACTACAATTTGAAATTTTCATTAAAAGAAACTCCTAAGATAAGAAAAGATGTAATCCTAAACCTAAATAAAATTGTTGTATATTTAGAAGAAAAAATTCCTAATTCCGCAATTGGATTGTGGGGAAGCTTCTCATATGGTGAGGGAAGAGTAAAAAAGGTAAATGGAACTCTAAAATATCAAGATGATATGGACATATTTATATATACAAATTCACTTGTTAAATACTTAAAATGGCATAATAAAATTAAAAATCTAGGCGAAAAATTAAATATTAATGCGGAAGTATGTGTCTGGGTTAAATGTATTCCATTAATTAGGTTAGGATTATCTTTCTGCGGCTTTCCAAAAATGTTGAATAAAAAAAAACTTGATATGTTCAAAGAAAAAAGATTTCCTCAAATTATAGAATCAACAAAATATTTATTAGAAAGCCATCAGTATATGTTCAGATTTATAACAACAAAAAATAGAGAGAATCTAATTAAAGCTTATATTAGATTGTATAGATCATTAGAAATTTATGATAGAAAAAACAAAGAAGTATTTTCATTAAAAAACAATCTAAAAAGCTTAGAGAAATACAGAAAAGAGCTAACTAAACAACAGAACGATATTCTAAAATCTGCAATAAAAATCAGACTTGGTATGAAAAGTAAAACTAAAATTGATTTTTCATCAATATTTAAAATGAAGTCATTGTTTGAGAAAATGTTTTATAAGTTAAATAATAAAAATGGGCTCTTTATTGTTAGATATCAACTAATAATTTGGAAGTATTTGTTTTTTAATAAAAAGCCAATAAAGATACTTATTAATTTTAATAAACAAAGATTAGCTGCGAGTAATTATTTATTAAACTCAATAACTGAGAAAAAGCGAATAAATGATGAGTACCTGAAAAAAGCAGAATATATAGTAACAAATATTTTATCTGAAAAGCCAAGAACTAATTCAAAAGAAAAAAGATTCAAGTGGGTTGCTGATAAGTTATGGGAAATCTACAAATGATTTAAAAATATTTAAATATAGACTTCAAATAGTTATTTTGATGATATCTCCAATTATTAACAATCTAATTTATTTGCTTCTCATTATTTTGTGTTTATGTATAATAATAGTAACAGTAATTATTTTTCTTAGCCGAAAAGCAATTGGAATTTCAAAGACTGATAAGAGATTCATGAAGATAGCTTACAAAGAAGCTGAGATGGCTCTAAAAGCTAAAAACGGCCCTGTTGGCGCTGTTTTGACTATTAATGATAAAATAATTGCTAAAGCTCATAATCAAGTTGAAACAAGTAAAAATTACTTTGCTCATGCAGAAATACTAACTATAAATAAAGCTCTTAGAAAACTAAACATAAAAAATTTTGGCGAAATAAAAAACAAAGCTATATTATATACTACTTATGATCCTTGTACATTTTGTGAAGGATTTATTATCTGGGCAAAAGTTTCAAGAATTATTGTGGGGAAAAATGAACCATTAGTGAACTCTATAAAAAAAGACATGTCTCATTTAACTTATAAAATAAGAAAAAAAGGCGGGTTATACATAGACATACAAACAAAATTATTCAAAAAATTCCTAATCGTCAATATTAAAAAATAAATACTAATTTGTGTGATAAGATTGAGAAATTATAATTTTAACTTTGCTTTAAATGAAACTAAAGAAATAAGAGAAAAAATTTGTTCTGATATTGATAAGATTGTTAGTTATTTAGAAGGTCTTATTTCTGGTTGTGCTGTTGGATTGTGGGGTAGTTTTTCTTTTGGTGAAGGACGTGTAAAAGAAGTTAACAATAAACTAGAGTATGTAGATGATCTGGATTTTGTTGTCTATACTAATTCAATTGTAAAGTTTTTCAAATGGAATAATAATAAAACGCTAAAGAATCTGAATGAAAAATTAAATATCAATGCAGAAATCTGTGTTTGGGTTAAATGTATTCCATTAATAAAGCTTAGATTGTTTTTTTGTGGGTTTCCAAGAATACTAAATAAAAAAGGGGTTAATATTTTCAAAGAAAAGAATATTCCAACAATACATGTTTATTCAACTTATTTACTAAAAAGCTATTATCGTCTCTTTAAATATGTATTAACAAACGAAAAACATTTTCTGAGGAAAGCATATATTGAAGTTTTCAGGTCTTTAGTGTTCAGTAAAAAAAGGGACAAAGATACTTTTTCATTGAAGCATAATTTAAATCAGTTAAACGAGTATAAGAAAATTCTAACTAAAGAGCAGTATAGAATAATTGAGTGTTCTATAGAAAGCCGATTGAGTTTAAAAACAAAAAGTGAAATAGGTTATGATTCTATATCTAAAATGAAACCCTTATATGACAAACTTTTTAATAAATATTATAGAACAACTAGCACATTCTCTATGAAGTATTACTTTAAACTTATTAAATTTCTTTTACAAGAAAAAAAGATTCCCAACATTTTCATTAATTTTAGCAAAAAGAGATTTTTAATTCATCATTATTTATTGCAAGCTTTAGAAAAAAATAAAAAGATAAATGAGTCCTATTTGAAAAAAGCAGAAGATACAATTAAAAAAATGTGTTATGAAACAAACCAATACAAATCTTTAGAAGAAAGATTTTCATGGTGTATAAAAAATTTAGAGTATATCTGGAGATAAAATGCTGCGAAAACAAGTGAAAGAAGGTACAAATTTTATAAGAAGGAGATTATCTCATCTAACACGTTTAAATATTGTAAAACCCAGTTATTTTACATTTGAACTCACTAATAAATGTAATTTTTTTTGTAAATATTGTGATCAATGGAAAATTAAACCTGATAAAGAACTTTCATTACTTGAATGGAAGTGTGTTTCTAAAAAAATATTTGACTGGATGGGGCCTTATAATGTTAAGCTAAGTGGAGGAGAACCTTTTTTGAAGAAAAATATTTTTGATCTTATAAGATACAACAATAATTTAGGGATTAAAACCATGATTAATTCGAATGGTTATTTAATAGATGATAAGTTGGCAGAAAAAATTGTTAAATCAAATGTTCATTTTATTAAAATTTCTTTGATTAGCTTTAACAAAGATGTGAACGAGGATTTAAGGGGAAGAAAAGATGTATTTGAAAAAAGCATGAATGCTGTTAAGAAATTAGTTTATTGGAAGCAGAAACTTAACTCAAATATAAACATATCTCTTGCGTTTTTAATGAATTCTCAGAATTTAGAAGAAGTTGAAGAAATGATTTTATGGGCGAAGAAAATAGGCGTTAGGATTTATTTACAAGTTTTAGTGCATAATTTCAAATCAGACGTACGAGAGAATTTGGAAAAAAGCGAGCTTTGGCCTAAAAATAAGAAACAAATAAAAGAAGTTTTCAGAAAAATTATTTTGCTTAAAAAAAATAATTATCCTATAGTTCAATCTATGCCTATATTAAAATTAATGAGAGAATATTTTTTAAGAAATGAGAAGATAATATTAAGAACACCTTGCAAAATTTCCTATTACAGCTTTATTGTTGATCCTGAAGGAAATGTGAGATTTTGTTTTGGAAGGCATAAAAATGGGTTAGTTGGTAACATAAAAGAAGATTCGCCTAAAGATATATGGTTCAGTAAACAATCTAATATTGAAAGAGAAAATATTCGTAATTGCAGGGAATTTTGCAGGGTTCATAAACCTGGAAGAGGTTTTTTAATCTGAAAATATGAAAATGGAAAAGTTAAAACCTTTTAGCTTTACTCTGAATGAGACTCCAACAATAAGAAGAAAAATTTGTTCTGACCTTGATAAAATAGCAGATTATATAGAGAAAACAGTTCCGAATTCTGTAGTCGGTTTATGGAGTGCCTTTTCATACGGAAAGGGAAGGGTAAAAGAGATAGATGGAAAATATCTTAAAAAAGCAGAAAAAATCTTAGAGGATTACTTTTGTGAAGAAAGAATGGGCATCTCTAAAAAAAGAGAGATTTGCACGAGTTGCTGATAAATTAGTGGAACTTTACAAATGAAACAAAAAACAAAAAGAATTGCAGATTACATAAAGAATCAAATAACATATTACACTACAACAAGTATGAACCAGCCACATCTTATAGAGCTAATACTCACATTTAGATGTAATCAAAAATGTCCGCATTGTGATTCCCAAAAAATAAAAGGAACAAAAGAGTTAACAATAAATCAATGGAAAGATATAGTGAAGAAGATAAATAGATGGCTTGGACCAAAGCCAATATGCTTAGCTGGCGGAGAACCTCTTTTAAAGAAAGGTGTTTACGATTTGGTAAGTTCTATATCAAAAAATAATAAGGTATATATTATGACAAATGGCCAACATGATGAGAAAACAGCAAAGAGATTGGTTGAGTCAAATATTTCGCAAATACTAATATCCTTTTATAGTTTAAATCCGAGAATTCATGATTCTATTAGAGGAACAAAGGAAGCTCATAAAAGAGCAAAGAATTTTATAGAGGAATTGCTTAAAGAGAAGAAAAAACAAAAAAAAGATATCAGGATAGACCTATCATTTCTGTTAACCTCTAAAAATTTCAGAGAGGCTCCTGCTTTTATAAAACATTTTTCAAAAAAGGAAATATACACTTCTTTAACCCCTTTGAGAAGGAACCCGTTAGATATTTTTAGTGAAGATTTCAAGTTTTATAATAAATACTGGTATAAAAAAAGTTCTTTATGGATAAATGATAAAGAAGAATTTGTTAAAATTATAAAAAAAATAATTTGTATGAAAAAGAAAGGTTATTTAATAAATAACTACATTAATACTTTAAAAAAGTTTGTTGATTACTTTGAAAATCCTTCACAATTAAATAAATTCAATTGCTATATGCCATTATTAAATTTTGTTATTGGACCAATGGGTGATGTTCGTCTTTGTTATTATTCTAGGAATATTGGAAATGTTATAAAAAAGGATCCTAAAGGTATATGGTATTCGGAAGAACGAATGAACGAGATAAAAAGATTGAAAAAATGCACGAATTATTGCAGAATACATAACAACTATAATTTCATAAACTTAGATGAGAAGATAAGATTTCTTTTTGAGTAAATATAAAAACATAAATTTTTGTTTTGATTCTCTGGCTTTATTAATTTTTTTACCTAGTTTTCTAAACTTCCATAAAATTATTAAATAAATTCAATATAGTTGTTTTTACATGAAGAAACTTCTTAAAATCCCTTATGTAAATTCTGATGATATACTTAATATAATCGATGATACTTTGAATAAGAAAAAACAAGCTTTAGTTTTTGTTAATTCAAAAAGGGGTGCTGAGTCTCAGGCTGAAAGAATCGCTATGAAAACAAAAGTTAATGATTCAAAGCTCACGAAGCTTTCAGAAGACATTTTGAAAGTGTTGTCTTCTCCAACCAAGCAGTGTCGTAGGTTATCTATCTGTGTGAAGAAAGGCTCTGCTTTTCACCATGCAGGTCTAACTTCAAAGCAGCGAGAATTGATTGAAGATAATTTTCGAACTGGTCTAATAAAAGTAATTTGTGCGACTCCAACTTTATGTCTTTCTGGTGATTCTATGATTTGGAACGAGGTGTCTGAAACTAAAGTTTCTAAATTTAAAACTTCTAATTCTCTTTTTGTGCTTTCAAAGAATAAGTTAATCAACATGAAATCTCAAAAAATAGAAAAAATAAAGAATTCTTCAAAACTTATTCAGATTTCTTCTGTGTCTGGGTATTCAATTAAAGTTACTCCAAATCACAAAATGTTTGTCAGGAGAGGTAGTAAAAAAGTACTTTTGGAGGTAAAGAACCTTAAAAAGACCGATAAAGTTGCAACTATCAGAAGGCTAAATATTTCTAGAACAAGAAATCCTTCAATAAATTTTTTTGTTAAAGACAATGATTTGCCAATAACAAACTATAAATTTAATCCTGATTTATCTTATCTAATTGGTGTTATGTTGGGCGATGGTTATTCTGGAGCTGAAACAAATAAAACTAAAATTATTTACAAAGGTTCTCCTTCTATAGTAGGAATTGACGAAGAAATATTTTCTGAAATACTAACTGTTTGTAACATATTAGAAATAAGTCAAAGAAAAACTAAGAATTCCCACGGAACCCCACAATTAGTTCTTGGAAAGAATAATTGGTTTAGAGAGTTTCTTGCTCGTTGCGGTGTTGAAAAAAGAGATAAAAAACATATTTCTAGTAAGCTAATGAATATGAATCTTGAGAATGCTGCTTCGTTATTAAGAGGTTTATTTGATACGGATGGCTATGTTGATAAAAGATTTGGACCTGGATTTGGAAATATTTCATATATTCTAATTAAGCAAATTCAAAAACTCCTCTTAAGATTTGGAATTGTTTCAACAATCAGAAAAAGAAAAGCAAGTTCTATGAATATTTATGGAAAAGAATACAAAACAGTTCCTTTTTTTGAATTAAATATTCATCAAAAAAGAAGCATACTTGACTTTTATAGGTTTGTAGGCTTTAATATTAAAAGAAAACAAACTATTCTCCTAAATTTAGTTTCAAAAATAGCGTCTAATGTTAACTATTTGAGTTGTAATAATTGTGATTACAAAATTTATAAAGATTTGTTTTCAGGTCGAACAAAAAAACAAAAAGATTGGGGTAAAATAAAACTTGAAGTCATTAAATTACTTGGTAAAAAAGGAGAATTAGGGTCTAGAGATTTGAAGAGGTTGTTGAAATATGAGCCAAAAAAGAAAGACTTGCGTTTAAATCATCATTATGAGTTTATTGAAAAAAGAAAAATTGGATCTTTAAGTAAAAATGAATGGTTTTGGAGTTTGAATAAAATTGGGATTTGGATGTTCAATAATATTATTAATAAGAATAAAAAATTTATAGAATTTTTCAAGTTACAAGAGTGTCCTTTATGTAATTCTGAATTAAATTGGATTATTAGGAAAGGCTGGAGAGATTCTGATTTTGATGGAGATATTTTTTGGGATAGAATTCGAGAAATAAAAGAAGTTGAGAGTGAACAAAATGTTTATGATGTTATTCTACCTAAAAAACCCAAGAATAATCATTTATTTGTAGCAGACGGATTCATAGTTCATAATTCTATGGGCGTTGATTTACCTGCATTCAGAGTTATAATTCGTGACTTGAAAAGATATGGCGGTCCTTGGGGTATGTATGATATTCCTGTCCTTGAGTATGAGCAGCAATCAGGCAGAGCCGGTCGCCCAGGGAAAGAGGATTACGGAGAAGCCATTTGCATTGCTAAGAATGATTCTCAGAAAGAGAAGATTTTTGATAAATATGTTAACGGCGAGCCAGAGGAAATTTATTCAAAGCTCGCAGTTGAGCCTGTTCTAAGGACTTATGTTCTCAGCCTTATTGCAACAGAGTTTGTTAATGACAAAAAAGCCCTATTTGATTTCTTTGATAAAACATTCTACGCACACCAATACGAGGACTTGGAAAAGCTTCATAAAATATTGGAGAAGATTATCGACTTGCTTGCAGAGTGGAAGTTCATAAAGATTCCTGAGAAAGAGGATTTTGTTTCTGGTGATGAGTTTGGAAAAGAGAAGTATGAAGCTACATTGCTTGGGAAAAGGGTTTCTGAGCTTTACCTGGATCCTTACACGGCATATTTCATAATTACTTGTTTGCGAAAAGCCACTTCTAAAACCATAAAAGCATTTTCATACCTACATACAGTTTCTAACTGCTTGGAGATAAGGCCTTTATTGAGAGTTAAAATGTCTGAGTATGAGGATATTCAAGGAAATATGCTTCAGTATGAGAGCTTTTTGTTGGATGAACAACCTTCTAGCTATGATGAGTCTTACGATGAATTCTTGAACTCTATAAAGACTGGTTTGTTCTTTCAAGATTGGATTGATGAAAAGGATGAAGAGTATTTGTTAGAGACTTATAGTATTAGACCTGGGGAGATTCATGCAAAATTAGAGATTGCAGATTGGTTGTGTTATGCAACTATAGAGCTGGCTAGGATGCTAAGATTCCAGCCATTAATGAAAGACATTACAAAAGTAAGAGTCAGGCTGAAGTATGGTGCTAAGGAGGAGTTGTTGCCGTTGTTGAAGTTGAAGAATATTGGACGAGTTAGAGCCAGGAAAATGTATAATAACAAGTTGAAATCTTTGACAGATGTAAAGAACGTTGATATAACGACTCTTGCTTTCTTGATAGGCAGGGCCACTGCTGTATCCGTTAAGAAACAGTTAGGCCAAGAGTATGATCCAAAGAAAATTGTCGTTAGAGAAAATAAGAGGAAAGGACAGATATCGTTGAAGGATTATGGTAAGAAAAAGTAATTAATCTGCTCTAAAGCACACTGTAACCCTGTACAAGTGTTTGCTCTTCTGTCTGTCTCGACCGAACAAACGCCTTGATGTCTTTAGTTCTCCTTTGAAACTCTTTGAAAGTTTCTTACCTATTGTTAGAGCTGCTTTATTTGATGACAAATAGATGTCCCAGCCATCTTTCTGCTCTTCTACTTTTGATATGAAAACATCGTTATTCTTCTCAATTTGCTTTGCGGTAAAATCCAGTATTTCTTTGTTTTTTGGTCTTAGTTGCAATGTTGATTCAAAGTATTCTGTTCCTTTCTTTGAGCAGACAGGACATCTCTCAACCTGGAGCTTTGCAGGTATTAGGAATTCATCTCCTTTATAGATTACTTTAACTTCAAAATCTTTCTTTGCTATGTCTTCATCGATCAATGGACTAACACTTACTTTCTCCTTTATAGCGTCGCTAGCAATCTTCTTAGAAACTGTTTTCAGGCTTTGGAATGGCAACCATCTATTTCTGTAAAAGTATTTCTTGCACTCACACACCCTGACAACTATGTCTTTGTAGTTGAAAGAAACTTCTTTATGTTCCTCGCAGAACGTTTCTTTTGTACTCTTTCCACATACAGGGCAAAAGTTCATAAAAAAGATATAAAGTAATTTAATTTAAAAATGTTTTAGATACTTTTATTAAAATTTAAATTTTAACTTGAGTTATGTTTATCAAAAATGTATTGGTTGCTATAGTTATTCTTATTTTACTATTTCTTGCAACAGAGTTTTTTTTAATATTATATGTTAATAATACTGGGTTAACAAGATTTTCGAATAATACACTATTACTTGATGAGTTTATACCTGGTAAAGAGCAATCGCTATTTGGTGCTAATGTAAAGATTAACTCTAAAGGTTTGAGAGATTATGAATACAGTTATGAAAAACCTGACAATATCTTTAGAATTGTAGCAATCGGAGATTCATTTACATTTGGTCATGGAATAGAATTAAATGAAACTTATATTAAACAACTTGAGAAAAAACTAAATCAAAATAGTTCTTTGCGTTATGAAGTAATTAATTTTGGTTTTCCAGCTTATAATGTTCTACAAAATTACGAAATGATGAAATCACGAGCATTAAGATTTAATCCTGATTTAATCATGTTAGGGTATTTCCTTAATGACCCTGAGTTCATTCCAGGAATGAATCCTCTTATTCAGTATTGTAAAGAGAATAAGTCTGTAATTGATGAATTAAATATAAACATTTTTGAAAAATCAAAGATTGTAAGATTTCTTATTAGGTATTACACTACTTTTGTTTATGAAAAAAAGATAGCTGAATTTGGAATTGGTTACTTTGATTATATTAATTCTGAAAAATATTTAGGTTGGAATTGTACAAAAAAAATATTTAATCAAATAAATTTGTTATCAAAAAGAAATAATATTCCAGTTTTGTTAATTATCATACCTCATTATGATGTACAGATGTCAACTTATGAAAGAATTGTTAATCTAAGTAAAAAGAATGGTTTTTATGTTTTAAATTTTCATACTTACTTTTTGAATATAAGTGATGAAGAAGTTTATACAAAGAATGATAAGCCTCATTTTAATCGAGAGGGTAATAAAATAATTAGTGATAGTATTTATGATTTCTTAAAAAAAGAAAGAAAAAAATTAATTTAAAAAATTATTTATTCGTCACCTCCGTTTTCGTCTTCTTCTTGAGGTCCAGAGTCTTCTTCGTCGTCTAACTCTTCTTCGTCCTCTTCTTCGAGGTCTTCACACTCGCCTGCATCACAGAATTCATCTGCCTCACAGTCAGCATCTTCGACACACTCTAGCTCTTCTTCCTCTTCGACATCCTCTCCTTCCTTGGCGTCGTCAGCTAGGTCTTTTGCTTGTTCAGCTAGTTCTTCAGCTTCAGCATAGTTGCCAGCTTCGAAAGCTTCGATTGCTTGATTAAGAAGCTCTTTTGCATCTTCGAGGAAAGCTAAGGATTCTGATACATCTTTGCCGTCTGCTTCTCTCTCGGCTATCTCTTCCTCTGCCTCATCGATTTTTTCCTCGGCATCAAGGATTTTGTCCTCTGCTTCATCCTTGGCATCTTCATCTTCTTCCTCGATTTCTATTTCTAGTTCGTGTTCGATTTCAATCTCTGATTCTAAGTCATCACCTTCAGCAGATTCGACCAAGGCAATAACCTGCTCTTTTAAGTTATCCCATAATGTTTGTTGCTCACTTGTTAACTCGCCTTCTACTTCGTCTTTTTCAACAATTGTCTCGTTGTCTTCCTTTTTCACTTTTAGTTTTAGCTCGAATTTACCTTCCACGCCTTCAAAACTTGCAACAAGCTCATCAAGTACTGCTTGAGTTTCAGCAGAGAGTTCAACGTCCCCTGTGACCTCAAACTTGCTTTCTTCCTCAACTTCAACGATTTCGTACTCAACTTCTTCTTCATCTACTTCTTCTTCCTCATCGATGTCGAAATGCACGCCAGCACCTCTCAAGTCTTTCACAATGTCTTTGAGTATGTTGTGCGCTTCTTTCAAAGCGTTATGTGCTTCTTTGGTAAAGGTTTTGGCTTGTTTTATAAGTTCGCCCTGTCCTTTGCCCACTGAAGCTTTGGCTTGTCTGAATAGTTCTTCACCAGTCTTGAACTTCTGCCTGGCTTCATCTATCCTCATGCTGAAGAGGTCGACTTTTATGTCAATGTTCTCGACTTCTATACCTTCCTCTTCCATGATTGCCAAAGCATTGTCAAGCCTTGCTTCTAAGTGTTCGCTTCTTTTAAGGATTTCACTGACTTTCGACCTGACGATTTTTTCTGCATGGAGCTTGATTTTATGTTTCACTTTCTTCCATGCTTTCATGATTACTTTGCCAGCTTCTTTGACTTCATCCTTTGTAATTGCTGCTTCAACTTCTGCTTTTGCTTCTTCTAAGATAGCTATTTTTTCGTCTATGTCAGCAATGATTTCATGTAATTCATCTTCGCTCAAGTCATCGTTTGACTCTACTTTTAGTTTCACTCTTTCTAATGAAGAGATGGTCATGTCTGCTGCGTGAATCAAGAATGTTTTTGCATGCTCGATAGCTACCTCTTCATCGCCAGCTGCTACAGCTTCTTCCCAAGCTTCTCTTTCACTTCGGAACTTAATCTTTACTTCGTTGTAGAGCTTGACTTTCTCTTTGAAGTTCTTGTTAACTTCTTTGATTTTTTTCTCAGCAACAACTCTTTTCTTGAATTTCTTTTCTTTGTCAACAATTTTTAACTTGAACTTTCCAAGCTCTTTCTTAATTTGCTCTTCATCCATCTCAGAAATCTTTTTTAATCTAGTTCTGTCTAGATGTGCAAGCTTCTTAAGTTGTTCTTCATCAAGTTTGGCTATTTTTTCAAGTCTTTCATCCTTGATTTTTGCAATCTTTCTAAGTTTATCATCATCAAGCTTTGCAAGTTTTTCAAGGTGTTTCTTGTCAAGTTTGGCAAGCTTTTCAAGTCTTTCATCTTTTAGTTTTACTAGTTTCTCAAGATGTTTCTTATCAAGCTTTGCTAGTTTTCCAAGTCTTTCATCGCTCAATTTACCGAGCTTTGCTCTTCTTTCATCGTCTAAGTTTAAGAGCATTTTTTGTTTGTCTTCAGGCACATTCTCAAGTTTCCTTAGTCTTTCAGCGTCTACTGCTCTTACTCGCATTATATCATCTTTGTCTAGTCTAACTTCCTCTCTGCATTCCTCTCTTGCCCTTTCAGGACCGATGTTTGGGAACCTGTCTTTGACTAGTCTTATGCAGTCATCAATGTTGTCCTGTGCTTTCATCCTCTTCCTAAAGTCAGAGTCGATTCTTTCCTGTCCAAGAGCTGGTACTATGCTCAACAGAAAGATGGCCAGTATTATTATTGCTATTTTTCTCATCTTCATCACCTACCAATCATCCAAGTTTATGTTGTCTAGTTCTGAATCCAGCTCTGGATCCACTAATTCGTTGTCCAAATCATCTACCTCTGCAACACTGGCATCCAAAGTGTCAGGTGCAGGTTCTTCTGCTTGCTTTGCACAACCAGCCATCAGCAGTAATGCAATGACAAGCAATGCAAACAATAGTTTCACTTTCATATTAACACCTCATGATTTTGTATATAGAATTTTTGTTTTCTCTTTTTATAAATTTTTTTATTAATTTATAATCAATAACCTTAAAAAGCTTTTATTATTCCTTTCTCGCTATGAAGAAGAAACCTGAAAGCATTCTTGGTAAGATTTGGTATTTCATATGGTATGATGATTCTATGCTTAGCTGGATAGTTAATATAATCCTTGCTTTTGTTTTGATAAAATACATTATATATCCTGGTCTTGGCTTTTTTTTTGGCACACAGTTTCCTGTTGTGGCTGTTGTTAGTAATAGCATGGAGCATCATGGTTCTTTTTATGAGTGGTGGAATTCACAGGAGGACTTTTATTTAGAGCACAACATAACTGATATTGACTTCAGAGAGTTTGCTTTTACTCATGGTTTCAACAAAGGTGACATAATGGTTCTCATAGGAACTGCATCTCACAAGATAAATGTTGGTGATGTGATTGTTTATCACGCTAAGAAGCCATATCCAATAATTCATAGGGTTATAAGTATAAGAGATACTGGTGGCGAACTATACTTTGAGACGAAAGGTGATAATAACAAATTCCAGATAAAAGGATTCGACCTTGATGAGAAGAATGTCTCTTCAGAGTCTTATATTGGGAGAGCTGTCTTTAGGATACCATTCCTTGGTTATATCAAGATTTGGTTTGTTGAAGTGATGAGCTGGATTGGTTTAGGAGGATTATTTACTTGAGGTGAATTTTTTAGTTTCTTATATAGAAAATGGCAGGGATAACGAATTTCAAAGGAAAGTTGGTGAAGAAGAGATACTTGGCACCTGATATTGTTTTGTTATCTTTTAAGCTGGATAAAGATTTCACTTTCAAAGCAGGCCAGTACATCATGATAAATATTTCTAATGGAGATGAGACTAAAGCAAAGCCTTATTCAGTGTTTAGTCCTCCTTCACAGAAAGAAACCTTGGATTTATGTGTTAAAATAGTTGATGGTGGTTTTGCATCAGAAGTTTTTGATAAAGTAGAGGAAGGTAAAGAGTTTGATATGAAAGGTCCTTTTGGTAGATTCATATTTGATGAGAATAATAAAAAGAGTGTGCAGTTCTTCATAGGTGTTGGAACTGGAATAGCGCCTCTGCATAGCATGATAAAAGAATATATGTCTAAATATCCAAACAAGAAATTCAAGTTGTTATTTGGTGCTAGAACAAGAAAGGACTTGGTGTTTCATGAAGAGTTTCTCAAGATGGAAGAAGAAAATGATGATTTTGAGTACATCCCGACCATTACAAGGGAGGAGTGGGAAGGTCGCCAAGGAAGAATTCAACAACACTTGGAAGGAGATTTATCTGACACGAAGTTTTATCTTTGTGGATTGAAAGATATGGTGCTAACAACAAAAGAGCTTCTCATAGAAAAAGGTGTTAACCCGGAAAATATAAAATTTGAACGATATTCTTGAATGAGATGAAAAAGGTTAATGTAGATAAAATATATAATATTCTGAAAAAAGAAGCTGTTAACTACAAGGTTCCTGTTGTTGACTTGATAGAGTTGCAGACTAATGATCCTTTCAAAGTTTTGATTGGGACGATTCTTTCTGCAAGGACTAAAGATGAGATGACTGTCAAAGCTAGTGAAAGATTGTTTTCCAAAATTAATAACTTAGATGATCTTGAGAGATTATCTGTTAAGGAGATAGAAAAACTCATCTATCCTGTTGGCTTCTATAAGAATAAAGCGAAATTCTTGAAAGAATTGCCGAAAGTACTAAAGAAAGAATTTGATGGAAAAATACCTGAAACAATTGAGGAACTTGTGAAGCTTCCAGGTGTTGGCAGGAAAACAGCTAACCTAGTTGTTGCAGTTGGTTTTAAGAAACCAGCTGTATGCGTTGATACTCATGTTCATAGGATTATGAATCGTTTTGGCTATGTCAAGACAAAGACTCCTTTTGAGACAGAGATGGCTTTGAGAAAGAAGCTATCTGTTAAGTATTGGGAAAAGATAAACTCATTGCTTGTCGCTTTTGGGCAACATCTGTGCACTCCTATAAGTCCATGGTGTAGCAAGTGTCCGATAATAGATTATTGTAACCAGATAAATGTTAAGACTAAAAGATGAATTATTTTATGAAATATGTTCTAGAATGCAAACTTTTTTAAATAATCCTTAAAAACACGCTTTTAGCATGTTATTTTGCCCTAAATGCGGTTCATTGCTTAAATCGAAGGAAGAAAAAAAGAAAAGAATTCTTCACTGTTCATGCGGTTTTACGAACAAGGAAATCGAGGCAGCTGAGATAAAGGAGACTATAAACAAGAAAGAGAAGGAAGTAGAGATTATTTCTGGTGAAGAGGAGAAGACTCTTCCGTTATGTGATGCTGTATGCCCTAAGTGTAAGCATAAAAAAGCTTATTACTGGCTTGTCCAGACAAGAGCTGGTGATGAACCAGAGACAAAGTTTTTAAAATGCGAGAAATGTAAACATACTTGGAGAGACTATTCCTGAAAATGTCTAAGATTGATTATGACGAGCTTACCAACGAGGAAATGGAAGACATCAGGGTGACTTTTGTTCCTAAGAAGTGTCCTAAGTGCGGCGAGTTGATGGTTTGTCGTGAACTTGGCGTCTGGGGATACTATTGCATTGACTGTATGTTCTGGTGGGGAACTTATGATCCTTTCCCTGAGGTTAAGGGCGAACCAAAAAAGGTAAAGAAATAAATAGTATTGTTTTCTTAACATTGTTATGGAGATTGAGAAATATATTCATAATTCTCTTTTGAAGATACGTGTAAAACCTAACTGTTCTAAGTCAGAGATAAAAGACTATGATGAAAATAGGAATACTTTATTGGTTGATATCGCTGCTCCTCCTGAGAAGAACAAGGCGAATATTGAAGTAGTGAAGTTTTTCTCAAAGTTGTTGAAGAAAAAAGTTAAGATTAAAAAGGGTTTGAAAAACAGGGAAAAAGTCTTGCTTATTGGTTAGTGTATTCCTCTATTTTCTTGCTCATGGTTTGGAGTTTCACACCTGCCATCTTGAATATCTTTCTCGTCTCTTGGGCTGCATGGTATTTATTCTCACAGATAACTCTCTTAATGCCTGCGTTGACTATCATTCTAGCGCATACAGCGCATGGTTCCATCTTTACATACATAGTTGCTCCATGCACTGATGTTCCGTTTTTTGCTGCTTGGACTATAGAATTCTGTTCTGCGTGTATGGTTCGTACACAATGCTGCCTTTCTACGCCATCTGCATGTTTTGTTGTTTCCATTAAATGACCGACATCGTCACAATGTGGTTGTCCAACTGGTGAACCAACGTATCCTGTTGCTAGTATCTGCTTGTCTTTCACAATCACACACCCTGATTTTCCTCTGTCACAAGTCGCTCTTTTCGCAACCGCTTTAGAGACTTCCATAAAATATTCATCCCATGAAGGTCTAACATGTTTTTCTTTTTTAGCCATATTATTCACCTATTTCTTTCAAAACTTTTTCAACTTGCTCATACAGTTCTTCGAAAGAATTGTTGTTCTGGAAAACATAATCAGATATTTCAATACATCTAGAAAGATTCTGTTTTGTTGGATCTGTTGACCTCATTTCAGTCTCTTCTTGTTTTTTAAACTTTTCAAAACTCACATCATCACTTTGCATGTTCTTTCTCTTTTGGATTCTCTCATATCTTAATCTCTGGTCTGCATCAACTGCAAACATTGTAAAGTTTCCTATCCTTTTAAGAGCATTGATTTCTCCTTCTGTTCTTAAACTTTCAAGAACACTATTCTCTCTGCTTTTTTTAGCCATCTTGAATAATTCTTCAGCAACATAGCTTGGACCATATTTTCTTCTGAGATCATTAGCTACAAGAACCATGTTATCTCTTGTTATTGGTAACTCTCTCCTCTCTATCTCTTTATTTATTACGTCTTCCCGAGCTGAGAAATGGTGATAACCTTTTTCATTGACTAGATAGTCAACAATGGTTCCTTTGCCAGCACCTAGAGTTCCTGTGATTCCAATGATTTTTTGCACTTATAATCCCCCTTTCATCTTAAGAACTTCTATTCATTTAAAAAAATTTCTAAGAATGGTTGTAATTCATTATAATAATTAATTTAAATGGAAGTGTTTAACAACTCGCTAAGGGGGATATTATGAAGGCTTATCTTGATATTATTAGGAAAGTATTGGACAAAGGTATAAAGAAAGATGATAGAACCGGTGTTGGTACTATTGCTATTGCAGGAGCTATGTTTGAGCATGACATGGCAGATGGTTTTCCTCTTATAACAACAAAGAGTGTTCCCTTTAGATTGGTCGCTTCTGAGCTAGAATTTTTTATAAAAGGGATTACTGATAAGAAATGGCTTCAAGACAGAGACAATCATATTTGGGATGAATGGTGCACTCCTATGGTCATTCTATACGCTCATGATGAAGAAACAAAAAAGAAGATGATGGCAGAACGTGATCTTGGTCCTCTCTATGGTTGGCAGTGGAGACACTTTGGAGCAGAGTACAAAAATTATAAGACAGATTACACTGGTAAGGGTGTTGACCAATTAAAAAAAATTGTTGATAAATTAAAGAGTAACCCGACTGATAGAAGAATGATTTGTATGGCTTGGAACCCTGTTGATATTGAAAAGGTGTCACCTCCTTTTTGCCATTATGGATTTCAAGTTACAGTTATTGATGGAAGACTAAACTTGTTATGGAGTCAAAGGTCCTGTGATGTTGCTTTAGGCTTACCATTCAATATTGCAAGTTATGCTTTACTTTTGCATTTACTAGCAAAAGAGACTGGCTTCAAAGAAGGTAAATTAGTTGGTTTCATTGCTGATACGCACATATATCTAAATCACATTGAAGGATTGAAAGAACAGCTTAAAAGAAAACCATTTTCTTTATCAAAATTAAAAACAGAAAATTTTAAATCAATCTTTGAGTGGAAGTACACTGATTCAAAAGTTGAGGGTTATGAGCATCATCCAAGAATTAAGTTTGAGATTGCTGTTTAGGAGGTTTCAAAATGAGTGAGGTAATAATAATAGTTGCTGTCGCTGAGAATTATGTTATTGGTAACAAGGGAAAAATTCCTTGGCATATAAGTGAGGATTTCCAGCATTTCAAAGAAATAACCATGGATTTTCCTTGTATGATGGGTGATGTGACTTATGAATCTTTGCCTGAAAGCTTTAGACCTCTGCCAGGGAGGGAGAATGTTGTGCTGACTTTCAACAAGGATTATCATCCTGAGGGAACCACTATATTTCACGACTTTGAAGAAGCATTGGAGTACTGCAAAAAAAAGTATGATAAGGTTTTCATCACAGGAGGAGCAACTATTTACAGGATAGGGATGCCTCATGCAGACAAGCTAATGATAACAAGGGTTCACAAAGAATATGAGGGAGATGTTTTCTTCCCACAGGTAAAAAAAGAGGAATGGGTTGAAGTGGAAAGAGAAGATCATCATAGTGACAAGGAAGATGTTGATTTCTCATTCGTTACGTATGTAAGAAAGAATAATTAAAGAGTATTTTTTATCTTATCCCAGATTAGTTTGTGGATTTCTTCTCTTGTTTTAAGCTTATTTCCTGGAGCGCAGTCTATTATTGGCCAGGAGTATTTCTTGGCAGCGTATTTGTATGCTGCAGCTGCATCTTTTAGATGATCAATATCTGATTCGTGAATGTCTTTTGCGCCTTTAACAATGTACTTTCTTGAATCTTTTTGTTTACTTAGCTTATTCTTGTAATCTTGGTGTTCGAATAATGAGATGGTTGTCTGAAGTTTTTGTTCAACCAAGTCTTGTCCCACTCTTGGAGGTATGTAAAGTAGGATGTTAATATTTGGCTTTGGAATATTAAATAAATCAAATTCTAAATCTTTTAACCATTCCAAGAATTTATCTCTTTTTTTTTTGTCTTTGATTTTTCCTGCTTGATGTCCAATGTTGGATGACATATAGCGATTACATATTACTATCTTTTCTTCCTTAAGCCATTCTCGTATCTTAAAAGAAGCTGCATATCTATCACATGCGTAGAAAATAGATGCTCTGTATGGTCCAACTTCTTTAGCAGGGCCATAAGAACCATTAAGATATTCCTCGATTAACGCTGCGCTTTTCTGTCCAAATTGAGGAAATTCTATCAGTTCAACATCATAGCCCTCTTTTCTAAGTTTTTCTACAAGAAGTTTTGTTTGCGTAGCCTTGCCACTTCCATCAGTTCCATCAATAACTATTAGTTTTCCTTTCATAAAGGTCCCCTGATATAAGAGAATACAAGTTATTTAAAAAATTTTTTGTAGAAGATAATATTATGAGTCCTTGTTATAATTTTCGTTCATAACCATATCTTCAATTCTTTGAAGTGTAGGTAGTATATGTCCATGGCTGAATGGAGACCTTCCAAGTCTGTCTGCAAGAATCAAATCGTCTGTTTCTAATGCTACTTTTGGACCTTCATATTGTTCAAACCACTGCTCGTATAAAATATTCAGGTCTTCAAGGTAAGAATTATGCGGATCTAAAAGAGCTCTTTCGTTTTCTCTTCTTGGTTCAAGACGTATTCTTTTTTCTATTCTTTCCCTTAGTTTTGGAATGCTTGTTCTAAGATAAATAGTTAAGTCAGGATATCCTGCTATTTCGATGTTGGCATCTCTTGTATTTATTATATGCTGATACTCTTCTTGTTTCATAAGTTCTCTTGCAACTAAGTTTTTTGAAAAAACATAGATATCTTCATCCATTAATCTGTCTAGAACTGCAGATCTATCGCTGGCTCTGATAGCTACTAGTTGAGCTCCCCTTGTCTGCACGAAATATAATTGAGTTTTGTAACTTATGATGTTATATGTTCCTCGTTGAATGGCTGCATAGTATTCATTTAGAATGTCTTCATTAACAACTTCAGGAATAAGTTCAAAATCGAGAAAAGCAGCAGTTAATTTTGATAGTTTGCTTTTTCCAGCACCGATGTTCCCGGAAAAGCCTACTATTATTTGTTTTTGAGAGTTTTCTTCGTTCATTTCAATTCAATCTCTGGATACAACGGGTGTTGATCACACATCTCCTTTACTTTTTTCCTCACCTCTTTTATGATTTTTTCATTATTTATGTTTGAGACTATCTTGTTCATCAGATCTGCGATTTCTTTCATGTCACTCTCTTTGAAGCCGCGAGTTGTTAATGCTGGCGTTCCAAGTCTTATCCCTGACGGGTCCCATGGCTTCCTTGGATCAAATGGTATCATGTTCTTGTTGCATGTGATGCCTGCCTTGTCTAGGTCTGTTTCTGCTTCTTTTCCTGTGACTTTTTTATTTGTTAGGTCTACTAATAGCAAGTGGTTGTCTGTTCCATCACTTATAAGCTTAAATCCATGATCCATTAATCTTTCTGCTAATGCTTTGGCGTTCTTCAACACTTGCTCTATGTATTTTTTGAATTCTGGCTTCAATGCTTCTCCGAAAGCTACTGCTTTTGCAGCGATGATGTGGTCCATAGGTCCTCCTTGCATTCCTGGGAAGACTGCGAAGTCAATCATCCTTACAAGATTCCTCTTTTCATCAGGATGATACTTTTCTTTTAACCTGTCTTCTTCCATGCTTAGGATTAATGCACCCCTTGGTCCTCTCAGTGTTTTATGGGTTGTTGTGGTTACAACATCGCAGTGTGGGAATGGCATTTGATGTTTTCTAGCTGCTATCATGCCTGCGAAGTGAGCAACATCTGCTAGTAAGTAAGCGTCTACCTCATCTGCTATCTCTCTGAACTCTTTGAAATCGATGTTTCTTGGGTAAGCGCTGTAACCTGCAAGTATGAGTTTTGGTTTTTCTTTTAGAGCTATCTTTCTAACTTCATCCATGTTTAGTATTCCTGTTTCTTTCTCCAGACCATAATGAGTGAAGTTGTAGAACTTGCCTGAGAAGCTTACTGGTGAGCCGTGTGTTAAATGTCCACCATGTGCTAGGTCCATTCCTAGTATTTTATCCTTTAGATTTAGTAGTGCGAAGTATACCTCCATGTTGGCTTGTGAACCTGCATGTGGCTGTACATTTGCATGCTCTGCATCAAAGAGTTTCTTAGCTCTTTCGATTGCTAAGTCCTCACTTATGTCAATAAAGTCATTTCCTCCGTAGTATCTTCTGTGCGGATAACCTTCTGAGTACTTGTTTGTTAGCCATGTACCCATTGTTTGCAAAACAGGTATTGAGACAAAATTCTCAGAAGCTATTAGTTCAATAGTCTGTTTCTGGCGATTAATCTCTTTTTTAATAGATTCATATACTGCTGAGTCAGAATTCTTGAGTTCCTCAAAGTCAATCATGTTATCCCCCTTCTTGAGTGTAGAATAAAAGTCAATTATTTAAATTTTGTTGTGGAATATATTACCAAAAATAATTTAAACGATTAGTTTTCTCCTTCATCAATGAAATTATCAAAAGAGTTCAAAACTGATTTGTTACTAGGTCTATTTGTTGGCTCGTTGATTCTTGCTAACACGCTTGGAACCAAGATCACTACTATTCTTGGTGTCAGGGTTTCTGTAGGTATATTCTTTATACCTATATTGTTCCTTGTGACTGATATTGTTGCTGAGGTTCATGGTAAGAAGAAGGCTAGAAGTTTCGTTTATATCTCTTTGATAATTCTTGTTTTTACTTTGATAATGATTTTTGTTTCTATTATATTGCCTGTTAATGAAACATGGGGTAATCAAGAAGCTTTTGAATCAGTGTTTGGGGCTACTATGAGGATGATGGTTGCTAGTATAATTGCTTTTTTGATTAGTCAACTTCATGATGTGTGGTCTTTTGACTTCTGGAAGAGAAAGACAAAAGGAAAATACTTGTGGCTCAGAAACAATCTTTCAACATTTGTAAGCCAGTTCATAGACACTACAATTTTCATGTTCTTGGCTTTCTACAAGGTTGCACCAAAGTTTACTGTTCCTTTTGTTTTCAGCCTTATAATTCCTTACTGGTTATTTAAGGTGGCGTTTGCACTCATCGACACACCTTTATGCTACTTAGGAGTTAAGTGGTTAAAGAAATAGTTCTTCTGCTTCGCCAATCATGTAGATAGAGCCAGTGATAAGTATTGGTATGTCTCTGTTCATCTTCATTGCTTTTTTCACAGCTTCTTTTACATCTGAGATTATTATTGCTTTCTTGTCAATTAAGTCTTTATAGTTTTTAGGATCTTCGCCTCTATACTTTCCTTTTGTGAGGATTATTCTCTCTGCAATTGGTACTATTTCCTTTAGCATCTCTCTCTTATGATGACCTTCTGATATTCCTAATACTAAGAAAACTTTAGGATAATATTTGTCCAAGAATTTTCTCAGAGCCTTCATTCCTGTTGTGTTGTGAGCTCCGTCAATGATCACTAATGGATTCTTGCTAACTGTTTCAAGCCTTCCAGGCCACTCAGCTTTTTTCAATCCATTGATGATGTGTTCTTTTTTAACCTCTAGCATTTCTGCAATTCTTATTGCTAGGCAAGCGTTCATCACTTGGTGTTCTCCAACGAGTTTTATCTCATAAGATTCTCCATTAGTGCTGAATAGTTGGTGTTTGGTGTCTGATTCAGAGATATTTATGTTGAATTCATCATTTATGTTGTAGTAAGGAGAGTTGTTTTTCTTACATTCTTCTTTGAATAACTTTATGATTTCTTCGTTGGTCTCTGCAGTTATCATTGGAATGTTTTTCTTGATAATCTTTGCTTTCTCCACCGCGATTTCTCTCTCTGTGTTTCCAAGGTAATCTACGTGGTCTATTGCGATGTTAGTTATTGCTGTAATAATTGGTGTAACTACATTTGTTGCGTCTAGTCTTCCTCCCATTCCTGTCTCCGTGATAATATAGTCAGGTTTTTTGTTAGCGAAGTAGAGAAATGCCAGAGTTGTTGTGAACTCAAAAAAGGTTGCTTGTATATTATTTTTTTCACATACAGACTTGATTTTCTGGACTAGTTCAGCTGTTTCTTTATTTGTTATCTCTTTACCATTTAACCTGATCCTTTCATTGAATCTCACAAGGTGTGGTGAAGTGTACAAGCCTGTTGAGTAGCCTGCAGTTCTTAATATGAATTCAAGCATCGCTGCTGTTGAACCTTTACCATTTGTACCTGCAATATGTATGACATTTAGTTTTTTTTCTGGGTTGCCAAGAGCTTTCAACAATGCTTTCATCACTTCTAGCCCTGGTTTTATACCGAATCTCTCCAAAGCGTACATGTATTCTAGTAGGTTGGTTATATCCATTTTCTATCTGTTTATTCTGATATTAGTTGATGGAATTTCTTTCTTTATTGAGTCTCTTAGGTTTTCGAGGAATGAATCTGTTGGACTGTTGATGTTTTGCATCTTCTTGTCAGCTACCATTCCACTTCTGAATGGTTGTAGCTCCCAAGCAGCGTTGACATCTTCTATCTCTTTACTAATCTTCAAGAAGTCTTCCTTCCTGAATATTAGTCCTGGGACTATTGTTGTTCTGAATATGACTTCTACTTTCTCATCATAGGCTTTCAATGCCTGTAGTGTCTGCTTTGTATCTTCTATTATGTTCTGTGATTGTTTGAAAAAAGTGGCTGATTTAGTAACTTTTTCAAAGGTTTCGTTGAATGGCGCTTTGAGATCCATTATTATAGTGTCTATAAGCTCATTCTTCAATAACGCTTCTATCACTCCTGGTTTTGAGCCGTTTGTGTCTAGCACTGTTTTCAGTTTCAACTCTTTTGCTTTCCTCAATAACTCTAGTAACGCTTGTTTCTGGAAACAAGGCTCTCCGCCTGTTAAGAAGATGCCTTCGACTGTTCCTCTTTGGTTCTCCATATCTCTCTTTACTTCTTTCAAGTCTATCACATGCTCAAACTTTGTCTCGAGGAAGTCAGGAGTATTACAATAGGGGCACTTGAAGTCGCAGCCTGAGAAGTATATCTTCATGTATAATTCGTTGCTGAAATCAACTGTTCCAGCTGGTATTAGTTCCCCTATGAATGCTTGCATTGATAGGAGTAGTCACCAACCATTTATTAAGTTTAATATTTTAAATATATAAGGCAGAATACCTTTAGAAATAGCCTCTTTTTACTCTTCTTCCTCACTAGATTCTGAGAAAAACTTGTTTAGGTTTTTACTTGAAATCTTGGCTTTGTAGCTTATTGCGGTCATTGTGAAATACCTTAATTCTTGGCTTTCAGAGTTTAAGCTTTGGTTATATTTAAATATGATTAAAATCCAAAATATAAACGTTAAACAATATTATGAAAAGCGTTTTTTCTAAAAATATATTTTGAAAGAATAGTTTGTAATCAACTATATTTAAAAAGGCTTAGAGGATAAAACAGTGTTAAGTCGAGTTTTATCTTTCTAACAGGTTTATTCTGAAGAATTCAACTACTTTTTTCGTCGCTGTGTCCAGTCCTCCTAGAGTGTTTGTGTATTGGTGATTTTCTCCTTCTACTGCTAGTGTTTCTGCGTGTCTTGCAAGGTCTTTTATTGCTTCTCCTTCTGTAGCGTCTTCTGGATTACCTGTTCCGTATACTATTAATAGTGGCGCCTTTATTTTTCTGATTGCTTTCTTTAGTTTCTTGTTGTGTTTGAAGTTTTCTTCGAAGAATTCCTTGCTTATCTTCCACTCGACATCGTTGCTGTCTTTGTGGGTGAAGTATCCTTTCTCCTGTGCTTCTTGATGCAATGGATGGTCGCTATAGGCTTCTCCTAGTTCAATCTTTGGTGAGAGAGTTGCTACTGCCCTTATCTTCTTGCTCTCATGAGCTATTAGTAGTAGAATAGTTCCTCCGAATGAGTGTCCTACAGCTCCTATTCTCTTCTTATCGACTCTTTTGTCGTCTAGTAGGTATTCTATGATTTTCTTTAAGTCATGTTCCTCTGATTTTATGTGAAAGCTCGCTATATCTTCATCTACATTCATTGTGAAGTTGAATCTCACTGTTAGAAAACCATCGCTTGCTAGTCTATTGCTTATGCTTCTATAGATTGGGTGGCTGTCCACTGGGTATACAGGGTTGGCTGTTAATCCATGACATATTATTACAGTTGGGAATGGTCCTTTCCTTTGGGGTATCTCTAGGAATGCTCTTATGTTGTGGAAGTATCCCCCATCTATATCAAGTTCCTCAATCATTTTTCTTTAATCCTAGAATTGATTGTCTTGACTCATGCAAAACTTTGCTATTATTAGCGTCTATTTTTATGTTAATTATGTTCAGACTTTGAGTAACTAATGTCAGGTTGTACAGTTCTGTCTCTAAGTGTTGCAGTATAACTATTGTCTTGGTAACAACTTCTGCAGGGTATTTCTTCTTCAATAGTTTCTCGCTTATATCTATTGCTTTCTCAAGGTTGATTTTTACTTTCTTCAACTCTAGTTTTTTCACTCTTTCTCCTGGTTTTTTGAAAACCTCTTCTTCCTGGCTTCTGGTAACGCTCAAAAGTTTTTCTTTTGGCGCGCCAGCAGATTCTCTGCTGTGCGTTTCTTTACCAGCCATGAAAACAACAACCTTGTCCTTTGTTCGGCTGTAATACCCTGTCTGCCAGTCTTGTTGGATTTTGTCTATTATAGTGAAGGCATGTGCTAAGTAGAAGTCTGGATTTCTATTCTTGAAATCCTTGAATACTTTAGAGCTTTCAATTTTTTTTACAACTGTTTTTAAGAGCATGCTTCTTCTTTGTATATAATTACTATATAAGGGTTTTGGTAGTAAGAACTAGTTCTTTTTCCACTCACCAACTTCTTTACCCTTCAATAAGCGGTCAAGCATTTCTAACTCTTCATAGATGCCTTCAATCAAATCATAACCCTTTGCTTCTTCTAGTGTTACCCATGCATGTTTTGTCATGTCAGGACAGAGCTTTACTTCTCCACCAACGTAATCAGCGTAGAAGCTTCCTACTGCGACTGGTATGTTGTCTGGCCTGATGAATGTCATGCTTGTAAGGTACTTGATGTTCTTTATCTTCAGGTTTGTTTCCTCCATCACTTCCCTTCTCAATAAGTCTTCGAAAACATTGTACCAGTGATGACCTGTGTCTTTCTCCCTTTTAGAATAATCCTCAACTTCCAGCTTTCCGCCTGGCACTGTCCACCTGTTTGGGAAAGCCTTTTCATGTGACGCTCTCTTTGTGATTAAGTATTTTCCATCCTTGATTAGTATTCCTGTAACAACAACATAATGAGCTTTGTTCTCATCCATCATTGCTCCCCCACATTTCTATTTCCTCTTTCAAAATTGTTTTTGAATTTTGAAGCTCAGAAATCTTCAATTTCTGTTGTTTTTCTCTTTGTTTCTCTCTTTTCTTTATTAAATCTTTGGTTCCTTTACCACTTAATCCTGTTTGGGGTGTAGGCAGCAAGGAACCTTCTGTTTTGATTTCCTTTCCTTTCTTAGTTAGTTCATGGAATTTTTTGAAATCAATCCAAGTATACCACTTATTATTTTTCTTGAACTTCTTCTTTGCAAGCATTACAACCCTTGATGGTATGTGTTCTGAAACAATGTCATAATCTGGCAGATATTTCAATAATTCTTTTGAGAATGCTACGACATCTTCATGCAGCGGCATGTTGTCTATCTTCAATCTGCTTCTTGATGCTCCTACGAACATGTATGCTTTTACTTCAATAAAGTCTGGGTTTCCCTTCTCTATCAGTTTGGCATAGTTTTCTAGTTCTACATCGTTTAATCCTTTTATGATTGTCAACCTGATACAGGTTCTGTACTTCTTATCTGCCATGTATTGCAAGCTTTTGTTTAATCTCTCCCAGTAATCCTTGAATAATGGAACATCGATTTTTTTCAACAATTCCTTGTTAGGCGCGTCTAGGCTTATGTATAGCTGTGTAACTGGTTCTAAGTCTTTTATCTGGTCTGGGTATTGCGCATTTGTAACCAAAAATGTTGATATTCCTCTTTCATGGAAGAGTTTTATTATTTCATTCATCTTTGGGTATATTATTGGTTCGCCTGTTAATGATAATGCAACATGCTTAACTGTGTGTGAGGTTTTGAAGAGCTTCATGTTTGCTTCTTTATTGCCTTTAAAACCAACCAAAAGTTTATGATGCGCTTTCTCGCTTTCTTCTAATATCATCTTTGGATCATCTACTTCCCACTTCCATTCTTTTGATACTGGTGCTTTGTATCCTCTCCAACAGAAAGTGCATCGATTGGCACAGCTGATGCTGGTTGTCATCTGCATACATTGGTTGCTCATTATGCCGTAGAACTTTAGTTTGTAGCAGCCTCCTTCTCCTCTTATCATGTTCTTTGTCCATCCGCAGATCTTCACAGCGCTGTGGCTTCCTACTACTCTATACGCTTGCTTTTCTAATTCTTCAATATATTTTTTATCAGACAGTTGTTTTAGCGACATATGCTTGAGAAAAAGAATTTGTCTTAAAAAGTTTTACTTTACAAACTCAACGTTTGGAAGGTCTTTGAAAGCATTGTCTCCTGTTAAGAATTTTATCTTATGTTTCTTTGATAATATATATCCAATTATGTCAACATATGAAATATTTTTATTTTTTAGCTTTAACTTCATGGCTTGGAATATGTCTTCATTGTTGATGTCAACAATTGATTCTTCAAACATTTCATAAATTCTCTCAGGCCCTTGTATTTTGTTTCTCAACATAAATAAGTATAACTCCATTAAATTTAGTTTGCTAGTAACAATATCAAATTGGTCATATTTTTTGTACTTGACATCTCCAAGCACTATTTTTGCAAGAGCATAAGTATCATAAAAATAGACGCTCATTATCCCATCCTCTCTTAATTTCTTTCATCTCTTTCTCAACATCTATTTTTTTGTTAGTTTTAGCAATTCCAAAAACTCTGTCAAACAGTTTGCCTTTTGCTTTTATATTGACTATTAATTTCTCATTAGTCATTATATGCTCTTTCTCGACAACTTCTTTAGGAATTGTAATTCCAATAGAGTTGCCCCATTTCCGAGTTATGCATTCGATTTCCATGAGGATCACCTTTATATAATTATATTTATATATAATTATATCTAATATTTAAATTTTTTTATTTATACCTCTATTATTTCCCCTTCAGGTCCAGGGTTTATTACTAATGTTTTTCCTATCTTGTCTCTCTTGTTGAATGTTTCGTGAAGGTGTCCGCAGATAACGAGTGCTGGTCTTTCTTTTTTGATAAACTTTGTGAAGCTCTTGTTACCTACATATCCCATTCCAAGCAAGTCAACCTTTGTACCGTATGGAGGTCCATGAGTTAATAAGACCACTTTCTTATCTTTGATAGTTTTTTTTATCTCATTAGACCATACTTCAAATTCAGGATCTCTAGTTGCGAATCCTCCACCACCAAAACCAACAAAGATGTAGTCTTCTATCTCAAATGTTTTCTTATGTATGAATTCTACGTTCTTGAAATGCTGTGATAAGAACTCAACAGTTTCTTCATCTTCATGATTTCCATGTATCAAGAGAACTTTTTTTGAGAGCTTGTTCATCTGTCCCATTATGTACTCTATTTCATGCTCGAAGATTGTGAAATCGCCAACACAAACTATTATGTCTGCATCTTTTGCTTTCTTAGCTATTACCTTTATATCTTCAGGGCTTCCATGATGGTCTGCGAATGCTAGTATTTTCATGTGGTTTGATAGAAAGAGTTTATATTTAAAGATTTAGCTATTTTTACACTCTTCTGAATTCTGGTTTTGCTTGAAGAAGTTCATCTACGCTCATATCTACCAGTTGTCTCAGAAATTCAACTCTTACTTGATATGAAGGATTCATTTTTTGGTTAGATGAAATCTCTGGAGCTCCATTAAAGACAAAATCTGCTGCAAATAAATCAAGATAAGCACATTTAACTGTTGCTTCAACATCTCCTCCATTAAGAAATTCTTTTAATCTATTATTTGCAACTGAGTATAACTGGTCTGCCACGCTATCTCTGACATTGTAGAAAGCTTTTCTCCTTGGGAGATCTAGATGAGAAATAAAGAATAGTAGACTATGGACTGGGTGAGCTAGCCATGGAATTGAATAATCAATAGGTCTTATTGTTTCGTCCTCACAATACAAAAAGTTACTCATTTCAGGATCGAATCTTAGTAGCACTGGATCAACTTCTGCCTGACTTAACATTCTTTCAATAATTTTTTTTCTTTTGGGGCTGACTAAATTATCAGAGACTGTGAGAAGTCCTTTTACTGAAGCTAAATAATCTTTATCGATAACAGAACCTTCATAGTTTTTTGTTTGTTCGGATGTGTCTTGTGATGATATGGTTCTTAGATGTGATATTTCTTCTACAGGTACTCTTCTCATATAATCAATTTCTTCCAGCATTAAAGAGATGACTTCATCAAAATCTTCGGCTTCTCCGTTAATAAGAGCTATCTCTAAGTTTGTACTTGGAAAATATTCAATATCTAATTCTTTTTTTCCTTCGTCCACTCTTAGAATTCTAGGTTTATTTGGAAACCCTGTTGCTTCTACTACTCTATTAAAGTCAAGCTCAGCTCTGAAAAATTGTTCTTTTTCAGGAAGGTATTTCTTTCGCAAAACTTTTCCTTGAGAAGTTTCAACAACTTCTATCTCCGTCTTTTGAAGATAATCTGTTATATCAGAATGATGACCTGTTATTGTTTCTGTCAATTTTACCTCTATGTGAAAGCTATACTTGTGGGTATTATGGCTTCATTATTTGGTTCAGAACGATATGTTTTTCTTCCTACACTATTTGAATTTATGCGTTTTATACTTTCAGCTGTTGCTTGGTTTGCAAAGTGTATCACTTGTTCCTCACTTCCAACATAATGAGGGTTCTGATTGAGGGCTGGGAGTATTGGTGTGTTCATTACAGATCCATCGTTTAGCATATCTTGCATGATATTGGCATATAGGTTCATTCTCTCAACATCTGTGAAATGCACTGCGCAATCTGCAGCATGTCTTAGGTAAATATTTGCAAATTGACTGGGGTTTGAAGCAAATGTAGCATACAATTCTGGAGACTGACTTCTTATATGATGCAAAACAGTGCTTATAATATTCTTAGCCATTCTAACACTTCCTTCTGCATCCTGTGAATCTTGAACGACCTCTCCAAGATTGACATCATAAGCATAGTGTCCATTCGGGAATTTATCTACAAATTGCATTAAATAGGAAACTTCAATGCCATAATGTGTTGGTATGATTAATGATTGCCAGACTTCTTTAGGGGCTCCACATCCGCCTGATAGTGGGCCATTAAAGTCGCTTATTCCAGGAAACAAACCTAGTTCATCGTCAATTATTTTCATCATTGGTTTAGCTATTGTTCTGGCATTCACGCTTTTAAGCAATAAGTCACAACTTGCCACTTCTTCCCCGTTTTTTCTGCAAGTATCGATAACTTCGTAGTATGTGTCCTCCAACTCAAAAGTTGCTTTTGATAGTATTGTTCTAGAGTCTTCAAAAGGGCCTGCCAAACCATACACAAACCTAGGATCTATGTTGTAAAAGTCAGTGTCTAGGAAAAGAAGAATATCTCCACTAGCAACAGCTATACCAAGATACATTGCACGTCCTTTACCTGGGACTTCACCTAATTTTGGTTTATGTCCGTTGAATGTTGTGGTGAATCTAGAATCAAATACATTCACTGCTTTGATAGGAAACTTTTGGCCGTTTTTTGATGCACTGTAAATCAAATCTGAAAATGGATGTGTGTTCATGGCTGATTCCATTGCTGCATCTATTGTTCTATTATCATCCGAACTATCTGCAATAATTATTTCGTCGATACAACCTAAGTTCATTAGATTGGCAATTGTTGGGAAATAGTTTCCAATAGTTTTATGTTCATCTCTAGCAGGCAGGATTAAGGATATCTTCTTCCCTCTCTTGTTTGTAGGTCTTTCTTCTAGTTCTCTAAAGTCCTTATAAGTTCTTTGTTCAATTTTCATCTTTAGAAGATTTTCCTAAAAATCAAAAAAAGTATACTATTTTCACTATTTAGTAACTATTAGGGTTTCCATCTATTAAATAATTGTCTTATGAAATTTTGTGGAAATTAACAAACTTTATATATAATTGTTAATTATCTAAAAGTATGAATAAAAGATCTAGAAAAATATTGTGTGAACTCGACGAGAATGCCAGGTCTAATTTATCAAATATTTCTAAGAGTTGTAGAACAAGTCAGCAAATGGTAAGTTATACGATAAAACAGCTTCTCAAAAAGAATATTATCCTTGGTTTTTCAACTGTTTTTGATTATAGTAGGTTTGATCTTAACTCATATATAGTTTTATTCAGATTATTCTATAAGAACAAAAAAGACTTTAATAATTTTATAAATTATCTGAAACACACACCTGAAGTTTCAAAAGTTGAGATTCTTGATGGAAAATGGGATGTCTATGCCATGTTTCTAGCACCAAATCCTTCTTATTTTAATAAAATGCTTCACAAAATAAAAGCTGATAACGTAAATCTTATAAGAAATGATATGATAATAACGACAGTGGTTACATACTTGTTTACTAGAAATTATCTCCGTGATTACAAAAAAACTGATAAAAAATATGTTATTGTAGGTGGGGATAGAGAAATAACAGGTCTTACAGACAATCAACAAAGTGTTTGCAAATTCTTATTAGAGAAACCATTAGCAAGAATCAAGGATATTTCAAAGAAGACAGGGATGAGTTTTCTGACGATAACCAATGCTATAAAAATTCTTAGCAAGATTGGAGTTATAAGAGGTTTTAAACCAGTAATCAACTTTGAAAATGCAGAAATAATATGCAAAAAGCTTCTAATAAAGTATCAGGGAGGACCAGTCTTTGAACAAAAAATTGTATCTTATTGCAGACAGCATATGAATGTCATTGACATTGTAAAATCGTTTGGAGAATGGGACTTAATAGTGACAGTTGAAACAACCAAAAAAGGAGTGTTTAATAACTTTCTGATAGGACTTAGGGAGTTATATGAAGATATAATATCTGATTTTGAGATTGTTGATGTTCTTAAGACAGAGGCGTTAAGATATCTTCCGAAAAACCATTTTGATGAAGAATCAGAGTAATCTTATAGTGTGTAGTAATCCTCCAAGATAACCTTGTCGACCTTTTCTAAGTCTTTCACTCTGTAGAGTTTTCCATCTCCGACTTCTACTATTCTCTTTGCCAGTTTCTCTCCTTTCTTGTCCAACTTTATGCCGATGACTGAGATTGTTATGCCTGCGTTTCTTGCAAGAGATGCTGATTTCAAGGTTGCTTCTTCAGGCTCGCTCAAAAGCTTGTCTTTTGGCGCGCCAGTAGCTTTGCTACTGAGCGTCTTGCCCTTTGTTGGTAGGGCATCTGTTAATAATATCAAGTGCTTGGTTTCTTTTCTTGCTGGAAACAATTCTATTGCTTTCCTTATCGTCTTGCTAATATCTGTCTCCATCGCAGCTCTTATACTTGTCAAGCTTCTGAGCAAGCTCATGAAGTCATTGGTTGGCTCAACAACATTCTTAATATCAGAGCCAAAAACTATCAAGCCAACCCTGTTTCTTTCCTGAATCGCTTTGAAAGCAAGTGCAACACCAGCCTTTTTAGCAGTTGCTAGCTTGTCACCTTTCATGCTGCCAGATGAGTCAAGACCATAAATGATAGAAATTTTTCCCTTGCTGCGTCTGTCAAATATTTTTATATCTTCCTTCAATATTTCTTTATGGTTTCTTCTAATAGTTGTCTTAATGGTTCTCCTTACAGCAATATCCTTATACCTTGATTTTTGAAAACCACGAGTATCTTCTTTATCACCATGAGCATCCCTTTCTTTCTTTCTCTTCTCACCAAAACCTTTTGCAATCAATTTATCCAATTCTTCTGTATACATCACTAAAGAACTCAAAAACAATCCATTATCAGTTATCAGATTATCTTTAGATACTAGTTCCTTCTTCTTCAAGCTTTCAACATTTTTCTCAATGTTCTTTCTTATCTCACGTTGAAATTCAGGTATGTTGATGTTTTTCTCAACATAGTTTGGAGAATAATTGGTTAATCTGCGAATAATGACTTCGCCATACATTTTATTAGCTAATTTGTAATTATTGACAAGATTCTTCAAAATCAAGTCAGGTGTGAAAGAACCAAGTCCTTGGTTTATGCTCTCAAGAATTAGCTTTCCATCATCTATCTGTTGCTTGTCACCTTCAAGCACTGAACTCATAAGCTTGTCAAGTTCGTCTTCCTTCTTCAACTTACCCGCTAGTTCAGTTATTGGCTCAGAACTCTTTACAGAGACCTCTTCATAATCAGCTTCTGACCTGTCAAAGATAACCACCCTTGTCGCAAAACTTCTCAAACTCCTCCTTTACATAGTTTTCAGGCTTCTTCAAATATTTCAAGGACGGCTTCAACCTGATTCTATGACTTAGAACAGATATTAGAACAGCCTGAACATCATGTATTGAAACAGTTTTTTTACCACTTAACAAGGCATGGGTCTGGGCTCTCTCATACAAACCAATGCTTGCCCTGACACTTGGCTTCTTCTCAATGTTTTCATCCTCTCTGAGGTTTCTAATGAACTTCAAGCATCCTTCCAATAGTTTCTCAGGAAAATCAATAACTTTTTTTCCAGACTTGAAAACTATTTTCTTTTCTATATCCAAGGTTTCAGGGTAATGCATGTAAATAAAGTCAAACCTATCCAAGAACACATCTGACAAAGGCTCTGTGGAGGTATCCTCAGGATTCATCGTACCGATGAACACAAAATCAGCTTCGAAATCAACTTTATAGCTGCCAATAGTAACCTTTTTCTCCTCCAATGCTTGGAGCAAAGAGTTCTGCAGCTTTTCAGAGCATCTGTTAATCTCGTCGAAGAACAACACTCCTTTATTGGCTTGGAATATCTTGCCAGGTGTAAAGGCTTCCTTGCTTGTTGGTCCGAACTTCAAAGCTTTTATTGGGTCGATATCTCCTATCAAATCCTCTGCTGTCAAGTCAGGTGAGCCTTGAACTCTGATAAATGGTGCTTTCTTACCATTCTGTTTTGGCATTACTTTTGCAACGTTTTTAGCAAGGGTTGTCTTGCCAATACCTGGTGCGCCCACAACAATTACGTTTCGCTCACTTAGAAGTGCGCTCTTCAGATGTTTTTTTGTGTCTTCTTGTCCTAGAATATCTTCAAAATCTGAACTCATAATTTGCTTAAATTTCATAACAATCCCTCCTATTGAAAGTCTATAGGGTCAGAGGCATGTTTTGAATATTTATAAAAGTTTGGAATACGAAGAATTCCTAACTTCAAAAACTAGTTTTTGTAACTTTCCCGGAGAAAAACACTGGACTTTCGGAAGATTTTCATGACGAGAATTCTAAGTACTGGACAAGCACTAGCGTGAGAGATATAAATAAACTGTGTTTAACAAAAAATAAAAGAAAAAGCGATCGCCTAAACAGGTATCGCAAATGGCTCAAAACCCTTCGTCAATATAAAAATAAGTTTTTTGTTTATTTATATTTTTCGATTAATGCCGCGGTCGCATAATGGTATTGCGGAAGGTTCAGATCCTTCGTCCGTCAGGACCTCTGGGTTCGATTCCTTCTGGGCGAGAATCCCAGCCGCGGCGCACACTAAAGATGAAACATCAAAAAGCAAAGCTTTTTGGGCTTCATAAATTGTGGAGATAAATTTATGAAATTTGTCAAAATCAATAATCGGATACTGGATTACAATAAGCATAAGAGAGAATGTTTGCTTGTCAAGAATCATATAATAATATCTATGTATGACGTTTTAAGGATTTATGGCTTTACAAAGAAAAGAAACGGCTTTGTTAACAAGGATTTAAACTTGAGGCTAGAGTTAAAGTTTGATAAGCTGGAAAAAGAGGAGTTTGTTTGAGAAAAATTTTTAATACCTAAGAGTTTTTGTGATTCCTATGAAAAAATTCCGGGAATACTTTCTAATTTTTCTTCGTGGTATATTCATGGGTATAGCTGACATCATACCGGGTGTCTCTGGTGGAACTATTGCTTTGATAACAGGCATCTATGAAAGACTGGTGCATGCCATAAGTGGTATTAACTCATTGCTTGTCAAAGAATTTTTTAGTAGGAATTTCAGGAAAGCTTTCAAGAACATCAAGAAAATAGATTTTGCATTGTTCATACCCTTGTTGTTAGGTATTGCGCTTGCTTTTCTAGCATTATCGCATTTGATGTCATACTTATTGCTTGAGTGGACAGCTATTACTTATGCTTTCTTTTTTGGCTTGATACTTGCTTCAGCCTCCTTTGTATATAAGCACGCTGGGAATCATCATTCGAGAAACTTTTTTTATCTTATCTTGGGTTTTATCTTTGCTTTCTGGTTCATAGGCTTGAAAGCTTTGGAGGCAAACCATTCTTTGCCAATCATATTCTTTTCTGGAGCCTTGGCTATATGTGCTATGATTCTACCGGGGATATCAGGAGCTTTCATACTAGTGCTTCTCAACCAGTACGAGTTCATGATAAATGCTATAAAGAATTTGCTTTTTGACAGGTTAGGAGTTTTTATAGTGGGGGCAGTGATTGGTATCCTATCCTTTTCAAAATTTCTTGACTACTTGCTGAGAAAGCATAAAGGAACAACAATGTCTTTTCTCACAGGATTGATGCTTGGGTCACTAAGGTTGCCATATGACAGAGTGGTTGCTTCTGTTGATAAGATGTTGTTTCCAATTATTGCTGCTGTTGTAGGATTTGCTATAGTTTTTGTCCTTGAGAAGAGGTTTAATCACAAATAATTTTTTTTAGAATAAGTACATCGGGTTAGTTAATTTTTTACCGATACCGATACTATTTCTTTTTAATTTTTTTGATATATTTTTCTATTTCTTCTCTGTTAGTATGCCATACATTGTTAATTTTTGTTGCTGGCAATACTCCTTTTCTAGCGAGTAAACTTAGGTATTCTTGGGAGTAAGGTGTTTCTTTAGCCAGAATAGATAATGGTAACAACTCGTTTTTCTTTGTTGTTTTTGTAAAAGCGTTTAGATATATTATTAATGATTCCTCTACTCTTAAAGCTATGAAGTTAATGAATGCTTCTAGCTTACCGAAATGTGCTTTTTCTAAGCAGTCAAAGTATTTTTTTCTATCTTTAGTTCTTATTATGATTGACGGGAACCCTTTACTCATCAAGATAAGGTTGCATAACAGCCTAGCGGTTCTTCCGTTTCCATCAACAAATGGATGTATCCTAGCAAGTTCATGATGAGCAAAAGCTGCTAATTCGATAGGCTTATATTTTTCTGGATTTTTGTTTATAAAATATGTTAGATTTCCTATCTCACTAGCGACTTTATAGGGAGGAGTCGGTTTTAATTTTGAGCCAACTATTCTATTTTGAGATGTTTTATATCTGCCAGCCCAGTAGTTAGAAATCCCTTTTAAGGTGATTCTGTGTAATTTAAGAATATCGACTTCTTCTATGTTTTTTTTTTTCTTAGTAAAGGATTCTATCCATTCAAGAGCTTCTCGTTGGTTTGTTACGTCAAGGTGTTCTCTTAAGCTTTTTCCTCCTATAGTTATTCCTTCATTTAGTACAAGCCTTGTCTCGTTCAAAGTCAATGTGTTTCCTTCTATAGCTGTAGAATTATAAATATATTCAATTAAAAATTCTTCTTTTAACCTTTGTAGTTGTAGCTTATTCAAAGGTCTAAGGGAGTCGAGAAATTTTTTTCTTTCCAAAATCCTTTCATATAATTTCTTTGATATTATCATGTTGCTTAAGAGTAATTGTCAAGTATATAAATGTATCGGTTAAGCTCATTTTTAATGTCTTCCGATACTGTCTATGTCTTAAATTATTTCTATTTTCTTAATTCTTTCTAGAACATATCTTTTTTTAAGTAAATCTTGAACTAGTTTTTTCGCTTCCCTGTACTTTCTTTTCTCCTCTGCAAAGACTCTGTCTCCTTTAACAAAGGTTTTTTTGTGTTTGGCTTTGAACCTCTTCACTCCTTCCTTCTTATTCAGCGGAGGTCCTCTAACTACTACTTTTTCTGACAATATTTCTTTCTTGACAATGAAGTAAAATATTCCTTTTTCTTTGAACTCCCATTCAGACTCTGTTATCTTGAAGTCATTCTTCTTGATACTCATTTTTATGAACTCGTATGCTTTCAACAGCTTTGCTCCGATGACATCCTTTTTTCCCTTCAAAGGATTTGCTTCTATGAAAAACAATTCCTGATTTTTTTTAAGGGTGCTCTCTACATCCTTTTTACTGAAACCTTTAACTTTGAAAAATTCCTTGCTAGGTTGCTGTAAGAATTTCTTGCATGCCTCTTTGAAATCTTCAAACTTCTGCCTGTTAAGGGCTGCTGCAGCGTTCCTGCAAAGCTGCATAGGGTCGACAATTACTAATGGTGAGTGTGTCTTTGCCCTGTCTAGTTCTTTCAAAGGATTTTTTAGTTGTTTCTCGATGTCAATAACTACTTTTGGCTTCCAATCAATAGCATTTTTCAACAGTTTTTCAAATGATCCATAGTGTATTATTAGTAAGTCCAATATGTGACCAGAGAAGCCTTTGATATATGACTCTGCGCCATACACTTTTGCTGCTTTGCAGAACTGCTTTGCAAGTCTGATATCATCTGCTTGTCCTCTCTTGAGTTTTTTCTTAACGTAATCAACATGCAAAGGACTCATATCAGTGACGTTCTCAGCCTTTCTGTAATTATTAATCTTTAGAACAGGTACTATCTCGAACAATAGCTTGTTCTGGAACTGGAAATAGTCTCTGCTGCCATGCACTCTCTTGATGTTGAATTCTTTTTTAAGAACTTTCTCAAGAATATCTGATAATCGCTTATTCTTCATCGAATAATCAAATCTCACAAACAAGTCCACGTCATAATCATCCTTTAAGAATGTGCCTTTTGCTATGCTGCCTCCTTTCATACATTCAGCTTTTATCCCTGATTTTTTGAGTAGAGAATTAATTCTTTTTACAGTATCATCTACTTCAGAGATTATTTTTTCATCAGGTCTTAGCTCTTTCTTTACTTTATCTAAAATTTCTCTCATACATTATTTGAATGATTGTAATTATAAAAAGCTTATCCTATTTCTCCTCTTCCTAAATCGAAAATTATATATACTTGTATTTACGGTTTCTATAGAAAAGAGGGAATGGGTTGAATGGTCGATCAGAAGCTTGTGGACTATATAGAAGAGGTTGTACATAGGGGTGTAAGTGTCAAACAAGCTGAAGATAAACTTATTCAAGCCGGCTATAAAAAGTCTGATATTAAAGAGGCGGCTTCTAAAGTGAAGCGAAAAAAATTTGAAGAGGTGGGAGCCATAATTCTAGGTGTCATAATAGTAATTGGCCTTCTAGGACTAATCATTGATAAATTATATTATGAAGAAGTTGTGGAAGAGCCTAAATCTTCTTTTGAAAGCTTAAAAGATGCTATAGAGAGTGGAGATATTTCTGCATGTGACCAATTCAACCCGGTTAAGAAGGATGTGTGCAGGAAAACAATACTTGGGGAGCTGGGAGGAGATAATCCTCCTAACCTTCCTAAAGAAGAGCCGATTATCGAGCAGGCTCGTCAATTACAGGATCCTTCACTATGTGAGGACATTGATAGCGTCATCCAGAAGGATAGATGCTTGATTGCTAGTGGAGCAAAAGAAGCTCCTATAGTAGAAAGGTATTATTTTGATAATGAAACTAACCAAACATTGCCTACTGAATATCAGATAGTTGAGGATATTACTGCTGAAGCAGCAGTCACTGGTGATTCAAGCTTATGTGACCAGATAACAAACCCTGTCAAGAGACAGAGGTGCCTGGTAAAGTCATCATAAAAAAGGATAATGGGTGAAATAAGATGAAAAAAATATTGTTGCTGATTGTTTTAATGTTGGTGTTAGCATTAAAGGTTGTTAGTGCACAATCTTGTGGTGGAGCGGCTACACAAGGTCCTGTGCGTCAGGGAGAAGGTGTTACTCTAATAGCTCCGAGTGGTGTGACTGCTGGAACTCTTACATGGACAATTACAAATCCTATTTATCCTTCTATTGATTCAGACCCATTCCAATCAGCTTTCTCAAATCCTTCAGGGTGTAACGTTGATTTTAACGCTGTGAGAGCAGGAACATTTACCATTGAGGTGACTGACGGGACAAGTACCGGGACTATTTCTATAGAAGTTGAGGATGTTCTTGAAACTTATGGTTTTGGTCATCAGTGCTATGTTATTGATACTGGTAATTGTGGTGACTTGTACACTTATGGTGATATTATTGCTTTAGAAGCTATAAGTGCCAATGACATATTTTCTTATGGCATAGTGCATTCTTATGGTACAATAACAGTTGGTGGCACAGTTAGTCTTGCGCCTACACTTGTTCAACTCCCTGACACTCTTATAACAGGTGATTTGGATGTTTCAGGAAACATACTTGATAGTTCGGATAATGTTGTTGACATTAGTAGTAATGTTCATATGACTAATAACCTTTCTGTTGATGGCGTGACAACTCTTTCTGACTTACTTGTACAAGCTCAGTTGACAGCTTTGGCAGGAGCGTCTATTCTTGGTAATCTTGTTGTCACTGGAGATGCTAATGTCGATACTTTAAGTGTTTCCCAGGATGCTGATGTAACTGGTAGTGTTAAAAGTGAAGGTCGATTTATGGGAAATTTAAATTTGAGAAAGACTTGTGATGCTGCCAGTCCGAGGATGTATCAGGAGAATGATGACTTTGTTATAGAGCTTGGTCAAGCGGGACAATGTACTGGTATGGAACCCTGTGAGAGCGATGAAGACTGCAATAGTTATCAGCTATTTCCTAGTATTGGTGGTTGTAGAGCTGATAAAAATACTTGTTTAGGTGAGGGAGGTGATCCTTGTCAGGAAGATGCTGATTGTATGGGTCCTTTTTTTTGTGACGCGGGTCAGTGCACAGTTTAAAAATGTCTTATAAAATTAGTTTAAAGAAATTTTTCGTCTTCTTTTTGTTACTTGTAGTTATTAGTGGATCTTCTTTGGCTTTTGAGGTTTATTTGTGTATTGATGGACAAGCGTGTGATGATAGTAACAATTGTGGTAATATAAACAATCCTTGTCTAGTTAATGAGGCGCAGGAGTATGGGATTAATGCGGATGATCCTGAAGGGTGTTATCATACTTGGCATCAAGCTCGAATTGCTGGGGATGTAGAAATAACTCTTTTAGATCCTCCTCCGTTGATTGACGGGGTTTGGTATAAATCCAGGTGGAGCTTTCCAATTGTTCATGAGCCAACGTTGATAAGGATTGACTATATAAGGTCTCAGGGTTGTAGTCCTTTTTTTGCTACTGCTACAGGCTACTTTGAGATTCAGGATGTTATTCCTCCAAAGCATGAATGCTTTGTGGTAAATACAACTATTTGTGAAACCCTTACACAAGCTAGCAATATAATGCCTTATTATGATATTATTACTGGAGAAGGCTATGATTTAAGAGCAACAAATTATTTGGAAGCTACGATTCTTTTAGAGGTAGAGGAGCAACTCTCTATTGGGGACCTTTTAACTCCTAGTGTTGTTTTTGATAGTTCCTCTGCAAAACTCCCGAGTACTGATGAAGGCGCAACTCTTACAATTAATGGTACTTTGGAAACTCAGGGAATCATCAATGATAGTGTTGATGGAGAGGTTGTTTTTGGTGATGGTGTTTATATGCTTTCTGATTTGGAGGTTGATGGCGCTTCAGATTTTGCTTTACTTAGTGATATCACTGGATCAATTACTGCTTTTGGTGCGGACATTGCTTCTTTAGAAGCTGATAGTCTAGAAGTTTCTAATCTGAATGTTTACAACGCTGTTGGTGGTGATGATTTGTTCGTGACCGGTGATATAAGGGCAAGCACATTTGTTGGAGGTCTTAATCTTAGAAAGGCATGTGATGCAGTTTCTAATAGAGTTAGAGGAGACAGTAACGGTTTGAGTCTGATATTTGGTGATGATGTTGGTGCTTGTGGGTTGGGAGACTTTTGTGAAGGGTCTGGAGACTGTCTTTCAGGTAGTTGCGTGAATGGTAGATGTGTTTAAAATGATGAAATTGAAGCCTTTAGAAATAGGAATTTTGGTTTTGGTAGTTTTAGTTGCTTATATCATTAGTTTGTATATGCTGGGAGAAGATAAGTTTGTTGAACAGCCGAAGGTATTTATTCCTGAGGGTGCTAGTGATGATTTTGTCATCGAGCAAGCTTACCAGCACGCTGATGAGACTGTGTGTGAACATATAGATGAGGGTGAGAGTAAGGATGAATGCCTTGAAAGGGTTGAGGACAAGAAGTTTTTGGATGAAGGAGTTGAGAAAGCGAAGAAGGAGTTTAGCGGTGTTTCAGCAGAGGACCAGATTTTGCTTGGAAAGGCATTGGTAGGTAAAGATAGCTCTTTGTGTGAGCAAATAATTGATGAGGCTACAAAGCAGAAATGCTTTGATTTGTTAGTTTGAGGTTAAAATGAAGAGAGGAATGATGTTTTTGGTATTAACAATCTTCTTATCCAGTTTTACTTATGCAATCCTTGAGGACGAGTTAGCTGCTTGTGGTGACAATATAAGGTGTAAGTTTAGGATGGCTGCGAAAACCCATAATTCTACTGAATGTGATTCTTTGGAAGGTAGTTTGGCTGATAACTGCAAAAGATTTGTTGTTGCACAGACAGAGATTCGAGGAGATGTTTCTTTTCCGCAACGAACTTTGCCAATTATGAAGGATGAAAGCATTTTTCCGGAAAAAATAACTAGTTCTATGATTATAGGATCAATAATAGTCATCATGGTGTTTCTGTTTATTATACTCCTATTGTTTTTCGAGCATTATAAGCATAAGTTATTCATAAAAGACCATGCTGACCTTGTAAATTATGTTAGGAATTCATTAGACAAAAATATTCTAGAAGAAGATATATTAAACAAGCTTAGACGTGTTGGGTGGAAAAAAGATATGATAAAAGAAGCCATAAAAGATGCTAAGCATTTGAAAAAAATAGGTAAAGAGAAAAAATGAGTGAACTAAAGAGGTTTGGAGTGTTATTGAAGAAAGATTTGTTGGATTCTATTAAGGATAAGAAGGCGATTATTGCTTTGCTGATATTCTTATTAACACTTTATGGGAGCATGTCTCTTGCAGATAATATTAATGAAGAATTACATGAAAAGGATATTGAGCCAAGCCTTTATGATGATGTTGAAAGAACTTTTGGTAGTTTGGATGTGTTCATACCTTTTGTTTTATCAATTTTTTTATTGCCTCTTGTGGCTTTAATAATGGCTTTTGATTCGATAGCTGCTCAAAGAGAGAATAATAATGTCAGATATTACTTGCTGAAAGTTAGAAGGGTGACTTTTTTGGTGTCTAAAGTTTTTTCAAACTTTATAATATTGGTAATTGTTTTTGGCTTGTTCTTCTTAATATCAAACATCGTTTTGTATTATAAGTTAGGTTACAGTTTTAACTTGGAATCTTTCTTCTACCCTTGGACATTGTTATCAGTCTATTCTCTTGCTCTGATATCTTTTTACACATTTTTATCTTCGATTCCTAAGACCACAGTTGTTGCTTTAATGCTCTGCTTTGCTGGTTTGTTATTTTTAGTTTTTACGCTTTCCACACCTTACCTGAAGTGGCTTTCAATGTTTAGTTATCTAAGCAACTTTATGAAAAGTACGGCAAAAGAGAAGTTTTTCAACTATCTGGGGTTGAGTGTTTACGCAGTAGTGTTTTTTGTATTATCATGGATTAAATTAGAGAGGACAGATCTATGATTGAAGTAAAGAGTTTGACAAAGTTTTATGGTAAGAAGCAGGCTTTAGATAATGTTAGTTTTGAGATTCCTTTGAAGAGTTCTTTTGCAGTAATAGGTGAGAATGGTGCTGGAAAATCGACTTTCATAAATATTTTGTCAGGATTTGTTCATAAGACAAGTGGAGAAGTGATTTTTAGGAAGAAGTCGAAGCTTGGAGTGATGCCCCAGGATTCTGCGTTAGAGGGTAGCATGACTTGTAAGAGTTTCTTGGTTTTGATTTCAGGGCTTGAAGGTAGGACTAGGAAGCAAGCTCAAAAGGAAGCTATGAGTTTGTTGGAGAAGGTTAAGCTGGAGAATGAAGCCAATACAAAGATAAGGAAACTATCACATGGTATGAGAAAGAGGCTCCAGATAGCTCAGGCTTTGATTGGGGACCCTGAGATATTAGTTTTTGATGAGCCAGTCTCAGGTTTAGACCCTAGGATTGCTAGGACTATAAAGGACTTGATTGGGAGTCTTTCAAAGGAAAAAACAATGATTTACTGCACTCACAACTTGAATGAGGTTGAAGAGTTATGTGACATTGTTTTGATATTGAAAAATGGTAGAGTAGTTAAGACCTTCCAGATGGAAAAACTGAGCAAAGGAAACAAGGTTGTTGTTGTTTATAATAAGAGACCGACTGATTTAATGGAGCAATTGAAAAAGAAGAAATACATAAGAAATCTGTTGTATAAAAATAAGACCTTAGAGCTTACTTTTGAAAACAGGTCACGTGAGAAGGAGGTTGTTTCTTTGCTTACGGGCTCTGATTTTGTTAGTTTGAAAAGAGGGGTTAGTCTAGAATCAGAATTTTTAGAGAGTACAAAATGAAAAAATACTTTGCGGTTGTAATGATAGCTTTGATGTTATTACATCCTGTAGCAGCAGGCACTTCGTATATTCGTGCAAACCAGCAGTTAATAGCTAGGGTGAATGATGATGGCTCTGTGGATTACTACCAGTTAGATGGCTTCAAAAACGTACGCTCACTATTCAATGAGTCAGGCCTGAAAGAAATACAAGACTATCTGCCTTTCGGAACAGCACTATTCCAAACACCCACAGACTTACAGTATAAAAGCCATCTTTTAGAGTGGGTTTCTAACTTGTACGGTCTTTATTCCACACATACTGGAAGACGTTTAGTTCCTGCACCTGCACTTTTCGCAGCAGGCACTCAGTTCCTTAATGGTTATTTTGTTACGAATAATCCTTTTAAACAGTTATCTTTTAGGGTTCCAAACTTGTTTTCAACTGCTTCTTTAGAGCAGGCACCAAGAGGTGCAGTGTCATCAGGCTCTATATCAGGAGCAGGACCAACGAGAGCTGCTTTTGCACCAAATCTTTTCAGCTACACTTTTAATTTTGGTACTCCATTACAAAGGATTGCGATGGCAGGGAAAGGAGTTGGCGCTGCTATAACTATTGCTAGTATTGCTTGTTCTGTGTTTTGTAAACCTAATCCTACACCTGAAGTAGAAGAAAAAAAGGTTGAGGTAACGGAGGAGGGTAGAGCGATAGAACAAGCATTAGATGATCCTGATGTAGACAAAGTTAAGATTAAAACCGCAACACAAGTTGCTGATGGCGAATATAAAATTGAAGAAATAGAAGTTTCTTCAGTGAAAGCAGAAATTGGAAGATTAGAGCAAATCGTGATTGACTATGAAAAAGCTGGAGGAGTAAAAGAGGGGTTTGTACTCCTAAAGGACTATGGTGTTCTGATGGATGATGGAGCCATGAGATATGTGTTTGTGAATTACAACGAAGTGCCTCGTACGTATGGAATAAATATATACCCAGGAGATACTTTTTTAGAGCAAACTGTTGTACAATGGACTGCTGCCAGTACCGCTACTGATACTAATCCTTAAGAATTAGAGTTTTAGAATGAACAGGAATCAATACAAATCGGTTGCATTGGCGATGGTTTACCTAGTTGTTTCTCTAGTGTTCCTTCATTCTGCAAGTGCTGCGCCTCCACAGATTAGCGAGGGCGTAGGGGAACTTTCTTATGTAGAAGTCCTAGGCAGAATTCCAGGGATAAATGGCTTGAGTCAGCCTATCACCCTAATATATACTGGTGGAGCAGGAATAAAAACAGCTGCTGAGCCTTCTTTGGTCGGTTTAGGTTGGAGTTTGACTTTTGGCTCGATAAACAGAATGATTACTGGTATTCCTGATGATTACGCTTACAAAGATTATAGAACTATTTATGTCAATAATTACGATGATTCCCAGACAGACGACACAAGGAGCTGGTGGGAGAAGTGGAAAGAAGTAGTTGTTTTCATCATAGTGCTTGTCGTTGTCGTTGTTGTTGCAGTATTAACTGGTGGAGCTAGTCTTGCTGGAACGGGAGCCGTTTTAAGTGCTATAGGAGGTGCTTTTGTAGGTGGATCCTTGATTGTCATAACTTTTGCAACGTCAGTAATCACTACTTTAGTATTGGCCTCTATGGAAGGGAAGCTGTCAGAGCTCAAGCTCTTTAAGGATGTTCTTGCACCTGCTCTTATAAGTGCAGCATTTGCTTTCATAGGGGGAGGGGTGGCAGATAAATTAGGACCTCTATTATCTGAAGGTGGTAAAATTGGCATCTTTTTGGCAGAGCATGGATTACAAGTAAGTGAAAAGATCATAGAAGTTTCATCTGTAGTGATGCAGGCTGGAACCTTTGTTCAGGCATCTGTTACTCTCGTACAGGTTTATGATTTTTTTAGAGGTAAAGCTCCTTACACAATAAATCAAGAGTGGAGGTCAATTTACAATACTGATACAGCTGCAGGACTTTTTATTGAAAGACCTTTTGGTTACATAACTTATGATGAGTATTTCTCAGACCCAAGCTTATTACCTGATGATGCTAGAACTGATTGGTATAGCTTTTTTGACCCTTCGAATGCTGAGAAGATATTCATTCCTAGAACAGCTTTATATACTGCCAGCGATATAAAAGCAAGGGTTTACCAGTATCCTGCAAGAGAGTTTGGTAAAGCTGATATGGGAACCATGGATTCATGGACCATGTCAGGGGGTCCTGGCGGAACCATGCATTACGAGCCGTTCAAAGGCTTTAGGACTTTGAATGGTTTCAAGAGTCCGGAGATAGAATACTTCAGGGGTGACTCAGGGCTTATAGAGATGTTTGTCGTGACAGACATAGGTGGTAAGAGGTTTGTTTATGGATCTTTAAATCATGATGCTGGGGATAAAGAATGGGTTTATGTTTCAGGAGCTTTCGCTTATTACTATATGTTTATGGAAGGAAATGATCAGGAAACGAAGAATAAGCATACATTTGCCGAGTTCACACTTGATCCTTATGTTATCAATTGGAAGCTAACAGCTGTTCTTGGCCCAGAGTATCGAGGTCCATTGAATCCTTTGGAAAACTCTGTTGTTAAATTTGGAAGTTCAGAATGCTCTTTAGGAACAGGTGAATATTGCTTGTCTTGGATAGGTTCAAATAAAGTCGAAGTTTTCCCTGATGGAAGTTATGAATGTTCCTCGCTAGGTACTTCTTATCCTTGTGAAGTAATCCACGACACCAGCCATGGCTCTTGGGTTGCTTACACTTATAAGACTGTTTATGCTAAGGACGAGCCTACCGGTAGTTGTGGCTATAACTTTGGCCAGTTAGATGGTCAGCCTTCAAAGCAGATAGAGCCAGAGGAGGGTTGTTTTGTTGGTAGTACTCCTTGCATAAAGGATGAGCAGGGCAATAAGTGGGAGATAGTATACGATGAATCATACTTTGGGGGTTATGGTAGCAAGTCATATATCAACAGGATTTACACTCCTGTAGCAGAGGCTAGGTTCTCTACTTCGGAGAGATTGGATGCTTTGGAGTCTGATTACTGGACTAATGATGAGCTAGGCGCTGCTGATGCTTATCCGTCTGGCATGAATGTTGGGGAGGACTATAGTGGTAATCTTTTTGATTATTGGAAAACTCCTTGGACTTATGACCATAATTTGCATGCGTTCAGCTGCCGTGACGGCAGCTATAGTTCTGTTTGGTGTGCAGGCACTGAGATTTATGACGGTTCAGAGTATCTAGCTGCGAATGGGAACAGTTTCCCATTCACATGCGATGCTAATCCAGTTGACCGCTTGCACAAGTTGAACACTGTGGAAATATTGATGTATAATGATAACTCACAACCTGAGAGGGTTAAGAAGATATATTTCAACAAGTACCTTTCAGGAACAAGTCTGTATACTGTTTCACAAGCAAACCAGTATAGGCTGAAGAAGTACTCAGCTAAGGGTGCTCCTAGTTATAATCGCGGCGTTTATACTTTGAATAGTGTGGTTGTTTGTGGACAGACAGATAGCATTTGTGATGATGAGTTCACGTTTGCGTATAATGAGGTATGATTAGTAAGATGAGAAAGAAAGTATTATTCGTGATGTTGTCGCTTTTCTTGATTAGTGTTAGCCCTGACTTTACAATTGCAGGGTTGCAAGAGTATTGCCTTGAAAAGTACTGTGAACCAATTTGTGACTGTAGTGGTGAAACTGAGTGTAACGATATTGCGCAGAATGCTTTTTGGAAAGGTCAAGCAATGCCTGGGGAGGTAGACTTTTTTTGTGAGGATTATCTGGAAACAGATGTGTATGGAGGTGTAGCTTGTGATTTTGAGCCTTCAGGTATAACTTTAGACTTGAGCACAGCTCAGGGAAGGTCAAATGAAATAAGATACATTCATGGGAAAAGGGTTTACGTGGATGAGGACACTATTGGTCAGTGTAGCGTAACTTACGGAGGTTCTTCTCCAACCTATGTTGTGACTAGTGCGCAGAGGATACCCTTGGGGAGTTATGAGACAACCACATTTTCTGGTTGTCAAATTGGTAAGCCAAAAAAAGTTAGTTCCGCAACAACCCAGGGGAATTCAATCATATACCCTCCAACTAAGGCAACTCTTTACAGATATGAATTTAATTATGATAATGTCGGCGGCTCTGGCACAGTATGCGGAGCTAACGAATACTGTATCTTAAAGAAATCTGGCGATAATTTCGGTGTTTGCAAAACAATCGAGAATATTGAGGACTTTACTGATGTATTCGGGTATTTCTGTCCGGGTTGTAGTAAGAATGAGAGGAATTCAGGTACGACGTTGCAGATGAAGTTCAGTCCTATATTAGCTGATAATTTTGATGCTTGGGCTTTAAGCACTGTTCAGGATTCCATAGGAAATGTCTACACTATCTATTATGAGCCTAAAGAATGGTTCACATCAAGAGGGGACATGTCAAATGGCGGTGTCAATTATTATCATTCTGGCATGACTGAATGCATTTCAAACTTTGGTCCGGGTGTTAGAGTGGCTAGTATGGAGGTTTGTAATGACATGGGTGATTGTGTTACAACAAGCAATAATTATGAGCTTAATGACACTAATCTGGATTGTATAAGGACTTCTGGAGTTGTTGACGTGGTTCCAGTAACAAAGGCAAAGAGTGCGTATCGACGTTTAAAATCGCCTCTCTTACATCCCGATGGTACACATAAAACTATGAGACTCGAAGACGTTGACGTTAGGAAGGGTTCTCATCTGGCAGTACCAAATGTAGCAGGAGGAGTGATGTACAACCAAGTCGGTTTAAGAGTGTCTGGTACGCCTGGCAGGATAACTAACAAGTATTTCACAACAGACAGTTCAGCAGATAGCCTAGACAACTTTTTTGATTATAGCTTTTTAGATAAAGGGTTTATATTAAGATGAGAAAAAAAGATTTCATAATGAAAATAGCAAGAATGTTGGTTATAGTGTTTGCTCTTGTTTTTTCTTCATTGCTCACTTTAGCTGCTCAACCGGCTGATTGTAACAACATAGGAGGAATTTATTGTAATGATGGAAAATGTTATACCGCTCCTAACAATTTAAGTGTGGGTGCAAGTGTGTCATGCACTATAGACTCTGTTCAGGAGATTGATGTGGGTCTATCTAATTTAAATTTAGCAAATGGTTTTTTATACTTTGCTACTCTGACAATAAATTCTGGAGCCAAGCTTCACTTTTATAATAGTGAGGGAATAACAAATCAAGCTCATTTAATAGACCCTTCAAACTCAGGTAGGGGTGGCAGAGGAAGCAAGACCAAGTATGGAAAATATGGTGGTGACGGCGGAGGAGGTGGCTTAGTTGGTGCAGGAGGTCAAGCTGGTAGCAGAGGTAAAGGACCGAATAGCTATGGACCAACAAGCGGAGGAAATAATTTAGATTCAAAGCCTGGAGCAGCGATAGGGATAATCGCACAGACTTTGACTTTGAATGGCGAACTCTCTGTTTCAGCTTATGGTTCTGGTGATAGTGCATCAGACGCTGGTGGGGATGGTCCTGGTGGTGGTGGTGGCGGCGCAGGTGGCGCAGGCGGAGGTCTCCTAGTTCTTAGTGTTAGAACATTTAGTGGTGCTGGAACTATAAATGCTATAGGTGCTAATGGTGGAAGTGGTGGTGATGGTGGTCACAAGTGGCTTAGTCGTCACTCAGGTGGAGGTGGAGGTGGAGGCGGTGGTGGAGCTGGAGGAGTAGTGTATTTCAATAAGACCTCTGGTCCTTCAATTAATGTTGATCGCGGTGCAGGAGGTTCAAGAGGTAGCGAAGGTGCTAATGCTGCAGCTAATGGTCATGCCGGGAGCAACGGTAAGCCTGGAAAAACTTATTTGGGCAATATCTGGAGTATAGAAGAGAACTTCTCAAACATAGATCTTACAGCAATGGACTTTGATATAAGTCTTGACCTTACCAAGTTCTGGGATTACCCAGAGACGTTTAGAGACAACATATTGGACCAAGCCAGACTTTCCAAGAGCTGGATGAGAGGCTATCCTTACCATACTATCTACGAAGCAGAAGATTATGCGACTTGTGAAGGGACTATTTCTGGTGCTGTTTGTAGTGATTTTTTTGCTTCTACTTGCCCTATCCGCGTTGGTTGTAGCGTTTCTTGTTCTGGTACAATAACTGCTCAAGAGTATTGTAACAAGTATAATTTTGAAGGTGACCCAACAGGTTGTGATAGTGATACTTATTGTGAGCAAGCAATGTATTGCATACCTGCAATAGGTGCACCTGATCCTGTCAGTTGTTCTAGCATCTCAGGTGCTTGTTCTCCAGGTAGCTATTATAAGACTGCTTGTGAGTACTGCACAGGAACTCTTAATAGTGACTGTTCGCAACCTCAACTTCAATATGAAGCTTTTTGTGATGATTGGAATTCTTACGGTTGCTCATGGGTACTACAAGCAGATCCAGTGAAGGTTTTAGAGGTAAAGAGAAAGTACGCTCCTGTACTGTTTTACGCTGATTTCATCGGAAGTAGCGATCTTAAAGGCATAGTAGACACAAAGCCTCCTTTTAAAGAAAGAAACGAGATAGTCAATCATTACAAAGGCTACTCTATAGGAACCATGCTGGTGACAGAAACCAATATTACTCAGCATTTCTACGACCAGGGAAATGGCCCTGTGAAAAAGATTATACAGACAGTTTATGACAATGATATATTCGCTCCATCAGAGATGATATTTGTGAACAAAAAGATTTATGGAACCGATTTCACCCAAAGACAAAAGACGATTTATGACAAGAAAAGCCTTCTCATGGGTTATAAAGGTTCTAAGGCTAAAGAATTATTCGGTGTTAATCCTAGCTATACTAATCAGATAATAGGTTTGGAGATGTACAAAGGAGGCCAACTTACGGCAAAAGAGGAATACACTTACGGAATTCTTGATATGGAATCTGGAGATACTAGGCTTTTTAACTTTTATACTAGTAGCGCGAAGGTTGGTTTGAAGGATGCTGTTACAGGAGGATGGGTTGTCGTCTGTGATTATGGCACTAGCTGTTCACAAAAAGTAGAACAAGAAGCTTACACAGGAGCTCCTTATTCATTTGTATATGAGGTTAATAGCGATGCTAATGACTTCTCATGCCTTAAGTCATCAAGGTTCTTAGATACTAGCAACTTTATTACTGAGTGCGATGTTGAATTAGGCAGAGCTTTGCCTCAGAAGTATATGATTGTGTTAAAGAGAACAGACAGGTATTTTGATTCAAATGAAGGAAACCCTGATTTAGATAAGAGAGTTTATTCTGAGATATTAGAGTTCGATAACTTTGCTAGACCAATAAAAACTAGGAACTTCGACGGAGCAATAGTTAATATAAGATATGATAAGAGAGGCAATATCTACAAGAAGTGGTATACCAATGTTACTTCAGAACAATGGCCTTCTTTTTCTAAAGCTTATGACTCTTTTGGCATATTAACTGAGAAAAACACTTCGATAAGTAAATTTCCAGAGAACTTCTATTACAATGACAGATTTAGATTAGAGAAGTTGGTCGGCAAGGATGACACTGAAAGCTCCCCAACGCTAATTTACGAATATGATTTGTCTTTAACTCCAAAAAAGTTTGTGACAAAGTCAAAAATAAGGCAGGGAGTATATGCAGAGGCTATTGAATTCAAGAATTCGAATGGTCTGATAATGCAAAAGCAAGAGAAGGTTTCTGGCAATGATTATCTGGTCAAACATGTCAGCTATCGAAACGGTAGCATGTGGAGGGAATATGCTCCGGTGATTATGACTACTAGTGGTAATTATGTTGATGAAAGCACAATAGAAAGTACTGTATCAGAGTATAAAGAATACTATTACGCTGATGATCCTACAAGAAGGATAGAGAGCATAAGATTCGAAGATGGAAACTTCAAGACTTTCTTATACGACTCTATGGATATTCCCAGCTCTGATTTGAACTTTCCAAGGATTACAGTTATAGAGCCGAATGGTGCAATGAGTAGGTACACCTTTAACCTAATGGATAACGTCATAAAAGTAGAACAAGGAGACTATGATGCAGGCACTGATACATACAGTTCGACAATTACAAAAAGTGAGGGGATATTAGAAGATACAGTTATAGACCCACTTGGAAGGACAATAACGGTAATAAAGGACTCGGTAGGAAATATCTTGCAGAGACAACACTTCGATACTGGAACACTGATAAATCAGTACAATTACCTTATGCAACTAGCACAACAAGTAAGTGCTATGGGAAAAACAACGAGTTACAAGTATAAAGAAGGAACAAACGAGGTTTCCAGCGTGATTTTAGAAAAATGATTTCGAAGAAGCTAGCTAAAACTTCAGATTTGAAGAAAGAGGGTCTGCAAGTGTTAGCTATAGCCCTTATTAGCTTGTTATTCATAGTTGCTCCTGCGTATTTTGTGTTAGCAGAACCAGATAGTTCATCCGGAGAATGTACCTATGGCGGATGGGCTTGGGGTGCTGGTTTGTTTGATAATGTTGGTTCTTATCCTGGTGATCGTCAGGCTGTTAGTGGTGATTGTTGTGGTGATGATGCTAGTGAGGTTTTTAAGAATTTGACTGGTACTGCTGATGATGCTTGTTGTCAGTATGCTAGTAATTGTGCTTCTTATACTCCTGATGGTCGTTGTTATCGTTCTAATGTTCCTTCTAGTGGTGGTGATGGTGGCCCTACTTTGTGTTATAATGGTGCTTGGAATACTTGTAATTCTGGTAAGGAGTGTGTTTCTGGTGGTACTAATTGGAAGTGTACTTATGATGGTTCTTCTTGGGGTTGGTATTCTACTTCTAGTATGCCTTCTGAGGTTTGTGATGCTTATGATAATGATTGTGATGGTTCTTATAATGAGGGTTTGTCTCAGTCTTGTGGTACGACTAGTGTTGGGGCTTGTACTTTTGGTACTGAGACCTGTGATGTTTATGGTGGTTGGGTTGGCTGTACTGCTGTTTTCCCTACTACTGAGCAGTGTGATGGTACAGACCAAGATTGTGATAATGTTTTGGATGGCTCTGAGGGTTTGACTCAGACTTGTGGCACGACTGATGTTGGTCCTTGTACTTATGGTACCGAGTCTTGTACTAATGCTGGTGGTTGGACTGGTTGTGACGCTGTTTTTCCTTCTTCAGAGCAGTGTGATGGTGTTGATAACAATTGTGATGGTTCTTTAAACTATAATGCGTATGAGAACACTTATTCTACAGGTACAGAGACTTGTGATGGGGAGGATAATGATTGTGATGGTTCGATTGATGAGGGAATGGGTTATGATTCTTGTAGTTTTAATTGTGTTTATGGTGGAGATGTTTGGGGTGCTGGTTTGTTTGATAATGTTGGTTCTTATCCTGGTGATCGTCAGGCTGTTAGTGGTGATTGTTGTGGTGATGATGCTAGTGAGGTTTTTAAGAATTTGACTGGTACTGCTGATGATGCTTGTTGTCAGTATGCTAGTAATTGTGCTTCTTATACTCCTGATGGTCGTTGTTATCGTTCTAATGTTCCTTCTAGTGGTGGTGATGGTGGTACTTCTTTGTGTTATAGTGGTAGTTGGAGTACTTGTAGTGATGCTTCTCATACTGCTTGTCAGGCGGTTGGTGATTGGAAGTGTACTAAGCCTGTTGGTGGTTCTTGGGGTTGGTATTCTGTTTCTAGTATGCCTGCTGATGGTTGTGATAGTGTTGATAATGATTGTGATGGTTCTACTGATGAAGAGGCGGCTTATGATTCTTGTGAGTATGCTTGCTTGAATAATGTTTATGGTGGTGGTGCTGTTTGGGGTGATGGTTTGTTTACGCCTGCTGGTCCTTCCCAGGCTACTCAGGATGATTGTTGTGGTGATGATGCTAGTGAAAGTTTCCATGATTTTGCTGATAATAATCGTGATGCTTGTTGTCAGCAGTCAACTGATTGTGTAGACTATTCTACTCCTGGTAAGTGTTACTCTTCTGATACTACTACTAGTGGTGGTGATGGTGGTACTTCTTTGTGTTATAATTCTGGTTGGAGTACTTGTACTGATGCTTCTCATACAGAGTGTTATAGTCCTGCTGGTTCTTCTTGGAAGTGTACTAAGCCTGTTGGTGGTTCTTGGGGTTGGTATTCTGTTTCTAGTATGCCTGCTGATGGTTGTGATAGCGTTGATAATGATTGTAATGGTGTGACTGATGACGGCGTGGCTTATGATTCTTGTGAGTATTCTTGTTTGAATAATGTTTATGGCGGTGTTTGGGGTGCTGGTTTGTTTGATAATGTTGGTTCTTATCCTGGTGATCGTCAGGCTGTTAGTGGTGATTGTTGTGGTGATGATGCTAATGAGGTTTTTAAGAATTTGACTGGTATTGCTGATGATGCTTGTTGTCAGTATGCTAGTGATTGTGCTTCTTATAGTCCTGATGGTCGTTGTTATGTTTCTAATGTTCCTTCTAGTGGTGGTGATGGTGGCCCTACTTTGTGTTATAGTGGTTCTTGGAATACTTGTTCTAATTCTAATCATGTTGAGTGTCAACAGATTGGTGATTGGAAGTGTACTACTCCTGATAATTCTTCTGGTACTGGTTGGGGTTGGTATCAGACTACTAGTATGCCTGCTGAGGTTTGTGATAGCGTTGATAATGATTGTGATGGCACGCGTAATGAAGGTTTTACTATTGAGACTTGTGATTGGGAGTGCTTGACTTTTGCAACTCCTGCTTATGGAGGTCCTGGTTTTGATACTGTCTATGACTTGTTTTCTCCTGTTGGTCCTTCTCAGGCTACTAATGATGATTGTTGTGGTAATAATGCCTATGAGTTCTTCTCTGATAACTTTATGAATAATAATTATGATGCTTGTTGTCAGGATCAGTTTGATTGTGTTGCCACTGATCCAGCAGGTGCTTGTTATGCTTCTAATACTATCAATCCTAACACTGGAAAGCTTTGTAGGGTTGGTGGGTCTGCTGCTTGGATTACTTGTGGCTCTGGTAATGCTTGTGTTACCCATGGTTCCTGGCAGTGTTCTACTCCTGACGGTGTTTCTTGGATCTGGTATTATCCTTCGAATCTGCCTGAAGAAGTTTGTGACACAGCAGATAATAACTGTGATGGTAGTTATAATGAGGGCTTATTTGATTGTACTTGTGAAGGCGGTGGAAGTCCTTCAGCAGAAGAGGTTTGTGGTGATGGCATAGATAATAATTGTAATACCATAATTGATGAAAATGATTGTGTTTCAGAGCCATGTGTTCCTTCAAGTGAAAGGTATAAGGATTGCCAGGCTTTTGATTATGAAGCTTATGATTACAAGGTTTTCATAAACTATGACGATGAGGAGTGTCCTTTCGAGTACAAAGACTATTTGAAAAACCATAAATGCGCAGTGACCTCGCCGTACATTGACAATTATTACAAATACAATGAAATGTCAACTGTTTCAGAGTCAATACAGCACTTCAAACTGAAAAACAAGTTTTTTAACGGAGACTTCACTCAAGGATTAGCGAATTGGGAAGCTTATGGTAGCGGAGGCGCTACAGCTCCAACCGTTGATGTAATAGTGAGTGATTCCATGTTTGGAAACATAAGTGTTGAAGTTACTGGCTCAACAACCAGCACTGGTGAATATGCAGGGATTCGTTCGACATTTGATGTGAAGCCAAGCACTGATTATACCGCTTCTGCTTATTTGAAAGCTTCAGGTGACAAGCCAAATATTGGTATACACTGTTTTAGCGAGGCTGATTCAAATATAGACCACAGAACTATCGGATCTCAAGTTGTAACAATATCAGGTACTGACTGGGAGAGGGTTTATGTGCAGTTCCAAACTGATGCTGTAGCGACTGTTTGTAGGGTCAACATATACCTTTCACATGGCGAATCAGGATCTTTCAAAGTGGATGGCGTTCAAGTTGAGGAATTTGATACATATACTGGTTTCGGGTCTGGGATGTATTCTGTAAAGTATGCCTATGACCATAAGAACCGCTTGATATCACAGTTGAATTCTGGAGGAGTTGGAGAGAGTCATTCTTTCGATTTCCTGAACAACGACAGGTTCACAGGCATAAACAACTTAATACCGGATCCGAGCTTTGAGTTATATGAAGGTAACGAATTATTTTATTGGGATGGCGGGTCAGTTAGCTTAACTTCAAATGCGAAGACAGGTTCAAAAGCAATAACAACGAGTGTAAATTATGCTACAAAAACTGTTAATGAATTACTTCCTGTGTTCTCTGGAAAAATTTACACTATGGCCACGTATGCAAAGAAATCAAGTACTGACACTTCTTTAGGATTCAAATTAAATTTTTATGATAAGGACAAAAACAAACTAGATCCAACGACTTTTAATATTGATTATGGAGGGGATACTTGGACAGATGGGTGTGGAGGAAACTGCAAATATAAAAGCCTTTCAGTCACATCATCGAGTTACATAAGGCTTTCACGTTCTTTCAAAGTCCCTGCAAACGCTGAATACATAGAATTGTCTGTTGGCAGAGCAGGTTCAGGAGGAGCAATCATTATTGATGACGTTTCATTAAATCAAGACACAAGTGCTGCGCCTTTCAAGATGCTTGAGTATGAGTACAACCCAGACGCTACAATAGAAACAGTGACATATGATGATGGGCTTGCAGTAGCGAAGTTTGATTATTATCCTAGGAACTGGATTAAAAGCTTAGACACAAATATGGGTGGAAGCTCGATTTTCAATGAGAGCTATGAGTATGATGACTCTGGAAATTTAATAAACATAAGTTATCCTTGGGGAAATTCTACAAAGTTATATTATGATAGTTTGCAAAGACTTACTGATGTCTTGAACTATGGTTATTATTTGGATGAGGGTGATATTACTTTCACTTATGATGCTGCAGGCAATAGGCTTAGCAAATCTGACAAGACTTATGACTACTTTAACAGAAATGTCAATAACAGATTAGAGAGCGATAAGGTTTTTGAATACACTTACGATGGTGCAGGCAGAATTAGTTCTAGAACTTTTGTGGGTGACGGGTCTGAGCTGGATTATTTCCAGTATACTAGGAGTTTTGGAGGAACAGATATTTTTATAGGAACACAAACTTTTGAGTACTACACAGATGGCAACTTAAGAAACATCACTTTACAAACAGGCGAATATATAAGATATTACTACAATCCAAGCGATAACAGTCTTGCAGTAAGAGAAACACCTTATAGTATGGCTTATTACATCACTAATCGCTTTGGCCAGCTGGTTTATCAAACCATTCCTGAATCTTTTAATTACACTCCAATTATTGCTTGCAGAGAAATTGAACAAAACTTCAATGATGCAGGAAAGAAATTGATTATAAAACAGGGATCAGAAGTTCTGGCTGTTTTTGACGACCAGGGTTACTTAAAGATTAAAGGCATTTTTAATCTCTCATCAGACTTTACGTTTGAAAGAGCATTTGGTCTACAAGACAGTACTGGATGGAAGTGGGCTATAGATAATAATGGGAATATGCATTTTATAAGCGGACTTGAATTATTGAAAGAGAAAGTGCCATCTGTATCGCTTGGCGAGAAGAATTTAATATTACAAACAGGTGGTAGCGCCATAGCAGGTGTTAATAATACAGGGACACTACAACTCAAAAAGTGTGTGGCAACAGAACAAGACCTATCAGGGTATTAATAAATAATCATATTTTTCTAATTAGTTAGCAAAACATTTATATACATAATTTTAACCATTCTAATTCTAGGGGAGTAGAGGGGTTAATAGATATTAGAGAATGATTAGCGAAACGATAGGATTCATATTGCTTTATTTCTTGCCAGGTTTCTTTTTCACGATTCTTTTGTTTTCAGATAAAGATTGGTTGGATAAGATTATTCTAAGCATCGGGTTCAGCATTCTTTTTAACATATTTTTTGGCTATATTTTAGGAGCCATAACTTCTTTAACAAGAACTAACTTACTAATACTAAGTCTGTCTTTTTGTGTCATATTAGGAGTAATTATAAAATTAAAAAATAAAAACTTCAAGAAATTTTTACATGCTCAAAAAATAAAACTTAATTTACAACTTGTTTCTGTTTTGGTTCTAATATCTGTTTTCATATTCTTCCTGATATTAAGGGTTCATACAAATTATAATGGTGTCTACCAGACGCTTTACGGACAGTACATTGAAGGAAAGAACTTTAGGTATGACTATCCCATGCATGGTGATGAGTGGACTCATTTAGCTCAAGCTGTTTACATCATGGATTCTAAGAGTTTAGGGTTTGTGAATCCTTACTTGCAAGAGAAGCCTTTTCATCGTGATTTAGAGTCTGGATTTCACATATTCATTGCAGAACACTTCTTGATGACAAAAGTTGATCCTGTTACTGGATATAGGTTTCTGCCAGCATTATTCGCTGTTATCAGTTCTTTGTTCGTTTTTTTGTTTATGAGAAGGATAACAAATGATTACATTGGTCTTCTATCGATGCTGTTCTTTTCAACTTTGAAAAGCAACATTAACATGATGGGAACTTGGTTCTTCATTCCATTTACGATGAGTTTTTTTATCCTTTTCCTATTTATGCATTTCCTACTTGATGTAAAATCTAAAAGGAACTATAGAGAATTCATAATACTGATTTATTTAATCCTTATGTCAATAGTGATATATCCATTCATAGCAGTTTTATTGGTTGGAATATCAGTAATATATTATGGTCTTTCATTGAACTTTTCTAACCAAAAAATATTCTGGCCATTGATATTATCAATTGCTGTTTTTTTCTTTTTGTTATTAAATGATTTACCATTCTTAGAGAAGTTTGTTTTCTTAAGTAGCTGGACTCTGGGCACAATGGGAACAGTGACCTACAATATTATTCCACTAACAGGACCATTAAATGTATTATTTGCTGCATTAGGTGTTTTTTATGTTTTTAAAAGAAAAATAAACACTATACTACTAGTGATGCCAGTTCTATTTTTTATAAACATTCTGATACACCAATTTTTTGGATTCACTATTTTGATAGGATATCAGAGATGCGTTTATTACTTCATGCTAAGCATTGTTCCTTTATCAGCAGTAGGGTTGTACTATATTCTTAAATTAATTAGAAAATATTTATCTAAAATTAAAGAGGTCAAGAAGTATTCTGCTGTTATTGTTTTAATAATAGTTTTTTTAGTATTTGCTTTTTCATTCAGGAATTATTACAATATTGTCGAACAAAAAAATATTGCTGACAAGGCTTCAATAAACCTAGTTCCTCTAATATTTGTAGACGAAGCAGGATACGACGCAATAAAATTTGTTGGTGAAAACTATGAAGACGGAATCGTAGTGATGACAAACAATCTGCTATCATTTGGGATTTATCCAATAAGCAAGAACCATGTTGTCAGCATACAAAGTGCGAATCTCGGCACAGGAAAATGGAGAGCTAAACAATATTATGAATTCTTAAGCAAGAGTTGTTATCATAAATTTTTAAAGTCAAAAATTTTTAATGTTTCAGTTATTATCTCAGAAAGAGATATTGATTGCGTTGGAACTTTTAATTATAGCTTTTATAAATCTAAAAATGGAACTGTTTGCTATGACCCTGAATGTGAGGAAATATATGTTAGTAATTCACGTTTAGTATATAAAAATAAATTATATAATATTTATGAATATCAGAATAAATTGGTGAAGACATATGAAAATATCAGTAGTTCTTCCTTGCAGGAATGAAGAGAAGACAATAAGTACTTGCATAGATAAGATTAGAAAAGCCTTGAAAGGAATGAATTATGAGATAATAGTCTCAGACTCGTCTAAAGATAATTCTCCAAAGATTGCAAGAGCTAAAGGAGCGATCATTGTCAAGCATGACAAGGTTGGGTATGGTAATGCTTACTTGGAAGGATTCAAAAACATTACAGGAGACGTTGTTGTTCTAGGAGATGCTGATAACACTTATAACTTCTTGGAAATACCTAAACTGTTGAAATACATCGGTGAATATGACTTGGTTTTGGGAAGAAGAAAACATATTCATAAAGGAGCAATGCCTGCTCTTCATAGATATATAGGCAATCCTATTCTTTCATTTGCTTTGAGATTTTTTTTTAAAGCAAAAGTTAGAGACTCTCATTCTGGATTGAGAGTAATAAAGACAAAAACACTGAAAAAACTTGGTTTAAAGACTACTGGTATGGAGTTCGCTTCGGAGATGATAATCAAGGTAGTGAAAAATAATCTGAGAATTAAAGAGATTCCGATACATTATTACAAGCGATTAGGTGATTCGAAACTACAAAGCTTCAGAGATGGATGGAAACATCTTAGGTTCATGCTTCTATACAGCCCTTCTTACCTGTTTTTCTTTCCAGGAATATTGCTGTTCATACTAGGACTTTTAGGATTGATATCTTTAAGCTCAGGAGACGTTATTATAAACAATTTTGAACTAGGAATACATACAGCTATATTCGCAAGTCTAATAACAATACTAGGATTTCAGTTAATATTTTTGACATTGTTTGCTAAGATATACATGTTTGCTGTTCTGAAAGAGAAAGAACCATTCGTGGAATCAATGTTGAAACACTTCACATTAGAAAGAGGAATACTGATAGGAAGCATAATATCCTTAATAGGATTATTTATCGGTGGGAGAATACTTGCAAAATGGTTGCAAACAGGCTTTGGAGGATTCTTCCAGCCAGGAATAGTAATATTAGCATCGACACTCTTAATAGTAGGTCTGCAATTAATATTCAATGTTTTTTACCTAAGTATCTTGGGGATTGAGAGGAGATGAAATGTCTGCTTTAGAGTTTGTTGGTGACTGGTTAGTAAAGTTAAACAATAAATCTAACAATCTGGAATATGGGGGTTTATTGAAATGAATATTATTTTTTTTATTTTTTTATCCTTATTTCTATTTTTTCTTAGTGTTTACTTATTCAAGAAAACAAATACTTCAATAATAAATAGAGCTATTTTTAGTGTTTTAGTTTTTTCTTCAATTATTTTTTACTTATTTTATGTTATATCAGATTATTTCACAGGTAATGGTATAACCGATGCAGTGGTCTATCATCTTAAATATGGTTTAGAAGGAGCTGGGTTTTTAGAATATTGGGAGCTTATCGTTGCATCAATTATAGTTATTGCCTTTGGCTTTATTTTTTCATATTGGATATTTTCGAAAAAATCCAAAAATAAATCTAAAAAGACAGTTTATGTTTATACAGCATTTTTACTCATCATATTATCTTTGCTTTCTAGTCCTGCAACCATTGGTTTGCATAGTGTTTTATATCAAGGACCTATCGCTACTGATTTTGACACATTCTATAAACAACCTTATATGAGACAAGTGGGCGATAGTAAAAACTTAGTCGTCATATATGGTGAGGGTTTGGAAAGAACATATTTCAATGAAACTATTTTTCCAGATTTAATCAAAGGTCTTCGCGAATTAGAATCTAAAAGCACTTACTTTACTAATATTAAACAAATCGCTAAAACAGGATATACAATTGCAGGTATGGTAGCTAGCCAATGTGGTATTCCATTATTTAGTCCTTCTCATGGTAACTCTCTTTCTGGGATGGATGAGTTTTTACCTTTAGCTGATTGTCTTGGTGATCTATTGCATAAAGAAGGTTATTATCTTGCCTATTATGGAGGTGCGGATCTTGATTTTCAAGGGAAGAGAAAATTCTATGACACACATAAGTTTGACGAAATTAAAGGCAGGAATGATCTATTGCCTGAAGTATCATATTGGAATTGGTGGGGATTATATGATGACTCATTATTTGATTTAGCTTTCAATCGTTTTATAGAATTATCTGAGAACCAAGATAAATTTGCACTCTTTTTGTTAACTTTAGATACTCATCATCCTGATGGAAGTCCTTCTAGAAGTTGTAATGGAATAGTCTATGATGATGGCTCAAACTCTATTCTTAATGCGGTAGCTTGCTCTGATTATTTAATCACAAACTTTGCTAATAAAATTGTGCAATCTCCTTATGGCAATAAAACTGTTATAGTAGTGGCCTCTGATACTCTCTCTCTAAGAAATACTGCAACTGAGCTTTTGAAACAAGGAAAAAGAAGGAATCTTTTTATGATACTTGAACCAAATGCAAATAACTCAACTAAAATAAATAATCTTGGTTCAACTATGGATATTGGAGTTACAATATTGCCTTTTATTGGTTATAAAGGTGCAATAGGTTTGGGCAGAGACTTAACTAATACAAACTATTCTTGGTCTGAAGTATATTATATTCAAAAAAATGTAACAACTTGGAAACAGGATATTTTAAACTTTTGGAGTTTTCCAATCATTAAAAAAAAGGTTAAAATTAATATTAACGACAAAACAATGAAAATAGATGATAGATTGTTCAGAATACCTATACTTGTCGAATTAGATTCTGATTTGCAAACAACGCTGAAATTTCAATTTTATCTTCCGGAGAAAAGAAGTTTAGTAGAACATGTTAAAAAATTAAACAATGACACTTCATTTTTTTTAGTTGATGAATGTAGAAATACTAACAAATTAGGAGGAGTATTTAAAGGAATGGAATTTTGTTTAGTGTTTGGTAAAGGTAATAAGTATAATATAACTAGTCTTTATGCTAATCGCAGATTAACTCGTAAAGAAATAATGCTTTTGACAGATATATCTTAATTTGAGCGTAAGAATATGAAATATAAGAGAATAAAAATCAGAATTAGTGCATACATACTAATATTGATTCTTTTATTACTAACTGCAAGTTGCTCACAAAATGATAAATATGCAAATAATTTTTTTGTGCAAAGAGTAGCCCATGCTGGTGGAGGAATTGAAGGACAAACATACACCAACAGTATTGATGCTTTGAATTATAATATTAAACAAGGTTTCTTGTATTTTGAATTAGACTTTGATTTAACAAAAGATGACCAGATTGTTTGCATCCATGATTGGAATAGATATGTTGAGAAATTCGGATTTAAAGACAGACCAACTTTACAAGAATTTAAAGAAAAAGAAGCTTCTTATTCTAATTACGAGAAATGCACACTATATTCACTTATTGATTGGTTAGAAGATAATCCTTCTGCAATAATTATTACTGATGTAAAATCTGATAATCTTAAAACTCTTAAGATAATGTCAGAAAAAATACCTGATTTTGAGAAAAGAATTATTCCCCAAATTTATCATCCTCTAAATTTTAATGCTGTAAGGGAATTTGGTTATAAAAAAATAATTTGGACTTTGTACAAATACTCTTTTAGTGATGAAGAAGTTTTGTATTGGGCAAAAAACTTTGAAAAACCATTTGCAATTACAATGGAAGATGGCAGACCTTCTCCAGAGTTATTAAAAAGTTTAAAAGATTTAAAAGTACCAACTTATATTCATACAATAAATTCTTTAGAAAAATTTGATAAGTATAAAAAGGAAGGTGCAACAGAAATTTATACTGATTTCTTATATCCAAATAAAAACTAAAATAATATAATTTGTTTCACCGGCTATTTTTTAGAAAATATTTTAAATACTTATTTTTTTGTTCTTGTTTAACTAGAGGCGTTTTTACTAAATGAAATTTTTGAGGATAAGTTCGATGTTATTATTGGTGTTGATTAACTTATATAGTGTTCTAGCTTATATTGATCCTGGTACTGCTGGCACTATCATCGGTGGTTCTATATGGCCTTTCATTCTGGGAGTATTAGTGGCTATTGGTGCTTTCTTTGTGAAGTATTTTTTTAAACCGATTAAGAGGGGGGTTTTTGTTTTTATGGGGAAAAATAAAAGGAAAAAATTAATAAAACCGTTGTTTATAATTTTGATTATTATATTAGGGGTGGTTTTTAGTTTAGTGTTTTTAGGTGAAAGAATGGTTGTTGATTCGAAGTATAAGAGGGTTCTTGTTATTGGTATTGATGCTATGGATCCTAAGATAACTGATAAGTTGATGTCTGAAGGTAAACTTCCAAACTTCAAGAAGTTAGCAGGACAGGGTTCTTTCATGAGTCTTAATACTAGTTATCCTCCTCATAGTCCTGTTGCTTGGACTTCTATCGCTACTGGTGTTAATCCTGGGAAGCATAATATTTTTGATTTTATAAGACGAAATCCAGAAACTTATTTGCCTGTGTTGTCTCTTTTAAAGTCTGCAAGTGGAATTAGTGGTACTAATTATGAATCTTATGTAAAAGCGAATCCTTTTTGGAGAATCACTAGTAATGCGGGTATTCCTACCACTTTGATTCGTTGGCCTGTGAGTTTTCCTCCTGAAAGGATTAAAGGCAACTTGCTTTCTGGCTTAGGTGTGCCTGATGTTAAGGGTTTTTTGAGCGGTTATACTTATTATACAACTAAAGAGATTGGTAATCAAGGTCAGGAGTCGAATAAAATAATCCAGGTTGAAGAGGATAATAATATAATTGAAACTGAAATATTTGGTCCAAAGACTAAAAAGTCTGGAGAGATAGTTGATATTAAGGCTTTTATGCGTATAAGGCTTAATGAGAATTCAGCAGATATTGTTATAGAAGGTAAGACTTATTCAGTAACTTTGAATGATTGGAGTGATTGGATAAGAGCTAAATTCAAGGTAGACTTTCTGAAGAGTGTTTATGGTATTTTCAAGGTTCATCTTATAAGTTTGGACCCTTTCGAGATGTATATAACTGCGGTCCAGATAGACCCTGAAAATCCTTTGATGGATATATCCTATCCTGCTAAGTATTCCTCTAGGTTGGCTAAGGAGATTGGTCTTTATTATACCCTTGGAATGCCTGAAGAGACAGACGGTTATATTGATGATAGGATTAGTAAAGAGGTATTTTTAGAGCAGATTAATCAACTAGAAGAAGAAAGAGGTAAGATGTTTTGGAAGGAGTTCAAGAATTTCAAAGAAGGTGTCTTTGCTTTTGTGTTTGATTCTTCAGACAGGGTGCAGCATATGTTTTGGGATGCTAAAGTACTTGAAGACGAGAATTTATCTGTGAATGAAGTCGTTGCAGAATATTATTCTGAGAAAGATATTTTTTTAGGTGAGGTTCTGGAACAAATTGATGACGCAACTCTTTTGTTGATTGTTTCTGACCATGGTTTTACTTCTTTTGAACGAGCTGTTAGTATGAATCGTTGGCTTGTGGATAATGGCTTTATGGTTTTGTCTAAGGATATTAATGATGAGGAAGCCCCTTTATTCCAGTTTGTTGATTGGAGCAAGACAAAAGCATATTCTTTAGGTTTTAATAGTGTTTATATTAATTTAAGAGGAAGAGAAAGAAAAGGGGTAGTTGATGATAGGGAGAAAGTTGTTGATGATATTATTGCTAAGCTTGAGAATTTTACTGATAAGAAGACTGGAAAGAAAGTTGTAAACAAGGCTTATAGAAGAGAAGACATTTATAAAGGAAATCATGTTGAAGATGCTCCTGATATCATTATTGGTTTTAATCCTGGTTATAGGATGTCTTGGCAGACAGCTGTTGGTGGATTTACTAAAGATGTTTTAACAGATAATGTGAAAAAGTGGAAAGGAGACCATTTAGTTGACCCATTATTTGTTCCAGGAGTCTTGTTTTCAAACATAAAATTTAATAAATTGTCTGCTTCGCAAATTGATGTTGCACCGACAATATTGGATGCGTTAGGGGTTAAAATACCAGAAGAGATAGATGGAAAGAGCCTGTTGAGATGAAAAAGAACTTTATAATAATATTTTCTATGGTTATCTTAGTATCAATTATTTTTTTAGTTTTAATCAATTCTGATATTGGAGAGATTGGTTCAGGCATTACAGGAGAAGCGGTATCTGAGAATGATTTGGGTTATAAGTGTCCTAATTGTAATGTTATTATAATAACAATTGATACATTAAGAGCTGATCATCTTGGGACTTATGGTTATGAAAGGAATACTTCTCCGAACATTGATGCTTTAGCAAAAGAAGGTGTTTTGTTTGAACAAGCAGTAACTCAGTGGCCAAAGACAAGTCCTAGTATTGCAGCTATGCTTACAGGAACTTACGGACACACAAATGGAGTTATGAGAGGCACGAAACGTAAAATAAATGAAAATAATACTTTACTTGCTGAAGTTCTTAAAGAGCATGGATATATAACTATAGGGGTTGTTTCTAATGGCAATCTAAACTCTTTTTATAATTTTAATCAAGGAATGGACGAGCATATTTTTTTGTGGGATGTTTACATTAATAAAACTGATGAAGCCTATAGAATTTACTCATTAGCATCAGATATTATTGATAATATGACCAATAACAAGTTCTTTTTATGGGTTCACTCTAATGCCCCGCATGCGCCATATAAACCTCCGTCTCCTTTTAATGAATCTTTTATTGATGATGACTATTATAGATACAAGAAATTAAAAATAAATTTTGGAATAGATGTTTATATTGGAGGAATTCCAAGCAGATACAGCCTTAGAAACAATACGAATTTGTTTTATTATATAGCACAGTATGATGGGGAGATATTATTCACAGACTATTATTTAAAAAAATTATTAGATAAATTAAATCTGTTAAATATAAGAAATAAAACTCTTATAATTCTGACTGCTGATCATGGAGAAAGTTTGGGAGATCATAACTATTACTTTGCGCATGGGAGACTTCCTTATGATGCTTCTTCAAGGGTTCCTCTCATAATATCTTACCCTCCTGGAATACCAGAGAACAAACTAATTAAACAACCTGTAGGTTTGATTGATATTATGCCGACGATTTTAGATTTTTTGAATATTAGCATTCCAGACATTGTGGAGGGAGAATCCTTAATGCCTTTTATACTAAATTCAGATGGTGGACATAATAAATATGTTTTTTCAGAAGCTGGTTCTTCCAGATTTTACATTAGGTCAATTAGAGATGAAAGATGGAAGTTAATATTTATCCCTTCTTTACGTGATATAAGAATTATGAAAAAATCACCTTTTGAATTATATGATATAAAAAATGATCCGAATGAAACAAAAAACTTATTTTTTAAAAAACCATTTGTTTCTACAAGATTGTTATCTAATTTAATATACTTTATATTAACAGAAAAAGATTATATGCCTGAATCTCCTGTTATAATTCCAGAAAAAAATAAAAATTTATTAGAGCAATTGAAATCCTTGGGTTATTTGACTTAAGTTCTTTTTTTTAGAAAATCTTTTAAATACTATGCTTGTTTATAGAGTTACTTGATTAGGGGGTGTTTATTGTTTTAAAATGAAGTTAGCTATCTTGCATAATTATCTTGATAACATCGGTGGTGCTGAACGTGTAGGTTTGACTCTTGCTAGAAATTTGAATGCTGATATATACTCTACTTCTATCAATCATGAAGCTATCAAGAAACAAGGTTTTAATATAAAGCCTATAAGTATTGGAAAAGTACCTATAAATGCTCCTTTTCGACAACAAGCTACCCTAAACAAGTTTCGAAGACTCAATCTTAGGGACGAATATGATTATTTCATAATTGATGGAGACTGGGCAATGTCTGGAGCGGTTAATAATAAGCCGAACATGTGGTATGTACACTCACCGATAAGGGAGATATGGGATTTATATGAATATTCGAAAAATAATATGTTTTTTTTAGGAAGGCCTTTGTTTGATGTCTGGGTAAAGTACAATCGTTATCTGAACAAAAAGTATATTAGACATGTTAATAAGATTGTTTGCAATTCCATTAATACACAACAAAGAGTTAAGAAATATCTAAAAAGAGATTCGGTAGTAATAAATCCCCCTACTGAAACAAAACGATTTTATTATAAAAAAACAGGTGATTACTGGTTATCAGTAAGCAGATTAATAAATCATAAAAGAGTTGATATGCAGATGAAAGCATTCAGAAAGCTTCCTAATGAAAAACTAGTTATTGTTGGATGTTATGAACAATCAAAACAATTCTTAGATTATACTAACTATCTTAAGAAAATAAAACCAGACAATGTTACTTTAATCCATAATGTTGATTTCTCAAAACTAGTTGATTTATACGCTAATTGCAAAGGTTTTATCACAACAGCTATTGATGAAGATTTTGGAATGACACCTGTTGAGGCAATGGCTTCTGGAAAACCTGTAATTGCATCGAATGAGGGTGGCTATAAAGAAACTGTTGTTGATGGAGTTACTGGTAAACTAGTTAATGATATTAATGTTGAAAAACTAGTTAAAGCAATAAAAGAAGTTGGAAAAAATCCTGAGAGTTATAAGTCTGCTTGTTTGAAGAAATCGAAGAAGTTTGATGTTAAGATATTCATTAAGAAAATAAAAAGAGAGATTGGAGTATGAGACTAGCAGTTTTTCATGATTATTTTGATGAAATAGGTGGTGCTGAAATAACCTTATTGTATTTAGCAGCAGGATTAAATGCAACGATTTACACAACAAATATAGATAGACAGAAAATAAATCAATTAGGCTTCAAAAAGGTTAATATTAAGTCAATAGGGAGTGTTCCATCAATACGCCATTTGAAGCAATTAGTTACTCAATTAAGATTCTCTTTCTTAAAAATAAGAGGGTTTGATAGATATGTTTTTGGAGGACCTTACTCAATTTATGCGTTAAAAAAACACAAACCTAATTTGTGGTTTTGTTTCAGCCCTTTGAGAGGTTTGTATGATTTAAGATATTTCAAAAAAGGATTCTTTGAAATACTAAAGCAACCAATCAAAGAGATACAAATATATTTTGATAAAAAAGCAGTTAAGAACATACAAAAAATAATTTGTAATTCACAGACTACTATGAATAGGATTAAAGAATATTATAACTTAGATTCTAAGGTCATATATTCACCAGTAGATACAACTGAATTTAACTATGAAAAATACAAGAATTATTGGTTATCAGTAAGTAGAATTGACCCTTATAAAAGAATTGAACTTATAATAAGCGCTTTTTCTAAAATTCCTGATGAAAGATTAGTAGTTGTTGGAGGAACTGTTCCAGAACATGACAGATATCTAAGAATTCTTAAAAAGAATTCTACAAAAAACGTGAGTTTTACAGGGCCAATATATGATAGAAAAAGATTAGCTGACCTGTATGCTCATTGTAAAGGGCTTATAACAACTGCTAAGGATGAGGATTTTGGAAAAACACCTATTGAAGCAATGGCATCTGGAAAACCTGTCATTGCTCCAAATGAAGGCGGTTATAAGGAGACAGTTGTAGATGGAGTTACAGGAAAATTAATTGATGATATTAATAGTAATAAATTAGCAAAAGCAATAAAAGAAGTTGGCAAGAATCCAGAGAGTTATAAGTCTGCTTGTTTGAAACAAGCAAAGAAGTTTGATACTAAGGAGTTTATAAAAAAAATTAAGAAGGAGATATTATGAAGTCTTTAATTCGGTTGATAAAGAGAATCCTGTCTGGTATGAAACTAAAAAGACTTGATTCAAAAGATATACCGAATAATAAAAATGAAATAAGACTATTTTTAATCGTGAGAAACGAATCTTTACGTTTGCCGTATTTTTTTAAATATTACAAAAAACTAGGCGTGGTTAGATTTTTTGTGGTTGACAACAATTCTACAGATGATACTGTTAAATTCTTGTTGAAGCAAAAGAACACTCATGTCTTTGAGACAAAAGAGCGCTTTGATAGACAAGCAGAGAGGATAGATTATATGCTTCATCGATATGGTGTTGGTTATTGGTGTGTTGTTGTGGATGCAGATGAGTTCTTAAGGTACCCGCATAGTGAAAAAATAAATCTGAAACAAATTTCTAAATTTTTAGATGGCAAGGAATATGATGCGTTGCACTGTCTTTTATTGGATATGTACTCAAATAAACCTTTGCGATTAACTTATTATAAGAAGGGAAGTAATCCCTTATTAGTCACACATTATTTTGATTTGGATTCTCATGTCAAATATAAAGATTTTATAGAAGGAAGCGGTCGTTGTAAATTCAAAGGTGGGTTTCGAGATAGAGTTTTTGGACTTTCATCGGCTTCACTTTCAAAGTACCCTCTTATAAAATTCAAGAAAAAAATGTATATTCTCTGGGGTGCTCATCAAATCGAAGGTGCCTCCGTCTCAAAAATAGAGGGTGTTGTGTTGCATTTTAAATTTTTTAGTGATTTTATTCTAAGGATTTCTGAAGAAGCGAAAAGAGAAGAACATTGGAATAATGCGAAACAATACAAGATTTATAATTCAAAGACAAGAAAAGATTCTTCTGTAAATTTTTATTACTCGAAATCAACTAGATTTAAAGACAATAATCAACTAATTAGATTAGGGATTATGAAAACCTCGAAAGAATTTGAATCTTACGTAAAAAATTGTGAAAAATGACTTTTAAAAAAGAAAAAGGGTTAGTTAGTATTATTATCCCAACTTATAACCGAAAAAAAGACTTGGATAGATGCTTAAGGAGTGTTTTTAAGCAGAGCTATAAAAATAAGGAAGTAATTGTTGTAGATGATTGTAGCTCAGATGATACTAATGATTATATTAGGAGAAGATATCTTCAAGTCAAAATATTTGTGAATAAAAAAAATAGGGGTCCTAATTATTGTAGAAATTTTGGTACAGTAAAGAGTAAAGGAGAATATGTTCTGATTTTGGATAGTGATGTTGAATTAGTAAATAAAAACCAAATAAGGAATATGGTTAACATAATAAATAGTGATAAAAAAATAGGTTCTTTAGGAGGTTGTTTTCTTCCTTCTGATAAAAAAATTCGTGCTTGTAATTTAAAAGGTCCTTGTTTTATTGATTTAGAAGATAAACATTTGTTAAAAATTAAAGGTTTTTTATTGAAAGAATGTGATTGGATTGGTTCAAATAACTTGTTTATGAAAAAAGAGTTAATCTACAAACTAAAAGGCTTTGACGAATCAACAATAGGTGGTGAAACAGAGTTTGAAGTTGGCATGAATCTAAAACAGCAAGGATTTCTAAATCTCTTTGGAAAAGAAATAGCTGTAAAACATATCCACAGTAGCCTGGAAAGAGATAATATTGGTATTGAATCAAAGATTGCCAAACGATACGTAAGGGAGACATGGACAACAAGAAACAGGATAAAATATTTGATAAAGAATGCTTCAGTTATAGATAAAAAAACAAAGAAGAAAATTATAACTTTGAATTTTGTCAGAGTTCCAAAACAACTAATATCTATTCTAGCTTTCATCAAACAGCAATTTTTAGGGTTAAAAACAAAGGATTCGCAAACTATTCCTTCTTTGAAAACTAAATGGAAACTTTTGTTTCTGGAAATTCTACAGTTTTTTCTCTATGTAGGATTGATGTTTGACTCTTACATATGGAACTTGATTCATTACAAACAAACAATTAAATCCAAAGAAATTAATTTTTTAGATAAAAAAAGATGAAGAAATGAAACTTAATAATAATCACTCCAAGACTAAGAAGATAATTTTTGTTATAGGACACGGTCGCTCAGGAACTACAATGTTAAATAAGGTGTTATCTGCACATCCAAATATTAGCTTTATAAACAGTGAATTTGATGATTTACCTTTCTTTTTTACTTACTGGAACTCATATAATCAGTGTGGGACTAATCGGACCATGATGATTGCAAAAGACATGTTTAGTATTTTAAACTTGAAAAAAAATTTTTATGATCAGTACTTAGATTTTTTTAAAGTGGAAACAATGAATTTCAAAGAATTCATGAATACGTTCTTTGATTTTTTTAGATGGAAGAATAATTGTAATCTTGTAGGTATAAAGATAGCCAATAACTTTCATGAAAATATAGAATTAATAGCTAACTTGTTTGATACTGCTTTTTGTATTCATATTATTAGAGATCCGAGGGATATATTTTTATCTATAAAAAAAGCTTCTTTTGGTACATTCAGTCCGTATTATTCTGCAATTTCTTGGAAAAATGCTATAAACAAAATAATCACTTTAAAAAATAAGAAACTGAACTATTATGAGATAAAATATGAATCACTCATAACAAATCCTGAAAAAGAAGTAAAAAAACTATGCCGTTTTCTTCAAATGCCTTTCTCTAAAAACATGATGAACTTTCAGAGAAAAATAAAAAAAACAGACATCCATCATAAATTCTTAAAGAAAGGTTTTGTTAGTAATAATTTTAATAAATGGAAAAAAGAACTAACGAAAAAAGAATTAGAGTTAATTTATGCAGCCGCAGGAAAAGAAATTTACAAATTTGGCTACTCAAAAGAATTTTTAGATCAAAAAATAAGCAATGCAACTAGATTCAGAGAATATTTTTTTGATAAAATACTTATAACTTATAGTAAGTTAAGAACTTTGAAACTTTTGAAAAATAAGAAGAAAATGTATAAAACAAAAATACAGATTGCACGAAAACTTTCACGATGAAAAAAACCATTCAAGTGTCAGTTATAATTCCGATATTTAATAGTGAGAAGACCCTAAATGGCTGTTTAGAATCTGTCCTTAATCAATCCTTCAAAAATTATGAAGTAATCCTTGTTGACAATAATTCAACTGATAAGTCAAAGCAAATAATAAGCTCTTTTCAGAATTCAAATAAGAAAATAAGATATTTTTTTGAAAAGGAAATATCAAGAGGTGCTGCACGAAATAGAGGGGAAAAACAAGCAAAAGGAGATATAATTCTTATGGCAGATGCTGATTGCGTTGTACCTCGAAGCTGGATTGAAAATATGATTTTTCCAATAGTTGCTAATGGATACGATGCTATTCAAGGATTTCAAGAAAACTTTCAAAATAATTTTTGGTCAAAACAAACTCAAATAAGATTAGCTCTAAAAATGAATAGTTTTGATAGTCAAAACACTATTGGAATGATTGATACAAAGAATTTTGCAATAAAAACCTCTGTATTAAAGAGGCTAGGTTTCACAAACAGAAAATATATTAGCGGAAATGATACTGACTTATCCATAAGATTTAAGAAGAATAATTTGAAATTAGTATTTCTAAAAAGCGTGAAAGTTAAACATAATCATCCAAACTCTTTTAGGACTATTGTCAGTAAATGTTTTTATAGGGCTTACTGGTGTGCAATAATCGCAAAAGATAACAAAGATTATCTGAAAAATACTGACTTCTTAAAAAGAACAAATCAGACTTTTTTCTCATTTATGAAGTTTTTTCCTGGACTTTTTAAAACTTTATTTACGAAAGGTTTAAAATACACTTATTTTGATTTAGTTACAGGTTTAACATGGAGGGTTGGTTTAATTTATAGCAAAATTAAGAACTATTGGTAACAAATGAGAATATTATATGTGCTTCAATCATTTCCTAAGCTTTCAGAAACATTTATTATGAATGAGATTGTTGAATTAATTAAGTTAGGTAATGAAATAACAATTCTTGCTAAGGAAAAAGAAGAAAATATATTTCATAAGAAAGTAGCTAAATATAACCTTCTTAACAAAACAATTTATTCACCAGTTTACAAATTTAATAAAGGACGTTATAAATTATTGATTTTTATAATAAAATTACTTTTTGATTTTGTTTTACACCCTTTTAGAACCGCTTTACGTTTTAAATTATTGATTTCCAGCCAAAAGAATATGTGGTATGCAATTGATAGTTATTTTTCAATAGAAAAAGTGTTTGGTATGAAGTTTGATTTGATTCAAACAGGCTTTTCAACTTCTCATATAATTGATAATGCCTATTTATTATCCAGAATTCTGAATGTTCCTTTTGTACTAATGTTTCGGGCTTATGAGCTATATAGAAAATCTGATCTTAAGAAATTAAATAAAAGAATAAACATCGTCAAACATGCTTCGAGTGTTGTTACAATCTCATACTATAACAGAGATTATATAAAAACTAAATTTAATATCAGGAACATTCCTGTGGTTCATGATTCAATTGATGTTAATTTGTTTAAACCAATGAAAAACAAGAATACAAAAAGAATAATATCTATTGGCCGTTTTGTTGATCAAAAAGGTTTTTCTTATCTTGTTAAAGCTTGTAACATCTTGGATAAGCGAGATATTGATTTTGAACTTGTATTTATTGGTATAGGTCCTAATAAGAAGAAATGTGAGAAATTAGTAAAGGAATATAAGCTTTCTAATGTTTTTTTCAAAGATTCTCTGCCTTCAGATAAAGTTAAATTAGAACTTGGTAAATCTTCTATTTTTGTTCTGCCTTGTGTTGTTACAAAAAATGGAAATCGTGATATATTAGCAAATGTTTTAAAAGAAGCTATGGCAATGGAAATACCTATAATAACTTCTGATATTTGTGGGGTTGATGAGTTAGTTGAACATGAAATCTCTGGTTTATTAGTTCCTCCAAAGGATCCAGAGGCTATTGCGAACGCAATCGAAAAACTTTTGAAACATCCTGAACTCAGAAAGAAAATGGGTGCGGCTGGTCATAAGAAAATTATTAAAGATTTTAATATAAAAAAGGAAGTGAAAAAACTAGAAAAAATTTTGCAAATGGCTATTAATAGTAAATAAATTTTAATATTATATGAACTCGCTTTGTAAAAAAATGATTGAAAAAAAATATTTTGCCTCCTGGCTAATGTTACCAAAATGTAATTTCAGTTGTGTTTACTGCTACTACGCAGTGCCAATTCCAGGAACAAAAACCTATAAACCTTTACAACCTTCAAAATCAATAGTTAAAAGATTAATATCACATATTAAATCAATTTTTGGTCTGAAAAAAAAGAAACCACTTCCAGTAAAACCTAAGATATTCACACATAACCTGATTGAATCCCTTAAAAAAACAGACAAGGATTGGATAATAGGGATGACTGGCGGCGAACCATTCCTTTATCCTGATTTCGTAGAAGTCTGTAAAGAACTAATAAAGCACTATAGGATCGCCATAGACACGAACCTCAGCTTGGATTCAAAGGTTCGTGAATTCGCAGAAGCTATAGACCCAAAAATGGTTGAATATATTTATGTGTCAACTCACATTCGTGAGCGAGAAAGAAGAAAAGATGTAAATGGTTTTATAGATCGAGTGCTATTACTAAAGAAAAAAGGTTTTCGTGTAACTGTGAATTATGTTTTACACCCTGATCTAATAGAGAGGTTTGAGAAAGATCACGAGTTCTTTAAATCCAGAGGAATAGCATTATCCGTCAGACCCATACAAGGAAAATTCAATGGAAAAATCTATCCTTCCAGTTACACTGATTCTGAAAAGAAGCTCATATTAAAGTATAGTCCGAAAGTGAAATCTTACCCTGCTAACTTTAAAGGAATTCCATGTAACGCAGGTAGGAATTTTATAAGGATCAACGATGCAGGAGAAGTTATGAGGTGTGCTTCTGATAAAAAAACACTTCTCGGAAACATATTTTATGGAATAAAACTATTTAACCAAGCAATGCCCTGCACTGTTGACAAATGTCACTGTTTTGGAGCAGACTTAATAGAAATTAAAAACACTTAATAGCTCAATCAGTAAATAATTTAAATGTTTGTTCTGTTCTCTTTGTTTATGTTTGGTTTGTTGAAAAGTTTTTTTGGAGTTTCTTCGAATAAAGAGTTTTCTTTTACTGATGAGCAGAAGTTGTTTTTGAAGTGGTTCTGGAAGGATTTGTCTCGGAAGTATTCTTCTGTTGTTATTTATGGTGCTAATCAGCATACTGTTGAAATGCTTTCTTTAATTAAGAATAGTTCGAAGCCAAAAATAACCTTTATATGTGATAACAACACTAAAAAAAGACAAATTAATGGCATTTCTGTAATCAAGATTAACAACCTAAAATCCATAAAATCAGATGCGATAATTGTATCCAGCGAAACATCTGAAGAATATTTGGTCAAGAAAGCTGAAATCTCATCAGATAAACTAGAGGTCCCAGTTATTAAAATATACAATGATTATCTTTCAACATGGTTTTCGACTTTTAATAAACGTAAGTATAGACCAATAATACCTGAGAAAAGTTACATAATATGCTGCACCCCTCGCTCTGGAAGTAACCTTCTAAGGCTTTTACTCAGAGAAACAGAATTAGCAGGCAATCCAAAAGAGCATTTTGGAAGCATGTTCAAAGTAGTTGAAAATGGAAATATACCTTACGTAGAATATCTCAGAAAAATCAAGAGCTTTACTTCAACACCTAACAAAGTTTTCGGAACAAAAATGCATTGGTTCATTTATGAGAAATTTGAACGATTTATGAAACGAACTTCTTACTATAAGAATTTGAAAGGTGATGATCTGCTGAGAGAAATCTTTCCAAATCTTAAATACATCTTTTTAACAAGAAAAGATAAGATTAAACAAGCTATATCGTACTGGAAAGCCAAACAAACAAGAGTCTGGGTTAGTTTTGGAAATGAGGAGCTAGCGTACAAAAAAGAACCGGTTTATAGCTTTAAAGGAATTAATGAATGCCTTAAGAAAATTGAACTTGATGAGGAAAAATGGCTTGCTTTTTTCAAGGATAACAATCTTAGTCCTTTGACAATCATATATGAAGATTTATGTGAGAACTTTGAGGGTGCTATCAAAGAAGTACTCAAATTATTAGAAGTATCTATTCCTAAAAATCTTAAAGTAAGCAAACCGAAAAGCAGAATACTATCAGATGATTTATCTAAAGAATGGCTTATCAAATTTGTCGAGGATTGCAATAAGCATAACTTAAAAATCAATTCTTGAATGTAAAGATATTTATACAATAAAAAAATACTGATAACTATGTCTGAAAAACAAGATTTTACAAAACTGAGCCAAGTTGAACCTGTGAAAAAATATGCATTTGTTTTTGTATGTCAAAAAGGAAATCTTGAAATCGAGTCATTGCTTCTAGCTGCATCATTAAAACGTTTCTTAAAATGTGATTATGAACTAATTGCTGCAATTCCTCATCCAATTGAAATATTTGGTAAACCAAGAACAACAACAATTGATTCATTAAAGAAAATGGGTGTAAGGATAGTAGATATTTACAATGATATAGTTCCAAAGAAGAATTTCGAAAAACGCCATTTGGTTGCAAACAAATATCCTTGTCTAAGAATCCCAACTGATGCTGATAAATTAATTTTTCTTGATAGTGATATATTGTTTTATAAAGATTTTTTTGGAGATATACGTTTCTCTATCCCATTAAATTTAGTGCGAGTTGGTTTCCTAGGAGCTTCCATGTATAGTGGTATATACAAAGAAATTTTTGAATCAATGGGCATTGAGTTACCTTCTTTGTTAATAAGAATAGAAAAAGAAAATAAGGTTACTTACACACCACCTCATTTTAATAGTGGGTTTGTGGCAATAAAAACTGATTTAGCCCCTAAATTATCAAAGTACTGGTCTGATTTTTTTAAAAAACTTGAAGCTGAAAAAACTTTGGAAAATCCTTTGCATACTGATCAAATAGCTCTAGCTTTGGCAGTGCAAAAAATGAATGTTCCTTATGAGATTCTATTCTTAGACAGATCTTTAAATAATCCTTCTTTTTTTCATTATAGTTTATTAGAACGCTTGAAAAACAGGGTTAAAATGAGAGAGCTGGCAAAGTACCTAGCGAAAGAGCTACCGGAAATTAAAGAATTAGTTCGAGATCATCCTGCTTGGCAATTCTTGCTAAACTAGTTATATTAACGAACGTTTTTTTTAATTAGTAAATAATTTAAATGTTTGTTCTGTTCTCTTTGTTTATGTTTGGTTTGTTGAA
>JACNFY010000037.1 GCA_014384375.1 Nanobdellati archaeon
AAGTATTCTTATCGTTGTGGTTTTATCACCACAACACACAATACTTGACTTAACCAAAAATAGATATGTTTATAAGCAAGTTTTTGTTTAAAGAAAAATATGGTACATGACAGTCATGGATTACACCACTTTCACAGTAGAAAAAGAATATACCGAAAGCATGAACAGTATCCTCATCCTCATAAATGGAAGAGGTTGATGGACAGGTTTATTTATGTCGTGGGAGTATTTGGCCCTCTTATGACTATACCTCAAGTTACAAAAATATGGTTTGAGAAAAATGCCACTGGTGTCTCTGTAATTTCTTGGATTTCATATTTACTCTGCGCTATCTTTTGGTTAATATATGGAGTGATGCATAGAGAGAAGCCGATTATAGTAACATATGCTATTTGGATTGTTCTTGATTTTTTGATTGTGATTGGAGCTTTAATTTATTGATAACAAATTTTTTAAAGCTCTATGAAATTAATCTTATGTATGGGAATAGCTCATAGTAGAAGGAAGAGTAAGGGTAGCGCTGCAGAACGTGACTTAATACACAAGTTCTGGGCTAACGGTTGGGCTGCTGTTAGAGTTGCAGGCTCAGGCTCAACACATTTTCCAAGTCCTGATATATTAGTTGGTAACAATCTAAAGAAACTTGCTCTTGAGGTCAAAGCTACAAAGGATGCTAAGAAATATTTTCCAAAAGAAGAGATCAAGAATCTGAAATTCTTTGCAGAGAAATTTGGAGCAGAGCCATGGGTTGTTATAAAATTTGATAGAGACGACTACTATTTTATTAGTATAGAAGACTTAGAAGAAACCCCTGCATCTTTTATTGCTAGCTTGGAATTGGCTAGAAGAAAAGGACTATTATTTGAAGATTTATTATGATTATATTTGTTTAAGAACTTTTGATTCAGGTTTGAAGGTATATGCAATATTCTCATCGAAGTACCCACATCTAAACCTGCTAAAAGGAATTTCTGTTCTCTTACTCATCATCAACGCATAGAAAAAAACTTGTGTTGAGGCATACCTTTCCATTTCAGCATTTGGCTTGTAATCCCATATCCATATTTTGTTATCTGGCTCGATTCTCAAAACATCTATATGGCCTGATAATGCTTCATTTGTTTGGAATAACTTGTCAAAGCCTTTCAATTCCTCATTCAATAACCAAGTGGGTGTTTCAACACTGATAGTGTTTTTGTCAAACTGTAGCATGAACATCTGGACTTTTGAATGCGCTGTCATGTAATTACTCATATTATTAAGTCCTTGAAGGCATAGTTCACTCACTTCATGATCATAATGTTCCTCCAGTTTTATTGGCAAAGAAAATCTTAGACAACTAGATCTTGGACCGATTGTGAAATGTTCATCAGGACAATCATCTAATGTTTGCTCTAGAAAGTTTTTTAGTTTAGAATAACCATTACCGCATAGTTTACTGGTTTTTTCTGAGTGGATTCTGTAATGGTAATACCATCCATGTGCTAGTGATACATGCTTTATCATGAATATAAAATGTAAAAAATTATTTTCTTTTCTTCAATGCTTTCTCTATTCTCTTCTCTTCAGCTTCTATCTTGAATTCTTCTTTTGCAATCTGCCTTGTCATTCTTTCAATGTTTAAGTCCATTCTTGCCACTCTTCTCTCCATAAGAACAAGAACCCTGAGGGCATAAACAATTGCTGCTAATGTACCAATAATTATTGCTAAGATAACACTTTCAAGTCCTGATGATGCCATATTATTGCTCACCTCTTAAATTCTATTTTTAAACTATGGCTTATTACTATATATATTTTTCGTTACTTTATTGTTCACTAAACGAAAGTTATATAAATCAGTGAGTTTTAAAACACGTTATAACTTTTAGAAGGTGGTAATAAATGCTTAAGATGAAAAAAATAACCGAGGCTTATGATATGAGAGTTTTTACTGATAGTGGTGATTATTTTGGTGATGTTGAAGAAGCTGTTCTTACAAGCAACAAGGTTTTTGGATGGAGAGTCAAAGCAACTAAGAGTTCTTTTCTAAATAAGGTTTTGGGAGCTGCAAAAGGAGTTATCGTCCCACATCAGCTTGTTAAAAGCATTGGAGACATAATGATTATCAATAAATCAGCAGTGCCTTCCTATAATCCTGAGGAGGAGTAATTCAAAAAGTTTTTAATAGAATCTTTCATCATTAAAGATTATGAAGAAGTCCATTGCAGCTTTTTTGCTTTTAATTATTTTTCTCATAACATTTTTTTCTAGAACTCTGATATCTTTCCAGACAGAGAAATTCTCTTATGAAGCTTACTTTGCACTGAGACAGATAGAAAATATAAATGAGAGGGCTTTACCTCTTTTTGAAGATCCGCTTAGCTATGGTGGCAGAACTCATCTGTTTCCTCCAGTATTTTATTACCTCGTATCACTTTTTAGTTTCTTTGGAATTGATATAGCGGCTAAAATTATTCCTAATCTCTTATCGTCCCTTATTGTAATAGTTGTTTATTTAATATCATTTCACATAACCAAGCATCGATTAATTTCTCTTCTCACAGCTTTTTTTTCTGGTTTTATACCAATATTATTTGTTACAATAAATGACATATCAATTTATTCGTTAGTGCTTCTATTAATTTTGTCTGTTATTTATTTTATTATGAAGATAGGAGACTCATCATATATGAAGCCAACACTATTTTTCCTCGTGATTCTTGTTTTTTCTCATTCATCATCCTTTCTATTAATTGTTGGATTGCTCCTATTTTTGTTATTGTTAAAGATAGAATCATTAGAGATTGATAAAAAAGAGATTGAGTTAATACTTTTTGCAAGTTTTCTAGTTTTATGGTTTAACTTCATAGTTTACAAAAAAGCATTTCTTATTCATGGTCCCTTCGTTATATGGCAGAATATTCCACTCCAAATACTTACCAATTATTTCTTTGATTTGAATATTATTCAAAGCATCTACTATGTAGGAATTGTTCCTGTAGTTTTAGGTATTTATGCAATATATCATGTTTTATTCAAGGTTAAGAGGAGAAGCGTATTCTTGCTTGTGAGTATGTTTTTATCAATCCTTGTGTTGTTGTGGCTGAAACTTATAAGATTCAAAACAGGCTTGATATTCCTAAGTTTGATGCTAGTTCTTCTGTCAGGTTATTCCATCAAGCTTTTTTATTCATACTTGATGAAGACAAAGATACATAATTCAGCCAATTGGTTCTTGTTCGGTGTTTTTGTAGTGTTCTTTTTGACAGCGGTTATTCCAAGTTTTAATCTAGCATTTTCTTCTTTGAATAAGGTTCCTTCTCATTCAGAGATTAAAGCAATGAATTGGTTAGAGCAAAACACTGATAAAGATTCAGTTGTCCTTTCTCGTCTGGAAGAAGGATATTTGATAAACTATTTTGCTAATAGAAAATCTGTTATTGATCAGGACTTTTTGCTTGTTAATGATGCTCAGCAGAGATATGAAGATGTTCAATCAGTGTTTTCTCTTAGGTTAAAAACAGAGGCTGTTAGAAGACTAAATAAGTATGATGTCGATTATCTATATTTTTCAGGAAAGTTTGGAGATGAGACAAAGCTTTATTATACCGACAAGGATTGTTTTGAACTAGTTTATAATGAGTCAGTGGAAATATATAGAGTTCATTGCACTATAGAATGAAAAAAAAATTGAAAATAAGGATAGAGATTATTTCATTGTTTACATTTGCAATAATTCTACTTTTAATTCCTTTTTTTATCAGATTCTTTAACAACGAAGTTTTATTTACAGGAGGAGAATTTTATTATGACCTGCGAACATCAAGAGATTTGTCAAACGACATCTACTGGGATTCATTGGAGAATAGGCTTCACAAAACATCACTTTTTCATTACTTTCTTTCTTTTTCAACCTCCTTCACAGAAACTAAATATATCATTGTATCACTAGCTTTCGGTGTTTTATCACTTTTCATGTTTTTCATGATAATAAAGCATTTCTTTGAAAATAGAGATGTTGTAATAGTTTCTAGTTTTTTGTTCGTATTATCACCTGTCTTTGTGTATTTGTTTACAAGTCTAAACACTTACTCCTTAGCAACACTCCTATCACTATTTTTCATTTATTTTTTCATAAACAAGAATTATTGGTCTGTTCCTTTTCTGATGCTTGTTTCTATAACTGACTTCTCATTTTTTCTCATAGATGTTATATTGATAATTTTTTATTACTTTTACACTCGAGAAAGGATGTTTTTTTTGGGAAATCTAATATCTGCAATTATTTCTTTCTTGCTCTTCTCATATTATCATAAAGGATTTAGAATTTTTGAAAATCTTTTTTCATCTCCTTCTTTCATTGTTTTTTTCACGTCTTTTGGTGCAGAGGTTGGTATAGCTTTTTTCTATCTCTTTTTAGGTCTTATAGGTTTTTTTACGATTTGGAAACGAAGGAGGGAATATATTTATTTTTTAGTGTCAATCATCGCTGTATTACTTTTTTCACTTTTTAACGAAGCTGGTAGGATATTCCTGAATTTCTATTTGTGCTTATTAGCAGGTATTATAGTGTTGTTTTTGATAAGGAGGAAGTGGGCTATTATTACTATAAAAAAATTCACTTTGCTACTGATTTTTTGTGGAATAATATTTTCTACGTCTTTGTATATAGACCAAATTATTAAGTCAGAACCGAAGAATGAGTTGATAGAATCACTTTCATACCTGAAAAATCAGGAAAGTGGAGTAGTTCTTTCACATCAAAGTTATGGTTACTTTATAGAGTATTTCTCTGATAAACAAAGCTATCTTGACGACTCTTCCGTCGATTATAGTAATTACTTCCCATTGAAGGATGTGGAGCAGAAAATATTCTATTCTAGAAATTTGGAAACCACACAATCTTTGCTAGAGGAAAACGGAATAGAATATATATTAGTTACTTCTGAGATGAAGAAAGGTATTGTATGGAAACGTGAAAGTGAAGGATTATTATTTTTGCTTGAAAATAGTCTTGTTTTTGAAAAAATACACTCGACCAAAGGAATTGAAGTGTGGAAAGTATTGTATGAATAGGTTGTGTGATATTGGTGATTTCTGGTTAAAAACATTTATATATACCCTCTACTTATTCACACCCTAAAAACGAGGTTTAAAATGGTCGTTTTAGAAGCTTTCAGAACAATTTCAGATAGAACATTCGATTATTACACTTACTTTGGGGATCTAACATATGACTTTTTTTCACTACATTCTAGAGATATTCTTAATGTGTTACACATATTCTTCAAACAGACTTTTAATATACTCTTATACATAACAATTGTTTTTACGACTATGTATCTTGTCATGTCTATAATAGTTGCTTTCAAGAAGAAACAAAAGGAAAGTGCTTTCAAATTCACCAAGTATCCTTTTGTAACTATTCAAATACCTACTTATAATGAATTAGCAGCTATTAACTGTGCTAGAAAAGCATTAGAATTTGATTATCCGAAGAATAGGTACGAGATAATATTAGGTGATGATAGTTCTGATAAGAAGGTTTCCAAGCAAATAGATGAGTTCGCTTCAAAACACAAAGGTATAATTAAGGTAACTAGGAGAGGCGCTAATGTAGGATTTAAACCAGGAAATCTTAACCATATGCTAAAATATACGAAAGGAGAATTTATAGTTATATTTGACTCGGATTTCCTGCCAAAAAAGGATTTCCTGAGAAGAATAATAGTTCCTTTTGTTAAGGATAAAAGAGTTGATGGAGTTCAAGCAAGATGGGTTATAAAGAATTTCTCTCAAAACTTTCCGTCAATCATAGGTGGAATAATTCCTATGTTTTCACATCACTTAGGACTTCCATTTTTCAATTTTGTAAAGAGTAATGGATTTATAGCAGGCTCTGCTGAGGCTGTGAGAAAGAAAACACTTGTTAAGCTTGGTGGATGGCAGAGTGGTGCCTTGACAGAGGATATAGAATACTCTTTGAGATTGACTAGCTTAGGAAGAAAAATAGTTTACTTGGAAAATTTGCGTTGTGACTGTGAGGCCCCATTCACAGTTAAGGATCTTTGTAAACAACAGATGAGATGGTCTTATGGGGTTATATCGGCTCTCAAGAAGCATTTATTTCCAATATTTACTAGCAGAAAGATTCGAGCAACTTGGAAAATTAACCCAGTTATCCTAGGCTCTGGTTACTTAGTCTCTTTATTTTTCTTCTTGTTATTTGTAACAGGATTCTTATCAATAATCACTAACGAACCTCAACCAATTGATTGGGCTAGGTTCTTCTCAGAGACAGGTAGAAATATTTTACTAACTTCAGGATACTTGTTTACTAGCTTAATAATTCTGAAGCTTGGAAAGAGATTCAATGAGGCTCACAGACTAATAGTTGCTTCTTTCAGCGTAGGACTATTGGTGATTTACACTGTTACTGTTGGCGTTTTCAAAGCAATTTTTAATAGGAACATGGAGTGGTTCATGCTTGCAAAGAAAGGAAACATTGTAAAGTCTACTGCTGATTAGAATGGTTTCGAAGAAAACTAAGAAGAAAGATCGATTTCATGCAATACTCTCATTTATATTTAGTCTTGGTTTTTGGATTCCTTTGCTTAACATAGGTTTTTCTTTAGTTTCATTGTTCTTAGCTATTAAAGCTTTGAGGTTGATTAGTGCTGATTCTAAAAAGTATGGAGGAATGGGTTTTGCATTGGCAGCTCTTATTATTAGTTTAACCACTTTTATTGGTTCTATTATTTTTGGAACAATATATATTTATAGAAGAGTCACTTGTGAAGTGGTTGCTTAGTTTATTTTATGAAATGTTTCTTTTTAGAAAATGTGTATTTAACAATTGCAGAGGTTAGTATGAGATTCAATATTAGTGTGTAGGGAAAATAGAAAAAAGCCACCAGCAATTTCTGAAGATTTATTCTTCCTTTGAATTTGGTTATAGAGAATATTATAATTATAAACATTATGATACCTGAAAGCACTCCGAAGATATTAATAAGGGATAAGCCCCAATCAGGAATCTTGTACAAAACATAAACTGGTCCTGCTAAGCTAAACCATCTGAAGAGATAAGAAAACGTTGATAAGAGACCTTCTGAAGGCATCCAATAATTAACTTGGTAAATTACCATAGGTATGATTATGATTGAGAACAAAGCCCAGAAAACCTGATTAAAGAAAAGATACTTTATTGAGAAAGCCTTTCTTTTCCACAACTTTTTATGTCTAAAGGTGCATTGTAATCCCCCAAAGAACCATCTCATTCTTTGAGAGAAAAGCTCATTTAGATTCCTACAGCCTTGAGTGTAATAAACAGCTTTTCTAACTGTTAACACTTTATAACCTTTCTCGAATATTTTAAGAGATATATCCATGTCTTCAGTCAGAACTTTATCGTGAAACAACCCTGCTTTTTCCAAGATTTTTTTATTAAAACAAGCCGCGGCTCCAAAGAACCAGATACCGTTGTCGAAAATTGTTGAAAAAGAGTTTCTTATGAGGTTATTAAAGTAGTATTCCACAAGTTGAAAGTGCTCAATAATTTTTTTTGGTTTTCTTATGAGAACTATGCCATTTGTGGCTCCAACGTTCTTGTCAGCAAATGGTCTTATGATTTCTTTGATAAAATTTCTATCTAGTATTGTATCTGCATCAACAGTTAAGACGTAATTAAGCTTAGAATTTTTAATCCCTAAGTTAAGGGCTTTTGATTTTCCTTTATGGTTTCCTTTTACTAATCTGATGTTCTTGTTTTTTTTCGAGAGTTCTTTTATGACTTTTACGGTTCTATCAGTTGACCCATCATCAACACATATTATTTCTAGTTTATTCTTGTCATAATTTGATTTCAAGATTGTTTGAATACATTTTTTAATATTTTTCTCTTCGTTGTAAGCTGGAATAATAACACTTATTTTCGGTTCAAATAATCGATAATTTTTTTTCATAAAGGAAGATGTGATTGATAGTGCAAGAATGATTAATAGCAATGAGAAAACTATCAAAAACAAGAAAACTCCAAAGTTCATTACAATATCTAAAGATAAGTATTGGATGTTCAAATTAATTGTTAAGAATTTCTTATTAGTTTTAAATATTTGTCTTATTTTTTAATATTGACTAAGTCACCTATTGTAAATCCTTCACTCTTCTCAACAGTAGTTGCTTCTCCTTTTTCTTTATATTGCTCTACAAGTTTTATATTAAGAAATTTCTCAAGCTTTCTGGCTAGTTGTATGTCTGGTTCCATATGTCCTGATTCTAGTTTATGAATCACTGATTCTTTCTCAGCAATCTTTTTAGCCAGTTCTTTTTGTTTTAATCCTATTTGTTCTCTTTTGTTCTTAATTAGTTTTGGATAATTCTGAGTTATAATCTGGATAACTTCACTTCTTTCTATAGGTTTTTGAGATATTTCCTCTATTTCTGGCTCTAGATGCTCAATTTTTTGGATTACTTCTCCATGTTTACTGCATTTTTTACACACATTAAGATAAGTTTCTTCAATCTCGCATTTGAAGAGTTCCGATTCAGTACCACACATATCACAGTGCATGTTTTTCACCCTAAGAACTTTTCATAAGTTTTTTTTGCATTTATTCTTTATAAAATTTTTTAAAAATAGTAACAGAGTACTGTTGTTGTCCAGAGAAAATTTTCTTTTCATCAACAACTTTAAAATCTTTTTTTCTAGCACTTTCTTTTAGCAAATCATTTTTTAATGAGCAAATAACAATAACACCTTCTTTTTTTAATATGAATTCAGCTTGATAAAAGAATTCTTGATATATTTTTTCAACTAAATTTTTAGATATGTTTTTTGACTCTGATGGAAGCTTTGTAACTATCTTGTCTACAGAATTCTTTTCAAATTTTGTGTCAAGCCATTCTATATCTGCCTTTGAGAAATTTATGTTTTTTTCAACACCCGCAATCTTAGCATTTTTCTTCGAACTGTTAATATTGCTTAAGAGTTTGTCAAATGCATAGATTCCCTTGACACTTTTTTTTATTTTCTTATCTTCTAATTCAAATATTTTCTTGTACTTTTCGTCGATTTTCTGGAATACAAATTCTTTCTTATAGAAATTCACAGATTTATTCATAATGCTTAGAGCTGCTTCTATAGGGATTATGCTTGATTCACATGCAGGATCTAATAATGTTTCTCCATGTTTGTATTTTGAGAATCTAAATACTGCATATCCAAGACTTCCTTTGAGTGAACCAGCTTTTGTAAATATTCTATAATTTCTCTTGCTAAGATCTCTATCTGAAAAGTCCAAGCAGAAATACCCTTTGTTTTTGTAAATGTAGACGTAGAACACTAAATCGTTGTTTTTTCTTGAAATTTTAAATTCATAGTCTTTTAGAACTTTACTGATTTCACTTGCTAAATCAACGCTAGTAAACTTATGCTCTCCTATTCGTTTACACTTAACACTTACTTTCTTATGGAGATATTTCTTCAAATCAGTTTTATTAATTTCTTTTTTGAATAAGCATACTGTTTTATCTAATTCCCTGTTCACTTTTATCTCTTTTATCAGAAGTAGAATTCTTCTAACTGATTGGCAAGTATATGCTAGTCTGCAAAGGTCTTCTTCTTTTGAAATTAAAAAGATTACTCTAGTTTCTTCTTTTTTTCCTTTGGATTTTATTTTTTCAGTTATTTCTTCTAATGCAACTTCCTCTAATCCTTTGTCAACAATTGCAAGTCCTTTCATTCATTTATAAGATATTTGTGGCTTATATAAACCTTTTCAAACCACTCTTTCTTTATAGTTTTTTCATAGATTATTTTTCTAAATATATTCTTTATAACGAAAAAATATTAAAAAACTTAAAAAATTAGATAAAATTGTTTATATAAAATTTGCTAGTGTTTATAGGGAATTTCAAGACAAAGGTTCTTTTGAAAAAGAATTGAAGAAACTAATGAGGAAATGAGGTGTTGTAATGGAAAAAGAATTTAGATCAAGCATAGAATACATAAGAAAAAGAGATGGAAGAATAGTTCCTTTCAATCAAGAAAAAATAACAACTGCTATTTTTAAAGCAGCACAAGCTATTGGTGGAAAAGATAAAAAGTTAGCAGTTAAATTATCTGATAAGGTTATAAAAATTCTTGAAAAAGATTTCAAAGACAAAATCCCTGAAGTAGAAGAAATACAGGACCTTGTTGAGAAAGAATTAATAGAAAATGGACACGCGAAGACAGCGAAAGTATTTATCTTATATAGAGAAGAAAGAAGAAAGATAAGGGAGAGTAAGAAGAAAGAAATAGATTCAAAAGAAGTTAGAAAACTAAAGAAGTTAGGAGTTCTGCTAAGTAAACAAGCAGTTAAAATACTTAATCATTCACAGCAACTTGATGAACTTGGGAGAGCTATTTTTCTTGACAGATATTCTTTAAAGTCAAAAAAGGAAGATATTGGTGAAGGAGACCTTGTAGTAGTTACAACAAAGGAAGACCATAAATATCCGAAAAAAGATTTAGGAATAGTCAGAAAAATGTTAAGGAACGAGAGGCTAATTCTGCATATGATTACAGGAATATATGCTGAGTCAGAAAATAATTACGAATTCAAACAGAGTAAATGGAAATGTGAGAAGCCATTAGAAGGGGTGGAGACAGCCTACAAAAGAGTCGCTAAGGCAATAGCATCTGCAGAAAAAACACCTGAATTAAAAGAAAAATGGTTCCAATTGTTTTGGGATGAAATGAAACAGAACCATATACAGCCTGCAGGCAGGATAATGACAGGCGCTAATGTGGACCAGTATGGCAACTACACTTCTAATTTGACCCTTTACAACTGCTATGTCATACCTTCACCTAAAGACTCAAGAGAAGGAATAGTAAAAGATACATTATATCAGATGACAGAGATAATGTCTCGTGGTGGAGGAGTTGGACTTTCACTTTCTCCGTTGAGACCTAGATATGCCTATGTACGTGGCGTACATGGAAAATCATCTGGCTCAGTGTCATGGGGGGGGTTATTTTCATATACCACAGGTTTGATAGAGCAAGGAGGTTCTAGGAGAGGAGCATTAATGCTTATGCAGGCAGATTGGCATCCTGATATTCTGGAGTTTATAGACTCTAAGATAACATCTGGAGTGATAGAAAACGCAAACATTTCTGTGATGGTATCAGACAGATTCATGGAAGCAGTTAAAAAAGATGGATTGTGGAATTTAGAGTTTCCTGATTATGAGCATCCTGCCTATACAGATATATATGATCATGAATGGGATGGAGACCTTGATGAATGGAAGCGAAAAGGATACCCTGTGAGAGTTTATAAGACTATGAAAGCTAAGGAAGTGTGGGATAAGATAATAGAATCCGCTTGGGCAAGTGCTGAACCCGGTGTCGTTTTCATGGAGAGATATAACAAGTTAAGCAACTCACACTATTTTAATAAAATTGTATCTACAAATCCATGCGGAGAGCAAGGATTACCAGCATGGGGTGTTTGTAATCTAGGACATTTATATCTTGCTTCTTTTGCAGAAAAAGTAGGAGAAGATGAGGAAGGACATCTTTATAAGATGAGTTGGGAAGCTTTGAAAAAAGCTGCAAGGATATTAATAAGGTTCTTAGATAATGTAATAGATGTCACACCTTATCATTTCGAGGAAAATAAGCAGAATCAGAAGAGTGAAAGAAGGGTTGGTGGGGGAACGCTTGGTCTTGGAGAACTCCTTATAAAGTTGAGGATGAAGTATGGTTCTGAAAAAAGTTTGCATCTTATAGAGAGGATTTACAAAACAATATGTCTTGAGATGTATAAAGAATCATGTAGGATTGCAAAAGAGAAAGGACCTTTCCCAAAGTTTGAAATGGATAAATTCTTAGAGAGTGGTTTTGTAAAGAAGTTACCTGAGGAAGTAAGATCTATGATTAAAAAATATGGTATAAGGAATGTCACCCTAACAACACAGGCGCCGACAGGAACTGTTGGTACGATGTTAGGAACATCTACAGGTATAGAACCATTTTACGCTTTTGAATTTTACATACAGTCAAGATTAGGTTTTCATAAAGTGATGATTCCATTAGGAAAAGAATATACTTCTAACAAAGGTAAACTTCCAAGCTACTTTGTAAGCGCAATGAGCTTAACACCATTAGGACATATAAAGGTTCAAGCAACTGTTCAGAAATGGACTGATTCATCTATAAGCAAAACTGCTAATGTACCTGCAGAGTTTTCTGTTGAGCAAACGAGACAGCTCTATGAAAGAGCTTATAACCTTGGATGTAAAGGCGTTACCATATACAGAGATTCTAGTAGGACTGAGCAAGTTTTATCAACATCTGCTGAGACAGAGAAGAAGAATGTAGAATCTGCTAAAAAAACAGGTAAGGAAATTCCAAAAACTGTAAAAGAGGAAGAAGTTGTGTATGGTGCTGAAATAGGAAATATTTGCCCAGTCTGTAAAAGAGGACTAATGATTAAAATTGGTGGATGCACACAATGTTCAAAGAATTGCGGATTTACAGGAGCCTGTGATATTAAATAATTAGAAATGAAAAAATCAAAACCAATTGGTTCAAAAAAAAGGCTTGCCTCTAAGATATACTCTTTTATAGGAGATGATGGTTTTACACGTACACTACATGGCTGCACTCTTTCTAAAGACCACTGTCTTATCGAAGTTCATGGAGATATTGATGCTTTACAATCCATGATTGATAAATTAATAGCATATGCAAAATACAGCGATTCGATGGCAGAACAAAAACCTCTACTATTAAAAGTTCAACTTCTTTTATGGCAGCTTGGAGGAGAATTATCTCAAAAAAAAGTAGGAGGATTAGTTACCAAACCTATAGGAGAATCAGATGTTGTTGATTTAGAAAAAACCATAGATTCCTTTGAACTTGACCTACATGAGTTTCAACGTTTCAACAATCTTATAGCAATAGATGTTAACGAAACAAGGATTAGAACTAGAAAATTAGAGAGAACTCTAACAGAATACCTTAAGAAGTCAAAGATCAGACCAGAGGTTTACAAGTATATAAACAGATTAAGTGACTATTTCTTTGCTCTAGCAGTGAAAATACAACAAGAAGAAAGAGATATTTAAGCCAATAATTGATTCTAAAAATAGGTAGATTTTTATAAGGTGAATAGTTTTTCGCCTCTATGAAACAATCAAAATTAAAGATTTTGGCGTCTCATAATTTTCTGGAGGAAAAATTATGAAACAAGCAGTTATTCTAGCAGCAGGGAAAGGTATACGTATGCTACCTTTGACAAAATATGTTCCTAAGCCCTTGGTTAAGATAAATGGGAAACCATTTTTAGACTACCTTCTTGGAAATCTTGAAGAAGCAGGTTATGAAATGGTATATGTAATTGTTGGACACAAAAAGAACCAAGTTGAAGAATTTTTCAAAAAGAACGATTTTAATTTTGAAACAAAATTTGTCCATCAAATCAAGAGATTAGGGACAGGTCACGCTGTTAAGTTATTAAGCAGACATATCAAAGAGAACTTCGTTGTTGTTATGGGAGACAATTTGTATTCTGTAAACGATCTGGGTAATATTAATTTTGATGATAATTATAATTGTATCTATGCTTTAAGACATAAAAACCCTGAGAGGTTTGGTGTTCTAGTAACAAAAGGAAATTTTTTAGTGGAAATAGAGGAAAAACCAGAAAAACCCAAATCAAACTTAATAAATGCAGGTCTATACAAATTTACACCAGAAATCTTTGATAAGTTGAGGAAAATAAAGAAATCTCCAAGAGGAGAGTATGAACTTACTTCTGCAATAGAAATGTTAGCTAAAAAGAATAAAGTTAAAGTTAAAGTTCTCAAAGATTATTGGCTTGATTTAGGGAAATATGAGGACATACCAAAGATAGAGAGTTTTATAAAAAAGAATTTCTAAAATGTGTGGCATATTTGCTTATATAGGTGGAAGAGAAGCAACTCCTATTTTGTTACAAGCTTTGAGAAGATTAGAATATAGAGGGTATGACTCTGCAGGAATTAGTGTAAAAAATTATGAATTAAAAGTTGTAAAAACAGAAGGGAAAATCAGAACTTTAGAAGAATTAGTTGCAAAAGAAACTGTTAGTGGTAAAATTGGTATAGCACACACTAGATGGGCTACACATGGGGAACCTACAACTGTGAATGCTCATCCCCATATGAGTTGTGATGGTAAACTTGCTTTGGTGCATAATGGTGTGATTGAAAATTATCTAGAGCTCAAATTTCTTCTAGAAAAGAAAGGTCATAATTTTGTTTCAAATACAGATACAGAAGTGTTAGTTCATCTTATAGAAGAATTTGAAAATCAAGATTTAACTACTGCAGTTGAGTTAGCACTATCAAGAGTTGAAGGAGCTTATGGTTTAGTGATTATGAGTAAAAACGAAGATAAAATCATCGGTGCAAAGAAGGGGAGTTCGCTTGTTCTAGGAGTAGGTAAAGATGAGTATTTCTTAGCATCGGATACTTCTCCAATTATTGAACACACAAGGGATATCATACATCTAGAAGATGAGGATATAGTAATAATTACAAAGAATAGTTATAAAATAAAGAATTTTGGAAAGGAAAAGATTAGACCTATTGAAAAAGTAGATTGGGATATAGAAACATTAGAAAAGAAGGGTTATGATTATTTTATGCTTAAGGAGATATATGAGCAACCAGAAAGCTTGAAAAGTTGTTTGAGAGGGAGAATAGAGAAAAACAAAACAGACATTCATCTTAGAAGACTAGAATTATCAGAGAAATATATAAAAAATATTAGTAGAATCATATTACTTGCTTGCGGAACATCTTGGCACGCAGGATTAGTTGGCAAATATATTCTTGAAGAACATTTGAGAATACCTGTAGAAGTTGATTACGCTTCAGAGTTCAGATATAGAAATCCCATTATAAAACCAACAGACCTTGTTATAGCAATAAGTCAGTCAGGAGAAACTGCGGATACTCTTGCTGCTTTGAAAGAAGCAAAAAATCGAGGTGCAGAAACACTTGGAATAGTGAATGTGGTTGGAAGTGCAATTGCTAGGGAAGCAGGTAAGGGTATTTATTTACATGCAGGACCAGAGATAGGAGTTGCTAGTACAAAAGCATTTACTAGTCAAATAATAGCGCTTCATTTACTGAATTTGTATTTTGGGAGAACAAGAAACACCATTTCAGATGAAAAAGCCTATGAGTTAATAAAAGCAATAGAAGTAATTCCTGAAAAAGTGAAAACGACTTTGGAATTAGATGAAAAAATAAAAGAGGTAGCTGAGGAATATTATCAAGTAAAAAACTTTTTGTATCTTGGAAGAGGAATAAATTTTCCAGTAGCATTAGAAGGGGCGCTAAAGCTAAAAGAAATATCTTATATTCATGCAGAAGGATATCCTGCTGCTGAGATGAAACATGGTCCGATAGCATTAATAGATAAAAATATGCCAGTTGTTTTTATAGCAAACAAATCAAACGGAACTTATGAAAAAGTACTTTCAAACATGGAAGAAGTTAAAGCAAGGAAGGGAAGGATAATAGCAATAGCTACTGAGGAAGACAATATAATAAATAAATTATCAAATCACACAATTTATGTGCCTAACACAATAGAATTTTGCACTTCTATAATAAACACAATTCCATTACAACTACTAGCTTATCACATTGCAGTCTTAAATGGTCGTGATGTTGATAAGCCAAGAAACTTAGCAAAGAGTGTGACAGTAGAATAGAACAGAATTGAAAATTTTGACTTGCATATTTTATGTGTAAAAACAAACTTTAAAAATCACTATTACTTTTTCTGAGATATGAGAGAAGAGATAAGTTCTTTAGAGTTGTTTTACATTGTTAAAGAATTTCAAGAATTTATAGGTGGAAGAATTGATAAGGTTTACCAGAAAAACAGAGAATTCTTGTTCACAATGTATGTTAGTGGTAAAGGAAAAAAACTTCTGAAAGTCATGCCAAACATGACTTACTTAAGTGACTATAAAGAAGAGTTTCCAAGTGTACCTCCAGGATTCTGTAAATTTTTAAGAAAACATCTTGGAAACACAATTATTAGAAAAATAACTCAGAAAGCTTTTGAAAGAATAGTTGAGATAATATTTGAAGGAAAAGAAAAAAGATTGTTGATGATAATAGAGCTTTTTAGTAATGGGAATCTTGTTCTGTGTAATGAGGATTATAAAGTGATGAGCGCATTAGAAAGCCATAAGTGGAAGGATAGAACAGTAAGAGGAGGAATAAAGTATGAGTATCCACCAGTACAGGTAGATACTCTTTCTTTGAAGGAAGAAGAGTTTGCTGATATAATAAAAAAATCTGATAAAGATTCAATAGTTAAAACCTTAGCAGTGGACTTTGGCTTAGGAGGAACTTATGCTGAAGAACTATGTCTTTTATCAAAAGTAGAAAAGACAAAGAAGAAAATAACAAGAAAAGAAGTAAAGCAATTATACAAGTGCTTAAGAGCTTTATTATCAAAAAATATTAAAGCTAATATTGTTGGTAAAGAGATTTTGCCCTTCAAGTTAAAGTTGTTTGAAAAAGAAGAAAAAAAGTTTTTCAATTCTTTCAATGAAGCAATAGATTCAAAGTTTTCTGAAAAAATAACTGCAGATCAGAAAAAAGTAGTTGAAGATAAAAAAAGTGAAGAACTTGAAAAAGCAAGATTGATAATAAAGCAACAGGAAGAAATGATAGAAGGATTGGAAAGAAGTTCAGAAGAAAATAAACGGAAAGGAGAGTTCATATACGAAAACTACGAACAGATAAAGAATATTCTGACAGAGATAATCAAAGCTAAAGAAAAATTTTCATGGAAGGATATTAAAGAAAAATTAAAAGGACACAAAGTAATCAAGCAAGTAAATGAGAAAGAAGGAAAAATAACTGTTGAGCTAAAATGAAAACTCTTGTTAAAATCTTATCAAACCCAAAGATATATATGGAAAAACCTAAGAATGTAAGGATTATACAAACCCACATATCAGTTGTTTGTTTAACAGGTTTCTATGTTTACAAATTCAAAAAACCAGTAGATTTCGGTTTTCTCGATTTTACAACTTTGAAGAAAAGGAAGTTTTACTGTGAAGAAGAATTAAGATTAAACCGCAGATTATCTCCAGAGATTTATCTAGGAATTGTAGAGTTGCGTTATGATAAGAAGAACAATTCTTTTAATATCAATGGAAAAGGAGAACTAGTAAATTATGGTATAAAGATGAAAGAATTTGCTCAAGATAAAATATTGAAGAATCTCCTTGAAAAAAGAAAATTAACATCAAAACATATCACTCAGATTTCAAACATACTTGTTGATTTCTACAAAAAAGCAAAAACAGATAGGAGAATATCTTCATATGGTTCAGCCAAAGCATTTAAAGTGAACACAGATGAGAATTTTGAACAAACCAAATCAATGATTGGGAAAACAATAACGAAAGAACAGTTTGATTTGATAAAAGAAAAAACTAATAAGTTTTATGAAAAGAATAATTGGCTTTTTGAAAAAAGAATTAAAGAAGGAAAAATCAAAGAGTGTCATGGTGATCTTCATACTGGAAATATGTTTCTTAATGAGAATGGGAAAGTAAGAATATTTGATTGCATTGAATTCAATGAAAGATTCAAAAACTCTGATGTGGTTGCAGACATAGCATTTCTTTCAATGGACTTGGATTTTCATGGAAAAGAAGATTTTTCAAGGAAACTGGTTCTTGACTATGTTAAAAAAAGCAAAGATTGGGAATTACTTGTACTATTAAACTTTTACAAATGCTACAGAGCCTATGTGCGAGGAAAAGTTTTAGGCTTCTTATTGTTTGATTCTAACTTTCCAGAAGAAAAAAAAGAAAGAATAAAAAAGAAATCAAAGAAATACTTTAATTTTGCAGAAAAGTATGTTATAGAAATCAATCGTGGGCTTATAGAACTTAAAAGATCAACTGCTGTGATAATGGTTGCTTTGACTGGAACTGGAAAAACCATTATTTCGAAATTGCTTTCTAGTATGGTGGATATTAATCATCTATCTTCAGATATCATTAGGAAAGAACTGTTCAAAATTGAAAAAGGAAAAAAGACTTTTGTTGATTATAATAAAGGAGTTTATTCGCCTCAAAATAGAAGTAAAGTTTATGAAGTTTTGTTAAAAAATGCTGAAAAAACTCTTTCTGAAGGAAAAAGTGTTATATTAGATTCTGCAGAGTTTCTTAAAGCCGACATGAGAAAAAAAGCATTAGATATTATAAAGAAAACCAAATCAAAAGTGTTTATTGTAAATTTAATAGTGCCTGATAATATTGTAAAGAAATGGATCGGTCAAAGAATGAATGACAAAAATAATGAAAGTGATGGTCATTGGCAGATTTATCTAAAACAAAAAAAACTTGCAGAACCATTTTCAGAAGAAGAAAAAAAGCATTTAATAGTTTATGAATATGATGATTATATATATCCTTCTGATGTTTATAAAAATATAATAAATAAAATTATAAAATGAGCATTTTTCTAAAAAGATATGAGGAACTTGGAGAGAAATTTAATCCTGAAAAAATTAAATTGAAGACTTCTTTAAGAGTTAACACTCTGAAAATCTCTGAAAAGGAATTAATTTCTAGATTAGAAAAGGAAAAAGTTGTTCTAAAAAAGATTCCTTTTCTAGACTATGGCTATTATTGTGAAGCAGATTTTTCTTTAGGAGCGACACCAGAATACCTTCAAGGTTACTATTATTTGCAGGAAGCAGCAAGTCAGATACCTGTGATGATATTAAAGCCTTCTCCTAATGATTTAGTGTTGGATATGTCTGCAGCTCCAGGAGGAAAAACAACGCAGATAACTTCTTATATGAATAACAAAGGAACTATAATAGCTCTTGATAACAATGTTAATAGGCTTGAAGCATTGAGAAACAACATAGAAAGACTTGGAGTGAAGAATGTCATCATTTACAAAAAAGACTCTAGATTTGTGGACGATTTAGAGATTACTTTTGACAAGATACTATTGGATGCTCCATGCTCAGGAAACTTTGCAGATGAAAAGAATTGGTTCAAAATAAAAACTTTAGAAGGAATAAAAGAAATAGCGAGATTGCAAAGAGAACTGTTGAAAGCGGCAGTAAAAGTGTTGAAGAAAAATGGTGTTCTGGTTTACTCAACCTGTAGCTTAGAACCAGAAGAGAACGAACTAAACATAAATTGGCTTCTAAGTAAATATGATGATTTAGAACTTGAAGAACTAAATGTTTCTATAAGTGATTTTGGTTTAGTAAATGTATTCGACCAAAAACTTAATACAAAGATAAAGAAGTGCAGACGATTCTGGCCTCATAAGATTGGAACGCAAGGATTCTTTATAGCGAAAATCAGAAGAAAGTAAAGCGGACAGCTTTCCAAGCTTCCCGCACAAAGTGCAGTACAACTTGGAACGTAAGAGTGCTTGACTTCCGAGTTCGAAATGGGATCGGGTATAACCACTCCACTTTGACCGTCCACGACTAGAAAACAACCTTTTATTTATAAAGCTTTCTCAAGTTTTGGGCATAGATATATAAATAAGTCGTTATTTACTAGTGATTAATATGAGAATAGCTATTTTTGGGACAGGATATGTAGGACTCGTGACAGGAACTTGCTTTGCAGATTTCGGAAACAAAGTAATATGTGTTGATATAGACAAGGAAAAAATAAAAGCTTTGAAAAGAGGTAAATTACCCTTCTATGAGCTAGGATTAAAAGAATTGGTTCTAAGGAATAGTAAGGAAAAAAGATTGTTCTTTTCTACAAACGCCAAAGAAGCTATTGAAAAATCAGAAGTTATATTCATATGTGTTGGAACCCCTCAGAAAACAACTGGAGAAGCAGATCTTCAACATGTTTTTTCTGTTGCAAAAGATGTTGGAAGTTACATGGCTAATTATAAGGTTGTTGTTAATAAAAGTACTGTTCCAGTAGGAACTGCTGAGAAAGTTGAGAGAATAATAAGGTCTCATCAAAGACAGGAAATTCCATTTGATGTTATATCAAACCCAGAGTTTTTAAGAGAAGGGGCTGCTGTTAAGGATTTCCAAAATCCTGATAGAGTCGTGATAGGAACAAGCTCAGAAAGAGCAAACCTAATAATGACTCAATTATATAAGCCAGTAGCTAGAATAAAGAGACCTATTATGATAACAGATACAAAAACCTCTGAGCTCATAAAGTATGCTTCTAACGCAATGCTAGCGACAAGAATCAGTTTTATGAATGAGCTATCTTATTTATGTGAATCAACAGGGGCTGATATAAAGGAACTTGCAAAAGGTATTGGTTTGGATGGTAGAATTGGATCAAGGTTTCTTCAAGCAGGAATTGGTTACGGAGGATCGTGTTTCCCAAAAGATGTAAGAGCATTAGCTCAGACTTTAGAACAATATGGTAATCCTTCTAATATTTTAAGAGCTGTTGACTATGTTAATGAGAGACAAAAAAAATCAATAGTTCCTAAACTAAAAAAATTTCTTCCTAACCTAGAAGGAAAAAGAATAACTATTTGGGGTTTGTCATTCAAGCCAAGAACGAGCGATATAAGAGAAGCTCCTTCAATAGTTGTTATAGAACAACTAAAGAATGAGTATGCAGAAATTTATGCTTATGATCCAGAAGCCATACCTGAAGCTAAACGTCATATAAAAGGAGTATATTATGTTGATGACGCATATAAAGCTCTTAGAGGAGCAGATGCTTTGATAATAATTACTGAGTGGGACCAGTTTAGAGAGCCCGATTTTGAATTGATGAAAAGGCTTATGAGAAAGAAGATAATAATAGATGGAAGAAACATTTATAATCCAGAGGATGTTCGTGCTTATGGCTTTGAATACGCAGGAGTTGGAAGATGAAGAAGATATTAGTAACTGGTGGAGCAGGATTTATCGGAAGTCACTTATGTGATACTCTAGTAGAAAAAGGTAACAAAGTAATGTGTATGGATAACTTTGCAACAGGTCACACATACCATATAAGTCACCTTCTTAAAAAGAAGAATTTCAAACTTATAAAGCACGATGTTATAAAGCATTTTTTTATAAGAGGAAGAATTGACCAAATATATCATTTGGCTTCAAGAGCAAGCCCTGTTGATTATCAGAAGTTTCCAACAAGCACCGCACTTTCTAACTCAATCGGAACCTATAATCTTGTAAAATTGGCTTTGAAGAAGAAAGCAACCTTGCTTTTTACTTCAACAAGTGAAGCATATGGTGAGCCAAAGGAACATCCACAGAAAGAAAGCTATTGGGGAAACGTAAACCCTGTAGGTGTAAGAAGCTGCTATGATGAGAGCAAGAGGTTTGGTGAAGCATTGCTTATGGCTTTTCATCGTGAGATGAATGCTGATGTTAAGATAGTGAGGATATTCAATACTTATGGTCCGAGACTTAGGCCAGGAGACGGAAGAGTTGTCTCAAACTTCATAAGGCAAGCTCTTACAGATGAGCCAATAACAATTTACGGTGACGGAAAACAAACAAGAAGCTTCTGCTATGTTAATGATATGATTCGTGGATTGATGATGATGATGGAGTCAAATTATGTTGGTCCAAAAAATCTTGGAAATCCAAGAGAGTATACAATTTTAGAACTGGCTAAAACCATAAAGAAACTTACTGGTTCTAAGTCAAAATTCATTTTCAAAAAAATGCCGGAAGATGATCCAACGAAAAGGCAACCAGATATCTCAAAAGCTCGCGAATTACTTGGTTGGAAGCCAGAAATAGAACTTAAAGATGGCTTGAAAAGAACGATTGAATGGTTCAAGATACTGCCATTGATAAAGAATCATAACAACAATCACGACTACTAAATTACTTCCCTGACAATTCCTCCTGCAACTGTGTTGCTGTTTCTTACAAAGACAAATCTCCCTAGCTCAGGAATTTCTTTGAATTTCTCAATGACAACAGGTTTTTTTGTTTTGATAATTACTTCTCCAGTCTCAGTCTCTTTTAACTCGTTCACATCTTCATTAATTATCTTTAGTGTTGAAGAGTTTATTTTTCTTAAAACTCTTTTTATTGAACATTTAACTTCTTGTGTTGTGCAACGAAGAGTTATTTCTTCATTTGTTTTTATAGGCTTTTTAGACATACAAAAAACCTCTGCTTTGAATTCATCTGATAATTTGACAGATTCACTTGCTTTACAGACAATTTCTCCTCTTTCGATGAATATCGACTCAGTTGTTGTTATCCCAACACTTTCTCCAGATTCAGCTTTTCCTTTTTTCTTCTCAAAAACCTCTATTGATTTAATCTTTGTCTTCTTTTTTGTCGGTAGGAAGACTATTTCTTCTCCCACTTCTAGCATTCCACTTTCAACTTTTCCAACTGTTATTCTCTTATCATCAATCTTATATACATCTTGAACAGGGAATCTTAATGGTTTATTATTACTAGCTTCTTGTTTGTAAAAAGTGTCAAGTGACTCCAATATAGTTTTACCTTTATACCAATCAATACTTTTAGATTTTTTAGAAACATTGTCTCCTTGCTTTGAAGATATTGGAATGACGTATGAAGACTTTATATTGATTTTTTTAAGAAAAGATAGAAGTTTCTCTTTAACATTCTCAAATATTTCTTCACTATATTCAACCAAGTCCATCTTGTTAATAACAACTATTACCTGTTCGATTCCTAAAAAGCTTAGAATGTATGCGTGTCTTCTTGTCTGTTCCTGAACTCCTTCATGACCATCCACTATTAGTATAGCAACTTCTGCTTGACTGGCACCTGTAATCATGTTCTTTAGAAATTCCTTGTGACCAGGAGCATCAATTATGACATAGTTTCTCTTTTTTGTTTTGAAAAATGTCTGCGCAGTGTCAATTGTTATTCCTTGGTCCCTCTCCTCCTCTAAGTGGTCCATTACAAAAGCAAACTCAACATCTTTTCCCTTATCCTTGCAAATACTTTCTATCTCTCTTTTTTTCTCTTTAGGCAATGAATCAGTGTCAAAGAAGAGTCTTCCTATCAAAGTTGACTTCCCATGGTCAACATGACCTACAATCACTATCTTCATGTCTTCTTTCTCCATCTTTCTATACCTCTACATATACCCCAGTGACCTTAGTTTCTGCATGATGTAAGCTTTCTCTTTATCTTGGGCTCTTCCGCTTCTCTCAGCAGTCTTTGTTGTTTTTATCTCCTTAATTACCTTGTCAACAGTGTCTGCCTTAGAATTAACAGCGACTGTTGCTCTTGTGCATCCCAAGCTCCTGTATCTTTTGCCGTTTTTTGCAAAGTAGAGCTTGTTAGTTGGTATGTTCTCTTTTCTTATGTATCTCCAGATATCAAGCTCTGTCCAATGGAGGAGGGGATGAATCCTTAAATGGTCATCCTCTTTGCCCTTTGATTTGAACTGATCCCAAAGTTCCGGTGGTTGGTCCTTGTAGTTCCATTTGAACTCTTCATCTCTTGGAGAAAAATACCTTTCTTTAGCTCTTACACCATGCTCATCCCTTCTTATACCAACTATTAAAGCTTTGAACTTGTGTTTCTCTATTATCTGCTTTAACGCTTCTGTTTTGAGATACTTACAACAAGTCATCTGATCATCCATACAACAGGTTATTCCTTTATCAAGAGCTTTTTGATTCTTCCCAACTATGAGATTAAGCCCTAATTTTTTAGCCCATTCATCTCTGAACTTGTACATTTCAGGAAACTTGAATCCTGTGTCTATATGAATGACTGGAAAAGGAATCTTTCCGTAGAAAGCTTTTCTGCACAGCCAAAGTAAAGTTGTTGAATCCTTTCCTATTGACCAGAGAAGAGCTATATCTTTGAATTGTTTATAAGCTTCTCTTATGATGTAAATGCTCTGGTTCTCGAGTTTTTCTAGATGGTTCATTTATACTTCCTCCTTTACTGCTTTAAACACATCTCTTAAATTATTTATTTCTTTTTTTATTCCTTTTGTTATTAAGATTGCATCTTCGTGATGATCTCCCCTAAGTTTTGAACCATTGCTTGTTACTTTTGGTAGTGTTTGCACTTTTGCATCTCCAAAAGCGCAGAAACCATGGTCTGAAGCTATTATTATCTTCTCACCAAATCTTAGAAGCTTACCAATAGCTTCATCAATCTTTTCATAGTATTCATCAACAATTGATCCTCCCCAATGCATGTGTTGTATTTTGTCAAGACTTACATAGCATGTGATGAATAGGTCAAGCTCTTTTTTTTCTAATGTTTCTATACTTTTTTTAGTAACTTTCTCAATTTCTGCATCCCATTCATCCCTTGTGGTAGGTACGCCCATTCCAGGAGCCTTGAATTCAATATTGAAGTTGTATGGGGGAACTATGAAAGGTACATTCAAGGCTTTTACTTTTTTTCCTTCTCTGTCAAGAATGTCCCATATGAAATCGGCTTTTATGTCCTTCCTTGTCTGTATCTCGTTGTTTATAACAAACTCGTGATGCCCATGCTCCTCCTCTGTTTTGCCTGTAAACATTGAAGCCCAGCAAGGAGCACTATAAGGCTTTTGGTCAAGGGTCAATGTTTTTCTGTTGAAATCATCGGAATCTTTCAACATTTTGAAAGTCTTTAGCCTGTCAAGGTTTTTATCTATCACAGACCACGTGGCCGCATCGATTCCGATTACAAGTATTTTTGACCCCATCTTTACTCCAGATAACCCAGTCCTTTTAGTCTTTCCTTTACTTTTTCTTCATCACTTTTACTTATTTTCTCTTTTTCAATCGATTCTGATAATACTTCTCTTAAGATATAGGTAGTGTATTCGCTAATGGTTGTGAAATCTGTTTTCTTTATCTGATTATGAATCTTTTGAGCCAACATTCTTGGTATTGAGATAATAGTTTTTTCTTTGTCAAGCTCTTTAAAGACAGAAATCATGTCTGTAAGTAATTCCTGATATGACAAATCTCTTTTTGCAGCCAGCATTCTAAGTTCCTTTCTCAAATTTTCTGAAATTTGGATTGTTGTTCTGTTTTTCATCTATACATAGAATTATGTATATATATAAAAATGTTTTGATTTACAAAGAATCTTCATAATGTTTATAAAGGAATTTTATTTTTTTCTCTGAGATGACAAATTATACTAAAATAGTTGTTAAAGGTGCAGCATATATTTTTATATTCTCTATTTTGGGCTCTGTATTTTCTTACTTAGCTAGAATATTTTTAGCCAGAAACTTAACAATTGAAGAATTTGGTTTGTTTTTCGCTGTTTTCTCGCTAGTTGGTTTCTTAGAATTATTCAAGAACTTGGGTTTGGGTAATGCTATGACAAAGTATTTGTCAGAGTTTAATGCTAAGAAAGAGTTCGATAAAGCAAAAACTGTTATTTTCTTTTCTGTTTTAATACAATTAGTTCTTGCATTCGTGATAGCCATAATTTTAATTTCTTTTTCAAGTGTATTAAGTAAATATTACTTTAAGAATGATATCGCTTTACCACTAATAATATTGCTTTCAATATGGTTTTTCATTTCAGCTTTTCAAGGAGGAGTATTCCAGACTTTTTATGGTTTAAAACATTTTTTCTTATATTCTATAAGAAATTTTCTTCGACATTTTTTCTATTTTGTATTACTAATAATATTTTTTTCATTTGGCTTTAAGATTTTAAGCCCTGCTTATTCTTGGTTAGTTTCGAGCATTTTGATTACTTCAATATTTTTACCAATACTCTTGAAAAAGTTTAACTTTTTTAAGTATAAATTAGTTGCTAAAAAAGAATTAGTTAAGAAAATTATTATGTTTGGTTTACCTGTTACATTAACTATGATTGGTGGTAAGGTTATAGGTCATATAGACACATTAATGTTGACATATTTTAGGAGTCTTGGTGAAGTGGGTATATATAGTGTTATACTTCCAACGTCCTTATTGCTTCTTATGCTTGGTGGGTCTCTTGGAACAGTTATTTTTCCTATAGGAAGTGAGTTATGGGCAAAGAATGAAAAAAAGAAATTGATAAATGGTTTGAAGATTATGCATAAATATGCTTTTCTTATTGTTGTTCCTCTAGGTATTACCCTAATATTCTTTTCTGAACTTTTTTTGAGGTTTTTATTTGGTAAAGAATATGTTATAGGTGTGTTGGCTTTTCAAATAATAATTATAGGAACAATCTTCTTTATAATTGGGCAGATTAACAATGCAGTTATTTCAGGTATTGGAATGCCTGCTAAAGTCACTAAAATTATTTTAATAGCAGCTTTAATAAACGTTATTATCAACTTTATTCTCATACCTCGTTTTGGAATAGAAGGAGCAGCAATAGCCACCATGATTAGCTACATTTCTGTTTGTCTTCTAAGTGTTAGGGAAATAATAAAAACCATAGGTTTTGAAGCTCCATGGATGAATTGGTTTAGAACAATCTTTAGTGGAGTAATATTTGTGCTTATAATAGCCTCTTTAAAGAAGATTTTTGTTTTAAATCCGTGGGCAGAATTATTCTTAGTTTTGAGTATTTCTCTTGTAGTCTATGTAGTTCTGATATTTATTTTAAAAATTGTTAGCATCACTGAAATAAGAAGACTAGTTCAAAATGTTTTAAAGAGATAATTAATTAAGATATCCTAAACTTCTTAATCTCTTTTCAACTTCTTTCTGTTGCTTTTTAGAAATATTCTTGTGATCAAAACCCTCTTTTCTTAATCTTTCAACAACTTGTTCTAAGATATGATTTATATACTCTTCAACTGATGAAAACTGATTATCTTTTTTTATTCTATCTTTAATAACTTTTTCAAACTCTTTTTTTATTTCAACTTTCATAAGAGTTCGAAAAAGAAGTTGTTTTATAAATTTTACCCTCATCACGAGTTTGTCGCATTAAAAAGTTGTTTTAGTAATCTCAGGCTTGCCCTGAGATTA
>JACNFY010000038.1 GCA_014384375.1 Nanobdellati archaeon
CAGTTTGGAAGTTAGTAAAGTATAAGCGTTATTATTTCTTTTGTTATTGATACTTGTTGGAGAAATAGGTTGTTTTATGCCTCGAAATACTAATTATTGAAGCAATAGTTGTTTGATAATCTGAAAACTAGTTATTTATCACATTTTTCATTGCTTTCTCTATCTTTGCGCTCATATTGTATCTTTTCTCTCTGCAGAATTTTTTGAACTTTGAGGCTAGTGTTTTGTCTATTGTGAAATTAAGTCTTGTTTTTGTTCTGATTTTCTTTGTTTTTTCAATATAATATCTACTAGATATTCTTATTATGACTTATTTCTAATTATTATTTTTTTTTCTTTTTATTTTCACAAAGTTTATAATAAACTTAAGCTTTGATTTGTTTATTATGTATGCTTATCTCAGGGTTTTGTTGTTTGTCTTCGTGGGGGTTGTGATTTTTTCTTTTTTGAATTTTTATCTAGCAGTGCGTCCGGTTAAGTTCAAGACAGGCGTTACTCCTGGCCAGCTGGGCTTAGAGTATGAGAACATCAGCTTTAAGACAGAGGATGGCATAACAATCAAGGGATGGTTTATCCCTGCCAAAAAGAAAACTGACAAGAGCGTGATAGTGGCTCATGGATATCCTTTTGACAAGAATAACATTCTTGGAGCAACATATTTCTTGGCAGAGAAGTATAATCTTCTCTTATTCGATTTCAGATACTTCGGAGAGAGTGCTGGATGGTATACAACAGTTGGATATAATGAAAAAAAAGATTTCTTGGCTGCAATAGACTGGCTTAAAAAAAGGAACCTTACAAAGACAGGTGCTATGGGCTTTTCTCTTGGAGCTGCCACAATCCTCATGGCTAATTCAGATGATGTCAAGGCAATAGTTTCTGACTCTTCATATGCAAACATAGATATGATGATTAAAAGAACTTATTTTATATTTCCAGGCATCACAAAGCTGCCTTTTGTCTGGCTAACCAAGTTGTATGCACGTATGTTGTTTGGGTTGAGCACAAAGGAAGTTTCGCCTTTAAACGAGATTTCAAAGATTAAAGCACCTGTCTTGCTGATTCACGGAGACAAGGATTCGCAGATCCCGGTTGAAAACACTAAGAAGCTATACGAGGGGTCGAACAAGAAAAATACGGAGTTATGGATAGTCCCTGATGCAGACCACGGCTATGCACTTAACCTTTACCCAAAGGAATATGAAGAGAGGATTTTTAATTTTTTCGAGAAGAATATAAAATGATGAAAAACAAGGTCTACATAGGGATATTCTTAATTTCAATCGCAGCTCTTGCTTTGGAGATTAGCTTAATAAGGTTCTTCTCAATATCCCAATGGTACCACTTTGCCTTTATGGTTGTGAGCATTGCGTTGTTCGGGATTGCTGCCTCAGGCACTTTTTTGACGATAAAGAAACTGAAGAATCCTCTTTTTTCTTCCTCAATACTGTTTTCTATCTCTGTTTTGATTGGTTTTTTCATAATAAACAACATTTCCTTTGATCCTTTCAAAGCTATTCTGGATTTTAACCATGTATTTGTCTTGTTGCTTTATTACATTTTTCTTGGTTTGCCGTTCTTTTTCTTTGGGGTTATAATTGCTTATGTTTTTTCAAACTTTCAGAAAAAAGCAGGGAGAATCTATTTCTGGAATATGTCAGGCTCGGCAATCGGGGCTGTATCTTCGTTATTTTTTATTTCATATCTTGATGTAAAGACAATACTAATAATTTCATTGATAGGATTGGTTTCTTCATTGTTTTTTATTCAAAAAAATAAAAAATTGATACTTGTCTCTTTATTGATTGTTATTAATCTGTTATTGTTCTTCGCTCCTTTAGATATAAACATTTCTAAATACAAAGAGCTGAGTCAGGCCTTGAATGTTCCTAACTCCAGGTTGATAGATACTATCTATAATTCTTTTTCAAGAGTTGATATTGTTGAGAGCTCTTTCACAAGGTATGCCCCTGGTCTGAGCCCGTCTTTCTCTGGAATTTTGCCAGAGCAGATTGGTGTGATGATAGACGCTGGTAGCATGAATTCAATCACCAAGCATGAGAATCTTGGTTTTGTTGATAATCTCCCTTCTTCAATTCCGTATTTTTTGACTGATAATAAGAACACTCTGATAGTAAACTCTGGTGCTGGCTTGGATGTCTTGGCTGCGTTGAAGAACAATGCTAGTGTAACTGCTTTGGAGACTAATCCTGTTGTTATTGGTTTGTTAAAAGATGAGTATGCGGATTACTCTGGGGACATCTACAACAGAGCAGATGTTGTGTTTGGGGAAGGCAGGAGTTTCCTGGTGAAAAACAAGGAGAGGTTTGACATCATTGTTCTTTCTCTGGCAGGTGGTGTTTTGAGCAGCTCTTCAGGAATCTCTGGTTTGAGCGAGAATTATCTGTTGACAAGAGAGGCTTTTGAGGATTACTACAACTCTTTGGGTGAAGACGGCTTCCTTGTAGTCACCAGGTGGCTCTTGTTCCCTCCGAGGGAGAGTTTGAGATTGTTTTCCTTGGCATTGGAGGTTGATGAGGAGGCAAAAAAGATTGTTATGTTCCGCTCTTGGACCACAGTCACTTTGGTTTTGTCGAAGAGGGATTTGGGTGAGGAGACTATTGAAGAAATAATCGATTTCACTGAGAAAAACAATTTCGACATTGTTTATCTGCCATATGACTTTGTTCCTAACAAGAATATGAGGTTTGAAGAGCCATACTACCACAATGCAGTGCAAAACTTGTTGAAAGACAAAGATGAATTCTACAAAGAATATGTTTTCGATGTGAGTTCAGTAACTGATGATAAGCCTTTCTATTTTAACTTCTTCAGGATTTCAAAGATTAAGGAGTTGTACAGTCTTGCTCAGAATTGGAATCCTTTCTTTGACTCTGGCTTCTTGCTGTTCTTTGTTTTGGTTCAAGCACTTGTCTTAGCATTAGTGTTTGTTTTGCTGCCTATAAGATTCTTTAAGAAGACGAAAATAAATAAGAGTTCATTGGTTTTCTTCTTTGCCATTGGCTTGAGCTACTTGTTCATAGAGATTGTGTTGATACAGAAGTTTGTTTTGTTCCTTGGTCACATAGTTTTCTCTTCTTCTACAATAATATTCTCAATGTTGTTGTTCTCTAGCTTAGGAGCTCTGTATTCTCAAAAAGTTAAGAATTTGAATAGAATAATATTCATAATTTTTATTTTAGTGGTTCTTTATATATTCCTAACTAGTTTTATTATTAATTATTTTATTTCTTTAAGCTTAATTTATAAGATAGTATTAGTGGTTTTATTTGTTGCTCCTTTAAGCTTTTTTATGGGTATTCCATTCCCTACAGGTATAAGAATAATAAAGAAAGAATTAGTACCCTGGGCTTGGGCTGTTAACGGCTCTGCTTCAGTTTTAAGTCCGATATTAGCAGTGATTATTGCTTTGTTCCTTGGTTATAATTTCGTTTTGTTCCTGGCAGGGATTGTTTATGTTTTAGGAAGTATTTTTTTGATGGGGAGATAGGTATTTCTCAAGATTTTTTCAAAGGATTTACGATTACAAAACCAAAAAGTTTATATATCATAAGAGTATCATAAATGTATCATGACAACAAATAAGCTTGTACACATGAGAATACCGGAAAATCTTTATGGAAAAGCAAAGAAACTCTCTGAGATATTCGGCTTTTCAACTACTCAAGAATTCTTCAGGGATTCATTGAGGAAATCAATTGAGAATTATGAGAAAGAGATGATTATAAAAAAACTTGAACTGTTGAAAGGCTCTGAAAAAAAGATTAGAAGAATGACAAAACAGGAAAGAAACAAATTCTTTGAAGAGTTTGCCAAAAGAGATACTTTAGATGCTTTCTGGAAGTATGGGCTTGACTAAGTGAGAGAATTCAGCGAAGTCCCTGAGATTTCTTGTGATGATATATTCTGCACCTGCTTTTTTTGCCAAAATAGCATGCAATGCATCTGCTTTGTTTTTTGATAACATCCTTGCTTTTTTTATATCTTTCTTTGACTTAAAAATTCTTACAAGTTTTTTAGTTTTTTTCAAAGAGTGTAATACATCCTTTATTTTTTCTTCCTTCACGTACCTTTCTAATTCAGTTATCACAAAATCAGATATAATAATCTTAAACTCACATTCAATTGTTCTCCTTAGTAATTCAAAAGCAAAACTACCTAAAGGTCTCAATCTGTCATGCCTGTTTTCAAGATAATCAATGTAAAAGTTTGTATCACAGTAAAGTAGTGTTTCCATGAGAGGAATTATTTAATTAGTTATTAATAAGGATTTGGGAAGAAAAACCGGAAGAATTACGGAACTTAATTATTTTTTTTATTTTATTTGGCTTATCCCTTTTTGTTATTTATGGTTATGTTATGAAATTCAATCCTAGTTCCTCTGCATATCTTATAATTCTTTCCAACTCCTCTTTACTTGCTCTTCCGCTTATATCTTTATACTGAAATGCTTTGAAGTTGGGTTTGTATTGGTCCATGATGTTGACGATTACTTTCTTCTTGAAATGCTCTGCAATGAAGTCAAGGATTGGTTTTGTGCAGCACTCAAAGTGATTCGGAAGCACCAGGTGTCTTATGACCATCTCAGAGTCTCCAAAGGCCATTATGTGATTCCTGGATATAACATCGAAGTAGTTTTTAACCTTGCTCAACCTTTTTGCACACTTGTTGTTCCCGTATTTCCAGTCAGATAAATACACATCAACCATTCCTTTTAGCAGCTCCATGCTTTTCTCTGACATGTAGAAATTGGAATTCCAGACAACTGCAATATCTGATTTGACAAGGCTTAATGTTTTGAGGATAAAGGGAAGGTTAGGAGTTGGCTCGCCACCAACGAAATTCACGTTCTTGCAATAACTATAGCCATCAATTATCTTTGCCAGTTCTTTCTCAGTCATCTTCATACCACTCTCCATTCTTTGGGAGATTGTCCAGTTCTGGCAGTACTGGCATGAGAAGTTGCATGAGATGAAAAATATGGTGAAGGAAGGAACGAAAAAGTGTTCCTCACCATGATGAGCAAAGAAAGAGCTTATCCTAATATCGTTACCGACTTTACACCAACCTTTCTCGTCTTGTAGTCTGTTAACCCTGCACTTCCTTTCGCATAACTCGCATTCTTCCAGTATCCTAAAGCCTTTCTCTGCTTTTCTGTCAAGTAAGTCTTTGTCTGTCTTGAACTTTGGTTTTCTTTGATGCTCAACTGTTTCTAAGTAGTTTGGTAAAGCCTCATTTAAAGATTCCATATTATTTTTTTTGTGCCTCTCCGGTCAATGGGACGAATCTGACTCCGGTTATGAACTCTGTTTCTGTCTCGTTTCCAACCTTTGTTATCAGAGTCAATGTCTGGAACCTTAATGTGCTGCCTAGCGGGATTATTAGCTTTCCGCCATCCTTTAATTGCTGAAGCAGGGGCGGCGGTATATGATTGGCTGCTGCAGTCACGATTATCGTGTCGAAAGGAGCATGTTCCTCCCATCCAAAGTAGCCATCAGCATGTTTTACTCTGATGTTTTCATAGCCTAACCTGTTTAATCGCTCTCTGGCAGAGGTTGCCAGTTCTTCTATTATCTCTATGGTGTAAACTTTTTCTACGAGTTCTCCTAGCACAGCTGCCTGGTATCCTGAACCGGTTCCAATCTCTAAAATATTATCATTCTCATCTACATCTAAGGTTTGGGTCATCAGTGCAACGATGTATGGCTGGGATATTGTCTGGCCATATCCAATCGGTATAGGATGGTCTTCATAAGCCTGTTTTCTCATGTTTTCAGGCACAAACTCATGCCTTGGAACGTTTTTCATGGCATCCAGAACCGCTTTATCATTAATGTCTCTGGTTTTTAGCTGTGTTTCAACCATTTGTTCTCTCAGATGTGTGTATTTATCTTCCTCAATGCTTTCTTCTGAAATCTCATCTTCTGATAGAATCTTCTCACCGCTTGGCGTTAATACTATTATTAGAAAGATAACTATTAGAAGGATTATAAGACCATGATTCTTAAGATGTTTCTTCATCATGGTAATTATTGAATTCCTCAATTATCTTATTTTTAAGAGTGCTAATCTGAACCACTACCCCCTTGTTACTGTGTTTGAAAGCACTAGTTTTTTCTTTATCTATTATATCTGTTTTACTCAAATATATAATTATCGGTTTGTCGAACTCTTTTAGTTTTTTCAACAGTTTTTTCTGGTCTTTCAAAGGATAGGACTCTGTTAAGTCATAGATGTAGACTATTGTGTGTGCGCAGTATTTCACCGCTAGATATGCTGTTTTTTCTATGCTGTTCATCTTGTCAAGTCTGTTAAGTGATCCTGGTGTGTCTATGAACTGTATCTTGCGATGTTTGTGCTGCAAATAACCTATGTTCAGCTTCTTTGTTGTGAAAGCGTACGGCTTTATTTCTGGTTTTGAGGTTGTTAGCTTGCTTAGCAAAGTTGTCTTCCCTATGTTTGGGAAGCCGAATATCGCTACAGTAAACAGACCGTCTTTGACAGATGGGAATTCCCTCATTATCTTCCTGGTTTCTTCCAGGAAGTATAGGTTTTTTGATATCTGTTTGATGACTGATGAAATCCTGCCGTAGTACTCTTTTCCATACCGTCTAATAACTAATAATTCGTTGCATTTCCTGATTTTTGTTCTATACTGTTTTGAGAAATCTGCTATTTTGTTCTTGGCCCAGTTCATTGCTCCCAAAGACTTTTTTAGTTCTTTGTAATCGATCAACGTCTTTACCAGCTCTGTGTAGAACTCAGTCAAATTATCAAAGTTTGGAAATGAAGAGATTATCTTTACTAACTTACTGTTCAAGGTGTCGTTAACAGTGTCTATCTTGATAAATTCAAGCACTTTGGACTTCCTCAATCTGTCAGCTTTTAGGCTTGTGCGCTTCTGCGAGGCCTTGTTTCTCGCTTTTTTGAAAGCTACATCCAGATAAACTGATGGATTCTCGACTTTAGGTATTTCAAAACTCATAGTGTTAGGATAGATTGTTGTTTTATAAATATTTATTTTATCAGAAAACTTTTGTTTTTCGATGGATTTAAATAACTGTTATTCCAATATTTAATTATGGATTGGACCCAGATTGCTTTGATAGGACTCGGGCTTTTCGTTATTCTTGCAATCTTCTTTAAGAGGTATTTGACTGCTTTGATATATGACTACGTTGTTGATTGTGGTCTTTCATTTGCAGATAATTTGTTACTTGGCGCTGGCTTGATAGGCTTGGATATAGGAGATTGGATTGCAGCAGTGTTGATTTTCATAAAGGAGAGGAAAATAACAAACGGTTTTTTGGCAGGTCTTGTTGCTTGGGAAGCGACTAATTTCATACCATTTAGCCTAATTCCAATAGTTGGTGAGGGCTTAGAGATTTTTTTCAATTTCTTCCCAGCTGTCTTTATAGGAAGACTTCTCTTCAATAAGTTTGGTAAAGCAGAGAAGCAGGAGAAAAAATTAGAGAAAGACATGGGAGTTGCTGAAAGAGCAGGGATAGATGTTTCAAAGGAAAAAGATGTGCTGGCAGATGTCAAGAAGTTGATTAATTCTGAAGACCCTGTCGATGCGTTGAAAGAAGCAAAGAAGTATGATAAAGAAATCACCCAGAAGTTAATCAATTATGTGAATAGGCTGATGTCAGACACTCAAGGAGTTATTCAGAACATTATTCGTCAAAAACCTGAAGGTTCTGATGAAGTGGTAGATACCTTGCAAGAAGCGATAATTGAGAGTGAGCAGTTATTATCTATGGCAAAGAAGTCTCTGGTCGGAGAAGATTTTGAGACTGCTGTTGGCGCTGCAATCAACGCTAAAAAAATACTTGTAGCCTCTTTTAAGCAATGTGATGAAATAATGAGGCAACAAGGAACATAACAATTGTATCAAAAAATTTATAAACAATGTTCTTCTAGGATTATTGAAAGAGGTGTCGTGATTGAAAATTCTATTGAAAAAGAAGCCTGTGAATCCGGTAATCCTGGAAGGGTTTCCTGGTTTCGGACTTATCGGGACAATAGTAACTGAGTTCTTGATAGAGCATATGAAATGCGAGCTCATAGGCGAATTCTTGTATGATGATCTGCCTGCGATGGTGGCCATCCATAAAGGGAAGCTTGTCAAGCCAATGGCGGTTCATTATTCGAAGAAGCATAATGTAATCATACTACAGACAATATTGAATCCCAAAGGAAAGGAATGGGATATAGCTGAAGCTATACTTGAAATGGCAGATAAAGTCCATGCCAGTAAGATTATCAGTGTTGAAGGTGTTGCTTCACATGCTTTGATGGCTAAGGAGGAAACAAAGCTCTTCTACTACGGAGATGATAAATTGAAGAAGCTAGGTTTGCGACAAATAGATGAGAGCATTGTTGTAGGAGTGACTTCAAGCATCATGCTGAGACGTGATGACTCTGTATGTATATTTGCAGAGACTCATTCTGCATTACCAGATAGCAAAGCAGCAGCAAAGGTCATAGAAGTCTTGGATAAGTATCTTAGCCTGAATGTGGATTACAAACCACTGTTGAAACAGGCAGAAGACTTTGAACAGAAATTGAAGACTTTGATGAAACAGACATCGAAGACTATGGATGAAAGCGATAAGAAGTATATGAGCTATTTAGGGTAACCCGATAACTTTATTAATAAAATAATAACTTTTTCTATTATGGAGGATAAGAGAGTTGGTGTAGGATTTAGAGTTATGATTCTGAAAGATGGTAAAGTACTTCTTGGCAAGCGCCATGATGACCCTGAAAAGGCAGACTCTGAACTTCATGGAGAAGGAACCTGGACAATGCCAGGCGGAAAACTGGAATATGGAGAATCATTTGAAGAAGGAGCTATCAGAGAATTAATGGAAGAAACAGGTATAAAGCTGAAAAGTTTAAAGGTTATTTGCGTTAATAATGATATGAATGAGCATGCTCATTTTGTAACAATCGGTTTGTTCTCAGATGATTTCAAAGGCGAGCCAAAAGTCATGGAGCCTGATGAAATCACAGAATGGCGGTGGTTTGACTTGAACAACTTGCCATCACCGATTTACTTTCCGAGCAAGAAAGTTTTAGATAATTATAAGGAAGGGGTTTTCTACAAGCATTAGAGTTTTCTAACAACGCCTTTGTTCGCATCCACTTCTATTAAATCGCCGTCTTTCAACACTTCTGTGGCTATCTCTGTCCCAACAATGCATGGCAATCCTAGTTCACGGGCAATTATTGCTGCGTGGCATGTAACGCCGCCTTCGTTTGTAACTATGGCAGATGCTTTTCTCATAACAGAAACGAAATCCTGCCTTGTCATCGCTGCCACCATGATATCTCCTTTCTTTACCTTACCAAAGTCTAGGTTGGTATTAACTATTTTTGCAACCCCTTTTTTGATTCCTTGTGAACCAATAATGCCTTTGAATTCCTTCACATCTTCTTTTTCAGAATATAATTTCAGCTCTTTTGTTTTTTCATTCGCTTCTTTTCCAGAAAGAATCTCTATATGATCATTTGATTGGAACAATAAGTATGATTTTTTTCTCTTAGCTAGTTCTTTCTTGTCGAATTCTTTTGATTTGGCAAGATGCTCTTCTATCTCTTTGTTTGTCAGCAATGCAACTTCTTTTACATCCAATCCAATTCTTTTTCCAATCTCCTTGTAGAATTTTCTAATCTCTAAATTCAATTTTTGCCTTACCATGTCTCTGTAGTCTCTTACAAAGACTGCGTCCTTAATCATTGTTATGAGATTTGAAAGTTCTTCATCAAGATTTATTTCTTCAACCAGTTTGTCAAAGTCCTGTTTTCGCTCTTTGAAAGTTTTCTCTATTTTTTCCAATTCTTCCTTCGGTTTTTTTATTGCTTTCAGCTCTTCAGCAAAATGCTCATATTTGTATGGCAAATGGTCAAAATCGAACATTGGAATGTGCTTGTATTTGGTAGTGTGTTCATTTAGGAGTTTTTGAAGCTCTTCATCGCTTAACTCGTCTTTTTTTATCGCGATTTTCAGTAGAACAATTCTTTCATTAGTTACATCATTTGGTTTTAATGGAATTGAGAGTATCCTAGATGTTTCTTTTAGTTCCTTCTCATCCTTCATTGTTTTTTTTAACAGTGTTTCTATCCTCATAACTATTCTCTCGCAAATCCTGAAAGCCATCCACATTCTTGTATAGTAATTCGCGTGGTAGTATGAGAATTCAGAGTACAGCTTGGCCAATTCCTTGTCTTTCAAATCTTCAGAATTTGTAATCAAATTTCTTATGTAGTCATAAGTTTTTTCTACGAACTCTTTTGCTTCAGGAATGAGAGTTTTAACAAAATCAGAGTCATGAAGTGATTTGTCCAAGTCTTTGTTGTATTGTTTGTGTTCATTTTTTGATACAAAATAATCAGTTTTTTTACCATCAAAATACACCAAGGTATCCTTTATGCCTGTTCTGTATCTTTTGTTGAACAGCTTACCAAAGCCGTAGTTCCAGGCAATCGCGACTTGGACAGCTAATCTTCTAGTGACAAGGTGTTCCCAATCAATCTTTTTCATATCAATTTTCTTAGCCATCTTGTTTGTTAGAAAAACTCACTCAACCCCTTTTGTTGTGGCTTTGGTTTTTTCTTTTCTTCCTCTATCTCCTTTTCATTGATGCCTTCTATTACTAGTTCTCCATAGACTCCGTCATAGCCTGGCTCTACTTTTAATTCTCCTACTCTGTTCTTGATTATAGCGCCAGCGATCTTTTCGTGTACTTCTTCTTTTAATTTGTCTTCTGGTGCGTCTGTCAGTATATTGTATTCTGAACCGAATCTTCTTAGGAGTTTGTTATATTCCTTCCACACAATCTTTGCAGAGATTGTCTTGTCGAGCATGGTTGATAGAATCTCTGATAATGGCAACATAGTGTGGAATGGTTTTGCATTTTGTCTTTTGAAACCTTCTTTTCTGTCAGCAAGCTCTTCAACTCTGTGGGCAACTCCGAGTGTTAGTTCGTTTTTGCATTTTGGGCACATGTTGTTGTGTTCCAAAGCTTCTTTTGGAGTCATCACAACATTACAGTTTCTGTGACCGTCAAAGTGATACTTTCCATATGATGGGTCAACCTCGATGGTGCCCTGCAAACCTTCACCTGAGCGTAATGCTCTTAAGAGGTTTTCATAAGTTAGTTCTTTCAACTCGAAAATCGTTGCTTCCCTTCCGAGACGCCACGGCCAGAAGCTGTGTAGGTCTGAGAACGAGACAATGTTTAGCCTGTCAAGTTGGCTTAATCTCCAGTTCATTGAAGGGTCACTTGAAAGTCCTGTTTCTATTGCGTGTATGTATTGATCCTGATCTTTGAAGCATTCATGTAGTGAATCAAATCCTGATTTTGAGCCGAAGAGGCTGAACCATGGAGTCCAGATGTGTGCAGGTATTACTTCTATATCATATGATATCCTTCTGAGCTCATACACAAAGTCATTACAAGGTATCTTGAAGATAGGCCTTCCATCATAATCCACTCGTCCGTGTTTTTTTAGAAATTCTGTTATTTGATCAACAATTTCAAAGCTTGGTGCAAGAACTACGTTGTGTATTCTTCTCCCTTTATTTGCTTGGGTGTATATTAGGGATATCTCTGTTTGCAGAACGAATGGGAAGCCAGAACTTGTCTTTAATATTCCTGAGTCATCCTCCACAAGATGATCTTTCAATTCCTTTATCCATTCAGGATGTGTGAAGTCGCTTGTGCCTAACATATTGACTCCTTTTATCTTAGCCCATTTCTCCATTGTGCTTATGTTAAGGGCAGTGGAACAGGCACGACTAAACCTTGAGTGTGTGTGAAGGTCTGAGATGTATCTCATAACGAGCTACAAACATAGACAAATTTAAAAAGATATTGCAAAATGAGAACTTTTAAAGTTTTTTCCCTTTAAAATATATGCTTACTCGTTTTTGTTAGACATAAAATTTATAAGTAAGTTATATTCTTCTTGTTTTATGAACACTGAAGAATTATTGTATTATATCGTGAAAAAAGTTGGTCTTTTCGGAAGATTAAGAACATCTACTAATGAGATTTCAAAGGAGCTTGATGTTTCACAACAGACGATTTCAAGGAAGTTGAGGGAATTGGAGGATGAAGAAGTCATAGAACGAGAGGTTTCCCCGCTTGGTGTTGTTATTAGACTGAAGCAGAGAGGAGTTTCTATCCTGAAAGATAGGTATTCTTTTTTGAGGAGAGTGTTTGAGAAGAGGATTTCTTTTTCTGGACAAGTTAAGAAAAGTTTTGGTGAAGGAGCTTATTATGTCAAAATATACTCCAACAAGTTCAAGGATAAACTTGGATTTAAGCCTTTTCTGGGAACACTTAATCTAAAGGTAAATCCTACTAAGAGCAAAGAGTTCATACTAAATTCTGTGGATAGGTTCGTGGATGGATTCAGCGATGACTCAAGAACTTTCGGCGGTGTTCATTGCTATGAAGCCAATATTAATAATGAAGTAGATGGTGCGCTCATAGTTCCTGTAAGAGCCAGGCACTCTAGTGACATGGTTGAGTTGATTGCGCCTGTTAGTTTGCGAAAACGTTATAATCTGAAAGATGGAGATAAGGTAATTATAAGTGAGAGAGGATGAAAAAGAACTTAGCTAATGCAACTATCATAGGCGTGATTGCAATATGCATAGCAGCTGTCTGGTGGGGGTTCGATGGTGTTGTGCTTACGCCTAGATTGTATAATTTGGATGTGGCTTTTGTGGTCTTTGTTTTTCACTTGCTACCTTTCATTCTGATGAACACTTTCCTGTTTAGGCAGTACAAATACTTGCTCAAGTTTTCAAAATCTGATTTTCTATTCGTAGGATTAGTGGCTTTGTCTGGTGGTGTTGTAGGAACACTTTCTATTGTCAAGGCGCTCTTCCTTGTGAATTTCCAGCAATTATCAATAGTTGTGTTGCTTCAGAAACTCCAACCACTATTTGCGATAACGCTGGCAGCTATACTATTGAAGGAAAAACTTAAGCCAAGGTTCATATTATGGGCTGCGATTGCTATAGTAGCCGGATATTTTCTGACATTTGGTTTTAATCTACCAAATCTAGCTACAGGCGCAAACACAACATACGCTGCATTGTTTGCATTATTAGCAGCATTCTCTTTCGGTAGTGCAACTGTTTTCGGAAGAAAAGTCGTGATGAGGTATGATTTCAAGACAGCGACTTTCTACAGGTTTGGGTTAACAGCTCTGATAATGTTGATCTATGTGCTCTTAACGAACAAGATGCAATTCGCTGAGGTAACTCCTTTTAATTGGATGATATTCTTAATAATAGCAGTCACAACCGGATCAAGTATTGCTTTCTTATACTATTTTGGATTGAAAAGAGTCAAAGCATCTGTAGCCACGATTTGCGAGCTTTGTTTCCCAATAGGAGTCATAATATTTGACTATGTTTTTAATAAGAGTGTTCTCTCACCAGTACAATGGATTGCAGCTATTGTTATGATATTTGCGATAGTGAAGATAAGTAGGCAGAAACAGTCGGCTTAATGATTTAGCTTTTCATACTCTGGTTAAGATATTCATTCATAGATTTCGTCACTGATGAAACTACTTTGTATTTATTATTTCTTCTCAACTCTCTTCCAAGAAATCCTTTGTTAAGTGCTAACTCAAGCCCTGTGAATATTAATTGTATATGTTCTAGTTCTTCAGGAGTTTCAGGTGGATCTAATATGTTTATTTCATAAGAGAACTTCTGCAATGCATCCCAGCAATTTTCATCATAGCCTCCAAGCAGAATATTTCTGAGTCTTGCATGATTAGTGTTTTTAGGAGAAGGTGTTGTGTTTAGATACGTTGTGAGCGAGAAATTTTCTCTAGATTCAAACTCAGGAATTTTATTTATATCAATTTGTGTTTCTAGGAATTCCTCAAGATTTTGATATGCTTTCTTTGTTCTTTTTATAATATCAACTTCTGAATCTTCATCCCATTTGAATAGAAATGATTTGTATATTTCTAGAAGTTTTTTGTTTTCATTAAAGCTATTTTTTCTATAGTTAGTTTCTCTTATTAGCTCTGCGATGTTTTTTCTTTCTTCTATCCAAGTCAAGCTAGACACCTGTATTCGTTTATTTTCAGGTTTATTTCATCAAGAACTTCTCTTTCTGTTATTGAGTTGTAGATATGAGGGAACATCTCGGCTGTCTTATAACAATCGAGCTTGTAGATATTATTTGGTAAGTCAACATCACTTATCCTGTCTGATAATGAAGAAGCAATATCTGCTACAAGACTTCCAGGCACTTTGTTTTCGTAAAGAACCGCTCCTACTTTTTCCCATTCAGATATTTGGACTAGTTCATCATCAACATAACCAGCCAGTTTAATTCTTAGAAGACTGATATAATCATCAATGCTCTCAGGGCCTTTGACAATAATCTTTTTTTGGAATCTTCTGAGAAGAGCTGGATCCATATTCTCAGGTTTATTCGTGGTTGCTAGAAGAAGGTAGTTCCCTTTGTTTTGGGATTTTATACTTTCCAGGTTTCTTATGAATTCTCCGAATACTGATATGTTCTCTGATTCCTCGTTTTCTTTCCTTCCAAAGATAACTGTGTCAAGGTCATCTGCTATTATTATGTATAAGCTCTCTCCTTTGTCCACTTCTTGAAAGACTCTCTTTATGTTGTGGGAGCTTTCGCTGTAGTACTTGCTCTTTAAATCGTTGGAAATGTCTTTTGTGTGTATTGGCTTTCTATATAGCTCTGAAAGCTGTCGCACCTCATTGACCATTGCTTCGAGTGTGAAAGACTTTCCGCAACCAGGTCGTCCTATTGCCAGGATTCTTTGCACGTAGCTACCATACCTTAGAATGTGTGGGTGTATTTTATTTTTCAAATCGTAGAGAAATAGCAGTTTCAAGCCTGTTTCTATTTGCCTTATTAATTCTTTGTTTCCTACAACTTGATCCTTTCTCGCATCTGAGGATATGACTACATCTCCTATTTGACCATTCAGTTTTCCATTTCCTGAGATTGAGACTCCATCGACTTTTATGTGCAGATTGTTTGTTAAAGCTGCATAGTCAGAGTACTTCTCAGATTTATAGTATTGCAGGCAATTATCTTTTATCCATTCAAAAAATCCTTTTGTTATGGCGACAACATCAAGTTCATCATCGCAGGTTCTTGAGAGATTTTCCTTGTAAGTATCTACCAGACTTTTGATTAAAGTATTATGCCCGGTCTCGAAGTCTATTTTTATACTTTTGTCAAAAACCCTATTTGACGCTCTTTCATTCTTTAGGTTATTAAGTGCTTTTTCTGCAGATAACAGACATGAATATATTTGAAGGAAATCTTTTGCTTCCAAAGAACCATTGTCTTTAAAGTGGTTAGATTTCAAGAGGGTTTCGTAAACTGACTTCTGAGTGCTGAATAGCCTCTCTATCGAATCGCAAACAATGCTAATTTCTCTGCTGTTAACATCTTTTCTAGAGTCTTTGGATTTTAGAGCAGAGAAAAGATTATAGTAAGGTCTCGCTAATTCACGTCTAATATGGCGTGCGTTATCTTCTAACAGTTCTTCCTCTAGACAAATTACTTCAATCATCTTCTAAGAAAGATATTATGTTCTTCTCAGATTCTCTTTTATGCTAGCATACTCTACTTCAAAGCAGTCATTGATTTTTCTGGCAAGATTTCCGTTTTGCTTGTACAGCTCTTGATTCTCTTCAGCAGCCTTTCCTGTGACTATCCTTACCTCTGATATCGCTTCACTCACATCATAAGAGTTTCTCAATATACCATTCTTTATTCTCTCGCATTCCTCAATATAGGAGTAGACTTTCTCCATCGATGATAGTATCTTTGCAGGGCTGACACCTCTTCTCATCAGTATAGCTATCTCCTGAACCTGGCCTTCAAGATCGTAGTTTGTTTGCATCAATCTTTGAAGATCTAATTCCTGACTCGAGAGTACACTTCTTAACTTCTCAGTTCTCTTATGTGTCAAGACATACTCTGCTTTCAACAACGATATCTCATTCTCAATTGTGAAACTGTTTAGATATGCTTCCTGCAAGTCACACTCCAACTGGCTATGTGTAACTTCATCAATGTCCTCATCTAATAAGCTCCTAGCTGTTTCTTCATACTCTATCTTTTCTTCTTCCAATGCTTTTTCCTTCCGGCTTATCTTTACATCAATGGCTAATTTTCTTTTCTCTGAGTTGATTATATCTGTGTAACCATTCCAAATAACTGTTTTCACAGTCTTTATGTCACTATCCAATCCTGTTCTTATTCTCACTAAAGCATCATTTTTTCTCTGAAGCTCTTTTTCAGGAGAACGCAGGTTCAAATCGTAAAGGAGACTATTTACATTCCCCCAAAGACCTGTCTTCTCTTGCAAGTATTCTGTTTTTGCTCTCGCAGTTGCATCGTTCACTCTTATCCTTGCCTCTCTTAACTGTTCACTGGTTGTTTTCTGGTTTTGTCCTTCGATTATCTCATCTAGTTGATGATCGCTCATATTTGCTATGTCTGAAGCGTTTAGGAGGGTTTTTTTTGAAACTCTTTCTTCTAATATTGAGTTAGTCATTATTAATCACCTATCTGAAGTATTCAAGCATTTCCTCTAGCAAGTTGGCAGGTTCTTTGTTTTGGTTTGCTAATAATTCTCGAGGAGTTCATACTTGAATACTTCATCTTCTAATGTGGTCATACAATTTCTTACTTTTTTTGACATTATAGGATTTTGTGTCTCGTAAACAGTTCTGAATATCTGGAATAAATCCGAAGGGGAAATGTCAAACTCTTCATAGTTGTTTTCAACTCTTTTCTTCATCGCTTCAACAATTGTTTTGTTCTTTGGTATCATGTCGTACATCACTTCCACTTTTTTACCAGTCTCTTTGTTAACTAAGTAGGTTTCAATCAATCCTTCGTCGTTTGCTTTCCATTCCACTTCCAGTATTGGCGGATTATTGTAGAAGTTCTCAGCCACTAGCGCTTTTTTCTCAAACAGGTTATAATCGACCTTCTTTATGTCTGCATGGTATGAATACGTCACAAAGACCGCTGTCAACACACCTGCTTTTGCAAGCAATGCCCAACCCCACTTGTTAAGACTTAATCCCATTTGCATCACCACTCTTTAAAATGCTAGAATTATATTTAAGTCCGCGCTGTAGTGTTCTACACAACAGAAGCGAAATCAAAAGACTTAAAACCAACTTGTTATTCCCGGCCTCTATGAAAGCAGTTATCTTAGCAGCAGGTTATGGTACTAGGCTCTTGAATACTTCCATTGACACTCCTGAGGAGGATTACATACGGAGAACTCCAAAGCCTTTGCTTGAGATTAGTGGCAGGCCTCTTATCAATCATCTTCTTGATAAACTAACTGGAGTGAATGTTGATGAGGTCAGAATTGTTTCTAATAATTATTACATGGAACAATTTGATAATTGGTATAATCATAATAACAATAATTATCCTTTCGGTATTAATATGCTATATAATGGCTCAACGATTTATGGTAGAAATAAAGGTGCTGTTGTTGATATGTGCTCGGCTTTGGGATTAAGACCAAGTAAAGCTGCTTCTGTATATTTTAAGATGGATAACGTTTCCAAGTTAGATGAGTTCAATGATGACTGTATTGTTCTGTTAGGTGACAGATGGCTTTCAAATGATTTGAATTTGGAGGATTTTGTTGAGCTTATGGAGAAGAATGATACTTGTGTTATAGGTGTGTATGATACTGGTGATTTGAAGATAATGGAGGGCAAATCCCAGTTGAGGTTTGATTCTCAGGGAAAGGTGGTTATGTTTGAAGAAAAATCCCCAAATCCTACAGAGACATTTACCTGTCCAGGACCTTACATATTGAAAAAGGAAGACTATGCTTTGATAAAGAATTTTCTTGAAGAGGAAGCTGCAAAAGGAAAGAGACCTGATGCTCCTGGTTACTTTATACAGTATCTTTTTGGAAGAGAAGAACCTCTTTATGCTATTGAGATAAAATCAGAGCCTTTTGACTTTGGAACAAGGGATACATGGTTGGAAGCAAAGAGGATAATTGAAAGCTCAAATACAACTTCTTAATTTTTTCTGCAATTATCAATAAAGCTTATAAATAAAGTTTTATTTGACATTACAGGATGAGAATTCTGGTGACTGGGGGATGTGGGTTTATAGGTTCTAATTTCATCAGGCATATGCTTAGAAAGTATCCTGATTATGAGATTATAAACCTGGATAAACTGACTTATGCAGGAAATCCTGACAACTTGAGAGATGTTGAGAATAATAAAAACTATGAATTTATAAGAGGAGATATATGCGACTCCAAAATTGTGGGTAAGATTGTTCTTAAAGTCGATGCAATAATAAACTTCGCAGCAGAGTCGCATGTTGATAATTCTATAAGGAGTTCAAGAGAGTTCATCCAGACTAATGTTTTAGGAACTCTGAACCTTTTAGAATTCGCCCGAGTGAATAAGATAAAAAAGTTTCTACAGATATCCACTGACGAGGTTTATGGGAGCATTGATAAAGGCTCTTTTAGTGAGGATTCTTTAGTCAAGCCTAGTTCACCATACTCTGCTTCCAAGGCTTCTGCTGAATTGTTGGTAATGTCGTATGTTGTGACTCATCGTTTTCCAGCGATAATCAGTCGTAGTTCTAACAATTACGGCCCTTGCCAGTATCCTGAAAAGATAATTCCTTTGTTCATAACGAATCTGTTGGAAGGTAAGAAGATACCTTTGTACGGTGATGGAAAAAATGTTAGAGATTGGATTCATGTACAGGATAATTGTGAAGCGATTGATTTTATATTCCACAACGGTAAGATTGGAGAGATTTACAACATTGGTGGTGGAACTGAGAAAGAGAATATTGAGGTAGCTAAGTTTTTATTGGGAGAATTTGACAAAAGCGAGTCTTTCATTGAATTCGTGGAAGACAGGAAGGGTCATGATAGAAGGTATGCGTTGAACTGTGAGAAGTTAAGAAAATTAGGTTGGAAGCCAAAGGTAAACTTTGATAAAGGTTTAAAGGAAACTGTTAAATGGTATGTTAAGAATAAGGATTGGTGGAAAAGATTAAAAAAATAAAATATTTGATTTTTGGCGATGGATATCTTGGCAACAAGCTTAATGATTTTCTAGACCACTCTATAATTTCTAAGGTGCACATCAAAAGTGTTGATGATGTGAAAAAAGAAATCATAAAGTATAATCCTGAGTTCGTTATAAACAGTATTGGAAAAGTTGGCAAACCAAATGTTGACTGGTGTGAAACACACAAATCAGAGACATTGTTTGCCAATGTGATTGTACCTGCGCTTATGGTAGAAGCCTGTCAGGAATTGAACAAGAAGATGGTGCATCTAGGCACTGGATGTATTTATAGTGGAGACAATAATAGCAAAGGATTTAGCGAGGAAGACGAACCTAATTTTGATGGCAGTTTTTACAGCCGAAGTAAACAGATGGCAGAGAAAATATTAAAGGAGTTCAATGTTTTACAGATAAGGTTGAGAATGCCTGTTGACTCTATCCCAAACAAGAGAAATCTGATAACAAAAATACTGAAGTTCGACAAAATCATAAACATACCTAACTCAGTCACTATTATTGACGATTTTTTAATAGCGGCCAAGAAACTTATGGATAAAAGCGTAACAGGGATTTTCAATGTTGTTAATCAGGGTCCAGAAACTCACAAGGAATTATTAGACATTTACAACGAGTATTCTCCTGTAAAAAAGAAATTCGAATTGATTCCTGAGAAAGAACTAAAAAATATTACTCTAGCAAGAAGGTCTAACTGTGTTCTTTCCACTAAAAAGTTGGAGAGTTTGGGAATTCATTTAACAGAAACAAAGAGAGCTTTAAAAGAATGTGTAAAGAAACATGTTGAATTTGAAGAAAAAAAGAAAAAATGAAAGGCGTTATATTGGCAGGCGGAACAGGAAGCAGGTTGTTGCCTTTGACCAAAGTAACTAATAAACACTTGCTGGCAGTCTACAATGAGCCTATGATTTATTACCCTCTAAAAAAATTGATAAAAGCAGGCATAAAGGACATCCTGATTATTAGTGGTTCAGGACATTCAGGGCATTTTGTCAACCTGCTAGGCTCAGGAAAAGAATTTGGCGTTAGGCTTTCTTATGAGATACAGGATGAAGCAGGGGGTATTGCTCAGGCTTTAGGTTTGGCAGAGGATTTCGTTGATAAGGATAATGTTTGTGCAATCCTTGGTGACAACGTTTTTGAGGATGACATTGATTTAAGTGGATTTAACAGGGGTGCCAGGATTTTTCTAAAAGATGTTGAGAATGCAAACAGGTTCGGAGTTGCAGAAGTTGATAAGCAGAATAAAGTTATAGGTATTGAGGAAAAACCAGAAAAACTAAAATCTAACCTTGCAGTTACCGGCCTTTATGTTTACGACAGCGAAGTCTTTGATATTATCAAGACATTAAAGCCATCCAGGAGAGGGGAATTAGAGATAACAGATGTTAACAACGCCTATATAGAAAAAGGAAAGATGGATGCAAGGATATTGAGAGGTTTCTGGTCAGATGCAGGAACATTTGAATCCTTGTTTAAATCAGCAGAGTTTGTAAGAAACAAAAAATCTAAATGAATTTTTCTTAATGTGTTGCATACCACTGAGGATGCTTTCTGTTGTCCATTACTGTCAGAATTGGTTCCCCCCATGGTTTGTGATAATGTCCGAATGGGTGGCTAAGAACATAGTAAAATGCAAATGAAACTTCTCTTGCTACTGTGTCAGGTATCAAAGGAATCCCTGCATAAGTCACTATATTTCCTGGCGAAGGATCAATATCCACTCCAAATGCTTTGCTTATTAGTGATGCTGTACTATACGCAGCCCAAACGCCATTAACAACTCTTGAAGAAGCACTCATAGTAAATGCTGCATGCTGATTGCCTTTGGTTATTTTCATTTGTACTCTTTCAGGAAGTATTCCTAGCACTGGGCCTACAGCTCCCCAAGCTATTTTTTCCAGTCTTGATAATTCTTTGTTTTCCCTCATCGAGGCGGTGAGGAAGTGAGAATTATTTATAAATCTTGAGGATAATCACTAACTTTTTATACTAATTATTTATCCGTTTTCTAATGAAAAAAGTTCTTATTGGTGGCCAGGCAGTCATTGAAGGAGTTTTGATGAGGGCACCTAATAATTATGCTATCGCTGTCAGGAAACCGAATAAGAGAATCTCTGTCAAAACTAGGAAATATGTCTCCTACACCAAGAGGAATAAGTTCTTTGGTTTGCCTTTCATTAGAGGTGTTGTGGTTTTAATTGAGACAGTAGCTATTGGCACCAAGGCACTAACACACTCAGCAAACGAGTCAATCGGTGAGAAAGAGGAGCAGTTGACAAAGAGAGAGCTCGCCTTTACATTGTTAATATCTATATTAGCCGCGCTTCTAATATTCAAATTCATACCCTTGCTTTTGGCCAATCTCTTCACTAAAGGTTTTGGTTTGAATAATTTCTGGTTTAATCTTGTAGATGGTGTGATAAAGATAGCTATATTCGTAGGTTACCTCTGGTTGATATCTTTGATGAAGGATGTCCAGAGGATGTTCGAGTACCATGGTGCTGAGCACATGGCAGTGCATTGTTACGAAGCAAAGAAGGAGTTGACTGTGAAGAATGTCAGGAAATACCAGACAATGCATCCTAGGTGTGGAACAGAATTTCTGTTGTTGGTGTTGGTTATTAGTATCATGTTCTATATGTTCATACCATTTGGAACGAACTTCTGGATTAAATATGTGTTTAGAATCCTGTTATTACCGATTATTGCAGGTGTCTCCTATGAAATCCTTAAAGTATCTGGTCTGTATTACAGCAAAGCAATATTCAAGATAATATCTGCTCCTGGAATGCTGCTGCAGAAGATAACCACTAAGAATCCTAGTGATGGTCAGATAGAAGTCGCAATAAAATCATTGGAGTCAGCTTTGAGAGCAGAAACTAAAACCGTAAAAAAACCATAAGACAACCAAAAATCCTTCGGTTTTTCTTCAGAAAAACATATAAAAATATGAGACGAAGATGTATTAGTGAAGCAAAAATATTATTTGGATACATGTATCTGGAGAGACTATTATGAAAACAGAAGTGACAAATTTAGACCTTTAGGAGAATGGGCATTAGAATTACTTAATTTAATAATAAAAAATAAGGACGAGATTCTTGTTTCAGAGCTTGTTATCAAAGAGCTTGGCACTGAATATTCAAAAGGAAGAATAAAAGACCTTTTTGAAATTAATGGTGTTACTATTTTATTTATTCCAACTCTTCAACAGCAAAGATTTGAAGCTATAAAATTATCACAAAAAAGAAAAGTACACGCATCAGACGCATTACATGCTGTTTTAGCCAGAGATAATAAGGCTATACTTGTATCAAGAGATAATCACTTTCTTGAGCTCTTGGATATCGTTGATGTTAAAAAGCCAGAAGATTTAATCTAATTTAAAACCATATTTCTTAAAATACTCTTTTCCGACCTTTTCCCTAATCTTCCTGTCTTCACTTAACGGTGTTTTTGTTTTTGCTTTTCCAAACTTGCTTAGAAGGTCTAACCTTGCATTTTCTTCTTTTATATCTTTTATCCTGTGCCTGATAGCTTCCCTGATAAATTCTGTCTTGGTGCTGTAGTATGGCTTTATGATCTTATTTATCTCATTTGCAAGATCATTTTCGACTTTTATTGTTATCGATTCCATAGTAAGCTCAAGTAAGACATAATCTTATTTAAGTTTTTCGGTTCCAGAAGCAGAAGATTTCCGGAATGTTTCTTGATAAACTACAGGACAAGCGAAAAAAAACATTCAACTATCTTTTTTTCAACTCTTTTTTTTATTCGTTTTATGTTCTTATTTTCTTTTTTAGTTCTTTCCTTGTTATGAACCTTTCAGGACCCCATTCGTCAATCTTATCTTTCAATCGCTTGAAGCTTTCTTCTTTTGTAATACCTTTGAACTCTTTGACAAACACTTTTATGATGTTTTTCTGTCTCTCAGTTATCTCTTTTGCTGCAGCAATGCTCTTTTTCAGATAATCAATATCTGTCTTAACGCTTGATATCGAGTGTTCAAGACGATTATCTCGTTTGGCTATCTCATTAAGGATAATCTTCGACTGATTTTCAACCTCTGATATTCTTGATGATAACTTGTTCATATAAGTTATTAGTTCAGAAAAATCCTCTTTTTTCTTCGCAGCCATTAATATCTGAGTGTTTTAAGGTGTTTAAATAATTTATTAAAAAGTCTTTAAAATCGAAAGGTATTTATATTAGCGACTAATTATAAAGACTAGAAAGAGGGGAGATTATGGTCGATCTTGATATAGCGCCACCACCACCACCGAAATTCTTTAAAGAGAAAAAGAAAAAAGAAGAGCCATTGCCGTCTGTTGAAGAAAAACAGAAAGTTCATGAAGATGCTCCCAAGAAAAAAGGTTTTCTGAAGAAGCTGTTTGCCAAGAAAGAGATATCTAAAATTAGCAAGAAAGAGGTTCCAAAACCTGAAGAGGAGTTTGACCTGGAGAAGATAAGATCTGATTTCGGCATACCTGCGAAGGAAGAGAAGAAAGAAGTTCCTCCTGAGAAACCAACTAAAAAAGAAAAGCCTAAAGGATGGGACCACGGCGATATAATCGATGAGTTTCACAAGCCTAAAGAGAAAGGTCCCAGATGGGATGTTGAAGAGCCAGACCATTTAAAAGAACCTTCAAAACCAAAAGTTTCTGCTCCTAAAAAACCAAAGAAGAAAGTAGCTGTTAGAAAACCAGTTAAGAAAGTTGCTGTTAAGAAGCCTATCAAGAAAGTAGCTCCTAAGAAGGTTGTCAAGCCGAAAAAGCCTGTGGTAGTAAAGAAGCAAGTTGTCAAGAAAGCAAAACTAAAGAAAAGCAAGATAGACAAGGTTGTTGAGAAGTATTTCAAATCAGTTGAGAGAGAACAGCAGCTAATCCAGAAAGAGCTTGATGAGATAGTTGTCCACCCGAAAAAAGCTTTGAAAAAAGGGCCAACAGAGTATATCATACATCACAATGAGAAGCTTATAAATTCAATGAAGGAGTTAATGGCTGCTATAAAAAATATTGATGATGAAAAATTCGAGACCAGAGTTCAAGCTAACAAGAAGGCTTTCTACAACTGGGTTAAGGGTATATTGGAGAAGGAGAAAAAAGCAGAGCAACAGAGGAACCAGATATTAAAGCAGAAGGTAAAAGAGTTGTTAAAGGAGTATGGTAATGGTATAAACAAGGATATAATTGACAAGAAATATGAGCTTGATGCAGAGAAGAAAGATGCAGACAAGAGAACCAAGAAAGCCGAGCAATTTGAGCTTCGCTTGAAAAAATTTGAGGCACGGTTAAAGCAGAATGAGAAGGAGTTAAACAATCTTATTGAAGAGGGTATAAAGAAAGTCATTGACAAACGATTGAAGAAGGAAAGTATTGCTATGAAGAGAGCAGAGACAAGAGCTAGGAATCTGGTAGCGGAATATAATTCTAAATCAGAGCAGCTTAAGAATGAAAGATTGAATTTCAACAAGAGAATGAATGAAGCCAAAGAGCTTCTTGAACAGGGAGAAGCTCTAAAGCGAAAGAAAGAATATCTTGAAAGAAAAGATGCTAAGCTCAGAAAGGATATTGAAGAGTTGAAAGCCAAGGATAAGGAGCTTAAAAAACAAACAGAAGAACTTGAAGCTAGAGACAAATATCTTCTTTCTAAAGACAAGAAACTAGCTGCGGATGTTAAGAAATTGGAAGCCAAGAACGAGGGACTATTGCAAAAAGAAAAAGAGTTGAAACTTGAAATCAGAGACTTTGAGACAAGGAAGAAAGAGTTTGAATTGAGAGAGCATGAAGTCAAGGAGATAGAGGACCATGTTGTGGTTGAGAGAGAGGATTTGCATGAGATAAAGGAGAGCCTAATGTTCAGAGAGAAGGAAGCTAAGGAGAAACTTAAAGAAGTTAAGAAGATAGAGCATGATATAGTAGAGATGGAAGAGAAACACTTGTTAGAAGACAGGAAGAAGATAGAGGATTTAGATTTTAGAAAATACCTGCATGCAAAACTAACAGATATGTCTGAGGAAGAGCCTGAAGTTAACAAAATGGTTGAAGAGTTCTACATAATGATAGAGAACTGCAGGAACATGGTGAAGAACCACCAGCTCAACGATGCAAAGAGACTATACAACGATATAAAGGCAAAGTTCTCACGCACAGATCTCAATCCGAGAAACAAGGAAATTCTGTACAACTCAATCAGGGAGTTGTATGATGATATATATTTGGCTGTGATATCATAGTCTTAGATTTGTAACACTTTAATTAAGTTTTCTTTTATTTCAAACTTTACATCCAGAAACTTTTCAGTCACATAGATATTCGACTTTGTATGTTTTGTTATCTCTGAGGTTTTTATCGCTCCTTTTGTGATTGCTAGTAGTGGTATTAGTTGGTCTGCTAGGTATTTGTCAATAGGCGCTCCTGAGTTTATCTCTTTTTTTAAGTTGAGAGCTGCTTCTTTTCCAACATCTTCTGCTCTTTTTCCGCGTTCTCCTAACGAGTCTCCGCCCAAGACTATCGGTACCGATATATCTTCTCCGTCCTGGCTAAAAAGAGCCCATAGAGTTATCCCGCTGCCAGTGCTGAAGGTATTGCTGTATTGTCTTACTATGCTTATTGGAACTCTGAGGTCTGATAGTAAGACTTCTGCACTGGCTGCTTGTCTGTCAGCAACCTCTGCATTTGTTAAGTCTGATGATGCATGTGAAACTCCTCTTACCCGGAGTAGTTCTTCTCTCTCCACAAGGTTTATTGATTTTAAATCCTCTATTCCTGTCTTGCTTTTTATCTTGATAGAAACCTTTCCACCGCCTTTAGGATAATATCCGCGAAGCATTGTCCTTACTTCGATGTCTGCGTATTTTTTCAGCCTTGGAACTAAGACATTAGCGAAGTAGTCTATTGGCTGTGACCACTTGACATCTGTGCCTCCTGTGATGTTGATAGTCACTATTTTTTCTGAAAAAATGCATGGAAGAACTAGTGATTGAAGTAGTAGTGTTATCGAGCCTGCAGTACCTACATCCACATTTATGCTTTTGTTTTTTATTTCTCCAGGTATGAATGTTAGTTTTTCAGAGCCGACTTCACAGTTAGTTACAGAACAATCAGATATTTTTTCCAAAGCAATGATGGAATGCATATGCTGGGCTTTCAAGCCTGGCTTCGGCCTTCCCTTACGAATGTTGTTTATCTCGAAGGGCTTGTTTGTTAGTGTGCTTAATGCGAGCGCTTGTCTTAGAATTGCACCGCCACCTTCTCCAAAAGAGCCATCAAGCTTTATCATAATTTTCCTCCGTAAAATTATGGGGTTAGAAAGCTAGTTTCTAACTATCATAGAAAAGTTGAAGGAAAGGTTTTTTAAAAAGGTTTAGCGAAAATCGAGTTTGTCGCAAAATAAATAAATGACTTTGTTAATTAAAGGTTTAGGAGGGTGG
>JACNFY010000009.1 GCA_014384375.1 Nanobdellati archaeon
TGTATCATAACTATTTATGACCAGTATACATATTTATACCTTTCTGGACAGAGCCTGAAAACCAAAAACTTTATATACACTCTTTTTTTCCTTTTTCTTAACATTCTCCCATTTTTTAGACGAGAAAAACTGAGGAGCTAAATTGGAGAGCAAAAAGATAAAGAAAGGGGATTTTGTCGAACTTGAATACACTGGCAAGATAAAAGACGAGAATAAAGTCTTCGACACAACCAAAAAGGAAGTTGCTATTGCTAACAACCTAAACAAGGAAGCAGACTACAAGCCAATAGTGGTCTGTATTGGAGAAGGATACATACTCCAAACACTAGAAGCAGAGCTGGAAGGAAAAAAACTTGGAAAATACACATTCGAGCTCTCACCAGAGCAAGCTTTCGGCAAGAAATCAGCACAATTATTGAAACTAGTGCCTATAAAAGTGTTCAAACAACAAGACATAATGCCATATCCAGGATTAGAGGTCAACATTGACAACAGGTTTGGCATCATCAGGAATGTAAGCGGAGGAAGAGTGATAGTTGATTTCAACCATCCACTATCAGGAAGAGATTTAACTTATGATGTCGAGGTAAAGAGGTTCGTTAATAACGACAAGGAAAAGCTTGAATCACTACTCCGAGCAGGAGGAATACATTTCAACTCAGCAAGCGTCAAAGAAAAAAAAGCAATGATAGTGTTAGAGCATGAGATACCTGACGAAATCAAGAAAGCAATTGACGAAAAAATCAAGAAAACAATAGGAACAAAAAAGATAGACTACATAACGAAGAAACAGGAGAAAAAGAAGTCTGAACAACAAAAATCATCAAAAAAATGATTTTTGAGCTGCATAAAAGAAGAACCCTTTTATGCAAAAATAACAAAATTTATATACTCAAATAATCAAGATTATCTAGGAAAAAGAAGGTGACGGGAGGTTCAAGATGACTGCAGAAATCACAACTGAGGAAACAAGAGGAAGAAATCTGCTGGATACAGAGCTAGAAGAATTGCTGTCAAAGCAAAAAGCAAAGATTAAAGTTGTTGGTGCCGGTGGCGCAGGCAATAATACCATAAACAGGATATCAGAAGTCGGTATAATCGGCGCTGAGACGATTGCCATAAACACAGATGCCCAAGATTTATTATACACAACAGCTGACAAGAAAATACTGTTGGGAAAAGACCTGACAAAAGGATTGGGCGCTGGTTCAATCCCAAAGATAGGGGAAGAAGCAGCTCGTGAGACAGAACACGAGATAAAGCAAGCAGTATCAGGAGCAGATATGGTTTTTATAACCTGTGGCCTCGGAGGAGGAACAGGAACAGGAAGCGTTCCAATAGTTGCTGAAGTAGCCAAGAAAGCAGGCGCATTAACAGTTGGAGTAGTCACCCTACCCTTTGAGATGGAAGGAAACAGACGATATGAAAACGCAGTCATGGGACTTGAAAAGCTTGAAAGAAACGTGGATACACTCATAGTTATACCAAACGATAAATTATTGGAGCTAGCTCCAGAACTCCCGCTACACACAGCTTTCAAAGTAGCTGACGAGATACTAACTAATTCTGTAAAAGGAATAGCCGAGCTAGTCACAAAAGCAGGTCTTGTCAATCTTGACTTTGCAGATATAAGAGCGGTCATGGGCAACGGAGGAGTAGCATTGATAGGAGTCGGAGAGAGCGACACAGAGAAGAGAGCAGAAGAAGCAGTTGAGAAAGCTCTCAGCAACCCACTACTTGACGTTGATGTAACAGGAGCTAACGGTGCTCTCATAAACGTAGCAGGGGGAAACGACATGACACTTGCAGAGGCTAAAAGAGTTGTAGAGGCAATATCTGCCAAGCTTGACGAAGATGCCAGAATTATATGGGGAGCCCAGATATCTGAGGATCTTGAAGGAACCATAAGAACGATGCTCATAGTTACAGGCGTAAAGAGCTCACAAATAATTGGGGGAGGAAAAGCCAAACTGGTCGACCAAAAGAGAGAAATCGAGACCGAGTTAGGCATAGAATTCGTAGATTAAAAATGGATTTATCTAAGATAAAGAATTATACTAGCCATTGCTGGAGAGTTCTCCGTATCACCAAGAAGCCAGACAAGATAGAATACAAGACAATCGTCAAGGCCTCTGGCCTAGGCATTGCGCTAATAGGAATCATAGGCTTCTTATTGCAAATACTCAACCAAATGTTGTTTAGTTAAAAATGATCGAGGAAATAGATAAAGAGGAAAAGGAAGAAAAACCCACTAAAAAAGTAGATGAAGCTACAGCACTAAAGGTCAAGGGAGCGATGACAAAAGAAGAGATAGAGGAGCATCATGCAGAAGAAGAAAAGAAAGAAGAAGTCGAAGAAGACAAAGGAGAAGCGCCAAAAACCGACATATTCGCTGTTAGGACAACTGCTAACAGGGAAGACCAAGTCATGGACTTCATATCAAGCAATGCAGAAAGGAAGGGATTAGATGTTTTCTCAATCATAAGACCACATGGAATGCGTGGTTATATATTCATAGAAGCTGCTGACAGGACAAGCGCAGAACAAGCAGCTTTTGGAATACCATACTCCCGAGGACTATTACCTAACATGGTTGATTACCACGAGATAGAGCACATGTTAGAACAAGTAAAGAAGGAAATTAACATCCGGAAGAATGACATTGCAGAAATAATATCAGGACCTTTCAAAAGAGAGAAGTGTAAGATTACAAGGGTTGATAAGCAGAAAGGAGAAGTCGTTGTCGAACTATTAGAAGCAGCAGTACCTATTCCAATCACAGTAAAGATTGATTCTGTGAAGGTTATTAGAAGAGAAGAGGAAGAGGAATAATTCTAAGAATATTTATTAATCAGTTAGTATCTAATAATGTTATCTTATGAATAAAAAAAAGATAGTGTTTATGCTCGTTTTAGTTTCTTTTATTCTAACTAGCTGTAAATATTACATTGAGAAAGAGGAATATTACATTGCAAAACAAGAGAAAACAACTATCTCTAAGAACTTCAAAGTTGCCTTTATTGGTGACCAAGGCTTGGGCGATAATTCTATAGCTGTACTTCAATTGCTAAAAGATGAAAACACTGATATGGTTCTACACCAAGGGGATTTTGACTATGAAAACAATCCTGATAAATGGGATAAACAGATTAATGATGTTCTTGGTCTTGACTTCCCTTACTTTGCATCAATAGGTAATCACGACTTACCAGCATGGTCTGACTACCAGCAAAAGCTCCAAGTTCGCCTGAACAGAATCCATAATGCAAACTGTATCGGAGATCTTGGAGTAAAATCAGTCTGCACATATCAGGGGTTGTTTTTTATCCTTTCAGGAGTTGGCACAAAAGGTTCGGGACATGATACTTATATCAGAGAGCAGTTAACTAATGACAACTCGACTTGGAGAATCTGTTCTTGGCATAAGAACCAGAGATTGATGCAGGTCGGTGGAAAAAGAGACGAGGTTGGCTGGGAGCCTTATGAAGCTTGCCGAGAAGGCGGAGCTATCATAGCCACTGGGCACGAGCACTCCTACTCAAGAACTCATCTTATGGACAATTTCGAAACCCAAAGCATAGCCTCCACTTCAAACACATTGATAATTGAAAAAGGCAGAACATTTGCCTTTGTCTCAGGTCTTGGTGGGAAGAGCATCCGCAAACAAAATGACGAACTCGCAGCCAATGATTGGTGGGCTGCTATCTACACCACTGATCAAGATGCCAACTACGGAGCATTATTCTGCATATTTAATAAAGAAGGAATTGAAAACAGAGCTAATTGCTACTTCAAAGACATAGAAGGAAGAATAGCTGACGAATTTGAGGTAGTAAGTGATGTAAACAAATAATTTCAGCGGCAGGGACGGGATTTCCGTGACTGACATTTCGAACCCGCGTGACACGTGGGTGTGTCAATCTGACCTTCAATCAGACGCTTTAAGCCTGACTCAGCCACCCTGCCTTTACTGAAAACATAATATTTTTATAGTTGTAAATTATACCACATGTTACGTGGGTTAGTGTCAATTTGACTTTCAATCAGGCGTTGCCTGATTTTCTTTTATTTTTAGAAAAAATACTTCTTAATATACGCTATGCAGCTATTTGTCTAGTGCTATTTCTTCTCGTCATGAAAGAATTCCGAATGACTTGTGGTTTTTTACGAAAAAAATATTTTAGAATTCTTTAGTCTTCTTCCACTCAACACCTATACTTTCAAGTAGTTTTTTAATCTTTTCTTTGTATTCTCCTAATCCTTTCCAATCAACTATAACTAGCTCTGATTTTGGTATGCATCTATCCATTGCTTGTAATAACATCTCTTTATCCAAGAACTCAAGCATATACTTAGGACACACATGGCCCACAGCTACATCGCTGTTCAATGCTATCTTCTTGAAATTAGGTGTATGGTGCAATCCTCCAATGCCAACAGATGACTTGTACTCAGGTATGTCCATTTCCAATAATTCAACTATTGTCTCTGCTATTAATCTTCCAGCTTCTGGATTCCTCCATTCTTCTATAGATGAGCCTATCTCTACAAACATAGATGGAACCTCTAGATATGGTCCGTGATGCGTGCATTCCTGAATTGCTTCGTAATGTAACTCTTCAGCTTTGTTCTCTAACAACTTCAAAGCTTGTTTCAACCAGCAAGAAGGAGCAATACCCAACTCATTATCTTTTCCACCGAGCATTGCTTTATTCCAGTTCCCTTGCACATGCGTGCTTAGGGAATGCACTCCTGACTTGCTCTGATGCTTTGTAGGGAAGATAATAAAATCGCAATTGATTTCCTTATCAATATCCTCCAGAAAAACAGATTCCTTCTCTAATAGACGAAGATATACCCTATGTTTGCCAATGTTTGGCTTTATCATATCTTTTAGAAAAGAATGAATATTAATGCTAGCTTCATCTGATTTTGAGCATATTATCGCTATCTTCATAGAAAAAATAAGATTTGAATTGTATTTATAATTTTTTTTATAGTGTGCTCCGCAGTGACATATGTCACCACTCTTAAAAATTCAGCTTTTATGCTGAA
>JACNFY010000030.1 GCA_014384375.1 Nanobdellati archaeon
GACTTTTTCTAAAGAAAAAGAGAATTTAAGATTTCCCACTTAAGTTGACAACACCCTTAATCAAAACTTTTTTAAATACCTTCTTTTTCCACAGCGACATGGTTATTGTTCAGAAAAAATCAAAGAGAAAGCCAACAGGAGGCAGGTATAAAGCAAAGATCACAAAGAGAAGAGCACAGATGGGTAGGGTGCCTACTTTGACAACCATTGGTAAGAAAAAAGTGAGAGTAGAGAGAGGATTAGGTGGTAATAGAAAGATAAAACTTCTACACATCGACAAAGTCAACTTGATGAACCCAAAAACAAAGAAAGCTTCAGTTGAAAGCTTGAAAACAATCCTAGAAAACCCTGCAAACAGACACTTCGAAAGGCGAAACATCCTGACAAAAGGAGCAATCATAGAGACACCAAAAGGAAAAGCCAAAATAACAAACAGGCCAAGTCAGGAAGGATTTGTCAACGCTGTTCTACAGTAATTGCTGTCAAAAAAAGCAATAAAAAAATTTAAATACTCTAAAATCCAATATTTAATAAGTGGGAGAGCAGATAACAATAGACCAAACGTTGGCTGAGAAGAAAAGCTTTAGAGATGCCTTTGCAAAAAGCATGAATGAAGCAGACCAGAAGATCAGAAACGAACCTATAACAGTAAACTGGAAAAAGACAAACTATATCAGGTTTATTAATGATTACTGTGAGAAAAACGACATAGAAACCCCAACAAACCTTCGTAGTCAGACCCTAAAAGAACTGCAAACTATAGGCATTTATCTGTTAGAAGAACAAAGATTCGCGGCAGAACTCGCATATTATACATTAAACCTTTTCTACACAGAAACTGGAAGACTAGACATTGTTGACAAACTAGCAATTATTAATGCACACAACCCAAGTGCATTGATGAATCAATTCAAACTGTTAAAAGAAACATACCTCGCATAAGCTCTATAATCCGCTACTCGTTCCAATCAATTCTAGTATTGTTCCTTCGAGCATGCTTAAAGGTAAACTTACCATCAGCATATCTCTTGTTTAACTTCTCAATATTCTCATCAAGAATCTCTTCGAAATCCCAGCCATAGAAATTGCATATCATGGCAAGATACCACATTGCGTCACCGATGTTCTCTCTTATGCCCTGCGTTTGGTCATTGTCATGGTTGACTGTCTTCTTTATGCAGCCGGCAAGATCACCTGCTTCTCCGGCAACACCCAAACCCCAGTTCATTATCTCTATGTCAGGATTCCTCCCCACCTTAGCTGTTTTAGTGCATTTTTTCTGATATGTTTTCAAATCCATTTTATAACCCCCATAACAATGAATATATAAAATTATTGAGTTAAATTATTTAAATACTTTTATTATTCATAATAGAAATGAATCAAATATTAAGAATCTACGAAGAACTTCTTAAAACATACGGTCTGCAGGGTTGGTGGCCTGTAAACGAAGAATACCACAAAGAGAATTATAACTTTCCAAAAAACACAAGAGAGCAATTCGAGACAACCATTGGTGCAATCCTAACACAAAACACATCCTGGATTCAAGTCGAGAAAGCACTAGAGAACCTTAGAAAATTAAAATGTCTAGAACCTGAAAAACTATTGAAATTGAACAAGAAAATACTTACAGAAGCGATAAAACCAGCAGGATACTTCAACCAGAAAGCAGAATACCTGATAACAATCTCGAAATTCTTCATTTCATTAAAAGGGAAAACACCAACAAGGAAAGAACTACTGGCAGTAAAAGGAGTGGGTGAGGAAACAGCGGACTCAATACTGCTATACGCCTACAGACAAACAGAGTTTGTCGTCGACGGATACACGAAAAGAATATTTGTAAATCTTAGATTAATAAAGGAAAAAGCCAGCTACAAAGAGATAAAAAAAGTATTCGAAGACAATCTTCCAAAAGACATCGAAATATACCAGGAATACCACGCACTAATTGTAGAGCATGCAAAGAGGTATTACAAAAATAAGCCATACAGAGATCCCTTAATAAACAAAAATTTAATAAACCATTAACTAAATAAAAACATCTAGAGGTGAGTATTTGGTTGAAGCATTATCTGTTCTAACAAGCATTGCAATAGTTCTATTAGCAGGTCTAATAGTCACTATTATATCCAAAAGGTTCAGGATATCAAACGTACTTTTACTCATAATCCTTGGAATGTTACTAAAAACCATAAAGTACAAAGGCGCACCGATATTTGACTTCTCACCTACCTTCCTGATATCAATCTCCGTGCTTGCACTAGTCATGATCACTTTTGACGGAACATCAAGACTTACACTCAAACAGGTCGAGAAATTCTCCACTGACTCCGCAAGCATAGTAATGTGGTTCATCATCGCCAACATATTATTGTTGAGTGTGTTCACAAGCCTGATGTTCTACCCTGACTTCTCCTTTAAACACGTTATATTCTCATTGATATTCGCGGTTATAATGGCAGGAACAGACCCGGGAGCCGTCTTCTACATGATGAAAGAAAAGATGACAAAAGTCATAGGGGTTTTAGAGATAGAATCAATCATAAACACACCAATAATAGTACTTATACCATTCATCCTGCTTGACCTACTAACAGCTGGGAACGGTCATGTGGTGCAAAGTTTCATAGACCAGATAATACCTTTCCTAAGACAGATAATAGTCGGCGTAGGTGCAGGAGTTGTAGTCGGGATAATCATATTCAAAGCCATGAAAAATGTTTACCACCATCAATTATCCCCTATGGCGATAATAACCGCGGCACTGCTATCATACATATTAGCTGAAAATCTCGGTGGAAATGGAGTTCTAAGCGTGGCAACCATGGGATTATTCTTCGGCAATATCTACGTAAAGAGAAAACTTACTCTTCAGGAATTCAGCGCTATATTCTCCAACGCATTAGAGATTCTTGTGTTTGTACTTATAGGGTTTCTTATCTCAGTTGAATTCTCATTCTTGTTTTTCATAAAATCACTGATACTATTCATAATCTTAATAGTGGCTAGATGGTTTGCAGTCACAACAGCACTTAGAAAATCAAGCTATAAACTAAGAGAGAAAATCTTTATGACCTTGAACATCCCGAAAGGAATAGCTGTCGCAGTAGTGATATTTTCACTCTCAGTAAGACAAATAGCAGGAATGGAGATAATAATAAATCTCATACTACTATTCATGATATATTCATTGATAATATCATCAATCATAGAGAGATACTCTAAGAAATTCATAAAAGTAGAACTAGAAGATCAATGAATAGTTGTTCCATTAAACCTCTTTCCTCGCAATATCACCTCAAAGTTATCTAAATCAGCTCCATTAGCTATTATGACAGTCAAACCTTCTTTCTCAGCTTCCTTGCTTGCCACAGGGTCAAAAGGCAGATTAAGACCAGGGTCCCACTCATCACCAACAACCTTTCTGAAATCATGCCAAGAGATACTATCAAACCTCTTTGCATCTTTAAACTTCTTAGGATCCTTGTCATACACATAGTCTATATTGCTTAGATTGATAACCTTCTTAACACCTAGATTCTTAGCCAAAAGAACCGCGTCATAATCAGAGCTCCAACCAGGCTTCCAACCAGCTGCTACAAGAATTTTCTCCTTGAAATTAATCTTCTCTATTGGATTAGTAATAATCTTGGGATGAGCTTTATCCCTGAAAACAGTCCTCAAGAGATGAGCATTGATTCTCGTAGCATGAACACCCAGCCAATCAACATCTTCAGGATGCAAGTTCACAATTTTTTTAGCAGCTCGCTGATAATCTCTAGCAGTTTTTCCACCACCACACACAATAACGAATCGAAAACCATTAACAACGAATTTCTCAATAACACGTCTGAACTTCTTCAAATAGTCAAAATCAACCTCGTCAGGCACAATCAAAGAACCGCCAAGACTCAACACAACTGTTTCCATAATTTAAAATATTAAAGTAATAGTTAATAAATTTTTTTAAAAAGTTTTAAATAATAGTGTACTCTAAAATAATCGTGGTCAACGAAACAATACCCACACTGATTGAACCAGTAGCAAATATGGTCGGAGGCGTGATAAACCTTCTAAAAACAGCAATAGGCGGAATATTCGGATTGTACGTTCTACTTGTAATCCTTCGCTGGAAAGAAGCAAGGGACATGAAAAAGATATTGCTAGAAGTGAAAGAACAAATAGCTAAACTTAACAAGACAGTGACAAAGATAGAAAAACTCAATGAAAAAAAGAATAAACATCCTCGTTCTCCAAAACAATAAACTTTTTAAAATTATCTTTTAATCTTCTCAACATGTTTAAACACGAAGTAATCTTGGATACAAACTTCCTCTTAATACCAGGACAGTTCAATGTAAACATATTCGCTGAAATAGAGAGAATAATGAATGTTCCTTACAAGCTTTGCATCATTGACAAAAGCATAGAAGAGTTAAACAAAATATCAGTGCTTGGTAAACAAAAGGATGTGAACGCTACAAAGCTCGCAGTAGCTCTTATCGGAAGTCTTATAAAACAAAAAAGCTTAAAAACAATCACAAGTTCCCCAAAGCTGAGCGTTGATGACACCATTGTCAAAAAAGCCAATAAAAAGGTTTATATAGCAACGCAGGATAAGGAGTTAAAAAAAAGAGTTAAAGAGAAAGAAGCTAAGGTAATCACACTCAAACAAAAAAAATACCTTGTTATTGATTGAAAAATGTTTTACAAAGTAAAAGTCAAAGACCACATAAGAGTTCCGCCTAACAAATTCGGTATGGATTTGAAGCAGGCAATTGTTGAAGAGATAAAACAGAAGTACAGCGGATTCATATCCAAGGACTTAGGAATGGTTATTGATGTATCAGGATTAGGGGAGGTAGGTGAAGGAATAATAGTTCCTGGAGATGGAGCTTCATACTACCAAGCATCCTTTGACCTGTTAACCTTTGAACCAGAAATGCAAGAAGTTATTCCAGGCAGGATAAGAGACATAGCAGACTTCGGAGCCTTCATAACAATGGGACCAATCGACGGAATGATTCACATAAGCCAGACAATCAATGATTTCGTTAGTTTCAGCAAAGACAAAGTGCTTCAGGGAAAAGACACAAAAAGAGTTCTAAAAGTTAATGACAAATGCAAAGCCAGAATAATACAGATTTCCTACAAAGATATTGCTAACCCAAAAATTGGCCTCACGATGAGACAGCAAGGCCTTGGAAGAGATGACTGGATCAATGAGGATTTGAACAAGACAACTGCAAAAACTAAAAAAGCTGAAGAAAAGAAAGAAAAAAAGTGATTAAGAATGAAAAAGAAAGCATGCAAAACCTGTAAGATATTTGTGGACGGAGATATTTGCCCTATCTGCAAGAAGAGCTCATTCTCAACTAACTGGCAGGGAAGAATACACTTCCTAGACACCAAGAGATCCATGATTGCCCACGAGATGGGTGTTGATGTTAAAGGAGAATACTCAATAAAGGTAAGGTAAAGATGCAGATAAAGAACCAAACAGAGAATAAACTTTTAGGAAGAACAGAGATCGAAGCAGAGATTGCTTTCACAGGAACAACGCCATCAAGAGACGAAATAAGGAAACAACTAGCCAAGCAACTAAAAGTTGATGAATCAGTAGTTATAGTCCGAAAAATAGAAACGAGCTTTGGAGAAAGTGCTGCAAACATACAAGCTAATGTTTACAAGAAAGAGAAAGAATTACAGGGAAGCGAACCAAATTATGTAATGAAGAGACACGAGCCGAAGGAAAAGAAGGAAGAGACCACACCTGCACCAGAATCTCCTAAAGAAAAGGCACCGGCTGAAGGAGATGTAGCAGAAGCTCCTGCAGAGACGCCAACAGAAGGAGAAGCCAAAGAAGAAAAGAAGGAAGAAGCAGAACCTGTAGTAAAGGAAGCACCAACAGAAGAAACCAAACCCGAAGAACCACAAAAAGAAGATGAAAAACCTGCAGAGGAGAAACCTGAAGAGAAAGCAGAAATTCCTGCAGAGAAACCAGCCGAAGCACCAAAAGAAGAGGAAACACCTTCTGAAGAGGCCACGCCCACTCCTGAGACTCCAGCAGAAGAAAAAGCTGAGTAAAACTATTTCTACCTTTTAGAATGTATATAAGACTCTAGCTTATAGAGTTTCAGGACTATCAGTATCAAAGCAGAAGCAAGTGAGGCGATGAAGTAATAACCAAGACCAAGAACTATTCCAACTCCTGCAACAACCCATAAACCGGCAGCTGTTGTCAAGCCGCGTACATGATGATGAGAACTTATTATCGTTCCTGCCCCAAGAAAACCAATTCCTGTTATTATTCCGGCAACAACTCTAGCCACAGAATCAACATTTAGAGTGAAATAATCCTGAGCCACCAAGGTTATAAGCGTGGCTCCCAAGCAAACAAGTATGTGTGTTCTTAGACCGGCAGGTCTTTCCCTTATTTCCCTTTCCAAGCCTATAAGACCACTAAATATAATTGCCAGTATAAGCTTGCTAAAGACTTCAAGGCCAATCATATGACTTACAATCAAAGAATTATTATAAAAAGTTTTTTCATCACTGCAGAATTATCCTTTTTTCTTTTTAGCTTTTTTCAACGCAGTTTTCAATAGAAGCATATTCTGTTCTTTCAGGTCTTCAATCTGCTTCTGCTTCCTAACAAGCTCATCTTCCAGAGTCTTTATTATCTTCTCGTAATCTTTTTTGACTTTCTTTACTCTTACCATATCGCATCTTAACAGACCAGGATTTTAATATTTTCCGATATAAAGAAAAATATTCCGAAAAATATCAATAAAAAGTTATAAATAAAGAAATCCTAATCAAAAACATGATTTCAGAGAAAGAAAAAAAGATTCTAACAGAGTTAAGAAAGAACAGCAGGCAGAGTTTGTCAGGCATCGCCACAAAACTAAAAGTGCCTGTAACAACAATCTTTGAAACACACCACAAACTAAAAAAAGATGTAATAAAGAAACACACTTCAATAGCTGACTTCTCAAAAGCAGGATTTCCAATCAGAGTTTTAATAGCTATGAAAAAAGAAAACCCTGAAGCGCTCTTGAGATTCCTGTTACAAAGAGATGAAATAAACAACATCTACAGAACAAATGAAGACAAAATCCTGGCAGAAGCCTTCTTCCCATCAATGAAAGAAAAGCATGAGTTCCTGGAAACACTCCAAAGCATAAAAACAGCCACAAAGACATACGACATAGTTGAAGAACTGAAAAAAGAAGATATGAAGATATAAGAGATTAAAGAGAGAAATTGAAAAACTTATTGAGATTAGAAATGTCTGCGCTCAGGGATATGATGTTGGGAAGGGTAAGAAAGTAAAGATCAAGAATTCTAAAGGCAAAGTTTTTGAAATTGATGAGAAATTTGTTGACAAATTTGAAGACAAAATAGATGAAGTGGAAAAGAAGTTGATAAATATTCAAAGAAAAGCAGATTTCGATTAAAGCCTTTTGATTGATATTTTCCCGAAAATCTTCTGGCACTCTCTAATATCCTCCGGTTTTTCTTGACAAACACTTATTAATTTGTTAAGCAATGGTTTTTCTTTATGAAGAAAAGGTTTTATCTCGATACTTCTATCTGGATGGATGTATATGAAGACAGGAAGGGCTATAATCAGGAGCCTTTGGGGGATTTCGCGCTTCAATTATTCAGCAGATTATTTTCTTCAAAAAGCAGGATAATCTTCTCAGATTTTCTTCTTCGAGAATTAGAAGTTAATTATTCATTAGAAAAAATAAGAGGAATGATCCTTCCTTTTGAGAAATTGATGATAAAAATAAGCCTTTCATATGATCAAAAAGAAGAAGCAAAAATTATTGCTAAAGAAAGAGGGGTTCCAAAGGGGGATTCTATTCATGCAATTCTGGCCAGAGATAATAGCGCAGTTCTGGTATCAAGAGACAAACACTTTCAATTGCTAAAGGATATTTGCGAAGTTGTAAAACCTGAAGATATTATCTAAGCTTCTTATCAAACTCATCAAAAACCTGCTCTCTTATCCTTTCATACTCTTCTTCTGTTGTCTTCTTCTTTGCAGCTCCTTTCAAGTGCGCTATGCTCATCATGGCTTCTCTTAGCTTTGCCTCATCAACTTTCTCTCTTAAAGCGTTTCTTATGAACTCTGTCCTGTTCTGATAGCCGTGTTTCTTCACGATATTATCTACCTCACCCAGAAACTTCTTTTCCAGCTTTACAGTTATCATCTCAGTCACCATATAGCCAGAGCATATACTATGGCTATATAAAGTTTTTGGTTTTAAACCGAAGATCTTACGAAAATCACTATAATTAACTATGGCTAACCCTAATTATTATTTATTTTCTTTTGATTAACTTTTTCTTCTAAAACACAAACTTTATATATCTTGTAAAAATAGATAAGTGACATGAAAAGGGGTTGGTTGTTTTTAATTGGTTTCTTAGTCATTGCAACAGTTGCATTTGTTAGTGCCAAAACCTATGACTTTTCAGGCTGTTGGGGATCAGTTCTTTGCAACACAAACTTCACATGCGGAACACTAGACACTATATGCGTGGATGACTTCTTTGCTCCTGACTCAGAACCAGCCAATGATGGAGGCTGTACAAAGTGGTATGATGACCCTGGCTACAGAAAATGCATAGATCCTGACTGCATGACTTGTGTACAAGGAAAAATCATCAGAGCACCACCAAACCCACCAGACCCTATAGAAGGAGCTACTATAAGATACGAACAGGACGTCTGGGATGGAAATGATGTGATAACAATAACAGAGACTACCCAAACAGACGAGTTTGGAGATTATTATATGGATATCAGAGCAGGAAACGAGATATACATATTAGCACAAGCCCTAGGATATATACCTGTATTAGAAGGGCCTTTCTTTGATGTGGATCCAACACTCCTCGGTGGAGAATGTATCGAAGTAAACTTTTCCTTGCAGAACGGAACATGTGAAAATGACTGTACAAGAACAGACAGCAACTACTGTGATGTTGGTTGTCAAGGAGATGGAATCCCATTAGACCCGGGATTTCCATGTACATTCAACGAAGACTCAACTTATCAGACATCTGAAACAACTCCAAGAGATATAACTATAGAATCCCCCTTCAGCGCCTGTACCAAACTCGGGATACAAAAAGGAAACTTCTTAGATATTGGCAATTTCACACACCTAGACACTGAAAAAAAGATGTGTATAAGAGTGAGCTGCTGTGAAGGAGCGCCTTTTGAAGTACCCTGCCCAGAGATAAATGTCTCTGAAACCTTGGTCTCAGGAGAGACACTAGAGAACGCTATAAAAGTAACGAGGATAGCCAAATATAAAGGAGAGCCTGTGAAGATAAGGATTTATTACTGGGAATAAGCCCTATTTATTGCGAAAAATTTTTTAATACTGAATGATAAGTTCTACGGGATGAAAAAAAGAGGTGCCTATTTTTTTGTGCTAGACGCTCTGCTAGGAGGAGCTATCTTTCTTATCAGTGTAGTAATGATTATGGGCTCATACATGAATGTACCTCAAACAAAACAAAGCTACGTACTGGCCGAAGATTTGATGAATGTGCTGTTAAACACAAAAGTGATTGAGTTCCGAGACCCGTTCATACAATACCTAGCAGATAATGGAAACATAACAAACCCTGAACAAACGCTGTTTCAGCAAATTGCAGAACTTCACTACAAAGATGAAGATAACTTAGCTTTTAATCTAACAAGGAACATTCTTGACTCATTATTACCAGAGCAGTACGGTGTAAGCTACATCATAATGGAAGAAGATAAGAACACAACAATCTATAATCGGTCAATAGACAGGATAAACATCTCTAAATTCACTATATCATCAAAAAAGATAACCTTTTTCGCAATCAACCAAACAGATTATTTCGGACCTGACATCACGGAGTTGAAGATATGGAACTGAATAGAAAAGCAATACTTTTCACATTCTTATCAGTAATGATAGCTGCGCTTCTATCAGCAATGTATTCTACATACCAGATAACACCTTTAGATGAGAACATCGAACTGGAAAAAATAAAAGTAACTGCTACGAATAAATATCTCATAAATGTAATCTCTTACGCTGACAACAGCTTAAAGATAGCTAGTTATATAGCCTTACAAGAGATGATAGAATACATACATGAGGACGACTTCTTCAGTGACGAGGAAGAAGTCAACAAGACCTTCAAAGAGCTTGTTATGAATGGAACAATAAATGATGTTGAAAGAGAAAATATGAAGAACCTGACAATTAATGTCCTGATGGACAGAATCAAGAATGTCAGCCAGGACAAACTAAACATAAACATGAGCTTCAACATAAGCGACGTATGGATAGACCAGAGACTGCCATTCACACTTTCAGCGTATATGAATTTCAGCTTGATTGTTAACAACCAAGACCTGTTCTGGAACATAACAAACGCTACATCGACAAGAGTAGTCATTGAAGGATTAAAAGATCCAATATACTTTAACATAGGCTATAACTCGACATTCAAAGAAACAAAAATATTACCAAGAAAATTCAATTCAACCACCTTTGAGATGTTTGTTAACAACAGCGAATATATTGCCTCACCACACAAAATAAACATATCTGGAGTAGGATACTTCAAACCACTAAGCTTCTTTGGGAGGCTAACAAATGATCCAAGCGTGAAGAATATCTCTACTCTTACAATATTATCAATAGTTAGCCCAGAAAAGCTAGTAGCAAAAGGAATACCACTAAGCGAACACAACAATGAAAGCTACGTCGACTTCATGTTCGACATAGAATTCTACTACATAAGCTGTGATTCCATTCTAAAAAGAGTAGTTAACAACACCAACCAAGCATTCGTTGACAAACATCATCTACAATTAGACTTTAATCTGACAGGTCCACAAGTAAATAAAACATATACGTGCTAACCACTTACTAATAATGAACAAAGTTTATATAACAACGAAAGAATAAAAATGAGTGTGGTAGAGGATACTATAACGACGAGTGTGGATTCACTCATAAATCTATTGAACGAAGTAAACAAAATAGAACTAGAAGAAGCTGCAAAAAAACTCAAAATACCAGTATCTACTGTTCAATCATGGGTAGACTTCTTAGTTGAGGAAAAAATAATAGGATTGGAATATAAATTCACCACGCCATTCATATATCTTAACAAGCCGAAAAAAGAGAAAAAAGCAGAAGCTGAGACTGAAGAAATATCAATAGACAACTTTAAAGAAGAGTTCCACAGGAAAGCTTCGGAAAAACAGATACCAACACACCAAGCACACGATCTGTGGAAGAACCATCTGTTGCAAAGAGTAGAGAAAAAAAGAGAGTTCTTGTTCCGAGAAGCAAGAAAAAGGGGATTCTTCAACCCTGAAGAATTATGGATAGAATACAAGAACAAACTAATGACAATGTAAAATGAACATCGAAAATTTCCTAGAAAAAGACATCATAGAATTCCTGGAGAAGAAAGACTTGGAAAGAAAAGAGAAGAGAGAGATTGTTGCAGAAGAGATAGAAGAATTCTCATTGAAAAAAGACTACTATAAACTATTCAAGACTGCTCTCGAGAAAAGGGATCTCTACACTGCAAAAAAATTATTCGAAGAAGTGCAACAAAAGTTTGCAAACGCAGAGACAGATGTCGAAAAAGAGACATATACAGGCCTGATGGAGAACATGTTCACTGAGATGAAAGACTTTGATGCAAAAGAAGAGACAGAGAAAGAATTCGTCAAAGAGATAACAAGCATGGGCACAATCAAAGAGATTGAAAGCAAAGAAACAAAAAAAGACGAATTTGAAGAGAAGAGAATCAAGATAAAAAATGAATTAGTGGTTGACAACGAAAAAATATCAGAGTTCCTGCAAAAAGGTGATTTAGCCGCAGCAATGAATGAATACAAAAGCATGAAAGGTAGGTTTAACGAGTTCCCTGACGAAGCAAAAGTGGAGAAAGAAGAACTATTCAACGACCTAATATCATCATACTACCAGATAAAGAAACTGGAAAAAATCAAAAAGGAAGAAAAAGAAGAAACAAAGAAAGAGAAGGATGAAAAGAAAAAACAACTCCTATCAAGAACCAAAGAGGACGTGCTCTTGGTAACAAAGAAGATCGAAATCTTCCTGAAACAAGGAAAACTGACCAAAGCAATGGAGGAATACGAAACCCTCAAAGAAATATTCGATAATTTCCCAAAAAAATTCGAAGAGGAAAAAAAAGCATTATACAAACACACAATAAAAGTATACAAAGCAATTAAGAAAAAAACAGAAGAAATAAAAAGGAAAAAGACAAAAAAATCTATGAAAAAAGAGATTACACCGGAGGAAAGGGAAAAGAACAAATCACTGAACTTCATCATAAACCTGAAAAAAGAGGTAAAAGACACTATAATGCTTATCAAGAAAAGAAAGCTTGAAGAAGCAGAAGTAAAACTTATTGAAGTGAAAAGAATGATGAACTGGTTCCCAGAAGATAAACAATCAGAGAAAGAACAATTCGAACACTTAATAGATGAAATAACTCACCGAATAAACTTTTTGAAACAAACATCCAACATACAAAATGCCTGAACTAATAAAAAAGGAAAAAAAGAAAGAAACTGTGAAAGAAGACGAGATTGACAAATACTCCATAAACATAAACGACATCATTGTGGAGATAAGGATTATTGCAAGAGAAGACAAGCCAGTCCCACAATACATTGCATCAATAACCAACATAAGCGACACCACAAAGCTAATACTTGAAAAGATCAGGCAAGAATTCGTGACAAGGATAGATGTTGAAGAGATGGAGAAGCTCGAAGAAAAAAAAATAACTGATATAAGAACCAGATTCCATAACGAGATAAGAAAGCTCATAAGAAGATACTTCCCAAGAACAGATGAAAAGACAACTACCATGCTTATCAATTACTTGATAGAAGAGAACCTTGGTTTTGGAAAAATCGAGATACTACTAAGAGACATTAACCTAGAGGAGATAGTCATCAACAATCATGTGGAGTCTGTCTGGATATACCATAGAAGACATGGCTGGTGCCAGACAAACATAAGGATACCTACAGAGGCAAGGATAAGGCATTACTCAACAATGATAGGCAGGGATGTCGGAAAGGAAATAACAACGCTAAACCCATTAATGGATGCACACCTAACAACAGGAGACAGGGTCAACGCCACACTGATGCCTATATCCACAAAAGGCAACACAATCACGATAAGAAAATTCGCTGCAGACCCGTGGACAATCACCAAATTCATGAAGGCAGGAACCATATCACTGGAAGCTGCGGCGTTTCTCTGGCTAGCAATCCAGAACGAACTCTCTATACTTGTGACTGGAGGAACAGGCTCAGGAAAAACATCCACTTTGAATGCAGTGAGCAACTTCTTTCCTCCAAACCAAAGGATAATATCAATAGAGGATACTCGTGAACTGACATTACCAAGCAACCTTCACTGGGTACCAATGGAAACAAGACTCGCAAACCCTGAAGGCAAAGGGGGTGTCACGATGCTTGACCTTGTCATTAACAGCCTGAGAATGAGGCCAGACAGGATAATAGTCGGAGAGATAAGAAGAAAAAAAGAAGCAGAAGTATTACTTGAGGCAGCGATAACCGGACACTCAGTATACGGCACATTCCACGCAAACAATGCAGAAGAGGTCATCATGAGGATGTCAAATCCCCCAATAGACATCCCTAAGCAAATGCTCAGCGCTTTAGGATTGATTCTCGTTCAGAACAGGAACAGAAGGACTGGGAAGAGAAGAACACTGCAGATAGCAGAGATACTACCATCAGGAGATTCAAATGTCATAATGCAGTTGAACGCTAAAAAGGATTTACTGGAGAAGAAAAACGAATCAGTCACTACAATGGAAACACTCGAACTATACACAGGCATGACAAGGGAAGAGATTGAATTTGACCTTAAACAAAAGATGCAGATATTAAAGTGGATGATAAGCAGAAATGTTGAAGAGGTCGATGAAGTCGGAGAAGTGATGGCCAAATACTATCTGGGCAGATTAAAACTAGAATAACTAGACAAAAATGCAAGCTCGTGACATTCTTGACAAGATATCCCTATCATCAATATCAAAGAGGGTAGCCCATCTCTTCCCCAAACTGAGAAAAGATCTGTGGATAGCCCAGATAAACAAGAGTCCAGCAGATTATGTTAAAGAGAAGCTAAAAATGGGTTTGATGGCAGGCCTGACAATGGCTGTGTTAACATTCTTTCTCGTCGACAAAATGAACAAATCATACGTTTGGATATTAGTGTCATTCCTAGCTTTCTTCTCCATTGTATTCTTCACAATGTTTAAAACTGCTCGCAGCAAAGTAATAAAAAGACAAAAAGATATCGACCGAGAAGTATTGTTCGCTGGCAGATTCTTACTAGTAAAACTCAACGCAGGAAAACCATTGATAAACGCTCTTATGGATGCATCTAAAAGCTACGGTGTAGCTAATAAATACTTCCAATCAATAATGCACGAAATAGATATAGGAACACCTGTGGAAGAAGCACTTGACAAAGCAGTGAAATACTGCCCATCAAGCAGAATGAAAAAAATATTATTCCAGATAAACAACGCATTAAAGATAGGGATAGATGTCACTAAATCATTGGAAGCAGCCCTCGATCAGATTGCAGAGGAACAGTTGATAGAGATACAGAGGTATGGAAAGAAACTGAACAGCGTAACGATGTTCTACATGTTAGGCGCAGTGGTTATGCCCTCTCTTGGACTAACAATGTTTGTAATCGTGGCTAGCATGATGAACATCGATGCAGACATGACCCTCTTCATAGTCCTAGCATTTTTCCTGATGATAATAGAATTCATATTCATGACTGTTTTCAAATCAATAAGACCAAACGTCAACATATAAGATGCAAGAAATATTATACCTGGAAAAATTTGGAAAGGCATTTGTGCCTAAAAAGTTCAGGCCTGAACTGCGTGATTATTTATTCAAAGCAGGAATAGATGAAGTGCCATACAAATTCTTTGGAGGCTTATTCTGGGTAACACTCGTAATTACATATATAATCTACTTTACAGCTATATTCAGAGCTATTTCAGAGATGGGAAGCTTCGTTGTCCTGATAATGACTTTTATCTCGTGGTTCACCATCCAAACTGTTATGTCGTTCCTGATAATAATGGGTGTGTATCTCTACTTGAACATAAAAATATATAACAGGACAAAGATGATAGAAGAAGCTCTGCCAGAGTATCTCATCCTTGTCTCAACAAACCTTAAGGGCGGATTGTCGTTCGAGAAATCACTCTGGGCAGCAATAAAACCAGAGTTCGGAATACTGGCAAAAGAAGTCACCCTTGCATCGAAAAAAGTGCTCACAGGAAACGATGTGAAAGACGCGCTTGAGGAGCTGGGAAGGAAATACGACTCTCCATCACTTAGGAGAAGCCTGAACCTCATAATAGGAGAGGTTGAGAGCGGAGGAAGAATTGTTGAAGTCATAGACCGAGTGATCACAAACCTAAAAAAAACAGCTGTCCTAAAGCAGGAAATGGCAGCCGCAACAGTAACATATACAATATTCATGATTGCAATTGTTATATTCATAACACCTGCGCTGTTTGCACTATCACAGCAACTTCTTCAAATAATAATTAATGTTACAAAGCAATTAGCCGGAGCAACAACATCAGGTGTGATGCCTATAAGTGTTGGAGAAGCAGGAATCGATCCAAAGGATTTCAAGACATTCTCAGTTATTGCGATAGGCATAATATCAACATTCTCTGCAATGATAATATCAATAATAACAAGAGGAGACGTGAAGGGAGGGTTGAAATACATCCCGATATTCATCGGCAGCGCATTAAGCCTTTTCTTTGTGTTCTCAAATATATTAGGAAAACTGTTTGGAGGGATTGCATAATCATGAATAAATCGAAACTTTTATATATTAGTGATACGAATAAAAACTTATACAATCAAAAAACTTAAAGAGGTGTTAGAATATGTATAAAAAAGGACAGGCAGCCTTAGAATTCTTGACAACATATGGTTGGGCATTCCTAGTCATACTTGTCATGATTGGAGCCCTAGCATACTTTGGTGTGTTGAACCCAAGCAGATTCGTACCAGAAACATGTACACTCGGCGCAGCATTCCTATGCGATGACGCAGTAATAGACACAGGTAGAGTAACAATAAAGATGAGGAATAACCTAGAAGCAATCAACATAACAAATGTTACAATAACAGATATTGATAGTGGATCCATAGGAGCTAATGACACAGAAATACAGTTAGCTGCAGGAGGAATAATTATACTTACTGTTGCCAAACCAAGTGGAGCGACTTGGACTGTGGGTCTTAAGAAAAAAGTAAGTGCTGATATTGAGTACTTCATTGTTTCATCAACTCGCACCTTTACAAAATCAACTGGCGGAGACATTGTAGGAACAATTCAGTAAAATTAATTTTTTTATTTTCTTCTTTTTTTTCTAAATTTTCTCAAAAGATAAAATTTAAATAGAAACATAGCAATAATTCTCATTAACAAAGAGGTGCTCATGATTCAAACAAAAAAAGGACAGGCGAGCTTTGAGTTCTTATCAACCTATGTCTGGGTATTGATGGGAGTGCTCGTAACAGTAGGCGCTCTGTTCTATTTCAACGTCTTTGACCCGCAGAGGTACATCCCAGAGGAATGCGAGTTCGGACAGAACATTGTATGCGAGGACTGGAGCATTGGAAAATCAACCTCTTCAACCTTTGACATCAAGATAAAACTGAAAAACAATCTTGAAAGGTCTATCGAGACTGTCAATGTACTTGTGTTTGACAGGGATAATATAGAACTAAGTTGTAGCTCTGCAAAACTCTACTGCCCTTACACAAGCGAAGATGTAAATTGGACAATTGCAACACCGAATCAATTCGATGGCAAGTGGAGTGTTGGAAAGTCATGCAGGCTTGAAACAAATTGTGACAAACAAGTCATTGAAGGAGCAAAGCAAAGTTTCACAATTACTCTAGTATTCAGAAGACAGACACAAAATAATGACGCAACCAATCACACAATCCAAGGAAAGGTCTTTAGCAGGGTACAAGGATGAATTCTAAAAAGGGGCAGGCAAGTCTAGAATATCTTTCCACATATACATGGGCAATTTTAGTAATGATTATCTTCATAGGTGTGTTGATATATTTTGACTTATTCAACGCAGAAAAGTATGCATCCCAACACTGCACTTTCGATGTTAATTTCTTCTGTCATGATTACATAATTGAGAAGGACAAGGATGAAACTAATAAATTCAACATGTGGCTATTGCTACAGAACAACATGGATAAAGAGATATTCATAAACAAAACAAAATTACTTAACAACAATTATGAAGAGATTGTGTGTGAATCTCTCAAGATATACTGTAGATTCAATGAACCTAGTCACTATGCACAAGCCTTGCCTAGTAATCAACGTGTTTCACTAGTGGATCCTACCAAAGAGTGGATGCCTACAAGATTGTGCATGCTTGAGTTCAAACTATGTGATAAAATAGTTCCAAAAGGAGATAAAGAAGAGATAAATGTCGAGTTAAACTTTAGTGGAGAAGGAAAGTCAGTAACTCACTTATCTTACGGAAGTATATATACAAACGTCAAGTAAATAAAAACGTAAACTTTTTAAATAAGGTATTATTAACGAAAAACAATTAATTCTTCAAAAGTTAAAAAGGTGATTAGATAATGGATGAGATTTTGAAGACAGGAACTACAACCGTAGGAATCGTTTGCAAAGACTGCATAATTCTAGGCGCAGATAAGAGAGCCACTGCTGGGCATTTCATAGCCAACAAAAAGGTTGAGAAGGTAGTGCCCATAAATGATTATATAGCCCTCACAACTGCAGGCACTGTCTCAGATATACAACTGCTTGTTAAGCTCATAAAAGCTGAACTAAAACTAAAAGAGATAAGAACCAACAGGAAATCAAGCGTGAAGGAAGCAGCCAATCTTCTAGCAGGAATGGTATACTCAAATATAAGAAGAATATCAATGATACCAGGAGTAAGCCACTTCTTAATAGGAGGTTTTGATTCTAACAAACAATTATTCGATTTATACCCTGATGGCTCAATCGCAGAAATAGACGACTTTGTTTCAAGCGGTTCCGGAAGCGTAATGGCATATGGAGTTCTAGAAACAAACTATAAGAAAGACATGAGCGAAGAGGAAGGTATTAACCTAATCATAAAATGCCTTAACGCAGCAATGCAAAGAGACTCTGCCTCAGGAGAAGGAATAGATGTCTTTGTGATTGACAAAAAAGGAGTTAGAAAAGCTTTACAAAAAATAATAGATACAAGAATTAAATAAATTCTCAAACTCTTAGAGAGAGGTTTTATAATAATGTCTGAAATCTTAAAAGAAATATTAAAAGACTTACCTGATGGTAAAATAAGCGACGCCACCTTTGAAGGCGCAAATATAGTTCTGTATACAAAGGACAAGGAATTCTTCCTAGATGACCATGGAATGATAAAAGAGATAGTCAACAAGATAAAGAAAAGAATAGAACTAAGACCTGATCCATCCGCGTGTATGGAATTAGAAAAAGCTGAGAAGAAAATCAGGGGGATAATAGGTGAAGAAGCGGGGATTGACAAGATAATATTCGACCCTCAGAGATCAATCGTCATAATAGAAGTTGAAAAGCCAGGCTCCGCCATTGGAAAACAAGGCGATATACTACAAAGAATAAAGGAAGAAACATTCTGGGTGCCACTTATCAAAAGAAAACCAGCTATAAGAAGCCAGCTGATAGAGAACATCAGGTCAGTCCTTTACCAAAACTCTGATTACAGGAAGAAATTCCTACACAAAACAGGTCAAAGGATCTACAACGGCTGGCTAAGAGGAAGAAAAGAAGAATGGGTTAGAATAACATGCCTAGGCGGAGCAAGACAGGTAGGAAGATCAGCCATATTACTACAAACACCGGAATCAAGAGTGTTACTTGACTGCGGAGTGGATGTAGCATCTGAAAAACAAGCGTATCCCCACCTCGAAGCGCCAGAATTCGATATAAAAGAGCTAGATGCAGTGATCATCAGCCACGCACACATAGACCACTCAGGGCTTGTCCCACTACTATTCAAATACGGCTATAGAGGACCAGTCTACTGCACGATGCCAACAAGAGACATATCCGCACTTCTACAATTAGACCTGATAAAAATACAGAGAGGAGAGGGAAAAGACCCGATATACACAACTGAAGACGTAAAAGAGATGGTCAAACACTCAATCACACTAGAGTACGGAGAAGTAACAGACATAACCCCTGATGTAAGGATAACCCTTTACAACGCAGGCCACATACTTGGAAGCTCAATGGTGCACCTACACATAGGGAATGGTTTGCACAACTTCCTATACACAGGAGACTTGAAATTTGCTAAGACAAACCTACTAAGCCCTGCTAGCACTAATTTCCCAAGACTGGAAACTGTTATGATAGAAAGCACATACGGAGCCAGGGAGTCAGTGATGCCAAACCCACGCGAGCAAGACAAAATACTTGGAAAGATGATAAAAGACACACTAAGCAGAGGAGGAAAGGTGCTAATGCCAGTCCTAGGATCAGGAAGAGCACAAGAGGTTATAACCCTCATCGAAAGAATGATAAGAGAGGGAACAATGGAAAAAATACCTATATTTATAGATGGTATGGTATGGGACATAACAGCAATACACACCGCTTACCCTGAGTACCTGAACAACACTGTAAGAGAACAGATATTCCATAAAGACAACAACCCATTCATACAAGACAACATCAAAAGAGTTGGAAGCACAAAGGAAAGAAAAGAATTACTTGAAGAAACAGGTCCATGTGTAATACTAGCAACATCAGGCATGCTTGTAGGAGGACCATCAGTAGAATACCTAAAACAACTAGGCGACAACCCCAAGAACTCACTTATATTCACTTGTTACCAGGGTGAGGGAAGTCTTGGAAGAAGGATACAGCAAGGTATCAAAGAAATAAACTTTAAAAATGGCTCTAAAAACGAGGTTTTAGAGCTGAAACTAGAAATTCACAAACTGGAAATAACAGGGCACTCTGACAGGAGAGAACTGATGAACTTCATTACCAGATGCAACCCAAGACCAAAGAAAGTCATTGTAAACCACGGGGAAAGCAGAAGATGTCTTGATCTAGCCAGATCTCTACATAAGAGCAACAGGATAGAAACCCTCGCTCCGAGAAATCTTGAAGCGATAAGACTACGATAAAAAAAATAGACGAAAATTTTATATACTCTATTTCTCAGAAAAATAAGTATATGTCATATAAGATCAGATCAGGTTACACAGTAGTCAAATTTAAAGGAGAGTATGACTGGGGCGGATTATATGCCTTAATAATGAACTGGTTGATGGAAAGAAAATATGAAACACATGATAAAAGATATAAAGAAAAAATTGCTGGTCCAGCAGGAGCTGAGATTAAATCAGATATATACGGTGAAAAAAGACACACATCTTATACCAAACTATGGATTTCCTTTAGAATAAGAGGATTTGATTACATAGAAAAAGAAAAAATTATTAATGGAAAGAAGAGAATGATGACTGGAGGAAGGATAGCAATACGTATAATAACAGAAGTAGAGTTTGACTGGCAGAACGTATTCACAGGCAGTCCATTCAGAAAAATGATGGGTCGGTTTTACGACTGGGTTAAGAAAAAGGATAATGAACTCCTAATCATAGACGTTCACGAGTATGAAACACTCAGAATAGAACACGAAATAAAAAAGTTTTTAGGAATGGAAACTGATACACATGCATTCGTACGAGGTAACTAGTTAAAATGGCTGAGACATTAACAGTGGTTGATGGAAGAAGACTCGAATATGAGGGATTATTCGATCCGAGAGAGCTTTATACCATTATAGACCAGATGTTCAAGCAACACAGCTTTGACAAGCACGAATTCAAGAATGTAGAACACGTGTACAAAGGTTACAAGCAGTTAGAGATGGACTTACGCCCATATAAAAGACTGTCAGATTATTATAGAACAGAGATAAGGATAGAAATTACCGGAAGAGAACTAAAAGAAGTAGTTGTAGAGAAGAAGGGACTGAAAAAGAAGCTTTACAACGGTAAGCTGGAGATAATATTCACATCCTTCCTACTAACCGACTACGAAGGTGCATGGGAAACAAAACCATTCTACTACCTAATAAGGATGCTCATAGATAAATTCGTCTATAAAGCATATACCAGAGAAGTACAAAACGAGATAATAAAATTGACAAACGAAGTCTACGACGAAATAAGATCATACCTGAATATGCACAGGTACTACTGATTCTTCAACGATAATTATATAAACCACTCCAAGTTTTTTCCAGTCGTTGCCACGGTCGCATAATCCGGTATTGCGCCGGCCTTGAGAGCCGGTCCCTTTGGGATTCCCGGTTCGAAACAACGATTTCGCTCGTTGACAACGAAGTATGTTTCCTCACTTCGTTCGTCAAGCATACGAGTATCGAAACCACACCTGACACGGAACGTGTCGCCGACTGAAAGGAGGCTTATGGTGTCGACGGAAATGACCGTCGTTGACGAGAGTCCGGGCCGTGGCGTTTTTTCAATCAGAATCTTTATAAATAGACTAAATTTCCAACGAATACCCGTGAGTACTACTTGACGTAGGAGGGAAAGATGAACCAAAAAGAAGTATTACAAACATTAGAAAAGTTAAAAAAAGAGTCAAAAAAAAGAAATTTTTCTCAGTCAATAGACATAATATTCACTCTTAAAGATCTTAATCTTAATAATCCTGAGGAACAGGTTGATTTCTTCGTTAACCTTCATCATCCCACGAATAAAAAGAAGAAGGTTTGCGCTTTTGTCGGTCCTGAACTTGCTGATGAATGCAAAAATGTTTGTGATGAGACAATAACCGCCAATCAACTCGACACTTACAAAGACAAAAAGAAAGCAAAAGTACTAGCAAAGAAGTATGACTACTTCATAGCACAGGGCAACCTGATGACACAGGTTGCAGCGGTTTTTGGAAGCGTACTAGGCCCAAGAGGTAAGATGCCAAACCCAAAAATAGGGGCAATAGTTGCTACAAAACCACAGATAAAGCATTTATACAGTAAACTTCAGAAAACAGTTCATCTAGTAGCTAAGAAAGAACCTGCTGTTCATGTAATGGTTGGTAAAGAAGATCAAACTAAAGAAGAAATTATTGATAACATAATGTATGTCTATGACCAGCTAATTCATCACCTTCCTAAAGAGAAGAACAATATCAACAACATATTCATCAAATTCACTATGAGCAAACCTGAAAAAATCTGAAAATGGCACATGTAGCACAATACAAAAAGGACAAAGTAAATGAATTCACTAAGCTGATAGATGAGTATCCAATCATAGGGGTTGTTAATATGCAGAACCTGCCAACAAAACAACTACAGAAGATGAGGGAGAAATTAAGGGATAAGGTTTTGCTCAGAATGACAAAGAGAAGACTCATAAACATTTCCTTAGATAACGCTCAAAAAACTAACATAGCAAAGCTAAAAGAATACCTGAATGGTATGCCAGCACTATTATTCACAAAGGAGAACCCATTCTCATTGTTCTCAACATTAAAGAAGAACAAGTCAAAAGCACCTATAAACGCAGGACAAACAGCGCCAAACGACATCGTTATCCCTGCTGGAAAGACCAACTTCACACCAGGACCTGTTATTGGAGAACTAGGCTCTTTCGGCATACAAACAGCAGTGGAAGATGGCAAGGTAGCTATCAAAGAAGACAAAGTAGTTGCCAAAGAAGGCGAAGTTGTCAACGCTAAACTTGCAAGTTTACTCCAGAGATTAGGTGTTGAGCCAATGGATATAGGCCTTGACCTAGTTGCTGTTTATGAGAACAAGGATATCCTGACAAAAGACGTACTTGATATTGACGAAGATGCTTATAAGAGAAAATTTGAGAGCGGTGCTGCGATGGCTTTCAACCTAGCTTTCAACGCAGGTTATCCAACAAGAGAAACAATCACATTATTGATACAGAAAGCAGCAGCTGACAGCAGAGCTTTAGCTACGGAGGCAAACATTTTGACAGACGAAAATGTTGGAACGCTTCTGTCAAAGGCAAAGAGTGAAGCTAACAGTCTTAAATCACAGTTGGACTCAAAAGCTCCTGCAGAGGAACCAGCCGAAGCGTCGACTGAAAAAGCAAAAGAGGAAGTAAAGGAAGATACAGAAGCAAAAGATACAGAATCAGAAGATTCTGATTCTCAATCAAAGATTGAGACTTCTGAACCTCAAGCAGAGATTGAGGAACCTAAAGAAGAGCCAGCAGAAGAAGTTAAGGAAGAAGAAGCTCCAGCAGAAGAAACAACAAAATCAAAAAAAGATTCTGAGCCTCAGGCAGAACCAGAGACTCCAAAAGAAGAAACTGTAGAAGAGAAGACAAAAGAATCTAAAGAAGAAAAAGCAGAAGAAACTGCTGAAAAAGAGAAAGTCAAAGAAGAGGCTCCTAAGGAAGAGCCGAAAAAAGAATCAAAATCAGATTCAAACAATTCCTAATTAACAGAGGTCCTCAAAAATAAGATTTTTGGGACCACAAAAACTAACATTTTTGGAGGTATTGAAAATGGAATATGTGTATGCGGCAATGCTCCTGCACAAAGCAGGAAAGAAAGTTGATGAAGCTTCAATGAAAAAAGTCTTAGAAGCAGCAGGCGTGAAAGCCGATGCTGCCAGAATAAAGACTCTTGTAGCAGCTCTAGAAAGTGTTGATATTGACGAAGCTGTTAAGAGTGCAGCTGTAGCACCAGCAGCAGGTGGAGCAGCACCAGCAACAGCTGAAGAAGGAGAAGCAACACCTGCAGCCAGAGAAGAGAAGAAAGAAGAAAAACCTAAAGAAGACGAGAAAAGTGAGGAAAAAGCAGCTGCAGGACTAGGAGCTTTATTTGGCTAAATTTTTTTTTAATTTTTTACAAGTGAGCAAATATGCTTAGTGAAGTAGATAAGAAAAAACTATTATTAGACCTTAAAAAGGCTACGGAAGAAGTAAATCAGGTAAAGATAAAGCTAAACAAGGTCAACTCTGAGAAAGAATCCTGGTTTAGAAAGAAGTCTACAATAGGAAAAGAGATTAAAGATAAGATTTCTAATGTAAGAGGTTCCAAGAAAAAGAGGAACGATCTTACTTCTGAAGTTAAGGATCTCAAGAAGAAGAGAGATGAGCTAAACAAGAAGACCTCTGAAGAACTAAAAAACATCAATCAATTAAAGGAAAAACATAATGAGAACCTTAAGAAACAAGCCATAAAAGACAAACCAGAAGCTCTCAAGAGAAGAATAGAGTCCATCGAACTAAAGATCGAAACAGAACCTATGAGCTTTGAGAAAGAACAGAAGATAATGAAGGATCTTAAGAAACTGAAAAAGACTTACAATGAGACCAAACACATAGCAGAAGGGTGGGATGAGATAAAAAAGAAGATGAAAGAGATTAAGAAGCTCAAGAAAGAAGCCAACAGATATCACAAAGATATAAAAGAACAGGCAAAGAACAGTCAGGAATATCACGAATTACTAATAGAAAACTCAAAGGAGATTGATTTACTGAAAGAAAAAGAAAAGGAAGCACACGAGAAATTCTTAGATGGAAAAAATAAATACCTGGCTGTGAATGACGAGTTGAAAAAGAAACTTGAAGAGCTCTACAAAATAAAGGAAGAACTGAAAAAACACAAAGTAGAAGTTGAAGATTTAGAGATTGAGAAGAAAAGAAAGAGCCTGAAACAGAAAGAAAAAGAGGTCGAACAAAAGATAAAGAAAAAGCAGAAGCTCACAACCGAAGACTTACTTGTCATGCAGAGAGCTAAGAAATAAATTCTATAAAATTATCAACAACCTTTAAAGCTGTTCTATGGTCAGATTCTTTGAAATTATCTAAAACAGAAATATCTTTGCCATATCTAGTTCCTAATATATTAGCGGTTTTAACAGTCATCTCAGGATGAAACTGCACGCAGAAAGTGTTTCCAAGGCTGAATGATTGTATACAGAAATCGTTCTCTGCTAGCAAAACAGCTCCCTGCGGAATCTTTGAAACCTTGTCCTGATGTGACTCCAAGACCAAAAAACTATTTGGTATATCATTGAATAAAAGGCTTTTCTTACCTTCTTCTGTCAATGGCATATTAACAGGCCCAAACTCTCTGCTACCAGCAAAAACAACCCTTCCACCAAGAGCTTTTGCAATCGCTTGATGACCAAAACAAACACCTAAAAGAGGTTTACCACTTGAATGAATTCGTCTAATTAAGTCTTCTAAAGTTCTTAGCCAAGCAATATCTTCATAGCAAGAAACAGCTGAACCAGGCACTATGAAACCATCGTAATTAAAATGTTTAGGTAATTCACCTTTGCAAACATTAACAATTTCTACCTCATGTCCCTCCAGCGCATAAAGAACATGATTGGCTGCATTAATTTCCCACTCATCAGGGTCTGGATTCAATATCAAAACCTTAGTCACTTTAAAAATAATCTTGAACTTGAGGGTTTTTAAATTTTGCGCTATAGTCGAGTTTGTCGCATTAAAAAGTTGTTTTAGTAATCTCAGGCTTGCCCTGAGATTA
>JACNFY010000025.1 GCA_014384375.1 Nanobdellati archaeon
GACTTTTTCTAAAGAAAAAGAGAATTTAAGATTTCCCACTTAAGTTGACAACACCGAGTGATAGAAAGTTTTTTATAATATAAAAATAGGATTTCTTACATGGTTGCAATACCTATAACGCAGGAGAAAATCCGTCAATACATTCTTTTAGCGATTATAATTCTCATAATATTTTATATAATTGTAAAAAAAATACTAGGAAGCTTAGCAGGAACGCCTTTAGGATGATTCAGATGAAGAACAAAGGACAATGGAATAGGTCACTCATTTACTATTCAATATTTGCTATTGCTTTCTTAGTTATATTAACTTTTTTCTCAAAAGTACATTCTGGACTAACAAGTAGCTTTAGGGATAAAGGTTGTTGGGCCAGTATCAGTACAAAGACCCACACAAGCTTTGAATATAGTGTTTTTGCATTTGAGAACGAGATGAATGTATTCTGTCCGAGTTATGAAGTCATATTCGGAGAAGAAAAAGGAGAGATCCTAAAAGCAGGAGAGCATTATCAAGACATAAATTACAAAAGATTCTATGAAGGCAGTGACAAAAAACTAACAGAGGAGAAAGTCAACGAAGCAGTTGCTGATGAGATAGTTCAGTGCTGGCAGAAATTTGGACATGGTGAACTAGATGCATTCTACATCCCACAAGGTGGGTGGGATGAAATAAAAGATGCTTTAGGCGGTAGAACAGACCATGTCGGGTGTAGAGTGTGTGCAGAGATAACATTTAAGTTACCAGAAGAAAGAATATTTACTAGTCTGAAGAATTATCTTAAAGAGACCAAGCTAAACACCGCAACAGGACAAACATACTATGAGTACATCGCTGAAAGTGAGAGATTCTGTGATGAAGAATACTTATTAGACGGAGAAAACTGCTGGGAGAAATTCGCAAAAGAAAAGAAAATAGACACTAGTTTAACCTTTGACACTTCACAAGACTATTTAGTCGTCTTTGTAAGGCGAGAAACAGAAAAACAAAAAGGAACACTCAACTCTTACGTCATGAGTCTTGACACAAAAAACAGGGTTTGCAAGAAACCATTACCTTTCAGATGAAAAAAGGACAAACACCAATTACAACATACACTACAGGAATGGTGATTCTCATTATTTGCATAATCATAGGATTTTTATTGGTAAAAACATGGACTGAAAGAACAAACACAGTACTTGATGAAAGTGATTGTGAAAAATCAGTTCTCTCACATATAAAGATGCTGAAGCTGAGTAAGTCACTTGAAACTGGAGAACCAATGAAAGCGACACCAATAAAGTGTCCGAGAATAGACTTAACACTCAAACAGAAAGACGAAGATGAAATAAAACACATAATAGCTGAGAAGATGAGAATCTGCTGGAAGAACTGGCAGAGAGGCGAAGAAGAACTCTTTCTTGAAGAAGCAACTTATTGTCAGCCATGCTACATAATTGACTTCAAGCATAAAAACTTGGAAATAAGAGACTTTGACAAATTCTTGATAGAGACAAAGATTTTAAGACAGAACTACACTTACATGCAATATTTTTCAGGCAGTACAAACAATGAAGAGTTCGCTACAGAGAAACTAAAGGAAAACCCTGACATTGCCAAAATTGTAACAAGCTTCAAGACTGATTCAAAGAAAGTCATTCTTTTTTATTACACAAAAGATTCTGACATGATAAAAGAAATTATAGGAACACTTGAGGGTTTTGCTAAGGGAGCAGCAATAGGTGGAACAGCAGGAGCAATAATTGTGGGTGGTGTAGCAGGTACAATATGCTCCATAATTCCTGGTGTAGGAACTATTTCATGTGCTACAATAGGTGCTAAAATAGGTGCTATAATTGGAGGTGCAACTGGCGGGTTCATAGCAGCTCAATTCTTAGGAGACTATCCTTTATGGCTGTCTTTTATTTTGTTTAAAGAGTATAATGAGGAAGAACTAAGAAATCTTGGCTGCGAGATTGCGCCTGGAAAGCAAACAAATAAATAGTAGAAAGACACAAAAAAATAATGAAGAAAATGAATAGGAAAGGAACAACTCAATGGGTAGTGGTCTCTATAGTGCTAGCGTTGATATTGCTTGTTTTCATAATAATAGTTATCTCCAAATCAACCAGCGAGTCAGGAAATATACTTAACAAAATATTCGAAGTTTTATCTTAAGATGAGAAAAAGAGGATCGTTTGAAGATATGAAAGGTTGGTTAATGGCAATAGCTCTATTAGCTGTTATACTAGCTCTATTTCCAAACATCGCCTCACCTATTACAGACACTTTCAAAAACATAAAAAAATACTTTCCAGGAAGTGAAACTCCTTCAGAAACAAAGTTGATTGAGATAACTCCTAAATCATTTAGTTATGATGAAAAGCAAAGAATCAATATCAAATATGAATTGGCAAAGACAGGATTATTTTCAAAAACAGATGTGTTTATTAACATCTATGACCTCAACGGCCATTTAAAGGTTTCACTGAGCTATGAAGATAAAAAACCAGGAACATATACTGTTACTTGGAATGGTGAAAACTCAAAAGACGAAGAAGTTTCAGCAGGCATTTACTTCATACAATTAAAGGCAGGAGATTACACCTCTGATTTGAATGAGGGAAAGATTGTCAAGTTCGATTAAAAGTTGAAATTTACAAAAAATTTATATATGCATTATCCTAAGGTTAAATAAGCGTAGTGAGGTGAAAAACATGTTCAAAAATAAGAAATTACAAAAACTGAACGATTTTGAACTTTCTATGAATAGAAAGGGACAAGGACTAAGCATCAACGTAATAATAATAGCAGCAATAGCCCTTCTAGTATTGGTTATTTTATCCGTTCTACTAATAAGGGGCGGAGCAAACATTGTAGAAGGCACATCTTGCCGTGGAGTTGGCGGACAATGTGCTGTTAGCTGCAGCCAATTATCAACTGGAACAACTGTATACACACCACATAGTACTGCTAAGTGTGAGACAGAAGGAGAGGTATGCTGCATAGTTCTAGAATAGAAAAATGAGTATATCTAAAAAAGGACAAGGAATAAGCATCAACGTAATAATAATAGCAGCAATAGCCCTCCTTGTTCTTATTATATTAGCGGTTCTTGTAGCAAGGTCAAGCACTGATTTCTCAGAAGGAACAAAGTGTATCAAGAAAGGAGGCACCTGCAAAGACGCATTCTGCCCTGGATATGAAATAATAAGTATTGACGGCACAGCCCTCTGTGGTGATGGTAAATCCTGTTGTAGTCCTATCCCCAGGGAATAACGATGAACAAGAAAGGAGTAGAGTGGACCATAGTTACAGTAGCAAAATTCATCTTAATATTGGTCCTTTTAGGAGTTATCCTTTGGGCAGTGTATGAGTATGGGGTGAAAGGAGTTATTGATTCTCAAAAGTGTGAATCCTTAGAAATGACTGAGTGCATGACTGTAGAGAAATGTATGGAAGGAAGCGGAGTAATATTCCGTGAAAAGAAGTGTGAAGAAAAATATCTTGTTTGTTGTGTGAAGAGTAAAGAGAGAGTAAAGAGAAAGGTTGAAACAGATGAGGGTGAACCAGAAGAGGAAGTAGAAACAGGACCTGTGAGATTCAGCGTTTCAGTAGATGATAAAGAAATAACTCTAACAGCTGATTTGAAAGAAAACACAAATCATGAGTTCAAGGTTTACGCTGTTGGCGAGCATGTCAATCTTTGCAGGGTAAGAATTCTATATGACGAGGAGAAACATCCAGAAGGTAAACTAAGAACAATTAAAGTAACTGATCTGTTCAACTGCACAAAGGGAACATCCTTTACTTTCAAACCAATAAGTATACATACCCAATACGAACCGTTAGAATTAGACTTTGTAGCGTTTGCAAAAAACTTTGAGGGAGAAAGAGAAATCAGGGATATTGAAGCAACTAACTCATACAAATTTTATCTAAAGATAACTAATGAATGCAAATACAATCTTTGTGAAGATATAGATAAAAATCAGGATGAATGTCAAAAATGTGCATCAACGCTAAACTGCTACTGGCACGACAGAATAGGTTCTCGATGGGATAAGTGCGAAACATCATGCGCAGAAATAACGTATTGCGGTAGTTATAAAAACAGAGAAACATGTAACGAAAATCCTTGTCAGATAACAGGACCTGCTGGAATAGGAAGTTGTGCATGGTCTACATATAGTAATGGGTATTGTCATGTTTGTGGTGACTTTCCAAACACAAATAACTGCGACGAATACAAAGATGAAAAAACGTGTAATATAAACCCTTGCGATTACAACTCATGTAAATGGTCCTCAGGTACTTGTGTAGAAGGGTGATTAAAAATGATGAATAAGAAAGGATGGAGTGATGATTTGAAAAAAGCAGTATTATTCATAGCAACAGTAGCAATATTACTTATGCTTCTGATAAAATACGGGCTTTACCCTGGCCAAGAAACAGGAGAAATGTATAAATGCGGCAACAATCCTGTCTTCAAGAACGGCCTTTGTGTAGCTAATGAAAGCGAATGTGAGGATGGAGAGGCGTTTGCAGAGGGAACACTTGGTTGTCCTCCAAAAGATGATGAAGATAAAAAAATATGCTGTGTAAAAGGTCTTTTTTCTTAAATTTAAAATGAAGAAGGGAACTATGGGTACACTTGCTGGAATTGTCATAGCAGCCATAACTATATTTATTCTTACCGACACTCTTTACGCAGGCATCATAAAACCAGCTCTGCATAGCGATACAGGAAGCTTTTCTTACAATAAATTCCAAGAATTAACAACCAAAGTTCAAGACCTCCTAAATTCCCAAAGCCAGACAGCTACGGATAAAATGATTCTTGAATTAGAACCTGAATATAGAATACTTGGATTCCAATATGACAAAGAAACTAGAGCATGCGCCTCTCTTACAATATTGAAACCTAAACAATGTGAAGATAAAGGTTGTATGTGTTTATTTAAAGGAGAATTAGAAAGTGATAATAAAGAAAAAAATATTAATGATAAAAAAATTGTAGGCAAATGTTTTACAGCTGAAAATACAAAGTTTTACAGTAGATTCTTCTCAGACTACGAAAATTACGGATATCCTACTTGTGCAGACCTCCCAGTTCGTGCAGAAACTATTGGAAATCTTAAATACAAAGACGTTTCCATCATTGGTTACATAGATCGCGCATATATTGGGGGAGACGAAGAAGGGTATTTAAGGTCTATGAAATTATTAGTTTATATAAAAAATTTACCTGATAATACTAAACAAGTCTTTATAGACATAGAAAGCGATGAAAACAAACTAATCTACAAAACCACGAACTATTGTCCTGACAATTCTCCTTCTGAATGCAAAGGAAAACACTATGACTCTGTATTCAAAGAAGAAGGTCAGAGCTTTGTGTGCAAGTTCAAAGAGGAGATGAACAAGTGTGTAAAAGAAAAGATAAGTGATTGCTCATCCGGAGTTATATGGAAAGAATGTGCTTGCGGAGAAGTTGCTTATGATTCTGGATTCTGTGTTAATGGAAAATATGCAAAAAATGATTTTCCAACAGACTATTGCTATTTAGAGAACATAGGTTCTTGTGAAGATTATGAAGAAGGAGATTATGAAAACAAAGAATACGCTTGTGTTTTCAATATCTGCAACGTTGACAATATTGGCTGCTACTGGGATACAGAAGGAGGCGCAATAGATATTATAGGTCTGAAGCCTAATGCTTGTGAATCATGCCAAGATGAGTGTGACTGTGAAATTTATGAAGAGGATTGGCTTAAAGAAATAGACCCTTGCAATTGCTGTGTTTAAGTCAAAAATTATTTAAATCTTCAATAACAGTTTTCCTCTTATGAACAAAAAAGGGAGTGAGAGAAAAGCTATCTTTCTGACCGCTATGGCCCTCTTAGGCTTGATAGTTGGCCTAGCTATTTTCAAAGGAGTAAGCAATTTCTTGGATGACACAACATACTGGAAGATATACTATGCCAGAGACCTTGGTTTGTTAATGGATATAGGGATGGCTGCTAGAGGAGACATAGAGATTAATTATAACTTTATCCAAGCAGAGAAACCTTTAGTTTTCAAACTCAAAAAACAACACATAGAAATATATGATTATAACCCTGAAATTAAAGAACCTGTCTTAACGACATTCAGATTTGCCACCGATAACAAAATAATCATTGGAACCAATGAATTATTAGCATCTTATTTCAAGATATTCTTCTCTGAAGACAAGGTAAACGTAAGTGAAGAGCCGCTAGAACAAGCATTATGCCCTGGATTAAATACATCTTCAGCTCCCGAGTTCACATTAATATTTGTAAAGTCAGATAATCCAGAAATTGAAGAGTTGATAAAAAATGGTTTGAAAATAGAGAACTTCGTAATAACTCTTTCACCAGAACTAGCATCACTTAGCTTAGTAGTACAAAAAACTGAGAAAGAATCTTTAAACTTCTACTATGAGAAGGAAACTAGAAGAAGTAAGAAGCTCAGTTGCTTGATAAAGAACCAAATAATAGAAGATAATCCAGAAGGGTTGTTTATTTCCAGATTAGAAAAAATTGAGGATAATTCTGAATGGAAAAATACCTTGGCTAATGCAAAGCTTGGAATGCTTGTTAAGGTAAATAACCTTAACAACGAGATAGGAAAATCAATTACAAAAGGGGTGATAAGTTACTATGGATGACCCTGGAGATAGTGATGAGAGAAGAATGCTGGAGATGTTTCCTAAGTTCATATTCTTAGCAGCAATCATGATCATAATCATATTCTTCGCATATTTCTTCACAATCAACAATTTAAGAACAGAAACTATAGAAAGAGAGATTTTCTTTAATAGGATAATATACTCAACCAATGCTCTAGCTTATTATGATGAAGACATCGGAAGAACATATCTTGGCAGAATAGACCTTGAAAAACTCAACACTACAAACTTAGAAAAGTCGATAAACTATTCTAACAATTATTTCTTCGCAGCAAGGATAACGCTTCAAGGAAAGGACCCTGTTTACTATCACAAAGAATTATGGGAGACTCTTGAACCATTAGCCAAGGCAAAAATCAGGGGTCCTGGAGGAGCTGATTACAGGGTAAAAGAGTTCAGAGCTTCCTATATAGAGAATGGAACGCTTAAATCAGCGCCGATAAAGATAGAGGTTATAAGGGCGAGATCATGAAAACAAACAAGAAAGGACAGGCAGTAATATCAAATATTTTTGGATATTTCCTACTATTCGTATTAACAATAATATTCTGGATAATAGCATCTCATATCAAAAATGACATAGTGGAAAACACATTAAGAGAAGCCGCTATTGACAACTCAAAAACAAACCTGTTGTTATTCCTAAGAGAACCAACATACTACGAAGGAAAACAACACTCTGTATCAGAACTTGTAATCGAAGGAGAGTATGATTATGAAAAAAGAGCGACTATTAAAAAGATAATAGAAAAAAGGTTTAACAAAAAATACGGTAATTTCTGGAACTTAAAAATCACTTATCCTAAAGAAAGAATCCTACAGTACGGCTATGAATATACAACCAAAAAAAAAGTGTTAAGAGGAGGTCCGCATGCTGGAGAAATCGCTCAATTATCAGGTAAACAAATCATAGAAAAAGCATTGGTTGTAACAACAATTCTACCGGGATACGAATCTGAAAATATCGAAATAACATTTGAGAACTGGATACTGATATAAAATGAACAAGAAAGCACAAATATTTGTCCCATTAGCATTGATTTTCACGGCAATAGCTCTGTTCACAATAATAAACGGTGCACAGTACAAATATCAAGGTAAGAAAATAGGCGGTATAGAGCCAACAATAGGAATGCATGCTTCAGCAATTGTTAAAGCATACCAAGAACAAGAAGAAGTACTGCTGTATTTAGACAACGCTGCAAAATTATCATTACACAAATCATTAATTGAGACTGCTGAAAAAGGAGGATTAACAAGTTTGAAATGTGGAAATTCAGGTTATAATCTCTGGAACACTAACAAAACAAAGACTTGCTTCCCAAAATATGAAGAAACCTTTAAGGAGAGCTTTACAAAGACACTGACAGAAGAAGTCTCAGACTACAACAAAGTTTCTATCTATAGCGGACATGAACTAGCAATAAACCAGAACGATGAAGAATTGGAAGTTGTCGGTGAAACAAATGAAAAAATAACATTAGCTCTCACAATAGGAGGATATGTTATAGAGAGACAAACACAGGAAGTAAGTGCAGAAATCCCTGTGGATGTAGCAAATAGAATAAATCAATACCATGAGACATTTGAAAGAGCAAGCCATCTATACAAAGTAGAAGATGCATTTCTAAAAGCAATAATTACACAAGAATCAGGCGGAGAAAGATACGCGATCTCACCAACTGGATGCGCAGGACTAGCACAGTTCTGCCATTCAACTGCAAAAGATTATTTCAAAGAATCAAACAATTTAGTGATTGTAGGAAGGGTGTGCGTTCCAAAAAAGAATTCCAAAGGCCAAACATATACTTATACCTGTGACTCAGACACTCTTAGAAAAGACCCGAGATTTAACCCTGAAAAATCAATCTTTGCACAAGCAGAATACTTAGCAAATATTATCAACTATAGATGGATGAGGGATTTAACAGACTACTATGCATTCACAGCAGCTGCGTATAACGGCGGACCTAACGTCATAAAAAAAGCAATAAAAAGCATGGGAAAGAAAGACCCTTCATGGGAGGAAGTAGCTGCACAGATAAACAAGGAATTCTTGAAAAAATTTAGTAATTACAAATCATGGTCAGATGACCAGCGAGAGAGGAAAGCTAATGAGATAAAAAACTATGTCAACAAGGTCAGCGCATATTATAATGCATGGGGAGGAGCAGATATGTTCGCTCCATCAATAATAGGAACATTTGAATTCGGACAGAATTTCAGAACTAACACAAACTACAACATATCAATCTATGAAGAACTGAAAAAATTCGCAGAAGAAGCGATTAAAGACTGCGATGACAATGTTGCTGATTGCTTAGAGAAGAAAAGAAAGGAATTCAATGAAAAAAACGAGACAGAAATATTATATTTATCTGCGTGTGAAGAAGGACATGATAAAGTATATTATGACTTTTTAGAAAACCTACAAGATTGCGCATATGCATGGGGAAACAATTGCAAGTGTAAAGTCACAGGAGAATACACAGAAAACGATACAAAAAAACTTAAAGGAAACTACAAACTGACATTCAAAGAGCAAAACAAGATAATGTCTATAACCTCGGAGCCACAATTATTTTTCTCCATTAACTTAACTCAACCGAAAGAAATAATCTCTGAATTCGGTATAAAAGATACAACCTTCTGGATGCCAACAATATATAAGTTTAGATATAACAACAACTTAGAAAACGAACAATTAGTATTCCATGATAGTCTTTCAGGAAAAACATACTTTATGTCATCTGATTTCAAAAATATTTTCATGATAAGAAAAGACGACAAATTTTCTCTCTGGATAGATTATGACAAGGAGTTCATACAACAAGTGATAGAAAGCGTAAAAGGGATATTCAACATAGCAGAAGACGAGCATAAAAACTTGATGAACCCATTAAAAGAAACAGCGTATATCCCAAACAACTGCACTCTAGCTAAACAAACCTTTAGGGTATGTGCAAAGACAAAATACAAACTACCTGTTATAAAAGAAAGAAATAATAGGAAAACATTAGTCTACGAAGAGTCAAAAATAAAATTTGCACTAACATTAATTGACGATACTGCACCACCAGCAGTCAATGATCTAAAGGTAGAGAGAGTTGAAAATATTATAGGAACAATCTTAGACCAAACAGCTATTGGAATGCTTTTCAATGACGACATCTTTATTTCATGGGAGCACGAAGAAGTTGAAGACCTTGTGCTATATGAAGTAAGCTTTGAAGATGAATTACTCCCATTGTCAAAACAAACAATTGATGAATTCTACAAGGACAAAGCAAAGCCACTAAGTGAACAAATAGAGAAAGAGAAAAACACGTTGTACTATGAAGAACTACCAAACAACTCAAGAAAATATTCCATAATAATAGATTCAACAAAGTGGAACATACAGAACAAGAAAGGATACGTCTTTACAATAGTTGGGGTTGACAACTTCCAAAACAAAGGACCAGAAGTAACAGTTCATCTACTAGCAGAAGAAAACACATAACCGTAAAAGTATAATTTTGATAACAATAAAGTTTTTAAACTATTAAAAACCCTTAAAAATGGGGGACTAGATGATTACAATACCATTAGCTGATATTAAAGAAAAGATAAAGGAACAAAGTTCTCTTTCTGAAGAGGAAATTAACAAAAAGATACAGGCAAAACTAGACCAACTATCAGGTCTTATCTCAGAGGAAGGAGCAGCACACATAATAGCTAACGAGTTAGGAGTAAAACTTGTTACGCCAGGTGAGAAACTACAGGTAAAAAACATCCTGGCAGGCATGAGAAACGTTGAAGTCACTGGCAAAGTGACAAGAAAATACGAGTTAAGAGAGTTTAGCACAGAGAAAAGGTCGGGAAAACTTGCAAGCTTCATAATATCAGACGAAACAGGATTCATCAGAGTTGTTCTATGGAATGACCAGACAGATAAATTCGTAGACATAAATGAAGGTGACATTATAAAAATTGAGGGGGGCTATGTCCGAGACAATAACGGCAGAAAAGAGGTCCACCTAGGCGATAATGCAAAAATAGAAATTAACCCAGCAGGTGTCACTATAAAAAACGTTCAGGAATCTGTAAAGAGAAAAAAACTATCTGAACTAGAGGAAGGAGATGATAATGTAGAAGTATTAGCAACTATCGTCCAAGTGTTTGACCTTCGATTCTTCGAGATAGATCCTGAAACTGGTAGAAGAGCTACTGAAAGAGATGGAAAATTCTACGCAGGAGAAAAAGAAGTTCTAGAAGTCACTTATGCCTATGTACTAAACATTTTCTTAGATGACGGCACAGAGAACATAAGGACTGTTCTCTGGAGAAATCAGATTCAAAAGTTGCTTGAATTAAGCAATGAGGAAGTACTAAAATTCAGAGAGGACCCGACTTCTTTTGAACAAATAAAGACAGAATTACTAGGAACAATTGTAAAAGTTGTCGGAAGAGTGAATAAGAATGAGTCATTTGATAGAATAGAATTGATTGCAAACCTAATATACAAAGACGTTGATCCTGACGAGGAAATCAAGAAGTTAAAGGAAGAAACAAAGGAAACCATAACAACAACTGAAACTAAACAAGTAGAAAAAGAAGAACCTGTAAGCACTGAAACACCAGAAACAACCAAAACAGAAACAGAGAAACCGACAACAGCTGAAACCACAACTAAGGAAGAAACAATGACTGAAGAACCTGTGGTTGAGGAAGAAGACACAAAAGGTGTTGAAGAAGCGGTGTTAGAAGAAGAAAAACTTGATGATGAAACACTATCTATCAACGACCTAGAAGATGTAGATAGTGAAAAATAATTCTTCTAAAATAATTATAACGAAATAACTATTAATAAATATATATCTACTAAAAAGAATATAAAAAACAACAAAGTGTCGAATAACCCTCCTGCAACAAATCTTCCCTTAACCTTCTTATCAACAACAAAAAAAGACACCCCCATCTTGGTGAAGGAATCCAAAACAAGATGAGAGAAAAAACCGACTAAAAAAGCAAATGCAAAAACCAAACTAAAGATAGCATAAATCACCAATGAAACCAGAATCATCGCATAAAAAGAATGAAAAAATCCTCTATGAGAAAAAAACCAAGAAACAAACTTCACCTTTCTACCAAGAATTGAAGAAGACCTATCAATATCAGGAAACAAAGAACCAACTACAACAAGAAAAGCAAACAAAAAAGGATTATTAAGACTAAAAAAAACAAGAAATAACAAAGAAATAAACAAAGCAACAACAATATGAGTTCTACCAAGCATAAATAATAGAATAGAAAAAACATTTATATAAATTTCACCTACCGATTGAATTGTGAAAATAAAACTAATAATAAATCCGGAAGCGGGCATACAAAAGAGAAACCTTGACAGAATAAAAAAAAACATATTCCTAAACAAAGAAGAAAGAACAGAGAGAAAAATAGAAGAATTCTTCAAGAAAAAGGAATTAGAAATAGACATAGCACATACAAAAAAAGCAGGAGATGCAACAAATATAGCTAAGAGATCAAAGAACTACGACATAATAATCGCTGCAGGAGGTGACGGAACAATAAACGAAGTAATAAACGGCATAGAGAACTACAAAACAAAGCTAGGAATAATACCTATAGGCTCTGAAAACGTTGTTTCAAAAGAACTCAAAATACCAACTCAAATAAACGAAGCCTGCAACATAATACTAAAAGGAAAAACAAAGAAAATAGACCTTGGACTTATAAACAACAAGAAATTCATATTCGTCGTTGGAATAGGATTCGATGCGCATGCAATAACAAACGTCAAAAGAGAGGTCAAAAGATTGATTGGAAAACACTCATACACTATAGCAGGATTAAAAACGCTATTCGAACACAAACCAGAAGAACTCAAAATAAAAATAGATAACAAAAAAGAAGAAACAGGATACTTCGCAATAATAAGTAATGTCAAAAGATACGGCGGAAACATAAAGATAACGCCAGAAGCAGAACTAGACGACGGCTACTTAGACTTATGCATTTTCAAGAACAGAGATGTATGGAGTGTGATGAAGTACGTTATAGGAGTTGCTAGCGGCCAAATATCAAAACTAAAAGAAATCAAACACTACAAAATAAAAAAAGCAGATATAAAAGCAAAAAACAAAGTTTTATACCACACAGCCGCAGAAATAGGAGGAACAACGCCTGTAAAAGTAAGTGTACTACCAAGGAAACTAGAGATAATAGTGCCATAGCACTGGTCACTGGACATATATGCGTTGGGTATTTAAAGAACACAGATCTAATTCTAATTGGTGCTTCATAAAAGCATCTCTCCAACTCTCTGGAGCCATTACAGCTCATAATGAAGGAGGGTTTTGAAATAAAAAGCGAAAAGCAAACGGAGGCGATATAAATGGAAGCTATACAAAAAAGTGTTTCTGGAAAAAACCTTCCAGAGAAAAAATTCAGAGCAGGCCCAATCGTAGCAACAATATGGGCTAACAGCGGCATTAGCAAAGACGGTGAAAAAGTAAGTTACAGAACTATTTCTTTTGAAAGAACTTACAAAGACAAAAATGATGAGTGGCAAACAACCAGTTCATTAAGGATGAATGATTTGCCAAAAGCCATCTTAGTTCTGACAAAAGCTTATGAATCATTAAGCTTGACAGAAAACGTTATTGAGGAGGAAGCATAACTTCCTCTTATTTTTCGAAAAAGAAAGAAATATTTCGAAAAAAACATGAAAACCTTTATTAATATGGAAAAAATCGAGATAATAGGGTGATATGAATGCCAGAACATAAACATGAAGAAGTTATAATCACAAAAAAAGAAGTCAGAATAACTCCAAAACAACAGAAATCAGAGACACAGAGTAGCAAAGCTACTAGTGCGCCAAAAGATGAACTTTTGAGCGTTTCTGAGTCTCAAAACACAAAAGATGTTTCAAGAAAAGAAAAAACCATAGAAGATCTGCCTGGAGTAGGCGCAGCAACAGCTGAAAAACTGAAAACAACAGGTTACAACGATATGATGAGCATCGCAGTAGCTTCTCCTGGAGAGATAATAGAAGCAACAGGAATGACAGAATCAGCTGCAAAAAAAATCATCTACGCAGCAAGAAACAGTTTGGAGATGGGATTCGAAACAGGAATTGATGTTCTAAAAAAAAGAGAAAACATAAACAGGATAACCACGGGAAGCAAGAACTTTGATGCAATATTGGAAGGAGGACTTGAGTCAAGAGCAATAACAGAATGCTTTGGAGCGTATGGAAGCTCAAAAACACAACTAGCACACCAATTAGTTGTGAACTGCCAGATAAACGAACCTGACGCAATAGGTGTGTATATAGATACAGAAAACACATTCAGACCAGAAAGAATAAAACAAATGGCTGAAAGTAAAGGATTAAATCCTGAAACAGTGTTAAAAAACGTAAAAGTTGCCAGAGCCTTCAACTCAGACCACCAAATGCTACTATCAGAAAAAGTCGAAGAACTGATAAAACAAGGAATGAAAGTGAGAGTGCTAGTAGTTGACTCATTAACAGCTCACTTTAGAGCAGAATTCGTAGGACGAGGAACATTAGCTGAAAGACAGCAAAAACTGAACAAGCACATGCACGTCTTGTTAAAACTAGCTGATATACATAATGTGTGTGTATATGTAACAAACCAAGTCATGGCTAAACCAGACCAATTCTTTGGTGATCCTACAGAAGCCATTGGCGGTCATGTCGTCGCCCACAACAGCACATTCAGAATATACTTGAGACGAGGAAAGAAAGGAACAAGAGTTGCAAAACTCGTTGACGCCCCAAACCTACCCGACGCTGAAGCAATATTCAACATAGACGAATCCGGAATAATAGACGTCTAAAAATTCTTTTTTTCTTCTCTATATTTAAAAACATTTATAAATAAAGGACTATACAGCAAATTAAAATTTATTAGGTGAAAAGAAACATGGATGGAAGATATGGAAACTTTAGTCCGCCTGTTAATGAAGGCGAAGAGTATGATGTAAAGATAGAAGCTGTCGGCGAAAAAGGCGACGGTATTGCCAGGATAAAAGGCTTTGTTGTGTTTGTTCCTGGTGTAAAGGAAGGGGACGAGGTAAGAATTAAAGTTTCTCGTGTTCTACGAAAAGTTGGCTTTGGAGAAGTCGTCGGAGAAAGCCAAACAACAGCAGAACCTGAAGAGACAACCGAAGAACCTGCAGAAAAAGAGACTTCTGAAGAAGACGAAGCTCTTTTGGATGAGTCAAAAGACACTGAAGACTTTGGAGAAGAAGCTGGGAAAGAAGCAGAAGAGCCTGAAGAGAAAGCTGTTGATGAAGAAACAAAAGAAGAATCTGCAGAAGAAAAGGTTAAAAAAAAGTAAATATTAAATAATTCTATTTTTTATTTTGCTTATATGAGATTATTTATAGCTATAGATATCCCGAAAAGTCTGAAGGCTGAAATTCTAAGAATACAAGAAGAGATAAAGAATTTAGGAAGAATAAACCTTATTCCTAAAGAAAACCTGCACATAACATTGAAATTTCTTGGAGACATTAATGATTCTAAAGTAATCATAAAAGCTTTAGAAGAAATAGAATTCGAAAAATTCTCTATAATCTCTGGAAATGCAGGGTTTTTTCCAACCGATAATTTCATAAACGTTGTTTGGATAGGATTTAACGACGACGAAAAACTCCTAGAGTTACAACAACAAATCGATAATATTCTGAGCAAGAAGTTCAAAAAAGAAAAAAACTTCATTTCCCATGCAACAATTGCTAGAGTCAAATATTTGCCAGTTGAAAATAAAGAAGAATTCAAGAAGTTAAAAAACAGAAAAATCACTCCAATGAAATTCAACGTTGAATCATTCAAGCTAATGAAAAGCATTCTAACACAACAAGGAGCTATTTATGAAACAATAAAAGAATTCAAGGCAAAAGGTTTATAAACAGATCTAATTTCTCCACCATCATTACCAACTTTCGCATAAGTTACTTGCGAAGATTGCTGCCTGAGGTGAAAAAAACGGCAGAAGTTTTCTAAAAACTTTTGCTAAAGAAATAAAATGGGAGTATCAAAAATCAAATATTTTGGGGACGTTAAAATTTTCAGAGGTGAAAATTTTGTCTGAAAAAGAACTATTAATACCAAACGATGAATACTTAAAAGCAGGCATTCACATAGGAACAAAGTTCAAAACAAAACACATGGATAATTTCATATACAAAACAAGGCCTGACGGATTGTCTGTTTTGAACATACAACAAATAGATAAAAGAATTAAATTACTGATAAACTTCTTGTCAAACTATAAACCTGAAGATATAATTATTGCTTGTAGACGTGAAAACGGCTGGAAGCCAATAAAGCTAGTTGAGAAAATAACAAGCATAAGAACATTCGCAGGAAGATACCCTCCAGGGATTCTAACTAATCCAAAACTGAGCAACTACACAGAGGCAAAAGTTATGATGGTTGTGGATCCATGGCCTGATAAAAATGCGGTCAATGATTCATTAAAAATGGGAATTCCTATAATCGGATTGTGTGATACAAACAACCAAGCAAACAACCTTGACTTTATAGTTCCATGCAACAATAAAGGGAAGAAGAGCATAGGACTGCTTTTCTACTTGCTGGCAAAGAACTATGCTTTGAAAAAAGGGTTGATAAAGAACGAAAAAGAGTTAAAATACAATCTTGAGGATTTCACAGAAGACTAACTTCTTTTTCTTCTACGCCTGAATCAACTATTCTAAAAAAAACCTGTTTACCGTCTGGCAAACTCCTATGCTTTCTAAGTATTGCTCTCTTGACATTATCTAAGTTTTGAAGCTCTATCAAGCATTTACTAGAATACTTTAGGATATCTCCCCCAACCATATTCACCTTGTCTTTGTTGTCAAAAGAAGCATAAACCTGATTCGTTATGATAACTGGTGTGCCTTTTTTTCTCGCTATTTCAGAAAGGTAAGAGAGTTGTATTCCTAACTCCTTGTTAACATTGTAAACGTCCTTGCTTCTTCCAATCTCCAGCCTGTACAACATCGCAACAGTATCAAGAATAATCAGACCTATATCTTCTTTTATAATTTCTTTTAATTTTGAAAAAAACTTTTTCTGCTCATCAAAATTTGTGGGTTTAAAAAATATAATCCTAGACATGACACTCTTATAATTATTTGTTATTTGCTTAAGTCTAGAAAGGGAGAAAGATCCCTCAGTATCTATATAAATTACCTTCTTATTCTTTGGAAAACTAGCTATTGTCATCAAACACATATTTGTTTTCCCACTTCCTGCAGGGCCATAAATAGTTGTTATAACATCCTTTTCATAGCCACCATCAAGTAACTCGTCAAACAGCGGAGAACCTGTGCTTATTTTCTCATCCATAAAAATCACAAAAGAAAGAGTATTTAATAATCTTGTGCTTGAAAAGTATTAGAATACATTGATTTCAAACCGAGAACTAATGATGAGTCATCACAAATCTTGTTGTGAACAAAAGAGTTAATTATCCAACAAGCATTATTTCGAACATTCACAAATACAAAGCTAAGGTTTTCAATTTTTTTAAGTTCAGTCCAATTATCTATTAAAAATTTTAAATTCTCTTTTTTAGCACTACAAACCACGTTTTTGAATCCTGGATGCTTAACAAATGACAAAACAGACTCATTAAGGTTTTCCACCAGAAGATACTCCTTATCAACATTTTTGAAATGAAATACTATAAGATCATCTTTTTCCTCAAAACTAACAAGTTTCTTTTGAAGAAGGTCTTTGTTTTTCACAAAATGAACTGTCCACTCCTTTAATGTCATCTCCGCCATTTTTCTTCAAATACTAAATAACTGTAAGGCAACATAAATCCAATTAAATAAACAATGCCAATAAGAAACGGGTTATGATAATACTGAAGAACATCTGCAATCGGATTATTGTTTGTTATGTTTACAACAATAAAAAAATTTATCAAACCGATAATAGGAACAATCAAGAGCATAGCTAAATGATGTTTTCTCTCTAAATCCTCAATATCCTTTATTACAACACTCATAATAATTCCAAAAGAAGCTGCAAGCAAGAGAATTATGAAGTACAAGGAGACATTATTGAAGGTAATAAGAATTGGTATCAAGAAAGTTGAAAAAGCAAAGTTTCCAAATATCACCAATAGTAAAGCAATCCAATAAACAGTTTTATCCAGCAAAAGTATTCGCGGATGTCTCTTCTCTTTTGCTTTCTCAAGAATAGTTATTGTCTTATCAATCTCCTCATCAGCCCATCCTTTTGTTGCAAGCCTTTCCTTTGTTATTTTCATACATATTAAATTAGAAAGCTTCTATATAAAGTTTTTTAAGAATCACCATTAATTATTTTTGCTGCAGAGACAACAACATCCTTCTCATTTAATCTCATTAACCTTACTCCTTGAGTGTTCCTACCGATAGTTGATATATCTGAAGAAAAAGTTCTTATTACAATACCATTTCTACTTATGAACATTAACTCATCATCATCTGTCACTGACTTTATAGCAACGACATCACCATTTCTGTCACTGGTTTTAATATTAATAACACCTCTACCACCTCTCCTTATAAATCTGTAATCAGATATTAAACTCTTCTTTCCATAACCATTCTCAGTTACTGTAAGAACTTTTTTATCATCTCTCGCTATAATCATACCTATTAACTCATCTTCCTTCCTAAGAGAAACTCCTTTCACACCCCTAGAAACTCTTCCTATGGGTCTTACATCTTTTTCATCAAACTTAACTGCATAACCTTTCTTTGTTGCCAACAGTATCTTCTTCTTTCCATCTGTTAAAACAACGTCAACAACTTCATCTCCTTTATCAAGATTCAAACCTATTATTCCTCCTCTTCTAGGCCTTGAATAGGCCTCAAGAGAAGTTTTCTTAACTATTCCATTCTTTGTTGCAGTTAATAAACAATGGTCCTTGTCAAACTCCATCACAGATATAACTGCTTTTACACTTTCACCGGGTTCAACACGTATCATATTTATTATAGGTCTGCCTTTCGCCTGTCTTGCAGCTTCAGGAATCTGGTAGACCTTCAACCAATGAACCTTTCCTTTATCAGTAAAAACTAGCAAGTATGAGTGTGTATTTGCAACAAAAACTTCTTCTACAAAATCTTCTTCTTTTGTTCCCGTAGCAATAACTCCTTTACCACCTCTTCTTTGGAGTTTATAAGTATCTATTGGGAGTCTCTTGATATAACCTGCATGAGTCAAGGTAACAACAACATCCTCTTCTTCAATCAAATCCTCAACATCTAACAACTCTTCATCCTCAGAGATTTGTGTTCTCCTATCATCACCATACTTATTTGTTAGTTCTTGTAACTCGTCCTGAATTATTTCAAGTATCCTCTTCTCACTCCTTAGAATAGCTCGCAGTTCATCTATTAATCGTAGCAATTCCTTATGCTCTTTATTAATCTTTTTTCTCTCAAGTTTTGCAAGTTTTTGTAATTTCAGATCAAGTATTGCCAACGCCTGAATTGTAGTAAACTTGAATTTCTTCATTAAACCTTTTTTAGCTTTCTCCACTGATTCAGAGGTTTTTATTAGTTTAATGACGAGGTTAATTTTTTTCAAAGCAATCAGTAATCCTTCTAAAATATGAGCTCTTTTCTCAGATTTCTTCAAATCAAATCTTGTTCTTCTTCTAACAACTTCTCTTCTATGATTCAAATAATGTGTCAACAAATCTTTAAGGTTAAGAATCTTAGGTTCATTGTTAACTAGTGCAACCATTATCACCCCAAAAGTTGTCTGTAGTCTTGTATGCTTAAGCAGTTGATTAACAACTATCTCAGGAGTGGCGTTTTTTTTCAATTCGATAACTATCCTTATCCCTTTCCTATCACTCTCATCTCTTAAATCAGAGATTCCTTCTACTTTCTTATCGTGAACTGCATCTGCAATCTCTTCAACTAACATAGATTTATTGACCATGTAAGGTATTTCTGTGATTACAAGAATTTCCTTATCGCCCCTCTTCTCCTGTTCAACAACTCCTTTTAGGATGATTCTTCCTCTTCCTGTACTATAAGCTGATATTATACCACCTCTACCTGCGATTATTCCTCCTGTTGGAAAATCTGGTCCTTGAATGTGACTCATTAATTCCATAGGTGTTATCTTTGAATTGTCTATTAAAGCAACCAGTCCATTCGCAACTTCAGACAGATTATGTGGGGGGATATTTGTTGTCATACCAACTGCAATTCCAGAACTTCCATTTATTAACATATTTGGAAGTTTTGAAGGAAGAACAACAGGTTCTTTCAATGAGCCATCAAAGTTCTCTGTAAAATTAACTGTATCTTTATCAATATCTTGGAGCATTTCATCACAAATCTTTGCAAGCCTTGCTTCTGTATAACGCATTGCTGCAGGATTATCCCCATCAATGCTTCCAAAGTTACCTTGGCCATCAATAATAGTATACCTAAGAGAAAAATTCTGAGCCATCCTTACAAGAGAATCATAAACAGCAGTATCGCCGTGAGGATGATACTTACCGAGAACTTCTCCTACTATTCTAGCACATTTTTTATATGGGTGATTATATTTCATACCCATGTCGTTCATAGCAAATAATATTCTTCTATGAACAGGTTTCAAACCATCCTTTGCATCAGGCAGAGCTCTTCCAACAATAACAGACATAGCATAACTAAGGTACGCTGTCTTCATCTCATCCTCAATGACTTGAGGTATTATATTCTCTGTGATTTTTGCCTCTTTATTTTTAGTCATTTTTTCAGAATTTCTCCTCTATAAATAATAATTTTTAACCCTTTATAAGCATTGTGATTTTAATTAAGAATTAGAGCTTCTTAACAATCCTGCTTTTAGCTAGGTTGGGGTGTATTTTGAAGCTTCTACCACAGTAAACACATACTTTAACTGCTTTTGTAATAGACACTCTTGGCGCGCATTTCATCTCTTTTTTGCAACGCGGACATTTAACTAGAAGCATCTTTTTCATCCTTTTTCTCAGTATCTTCTTCTGATACTTCTTCTTCAGCACTATCAGCAGGTCCTTCATCTGATTTGTCTTCAGAATCTTCCCGTTCATCACTCTTTTCTTCTTCACTTATTTCATCTTCTTCAAGTTCTTTTTGTTTTTCTTCATCTGATTCTTGTTTCTCTTTTCCTCGTTTGAAAAGCTCATCCTCATCTAGTTCATCATTTTTCTGAGCTATTTCTTCTATCTGCTTGTTTATCTTATCAAGAAATTTTTCATCAACAGGAGGTATGTCTTCATTCTCTTCTTCTTGAGTTTCTTCATTGCTTTCTTTGTCTGGTTTCGCTTCTTCTTTTTTGTCTCCAAATATCTCTGCTGTCTTTCCATGTTCCTTAGTATTTCCTTCAACTGACACTACTTCAAGATTTCCAAGTTTCTCAGGTTCTTTCTTCTCAGGAATCCTTACTTCTTTGAAAGCTTCTTTTATTCCTTTATCTCCTGACACATCGAAATATTCGAAAAATTTTTCAGATATTCGTAAACGATAGGATCTGCCTTCTTTTTCTTTAGTGATAAAGTCTGCTTCAACTAGTTCTCTTATGTGATCATAAGCCTTATTAGTCCTTATCTTTATAACTTCTGACTGTAATACTGGCGATTTCCATGCTATCACCGATAATGTTTCTAACACTGTCTTGCTAAGCTCTGTATCTGCAACTATCTTAGTAACCAGAGAAACATGCTTTTCTCTTATATTGAGTTTCCATGAGTCTCCTTCCTGTGTAACCATCAAGCTGCTGTTTAAAGAATCATAATACTCTTTCAATTCTTTCAAAGCTTTTTTAACTTCTTTCTTCTCTATATTCATCACATTAGATATATCTTCAACAGTCATTGCTCTGCCGCTTGAGAATAACAGAGCTTCAACCTGATTCCTTAACTCACTCATTTTCTATAATATTTTTTCCCATCTTTCTTTATTTTACCTTCTTTGATCATTGCTTCGAAAACAGATTTTAAATCTTTTTCGGAAACACCTATTCTTTCTGCTATTTCTTTGGGGTTATTTATTTTAGAATCAACACATATTAGAATTGTGTTTCTAATCAAGGCATTTATGTTTTTTACCATTAATTTGTTCTGTTGCCCTAGTTGCTGAGCTAATAGTCCTATCTCATGATTCTTTGCCAATAAATCATTTAACCAGTTTGTTAATTCTCTTCCCTTAAATGATAATTCTTCAGGAGCCATTATTTCCACTGAGGCAGGCATAAAATCCATACATATCCATGTGAACTTTTCAAGTCCTTTAACAAGCATCTCTACTTCTGCAAATGTACTCCAATAATTATCTTGTTTTTCAGGTTTTTCAATATCCTCTTTTATGAATTCTATGCCTTTTTCAGCTTTTAATTTATCTAAATGATTCTTAAGTGCTCTTTCAACATACTCCTTTGGACTACCAACCACTTCAAAAACTATAATTGCTTGTATGTATCCTTCTTCAGCCACCTTTCTTTTGATTTCCTTTGACTTCATTCTGTTTTTATTTATTTAATATATTTATATAAATTTATCGAATATCTAAAAGCTTTTCTTTAGTATTAAAACTACAAGCAAAACAACAAAAGTTGCTATTATCAAAATTGATACTTTTTTCTTATTCAACTCATTCTTTGACTCATATATTGTATTTCCTGTTATTCCTTGCTTTACAGGTTTTGTACTTTGTTTATCTGAAAAAACATTTGGTGATTCTTGCTTTTTTTCAGTTGTTTTCTTTTTAGAAGAAGTACCAACTTTTAATGAAGTTGACGGTTCATCTTCAACTATTTCTTCTATGAAGTAAGGATTCTTTACAACTATTATTTTTTCCGACTTATTTTGCCCTTTGTTATTGCAATTGAGAAATAACTTGTTTTTTATTACAAAAACTTCTTGCTCTTTTTTTATCTTTGGTGTGTAACTCTTCTTCTTCAAATTTGATGTCTTTATCTTTTTTTTCACAATATTGCCAAATAAATCTTCTATCCAGTACTCTATTGTGAAATTTAATAACTTGTTACTTAAAGTGTTTTGAAATATTATTTGCTCATTATTCTCGTATATATCCTTATTAGTTGTTAGTCCTATGGAAACATTACAACTTTGTTTTAATTCATTAATTACTTCCACAGTCACATTTATAATTATTTCATCATCATAAGCCATAGTAGGAGCTATTAAAATCGTAAATAGAACTAGTTTAATCAAACAACCATTATTCATATCAATAAGTTCTAAGAAGTGTTTAATATGTTTTAACCAAAAAATTTCGTAATTATTTCAACTTTCTCGGAATTTTTTCAAAAAGTCATCGAGTTAGTCACTATTTTGAAATAATAAGAAAGTTTTTAATAGTAGATAAAGAGCAAAATTTAAATACTTTAAAGTGGATACTTTGCTTTAAATTAAAAAAAAAGAGTGGTGAGAGTGGGTTTTTTAGGTTTTCTGAAGAAAAAAGACAAAGTAGAGCCAGCCGGACTTACGCCTGTTTCTCAACATCCTGAAGAATTAAAAAAAGAACTTCTCGGAAAAAAAGATATCCCTCCAATAGAAGATATTCCACTCCCACCAAAACAAGATGAAACACTAACACCGGAAGAAACACCTATCGAAGAACTGGAAAAAGCAGAAGGAGTACCAGTTCCACTAAAAACAGAAGAAGAAACACCCGCAGAGCCAGAGAAAATAGAGGAAGTTCCACCTCCACCAGAACCGGAAGAAGAAGCACCAACACCAGAAGAAAAACCAGCTACAACAGAGGAGGAAGTAAAAGAAGAAGCTCCTCCAGAACCATCTCCTGAGGAGAAAACAGAAGAATTCGATTTCTCTCTTCCTGACTTTACAGATGAAGAGCTAAAAATAGGAGAAGAAATCGAAAAGCCAGAGGAAGCAGCACCAGAGTTAGTAGAAGAAGAAAAACCAGCAGAACCTACTGTAAGTGTTGAAGCATCTCCTCTACTAAAGACAAAACCAGAAGAAAAAGAAGTTGCCCATTACATAAGTATTACCCAGTGCAACAACATATTTGGAAAAATAGATACAGACCAGACAGTATTAGCAGAGACTATTAAAAATATTCAAAAACAAGAAATGAGTAAAAGAACTTTGCTGGCTAATTATAAAAGCTTTCATGATAATCTAGATTCAGTACAAGAAAAACTGATGGAAATAGACAGTTCCTTATTTGAGAGGTGAAAAATATGGATAATCAAATCTTTGTAAAAATAGAAGATTACAACGAAGTCCTAAACATAGTCAAAGTTGTAAAGGAAAAAATTGCAAAAGCACAAGAAACAATTGGAAAAATCTCAGAGTTAAAAGTACAGGAAGACCAAGAGATAGAACAGTGGAATAAAAATCTGGAAACAGTGACCAAGAACGTTGCTGAAATAGAAAAATCGCTTTCAGAAACAAAACAAGGATAAAATGAGCCAACAATTTTTCAGAAGAATAGAGAATCCTAACAATCTACGAAGAGAAGTATTAGAATCCTCGAAAGAAATAATCCAAAATCTGAAAAGTTATCAGAAAATCCTTGATATAAGAGAGAAAAAAACCGAGAAGATAAAAGAATTAAAGGTACAGATAAAAGAAATAAATCTCTTCCTAGACAAACTAAGGGATGATTTCCCAGCAGAGCTTGTATCTAAATTCGAGGGAGAACATAAGAAAAAAGAAAAGCCTTCTGGAAAAAAGAAAGCAAAAGAGAAAAAAATAGCTGAGCCTTCTGAACTCACAAAACTTGAAAACAAACTCTCCGATATTGAAAACAAACTGAAAAGCTTGAGTTAATTTTATAAAATAATTCTATTTCTTTGATTCTGCTACTTGCGGGGGTGCCGGAGTGGCCAAACGGGCTGGACTCAAGAACCTCTTGAGTGAAGAGCCGAAAGGCAATGATTGGGCAATCCAGTAGCTTAGTGCTTACGAGGGTTCGAATCCCTTCCCCCGCATCTTAAAATTACTATTATTATATCTATTGATAAACCTCCAGTAAGACATTGTCAACTTATTAGCAATACTCATTTGGCTTTAGCCAAATTCTTGCTTTG
>JACNFY010000026.1:0-12330 GCA_014384375.1 Nanobdellati archaeon
AAAACCAATCCCGCTAAGTTTAAATATTTAGCGGGATTTCATACTTTATATACAATAAAAAAAATAAAAAACCAATTACTTTATATAATTTTCGATTGAAATATTATCCGCAAAAACAACTAATTTTATATATAATTTCTAATTCCCTTCAAGCATGCCATTCTGTTCAAAGTGCGGTTTCCAAGCAGATGTTGATGACAGCTTCTGCGCTCGATGCGGTGCAGAGATAAAATACAAAGGAGAAAAAGGAGAGGAGTTCTCTGTCGACTGGAGAAAAAAAACCAGAAAAAAGAAAGATTCTTTCTGGAGCATATTCAGTCAGAGCTTAAGACACACATTCTTTGACAGCGAGCAAAAACTCTCAAAGAAGAGAAAAATCATAAACATAATCATATTAATCGCTATCCTTGCAGTTGCGATTTCTATAATCTCGCCATACCTGGATTCTGTCAAGATAAACATAGGAGAACCAACTATCAACAACGGAGAGTGCAGATACAGACTGGATGCCAGGCAGATATCCATTAGCGAGGTGAAATTCTTCCCTGAAAATCTCACTATGGAGATGTTGATAACAAACAACAAGGACGAAGACATAGTCATCGAAACTCTTGCAAAGACTTACGAGTTTCGCTTCGACAACAAAGGAGACACAGAAGTTGAAATTGTCTCAATGAACGTTCCAAGCGGCAAAACTCTAAAGCTCTCTTTCTCTGTACGAAAGGAGCCTTACATCCTTGGCTTGGAGTTCAGCAACTGTGAAAAAGCCAAGGTTTCTGATTGGGATACTATTTATAACTCTTAGATAATTAAAAATATTTTATTCTCTATCAATAAGTTACAAAAACCGAAACATTTAAATATCAAATATACACCACCTATCAGAAAAGGATATAACGATTTTTGTAACTTAACGGGATTCTTGGGGGAATCTTAAAAGGAGGGTATATCTATGAAAATAAACAAGAACTGTCCGGAATGTGCAGGATTAAGTTTATCACACTTAAAGGAAAAAGGAGAGGTCGTATGTAATGATTGCGGACTGGTCATTGAGGATAAACTATTCGACTTCGGCCAGGAATGGAGAGAACACGACCACGAGGAAGCAGCCAAGAAGAGAAGGACTGGCGCTCCACTATCATACACCCATGCCGATAAAGGCCTTGGAACATCGATAGGAACCAAGGCAGATATCTACCACCTTAACAAAACTAACAAAAACAAATTCTTCAGATTAAGAAAGTGGCAGAACAATGTGGCATCTGCAATCGAGAGAAACCTACAAATAGCACTTTCTGAAATCCAAAGACTAGTATCAGTGTTGCAACTAAGCAAGACCATTGAAGAGGAAGCGTCAAGGATATACACACACGCTGCCCAGAAAGGAATCGTTAAAGGAAGGAGCACAGAAACAATCGTAGCAGCAGTCATCTACATCGTATGCAGAAACTACGAGGTTCCGAAAACACTTGACGACTTAGAGAGTGCAACAAGCATAGACAAGAAAGAGATTGGAAGGAACTACAGATACGTCGTCAGAGAGATGAATATAAGGGTTACACAGTCAGACCCTGTCAACTATGTAAGCAGATACGTCTCAAACCTGGAACTAAGCCAGAAAACACACACAACCGCAATCAGGCTTCTTGAGAAAGCTCAGAGAAGAGAGATAACTTCTGGAAAAAACCCGCTCGGACTAGCAGCAGCAGCAATCTATGCTGCAAGCAAGCTAAACGAGGAGAAGAGAACCCAGAACGAGATTGCAAGCGCAATCGGAGTGACAGAAGTGACCTTGAGAAACAGGTACAAAGACTTTGTGGAAAGCCTGAAGCTGAAGATTGCAGCTTAATTTTTTTCTATACTTATTTCCAAAACCTTTAAAAATCATTAAGGAAATTCTGCAAATTATGACCTACAAAGCAGTAACGAAGAAGCTATCATTGAAAACAAAGAAAAGACTTCATTTCATCAACATCACCAAAAAAGTTGAGGAAGTAATACACGAGTCTGGAATAACCACTGGTTCTGTTGTTGTACAAACTCATCACACGACATGCAGCGTTTGGGTCAACGAGGATGAGAAAAACCTCATAGGACATGAAGAACTTGACTACGAGCATGATTTGAAGAGGATTCTAGACAGGTTTGCACACCCTGATGAAGAATATGGCCACAATGACATCAAGGATGCCAGGAATCCTGAAGGAAAAAGAGACACCCACCTCTGCGAACCAGATGAGAACGGTATTTGCCACGAATGCGTTAATGGGCATGCGCACGCCCAAGCGATGATCCTGCAACACTCAATAACCATGGTCATAAACAAAGGGAAACTAGTGAAAGGCAAGTGGCAGCAAATAATGGCCTGCGAACTTGACCAGAGTCGGAACAGAGAAATCACTGTCTTGGTACAGGGAACAACAGAAGAATAATTCTGAGCATTTTATTTCTCATAGCAGAAAGTAAATCATCACAGGCAACATTATACAACCCATGGCCTGAGTTCTAGTAACCTTGACAATCGCAGGGATTAAGCCAACAGCAGTAGAAACAACAAGAACTAACAAACCCAAAGGACCGGATAATAATAAAACTAGAATTGTTATTAATAATATTATTCCCAATATTAATTTTCTATAATTTATTTTAGTAATTAATCTTGAAAAAATTCTAGCTATTCTCAAAGCAAGAAATACAGCTATAGAACCTGCAATCAAAGTAACACAGAGAAAAACCAGTACATAACTCAAACTCACACTTTCAACGAGTTTCTGGACGACTATTATCGCACCATTCCTAGCTTTATCCAGAACATACAAAGTAACCATTGACAGGATAAAGTTAACAGTGTTAATAGAACCAATCAAAATCATAAAACCCTTATCTCCTAATTTACGAGCAATCTGCAAAGCAAGCACTGCCGCGGTTCCTGCGCCAACACCAGGCAAAACTGCTGTCAAGAAACCAGAGAACTGGCCTGACAACAAAGCTTTCAAAGCCAACTTCTTAGGAAGCTTCAAATCACAATCAGTCTTTTGCTCAGGCATACACTCATTAGCATTGATGCTTATCAGCAAGGTAGCAATCCCAAAAAGACCGGAAAGCAAAGGAAAAAGAGGGTTCTTAAAGCCAGGAATGTTGAGAACAAGAAACCCTAATGTTCCAGACAGAAAAAACACAAACAAAGCCCATAATTTTCTATCATTCCTAAAAGTCATAAAAACAGCCACTGCTAATAATATGTAACCAATATAATCAGAAATAAAACCATAGCCGTGCTTGACAATTTGAACAAAGAAAGGAAACAACAAAACACTTAACAACAAAGCTCCAAATGAACCAATCACTGTAAGCTTCAAAGCAATATAGCCATGACCAGCCAATAAATAACGGTGACCTGGCAACACACCAAGAGCTTGATCAGAGTCAGGCGCACCTAGATAAATGCTGGGAATAGGATCAAGGAATGAATGAGTGACTGACATAGATATAATGAAACAAGCAAGGGAAACAAGACCAAAATATGTAGCAAGAAAGGGCGAAGCAGATAAGACTAATAAAGAAACAAGGTTTATATGGATACCCGGGGTCAGGCCAGTAACAACTCCTGCAAGTATGCCTAAAGCAATTGCTATTATTATTTGGAAAAACACTTTTTCAGCGGCAGGGACGGGATTTCCCGCGTCAGCATTTGAACCCGCGTAGCATGCGGTAATGCTTCTGGATCATAAGTCCAGCGCTTTGCCAGACTCAGCCACCCTGCCTTTACTGAAGATATGAAATTCCGAAAATTATAAATAACAACACATCTTTATCTATTATTGCGGTAATGTTTCTGAATTTTAAGTCTGTGCAAAGCTAGGCTTTGCCACTTTTTCCTTTTTAGAATTACTCCTTAATAAGTTCTAAGTAGAAATAATCGAAAATATTTCGATAAATACAGAAAAAACTATTTTATAAGCTTCAAATGCTTCGCAGTCACTTTATCTGTGCCGCTCTCAACAGCGTGCCTGCACACATCCTCACAGTTCTCCAGGATGGCACGAGGATTTGGATTCATCTTGTGAATCTTTTTTATCATCGCGTCTGACAGCAGAGGCAAGGGACCTATCCTCCTTCTAACCAAGTCAACAACGTCCTTGGCTTTTATATTGCTGAGCTTGAAAACATTCTTTCCTACCAACTTCTTCAATTCATTTGTGAGCCTAACCTCCCTCTTTCCTTTAGTCACCAACGCAACTGACTGGAAGTATCCATCCTTGTAGTAATCCACGACATCTAGCTGTTCTTTTCTGTTAAGCTCCTGCACCTCATCAAGCAATAATATCATATCTTTTGGTTTTATCCTGAAAACCCTGCTGTACCAGCTTCTGCCATACAGCAACTCATCAAAATTTATGCTTCCCTCTCTCCTGTTGCAACTGTAGTATATCACTTTCTTCTCGCCACGAAACCTGTTTATTATCTTCTTCATCATCGTAGTCTTTCCAGCTCCGTAGGCTCCTAACACAAAGCACACATTACCGCTTGCTATCTTGTTGCTTATATTCTTGATTATCTTCTGAGGGCCTACCAACTCTTCATGGAAAGCAGCAGGTTTGATACTGAATGGATTATTGAAAAATCCAAGTGTTTGATACCATAAAGTTTCGTCAAGCTCCATTTTAACCCTCAAATTTCATCCCACATTCACCGCATTTTTCATCTTTGTCACTGACGATTGTGCTGCATTTCAAGCAGTAGGTCTCACAGTTAGGACATCTCCAGTTCCCTTTGATTCTCTCTAGCGGACCATCACATGCATAGCAGTTCTTTGTCAGGTCTTCTTCTTCATACACCACTTTACTCACAACCCTCACCACTTCCTGGTCATTTATGCTGTCCTTGTCATTATCAACAAGATACTCTAGGACTGCCTTGCAGTTAGCCAAGTGTTGCTTAAGATTAGCTTTTGACAAATTGAAAATCTTCTTGATCATCCTATCACTTAACAGTTTTTCATCCAAAAGCCTGTCCTTTGTTATCATAACAACCTCTTTGACAGTTGGAGGGGATAGTTTTATCACTCTCTTCCCTATCCTGTCTTTCATGCTCTTTGTAAACTTGACATTCTTGTATCTATCAGTTGTGAAAGCAACTCCTTTCAGATAATTCTGGTCGAAGAAGTACTTTATCCTCTCAGAGTTCCTCTTTGTCAGGTAATTAACATTGTCAAGCAATAGAATCATGTTCACGGGTTTTTTCCCAACTAATCTTCTGAAGAAGTTCTGGCTATTAACAAGCAAGTCCTCAATGTTCAGGTTCCTGCCTAGCTGCTTATTGTCAAAGTATATGACCTTACCTCTGCCTCCAAACCTTCGAATAGTTTCCTTTAGCAAAGTCGTCTTTCCACTGCCGTCAGGGCCTTCTATCATGACAACATTGCCTGCTTTTAACCGGTAGACAAGCTCCTCTATTTCCTTCTCATACTTTATAGGTATAAAATCTATCTTGAAAGAATCTATCTCCAAGGGGTTTTGCTTGTATCCGAGTTCTTCATACCAACTCATTCATACCACATCATAGTCATAGCTTACGCTAATTTCTCACCTCATTTTATTTTATAAAAAAAAAAGTCTATATCTTCTTGTGAGCTCTATCCCTGTACTTCTGAGCGAGCTTATAGTATTTCTGGGACTTCTCATAGTGTCCGGTATTGTAGAAAGCTTCTCCTTTCTTATGAAGCTCCATTGCTTTTTTGAGATTAACAAGTTTATTATAATGTTGCGCTTGTTTTCTGTGATGATTCTCCTTTGATTCATGCGCTCGAGCTTTTTTCCTGTGTTTTTTCGCTTTATCGTTATATCCTTTCTGCTCATGTTCAGATGCTTTCTTTCTATGATTCGAGGCTTTTATTTTATGTCTATCAGCTTTCTTCAAATGTGATTCTATCAAGTCCTCTTTGGGTTTCCTTAGATTCAAGAATACTATTAGCAACACTACTAGGAGTAAGACTATAACTACCCATCCCACCTTTACTTTTTTCTTTTCTGCAGGTGTCACCTCAGCAGGAGGCTCCACCTCTACTTCTGGTTCAGCCGCGACTTCGCCAGTTGGAATGACTTCCTCAACAGCTTCCTCCTCTGGCACCAATTCTTCTACAACTCCTTTCTCTCCGATTGCGAATGTGCTGAAGCCGGGTGTTGTCGCTTTGTAATAAATATTGTTGTCATCCTCTCTATCCACTGCTGTTGTCAACTCTTCCCAACCAGAGGCGTATCTGAACAAGGCTACTTCATCAGAAGCTAATTCATTGGCTGATAACCAACTTTTTCCCACTCTGAAACTTATAGTTACTGATTCAATATCTGAATTTTCGAAGTTCTCCTTCTCAATCTCTAAGTACTTGTATACTTTTCCTGCCTTTGTAACTGAAGGACTTGTTACCTGCTTGACTGTTAGTTTAACATTCTCTTTGTCATCCAAAAGCTTGAACTCTACCAAATTTACAACGATGTTCGTATCAATTTGCAATGATTTTAGCTCGCCTGCAGCGACGGTTGACCAAACACCTGTTTTTTCAGGGATTGTCTCAGCCTCTACTTGTGAGTCAAATCCTCCTCCGCCAGCTTCAACTGTACAACTCTGTGTGTTTGAGCCACTGTAAGACGGTCCGCAGCTATTCGCATCTGACCAACTACCATCACATGATTGGGTTCCACCAACGCAGGTTGACCATGACGAACATGACCATGAGGAAGTGCAACTATCTTGCCTGACTCCTGAGTGCACAAGACCATCTATCCTGAGAGTCGAGCCTTCATCAGTACAGGTATAGGTTCTTCCCTGGAAGCTCTTGAAAGTGCCTGATGCTGAGCATGTGAGCAGTGTTTCATTCGTGCCTGTACAGCCACTTGAGATATCGGTTATATATATGATAACAGCATCTTTTATACATACTCCATCCTGCGAAGTATCTAACTCATCAATGTACAATGATTTTATCTCTCCTGAAAGGTCTATTCCTGCAACAACTATTGCACCTGTTGTCTCATCTTCCTTCTGGGTTTTAACACTTAGATCTCCAAGGTCTAATTTGCTTGAAGTGTTGAATGTAAAGTTGAAATTTACTAGTTGTTTCTCTGTAGCTTGGCCTGTCGTTGTATTATATTCAGTATATGATAGGACAACTGGCTGTGTCTCGTTTATAACCCTGTTCAAATCTGAAGAGTTCTCTATCTTTAACTCGACATTATCCACGTTTGTTTCCAAGTTATCAGCTGTTCCATTTACAAAGTCCTCATCATCTAATACATCATCGCCGTCTACATTGTTCTCGCAGAGGAGACCTTCAGATGTTGTTCCATCCAGGTCTGTCTGGTCAGGGTTGTAAACTAATTCACAATTATCCCTATAATCAGGCACCAAGTCCTCATCAGAGTCTCTTGTCCTGTTTACTTGTAAAGCCCATGTCTGAGTATCATTTAATAATCCGTCTGTTGCAACTGCAGTGATATTATAGTTCCCTGCATTGCTTCCTTCAAACGTAAAGTTTCCTGTAAAGGTATAGCTGCTACCAGTCTCAACAAGTGCGTCGTTCAAGTACCACTTAATGCTCGGAGTTGTTCCATCAGCATCAGTTGCTGTAGCATTAAATGCTGTTGAGTTATCTTCCAACATACTAACACTGCTTGATGAAGGAGAATAGGCAGTAATACTAGGTGCTTGGTTTGTTTCAAGCACTGTTACAGTGATGTCCTCAAAATCCGTTCCTCCATTGCCATCACTCACAGTTATCCTAACAGGGTATGTTCCTGAATCCTGAAAGGTTGGAATGAAACTTATCACTCCACTTGAGCTGATATCAAACAAGCCAATGTCATCGCTGTATGTCAAAGAATCGCTATCATCATCAGTTGCAGAGACTTGCTTGGTAAAGGTCTGGCTCTCGATTGCTGTTAGTGAGCCTACTGAAGATAACACTGGTGCGTCGTTAACATTTGATATGTTTAATGTGAAGGTTGTGTTAACCCTTACAGTGCCGTCTGCGACAAACACTTTTATTGGGTGCGTTCCAACGTTGCTCTGTGTTGGTACAAAGCTTATCACTCCTGTCAACACGCCAATAGTAAACAAGGAGCTGTTTGTTGAATAAACCACTGTGTCGCTGTCTGCATCTGTTACTGAGACAGTGTAAGAGAATCCTTGGTCTTCAACAGCTTGCTGTGTTGATATAGAGGTTATCGCTGGAGCTCTGTTTACATTGCTCACAGTCACCGTCCATGTCTGTGTATCATTTGCTAGGCCATCATCAACAACCGCTAATATTGTTGTATGAGTGCCACCACTTGTATAATCCGTTGTGAAGTTATAGTTGTCTGTCTGGCTTACAAGCGCTCCATCCTTGTACCACCTCTTGTTTGGAGTTGTTCCATCAGAATCAGAAGTTGTTATGTTGAAGTATTGGCTCTGGGACTCGTTTATCGTTATGCTTGTGCTTGATGGGTAATAAGAATCTATTGTAGGCGCATTGTTCGTGTTTTTTATGAATACCATAATCTCCTCTGTGTCTGTTCCTCCATTGCCATCTGAGACAGTTATGTTAGTTGAGTAGTTCCCAACAAGTGCATGGGTTGAATTGGGTGTGAAGTTGATCAGTCCTGAAGATGATATTGTGAATAGAGTTGTTGGGCTGTTTGAATATGTCAATGAATCGCCATCAGCATCTGTTGCTGAGACTTGTTTTATGAAAGTCGTGTTTTCTATGCTTGACAAGGTTCCTATTGGATTCAGAACAGGCTTCCTGTTAACATTATTCAACGTTAAATTAAACATTTGAGTGGCATACCCTCCATCTGAGTCAACAACAGTTATTCTTATGCTATGGGAAATATCTGCAGATATATCTGCTACAGTAAAGTTAATCTCTCCTGAGCTGCTGTCTATTGTGAACAGTGTAGAGTTGTCATAGTATGTCAGGGTGTTGTCTGTGTCTTGGTCTGAGGCAGATACATATATTGTGCATGTGTCTCTCTCATTGCAGGTCTGGGAACTGATTGTGTCTATCGTAGGGTTTCTGTTGACATCTGTCACTGTTAATGTCCAGCTTCTTTCTGCTGTCGAGTCGCCGTCTGAGACAACAACCTTAACTGTGTAGGTTCCTGCGCTTGTGTAACTTGGAGTGTATGTATAGTTTGTTGTGCTGACAAAAGTGCTTCCCAGATACCAAGTGGTTGTTAAAGAGTCAGTGTCGGCATCACTAACTAAGATGCTGAATGCTTTGTTGGTTGTTTCATCTGTCGTTGTACTGGTTGTTGAAGGTGTTGCTGATGTGATGTTTGGTTTTGTGTTCAACACTGTCACTGTGTCTGAAGAAGCTCCGCTGTATGCGCTGCTATCAAACGCCTTAACCTCGCACTTCCATGCATCACTTTTTGTTGTGTTTCCACTTCCAAGTTCTGAAGAAGTAGGTGTTTGCAAATAGAACTGTGTTTGTCCTGAAGATTTCCTGAACCATTTGTATGTGTAAGTTACTGTATCATTGTTTGCATCAGTACTGTTTGTGGCATTGCATACCAGGATATCATCTGTATAAGCTACGTTTGGAGTAACATCAACTACTGGTGTTGTCGGCGCAGAATTTCCAACCTTGACAGAATCAGAAATTCTGTCTGTTGTATATTGACCATCTGTTACTGTAACATTGCATTCATAAGTGCTTGTGCCTGATGCAGTAGATGACAAAGTACTTGTTGTCTGGGTAGTATAATTTGTTTGTACCGAAGAATTATCCTTGTACCAAGTATAATTATAATAAATAGTAGTATTATCCACATCTACGCTTTCAACAGTAACGTTGCATGTTAGTGTGTCTCCAGCAATTGGGGATTTTGGAGTTACCTTTATGCTTGGTGTTGATGGCGCGTCATTCACTACTGTAATTGTCACAGTAATCGTGTCTGAAGCTGTGAGTTGCCCGTCACTGACAGTTATCCTGACTGATTCTGAAGTCACGCCGTCTGGGTATTCAAATGTTATTATGTAACCGCTAACTGTAGCATAAGTTGAATTTGAAGATATTGTCAGCAAGGTGTTGTCAACATCACTAACATTCGAACTGACATTTAGTGTAAAGGATATATCCTCTGTCCCATTTTGGTCAGGAACTCCGCTTATGATTGGCGCATCGTTGACTGAAGCAATGTATATCGAGTAGTTCTGCTGATCGCTAACAGTACCATCACTCACTACTACGCTAACTGAGTAAGTGTTGTCTGCCTGTGCATTTGTGGGTGTCCAGCTTATCAATCCTGTAGAAGAGTTTATGCTCATTCCTGAGGGGTTTGTATCAAGAGAATAATTGAGTGTGTCTCCATCTGTATCTATAGCGCTTACTTGATATGTGTACTCCTCATCTTCTGTGGCTGTGGTTGTAGGAGTGCTAGTTATTATCGGCGCCTCGTTCACATTTGTTATGTTTATTGATAACTGTTGGCTATCAGATGCTCCTACACTATCAAGCAGCAATAATGTAATAACATCAAAGCCATACGTTACAGGGCTTATTGTTAATATATTGTTGACAACCGTTGCAAAGAATAGTGACTCATTTACTCCTTGGATATTCCATGTCAAATCATCAACTTCTTCTTCAAGGTCGTATCTATACCCTGATATATTCTGTGATGTCGAATTATCCTCTGTTGTCGTCATATTTGATATAACCCCTGTTATGTTAGGAGCTGTGTTGTTCCCTAAGAGTATTATTACAGATGCTGATACTGTAGAAGAGTTCTCAGTGCCGTCAGTTGCATATACAGAGCATGTCCAGTTCTGACCTACCTTTGTCTCGTTGAACTGGATTGTTGCAGTGGTAAATGATGTTGAGACTCCGTCTTTAGTCCAAGCATATACATAGGTTACTGCATCTCCATCAATGTCTGTGCTGTTTGTTGCGCTGCAATTCAAGTTGTTTTCAGCATACGCTGTTGCTGGAATAATATTAACTATTGGAGTTGATGGTGCTGAGTTCTGGATTATAGCTGTTATTGGCAGTCTTCCTTTGTTATCATATTGGTCTGTGTAGTTCACATAAACTGTGTATGTGCCAGCAACTCCTGATATATTGTTTCCATCATAGATTGCTTCTCCAGCTGTGCTGTTCATAACATCTAATGATAGGTCTCTAAAAGTTACTACGTCAAATAATGTTAAAACTGGGAGTGGTGTGGATGGAACTGACTCTGTGAGAACATCACCAATTTTATTTAGCATATCTTCGGTGGTATTCCCATACACTGCACCTCCATATAGATTCGCACTTGTCTTTGTTAAGTTACCATCAAAAGTCCAGTTCACAATTCTAAAGCGAGCAGTTGACCTTGCCAATTCTATCATAGCGTTGACCATTGTCAAATTTTGATAAGAACCTATGCAGTCTTGGTCTGTATAATTAAGTTCCTCGTTGTGTATTTTGCAGTATTCTTCAATATAAGTTATGAGATTAGGGTGAGTTACGTTGAACTCATCCATCGTTAAGTTCACGTTTCCTGCAGTTACATGCCCTCTAGCGTAAAATCCTAGCCATAGGGATCCCCAATCATTGAGAGACTTAGTCAAGTTTCCATACTCTATGTATATGTATTGGAATACTGTGTCTGTAAAATTGATGCCAGTCACGTTAAACCATATTCGATTGCCAACAACTAAAGCTCTAACATCATCATACACTTCAATCACTTCATCCATGATACTATTGACACCTATAGTGCTGTTACTAAATGTTACTACCTCAGAACCAATGTTTAATGAAAAGTTTCTTGTTCCACTCTTGTTTGAAACAGTCCAGTTATAAGTTATTGTTCCTGTATCATTCACTGTTAAAGAGCAGTTTACACAGTTTGTTCCATTTATAGAGACACTTATAAGAGACAAGGTATCATTGGTATCATTCGATGTTAGATTTACACCTGAGGTTGTGAAGTTGAAGGTTGAATTACCATTGTTCTTAACATTCAAATAAAAAGTGTATGTGTTTCCGATTATGCCTGTATTTGAGATCTGAGAGTCTAGACCTGATTTGGTGAAAGCAACAACCTCTAAATTTGCAGAAGCAAAAGAAGCAGTAATTATTAGCAAGATAGTATATAGTATAATATATTCTCTGCTTAATTTAAACAAATCCATACATATCCCTCTTATACAACTCGGAATAACAATATTATATATAAATGTTATTAATTATTTATTTTCAATCATAACATTAGGTTTAATAGACATAGATTGGCACGTATTTGGCTCTTCTATCATTATTTCCGAAAGCGCTCACACGGATATAATATTCACCTGGCT
>JACNFY010000026.1:12709-23898 GCA_014384375.1 Nanobdellati archaeon
TTTGAGCGTTGTAATTAACACCAAAACACCTATCACTAGGACAAGGCCTAGAAACACTATTAGGATCTCTAGAAAAAACATCAGAATAATAAATAATGAAATTCTCAGGCACGCCACTCATAGTTAGACTTGCGCTATAACCAGCAAGATCAGGAATAACAGCAGTATCAACACCAACAAAATTATATGACACTATAACAGCCTGGGATATAACTGAAAGGTCCTGAGCTAATCTAGAAAGATTTAATTCTTGCTCGCCAAAATATATACCTCCAAAATCATTCTCAAAAGTTACATTGTAAACATGCTCAGGATCACTCAGATTATCAAAATCAGTAGTGCTACCAGAGAAATTTCCAAACTCAACAATACCAACAACATCTATCAACCAAGAATGAGAGACATTCAATACAGAATCACTAACCACAACCACCAAATCAAAAGCTCCTCCATTAGAAGCATAGAAAGTATACTCCTGAGATGAAGAAACAAGAGAATCATCCAAAAACCAATAATAACTCAAATCATCACCATCAACATCCACAGCAGAGACATTAAAATACTGAGAATCATTCACCAAAAGAGAAACATTAAAGTCAAGCGGATAAAAAGACACAATCTCTGGAACATCATTTACATTGCTGACTGTTAATATAAAACTTTGAGTGTCATTGAGCAATCCATCAGAAACCATAACTGTTATATCATGATCACCCACATCACCATTACCAGGCAACCAAGTAATCAAACCAGAAGAAACATTAACAACCATACCAACAGGAGACACCAACAAATTAAAAGATAACTCGTCACCATCAGGATCAGAAGCATTAACATCATAAACATACAACAAATCCTCAACAGCAGAAACTACAGGCACACTATCAATAACAGGAGGCATATTAACACTTAGAACCGTAACATCCCAACTAACACTAGCACTTCTACCTCCATCATCACTAATAGTAACAGATATATTGTGCTCTCCTGCATCAGAGAAATTCCAATACCAATAAATGAAAGACTGCGATTGATTAAGAAGGATTTCTTCATCAAGATACCAAATGTAACTCAGAGAATCACCATCAGGATCAGAAGCAGTTACATTGAAGTAAGCAGTTGAGTTCTCATAGAAAGAGACAACAAGAGCAGGGTAGTAATCCTGGATTACAGGAGCTCTGTTAAATTCATAGACTGTTATATTTACTGTCTCTGAATCTGTGAACTCAGAATCATTAACCACGAATTCAACACTATAAGCCCCTGATTGATTAAAACCAGGAATCCAACTAAATATTTGATTAAGGAAAGTAGCTCCTGAAGGGAGATTGTTAGCATAAAAAGTCAAGTTGTCACCATCAGGATCAGAAGCATTGACAAAGAATTCTAAAGTCTCATTTTCATAAACTGACTTGTCGCCAATAGGATTAAGGATGGGGGGATCATTTACATTGCTGACTGTTAATATAAAACTTTGAGTGTCATTGAGCAATCCATCAGAAACCATAACTGTTATATCATGATCACCCACATCACCATTACCAGGCAACCAAGTAATCAAACCAGAAGAAACATTAACAACCATACCAACAGGAGACACCAACAAATTAAAAGATAACTCGTCACCATCAGGATCAGAAGCATTAACATCATAAACATACAACAAATCCTCAACAGCAGAAACTACAGGCACACTATCAATAACAGGAGGTCTATCAATATCTAATACTGTGAGGTTCCAGTAATGGTTTACTTGATAAGTTTCATCACTAACAACTACAGTCACATTATAGTTACCGGCTGAATCATAATCAGATAAATATGTATAGCTCTCAACACTTGATGCCAGTGAACCATCTAAGTACCAGAAGTATGAAACATTATCGCCGTCAGGGTCAGAGACATTGACTCTGAAAAATTGGGAATCTGTCTCATTTATTATAGGATCACTAACTGGAAAGAAAGTGTTTATCACAGGAGGATTCAGATTGACATATATATTTACTCTATCACTTGATCCTGAAACCCAGTTCAACACAGGTGTTGCGTCTACACCAGTAACTCTAACTATTATCAAATCACCTGCAGAGCCCCCCTCTGTAATATTTGTAGTTGCTGGGTCGTCAGCAGGAACAACTATGTTGTAAAACCCTCCGATTGTTGTTGAATTATCAAATATCTCATCTCCATCAGTTGTATTTACGCCTGTCATATCTAACAAACTGTTATTATTCAAATCAATCCAAGCCAACACTTCTAATCCATCACTTACAGTGCCGTTATTCACTGTTCCCCAATACTCAGAAGGTGGAAGCTGCGCAGACACAACAGGCATTAGTACTAATAGTATAAACATTATAATGCTTGTTCGTTTTATATTTTCCATTTTCATATAATATTAAAACTTGTTCCGTTGAACTCCCAAGTTGAATCCTGTGTTGCATAAACCCAGAAACCTTGTCCTGGAAGCATTTCATGCAACGAGTTAAGGAAGGGCGGCTTGTCAGGATTGTAACTCAGCCACTCACCATTCGAAGCATTATAAGTGAGCAGGTTTTCATAAGTGCCGTAAACACCGTTCATAACCACAGAAGGATCTCTAATCTCTGTTGCTGGGTAACCTATCAAGTTCAATCCTATATGCATGTTAAAGCTCACAGGATACCTAGATAAACCTGTTAATGTCAAAGTATCTACTGAATCTATATTAAACCAAGCCCCTTGACTCTCGTTTAGAGTGTGTAAAGTGTTAAGGAAGGGCGGCTTGTCAGGATTATAGCTATACCACTCTCCCTCCTCATAATAAAAAACAGATGCAAGATTGCTTTCTATTGATTCTGTCTGTAAGATTATAGAATCGTTAAATACAGGATTTTCATCTATATCTCCAACAATGTGTGCAAAAGGGAAAGAGACAAGATTCAAACCTTCCTTTAATGACAAGTCAAAAACATTTAGAACAGTGACATTTCCTGCTCCACTGACCTCAAACTCTCCATCACTCACAGTGACTTCAACAGAATAAATACCTGTATCTCCTTCTCCGGTTTGCCAATCAAAGAGAAAGCTGTTTCCTTGCTGTTCGACAAAAACAAATCTTGAATCATTAACAGAAACTGTTAATGGATCATTATCAGGGTCGATAGCGATTGGATCCAAGGTTATAACTTCTTCTTCAATACCTATTTTGTTCTTAACATCATTTAACGCAGGAGGATGATTCTGCCCGTTAAGATCATTAAGGATTGTGAAATTTTGAGTAAGTCCAGATATAGTGTAGTGTGTTGAATCAACCTTGTAGACAGAAGTAGTATTAATATAGAAACTTCCATTCAAGTAATAAGGTATAAGGTTCTCATTCCTCGTTTGTGTCTGGCAAATAAACTCATCTCCTGACAAGTCAAGTGTTATTCCCTCCATGTAGATTATTGCTTTCCCTATACACACCTCTGCCTGATCACCGATAAAAGTGGTTCTAATCCAACCTCCATTTGGTTTCAAATCTATCCTCTCATCTGGCGAAGGAGTGTGAGCGCTATTCCAGTCAGTAGGTGTTCCGTTTGAATAATAAGTGTTTCTTGAGACACTAGTGGTTTGATCAAACACGATATAACCAGAAGTTTTTACATTTGTAGTTGTTGTGATGTGATTCATCCTTTCTCCACCGTAATATATAGTATCATTATCAGTTGCATGCCAGCTAATCTCAATACTGCCATCAGACAAAAATAAGTCGTGCCAAGTAAACTCACCTAAAGGAGTCAAGGAAACACTGATATCCTCGTCACCATCAACAAATATTACTCCATCAAAAGATTCATATTCTGGATGTACAACAACATATGAATACAGAGAAGAATCAGGAACTCCTGAAAAAGTCGCCTCACCATTAGAATCAGTAATTTCTGTCTCACTAAAGTTAGGATCTGTTATTCCATTAAGAACAATCACTGCACTTTCAACAGGATCTGAAGTTTCTGCGTCAGTTACAGTGAAATGTACATTTACAGCTAATACAAAAGGAGCGTTCAATAATAATAACAACAAAATTAGTTTCTTCATTTTAGTAAAGTCATCCTTTTGGTTATTGCTCTTCCATCCACTTCGATTCTATAAAAATAAGGTCCTGTTGGAAGATTCTTCTTTGGGGTCCACAACAACACATAATTACCTCTTCCAATCTTTTTATCAACAAGAGTCTCAACTATTCTCCCTCTAACATTAAATATTGATAAGTTGATATACGAGTTGTAAGGAACAGAAAAATCTATTGTGGTAGATGAGTTAAATGGGTTTGGATAGTTCTGAGATAGAGTGTAAGTTATTGGCATCGATGAATCAGTCCATGGCCAGATAGAAACTGTTTCCACAGAGAGGTCTTGACGAGTATTTGAGCCAGCTATCCACTCAAGTTTTGGCGTAGCATCATATCCTCCGATCCTCACAGTCATAGAGTCTACTGGAGAACCACCTTCCACTACATCAGTAGTATCTACATCAGCATTTACTAAAGTATTATAATATCCTTGGATTGTATATGAAACATCAAATATCTCACTTCCAGTTGGAGTGTTAGCTCCTGATGTATTGAGTTGACCATTTCCATTGATATCAATCCATGTTTCTACAAGAGTGCTATCAGCAATGTCCCCATTATTGACAAGACCCCAATATTCAGAAGGTGGAGTTTGCGCATTTAGTCTTGAGGAAAATATTAAAGAAACCGTAGAAAAACCAATAATCTTCAAAGTTCTACCAAACCAACTATTTGATATTATTCTCACTAAATCTGATCTCATGAAATAACACCCTTAAACTCTTCGATTCCAAAAATACTATTACTTATATAAAAGTTTTCATAATATTTATTGACAAGTAGCAACTAAAAGTATAAACCTCCCTCAACTGTTATGGTTCTTGTAGTTGTCTTATCCTCACCTATTGCTTTTTCGTCCTTCCTTGTCCCAAGAGAAATATATCCTGGACCATATTTAACAGCTACATCCCCAATAGTGGAAGAAGCTTCTATTAATCCATCATCAAACCCTTCACGTGAAATTGATCCCATAAAATTTCCTACATTAAAAGACAATGAAACACTACCCTCAGATGCGGATACTCCCATACCATAAGTTAATGAAAAGTCAACAGTGTTCTCATTCATATGAGCAAAAATCTTTCTACGTTCATCCTCGAAACTTTGTCTATCAAGCCTTCTGATTGGCTCAACAAAACGATACTGATTCATAACTCTCTCTGCAAAGGAGTAATACTCATCATCAATAATCAGGTCAAAAAAAGTCTTGTTTGGCTTCAGAGTTAAATGCATTGAACCAAGAACTATCTCGGTCTCTGCAAAATATTTTAAGAAACCTGAAACAAACAAATCATCTAAATGTCTGACCATGTAGAGCATTGCATTTGAAGAAACATCTTTATCCTTTATATCATAGTTAAGAAATATTTTTCCACCAGCATCGTTATAACTAACACCAGTTCCAAAAAGCAGATCTTTGTAAGTATTAGTTGATGTCTCGCTGAAAACATCTGTGTATGAGGAGTCTGAAACAACTACTGTGTCTCGCTCAAAAACAGTGCTGCTGTTCTGGAAGAGAAAAGTTGACAAATCAAGAGTTGCCCGTCTATCAGGATACGGACCCATTAACTTGCTACTAACTCCGAATGTTGTAGATTCTTCGACATTCTTCACCCCTTCTATTGGAATGACTCTGTATTCACCGTTCATCCACACCTCAACTGTCTGGGCAGTGAGAGTTGTTCTCTCAGCGTCCTCGTAAAAAATTCCTAGTTTGAGATCAATATTTGATGGAACAACAACCCATGATGAAAAACCATAATCCTTACTATCAATACTATTATCAGTTTTAGTTCTTGTTCTTACATCAAAGAGAGGAGTTGAAGTCATGGTTTCTGTTGTTGTGGTGTTGTCATCTCGTTTTTTATTCCAGAAAGCATTAACTGTGTTTTCTAACACGCTCGAAGTGAGGTCAACTCCAATTAGATTGTTTAACGTTCCAAATCTCTCTCCATAAGTTTCTAACCTAATAAAGTTATTATTATAATCACCAAGTCTTAAGCCAAATCCTCCATCCCCTTTGGCATTCACAGCGCTCTTAATGTCTGAAAGATAATCCTCTACAAACTCCCTCTTGTCCTTAGCATTAACATGGTAAATTAAAGCCAGAGAAACATCTGAAAATACAAAATGATCTCCTTGAAGAATGAATCTGTTGTAAGCTATTGATGTATCAGGGACATTAACATCAGGTCCTTTCTCATACTCAAATCCTAACTGGAAATTTTTATGACTGTATCTCCAGAACTGTTGACTGGAACGAAAAAGACTCTCTGCAACTGTCTTACGCGGAGCATTCTTTGGAGCTATCTGTGCTTTCAATGAGGGAGCTAGGAATAATGCCAACCACAAATATATAAGAGCACCTTTTATTTTCATAGTTATCTCCCTTACCACTTTAGAATAATGAATTATATATAAATCTTTTTCATAAAAGCAAAGTTTTTTGTGATTCCAAAATTCTTAATTTTTATGATTTTCATTAAAATTTATAAACAACGTATTTTTCAAGGATGACATGCCTGCTTACAAAGAAAAGATTAAGGAATTGGAAGAGCTTATAAGAAAAACAAAGTACAATAAGAGAACCCAGCACGCTATTGGACTGTACAAGGCTCAACTCGCACGCTTGAGAGAAAAACAAGAGGCAAGAGGAAAGGGCACGGGTCCAAAAGATGGTTACGCTGTTAGGAAGACCGGTGACGGCACAGTTCTCTTATTAGGATTTCCATCTGTTGGAAAGAGTACCTTGCTGAACGCATTAACAAACCAAGAGTCAGAAATAGGAACTTATGACTTCACAACTCTGAAAGTTATTCCTGGCTTGCTGAACTACAAGTATGCAAAGATACAGCTTCTCGATGTTCCAGGAGTGATGAGAGGCGCTGCTTCTGGAAAAGGCAGAGGTAGAGAGGTTCTTTCTGTGATGAGAAACGCAGACCTCGTACTTGTATTGATAGATGCAAATCAACCAGAAGCTCTCCCTGTCTTAACGAAAGAAGTCTATGATGCTCAAATACGCCTGAACCAGAAGAAACCTGATGTAAAGATTAAGAAGACTGCAAAGGATGGAATAAAAGTTGCATCAACAGTGAAGCTTGGACTTGATAATAACACTATAAAGGACATCCTGAAAGAGTTCAGGATAAGCAATGCAGAGATAGTTATCAGAGAAAAAATAAACATAGATAAATTGATAGACTGCATTGAAGACAACAAGAAGTATGTCCCTGCATTGGGTGTGATAACAAAGAGTGACATGCTCTCTCATGAGAAGTTGAAAAAGATTATAAAGAAAACAAAAGCAGATATAGCAGTCTCTGCAAAAAAAGGCAAAGGTTTGAAAAAGTTGAAAGAGCTTATCTTCAAAAAACTCAACCTTATGAGCGTCTATATGAAGGAGCCTGGCAAGGAAGCAGACTTAGAGGAGCCATTAATCATCCAGAAAGGAGCGACTATCAAGAATGTGTGCGAGAAATTGCACAAGGACTTTGTTCGATTATTCAAGTTCTCTCGTGTCACAGGACCCAGTGCAAAGTTCCCAGACCAGAAGTTCATGTTGAACCACACCCTAAAAGATGGGGATGTTTTAGAGATACACTTGTTCTAAACGAAACATTTAAATATTTACTTCCCTTCAAAGATAGCAAAATGGCACGTAAGAGTAAAGAAGAAGATATCCTAAAACTATTTTTTAACCAGCCCTCAAAGCAATGGCATTTCTCAAAGATAAAAGAAAAAATACCTATTTCAGACAGTAAAATTAGCAAATGGTTAAAAAAATTCCAAAAAGAAAAGCTCATATTAAAGACCAAAAAAAAAGGCAAGATGCCATACTACATTGGAAACTATCGAAGTCCAGAATACATAAACACAAAGAAAATATATGGGATGAACATGCTTCATAAGTCAAGATTTCTGAACCATTTAAGATCTTTAAGAGGAGCAAAAACAATAATACTCTTCGGAAGTTTCAGCACAGGGGACTGGTATGAAGAAAGCGATATAGATTTATTCATTTATGGAGAAACTGAAGGGTTTGAGCAAGGCAAGTACGAATCGAAATTAGGTAAGGAGATTCAATTGTTCACAGCCAAAAACCGAAAAGATTTCGAAAAAATAGGCACAAGATTAATAAAAAACATAATTCGCGGAGATATAATCAAAGGAGAACTGGATTTTATTAAGGTGTCATTTAATGCATAAATATCTCAATAAAGAACAAGCATATGATAAATGTATAATCAATGGAAATATCACTCCAAGAGACAGAATTGATATTGAAAAGATTGAATCAACACTTGAAATAGCAAAGGACGACTTTAGCTTTGCAAACGAGATTAAAAAGAAAAACAAAGGATATAACGCGTTGTACAATATGTATTATAACATAATTCACCTTCTAGTTGAGGCGATTCTTAGATTTGATCAGATTAAAGTCAATAATCATCAATGCCTATTTGCATATTTATGCGTAAAACATCCCGAGTTGGAATTAGACTGGAACTTCTTCGAAAAAATCAGGACAAAAAGGAACGGCATAAATTACTACGGAATACCAGTCTCAAGAGAAGATTTTAAAGAAATAGATTTACAAATAAACCTGTACATAAAAACACTATGTGAAGAGATCAAAAGAAAACTGCAAGATTGAACACACAAATTATTCTCTGAACCATACATTGAAAGAGGGGATGTTTTGGAGATACACTTGTACTAATCAAGAGGACTTTTAACAGAAATTAACTTTGGATTTACCATATGCAAATAAGTCAAAGTAGTTCTCGCTTCATTATGACCAAGCAATGCTTGCACAACAGTCACATCATTACCCATTTCTAATAAATGAGTTGAAAATGAATGTCTGAAAGTGTGTGGATGAACATTTTTTGCAATATCTGCTTTTTCTGCAGCTCTTTTAACAATTACTTGCACGGTTCTAGTTGATAAATGGCTTGTTTTTCGTCCTTTGAAAAGATAAGATGAAGCGTTCTCAATTCTGTCCTTAAGGTCATTCACCAAACAAACGGGAATAATAAAAGGCCTGTCCTTGTTTCCTTTGCCAAGTCTAACCCAACCAATTTTTTCCTCTAAATGAATATCTTTTTTCTTTAATTTAACAACTTCACTAACCCTTAAACCAGACCCATACAAAAGAGAAACTATCAATCGATGCTTTTCATTGGAGATAGTATTAATTAATCGTAGCATTTCACTCTTAGTTAAACAAGTTGGAAGGCTTTTAGGAGTTTTTGAATATTTTATGTTTAATCTCATGCTTTTTCTTAGCACTTCTTCCATCATGAAACGAAGAGAATTAAGAGCAACATTAATCGAACTTCCGGAAACACCCTTATCCATAAACCTTTCAAGAAATAACCTGCAATCCTTCTTTGAAAACCTTCTCGGATCCTTAGGACAGAATAACAAGAACTTCCTGACATAGAACAGATAAGTGATAATAGTGCAATGACTAAGCTTCCTTCTGAACATCTCCTTCTTCATAGCCTCAAGAATATCCATAAAATAAAAATATAAAAAAATGGTTAATAAAATTTTACAAAAATAAATCGGAAATTCTACGATAAAAACGAAGATTCCACATTCCACTCCTTAGTTACACCATTTTTTCAAAAACAAAAAAGAGAATTCAACCACCTCAAGCCCATAAAACCAAAGAATTTAAAGAAATGCGTATATATGTTGTTATATTCAATAACGCCAATCACTATTGTTTAAAAATTTAGAAAATTTTTATTGGCGTGACTTTCTCACTAACGTTCGAATTTTTTTACAAAAGTAAAAAAAGAATATAACCGACATTAAACTCAATAAATTTGAAGTCCTAAAAACAGAAGAGGGCAGTTTTCCTAATTGCAATTAAATGGGCGCTTTGAGAATTAAATCATTTCCTTATTTTAATCTCTATATAGTTATTTAATAACTTTAGCCAGAGCTATTCGCTCAATTTCAAATATTTTTAAACCGAGGTTTACCTTTTTCATATATCGTTCTTTCATCTCTCTTGATCCAATGTCTTCAACAAGAGAGAGATTATATTTTGAAAGATAATCACTTATATCTTTCGGGTCCAGGCCATAAATCCAGAGCTTATATCTTTTAACCACCAATTTATACATGGTTTTTATATCTTTATGGATATTTTTTCCCTCAATAAAACTCTTTAGAATGTAGGTAAAGACAATATTACTACCAGGAGCAGCCTGCGCTACATATTTCATAGTATTATCATTAGCTTCTTTTGAAATATATTGGGTAACTCCTTCTGAAATAAAAAGAGTCTTAGAGGTTAAATCGTATCCTGCTTTTTTTAATTCAGTATCAAGACTTTGCTTCTCAAAATCAACAGGAACATAAACAACATGATCTGGAAGCTTTCCTAATATTTTTTTCATTTTTGCTTTTTTCTTTTCTATTACTGATGGATGATCCACCTCAAAGTATCTTACACGTTCTATGCCGGGGATATAATACGCACGGCAATCATATCCAACACCCAGGTTGACAACTGATTCAAGACCCTTTTTTGCAATACTATCTTTTAATACATCATCTATATAGCGAAAACGGCAAAACAGCCAACCCACCACCCCAGGAGTACTTTTTTCTCTAAATTTCATAAGGTAATCAAATATTTTAGGTGAACGCATGAGAATTACAATAAATTTGTAAAAAGATGACAATAATTTTTCAGCAAAGGGATCTTCAAAAAGTCGCTTTTCCTTCGGATATAACATCCCTATAGCTTTCAAGGCAGCAACACCCATACCTGTATTGATTGCTTTCATATTATTCCAATAACTAAATTAGTATTTAAATGTTCCTCAAAACGCCTTTAGATAAACTTTCTTTAAGAGCCTTTGGCTTTGAACGGAAAACTGCTCTTTGATTCTTGTTCTTAATGTATCGTTTCACTCATTAGATAGAACGGACTTCAAATTTACTTTGAATTTTTCCTCCGCCTTCGGCTACGGAACGTTGCACTAAAATTCAATCCCTAACGGGAGAGTTTAACAGGAATTATATTCAATAACGCCTAATATTTTAGTTTAAAAAAACTAAATAAAGGCGT
>JACNFY010000013.1 GCA_014384375.1 Nanobdellati archaeon
CGTTGAGGGAGTATTTATATTTTTCTTCAAAAAAAGAAAGACTTGGGACAAACTCATACTAATAATAAAATTTATATACAAAGATTTATTTTTAATTTTTCTATGAGGCAGACCATCATTGCCAACATTTCTATCATTATTATCAGTTAGAAGACTAGCTTATTGGCTAGTAATGAATGATTAAGGATAGAAATAAATATAAACAAATAATGTTCAAAGGTGAAGAGATGAAACAAGCATACGATTTCAGGATTGTTGAAAAAGAGATAGGTAAGTTTTGGAAGAAGAACAAGATATACGAGAAAGCAGTGAAGAAGAACAAAGGAAAGAAACCATTCTACTTCCTGGACGGACCTCCATACACTTCTGGCAGAGTCCATATGGGAACTGCATGGAACAAGGCTCTAAAGGATATCATTCTGAGATACAAAAGAATGGCTGGCTTTGACGTGTGGGACAGAGCAGGCTATGACATGCACGGATTCCCAATATCACTAAAAGTGAGAGCAAAACTCGGCTTGAAACACTTGGAAGACATTAAGAAGTACGGCGTTTCTAAGTTCGTGAAGCAGTGCAAGGAATTCGCGGTAAAAAACATGCACTTAATGACCAAAGACTTTGAAGGAATGGGTGTGTGGATGGATTTCAAGAACGCATATTATCCACTAACAAAGGAATTTATAGAGGGAGAATGGTGGCTTGTAAAGCAGGCAGAGAAGCACAGGAGATTGTATAAAGGAGAGAAAGCAATGCACTGGTGCTATGATTGCACAACATCACTCTCAAAACACGAGCTGGAGTATGAACTGGTTAAGGATGACTCTATATTCATGAAACTAAATGTCAAGGGAAAAAAGAATGAATACCTAGTAATATGGACAACCACTCCATGGACAATCCCGTTCAACCTGGCAATAATGGTCAACCCCGAGCTCGAGTATGTAAGAGCAAAGGTTGACAGAGAGGTATGGATAGTGACCAAGCTATTAGCAAATGTATTCATAAGCGGTGTTTGTGGGAAAAAATTCAAGATTCTGGAAACCTTCAAGGGTGAAAAACTCAAAGGCATGAAGTACGAGCACCCATTACACAAGGAGTTACCAATATATGACAAGCTAAAGAAAAAGCATCCGAAAGTCCACAGCGTTGTGCTCTCAAAAGAATACGTAGATGTAAGTGCAGGTACTGGCCTTGTTCATTGTGCTCCTGGATGCGGACCAGAGGACTACGAGGTTGGAAGAAGAGAGAACATACCACCATTCAACAACCTGACTATGAAAGGAGATTTCCCTAAAGAGATGGGTAAATTCGCTGGTTGGAAAGCAAGGGTTGAGGATGACAAGTTCATAAAAGTGTTGAAAGAAAAAGGCTGCATACTTGCGGTTACAAAGGTGGAACATGACTATGCTCACTGCTGGAGATGCAAGAACCCAGTTATTTACAGGACTACAAAGCAATGGTTCTTCAAAGTTGAGGATTTGAAAAAGAAAATGCTAAAGCTTCATAAGAAGACTTACTGGGTGCCTGAAGCAGCATTCAATGCTTTTTCTTCTTGGCTAGAAAATTTAAGAGATAACGGCATAACAAGGCAGATGTACTGGGGTACTCCTGTACCAATATGGCAGTGTGGTAAATGCGATAACTATGAGGTTGTGGACTCAGTAGCTGAGCTAAAGAAAAAATCAGGCAAAGAACCAGAAGATCTTCATATTCCTTGGATTGACAAGCTTAAGTGGAAGTGTAAATGCAGCGGAGAGATGAAGAGGATACCTGATGTGCTAGACGTTTGGATAGATGCAGGAACAACTTCTTGGAGCTGCGTTGACTTCCCAGCAAAGAAAACCTTGTTTAAAAAACTCTATCCTGCAGATTTCATACTTGAAGGAAAAGATCAGATAAGAGGATGGTTCAACTTGCTATTAGTTGCGAGCATGATAGCAATGGGAAAACATTCGTTCAAATCAGTCTATATGCATGGCTTTATTCAGGATGCTCAAGGAAAGAAGATGAGCAAGAGCCTTGGAAATGTGATATCACCATATGAAGTGCTTGACAAGTACGGAGCAGACACACTCAGATATTACACAATATCTGCAGCAAAAGCAGGTCTGGATATGAACTATAACTTCGATGACACAGAAGTGAAGCATAGAAACTTGTTTGTGTTCTGGAACATTCAGAATCTAATAATCGATATGGCAAAGGTGTATGGAATAAAGTCTAATAAACCTAATTACAAAAGGTTAAATCTTGAAGACAAATATATATTATCAAAGCTTCACAGCACAATAAAGAGGACAACTGAGCAGTTTGACAAATACTACATAAATGAAACTCCAATTACACCTGAGGAGCTATTATTAGAATTGTCAAGGAATTACATACAATTTGTCAGGGAGCGCTCTGCCAGTGGAGCCAAGCAAGATAGGAGGAACATACTAGACTGCATATTCGAGGTTTACCTGAAAGGTTTGATACTTTTTGCTCCCACTTCCCCTTTCATAACAGAGAAGATATACCAGAATCTGAAGAAAGAGTTTGGACTGAAGGAGGACAGCATTCATTTATTCTCTTGGCCAAAACATGATGAAAAATTGATAAATAAGAGCCTTGAGAAAACCTTTGAGTTATCTGAAAAAGTGATAGGCGCAGCCTTGTCATGCAGAGACCAGGCAGGTATAGGTGTTAGGTGGCCATTGCAAGAACTAATTATAGACACTGAGAACAAGAATGTCAAGGAAGCCATGAAAAAGTTAGAGAAACTGATAAAATCACAGGTCAATGTCAAGAAGATAACATTCAAGAAAGTAAAAATAGAATATAAGATAAAACCAAACTACTCAGCTCTTGGAAAGAAATTCGGTGATAAAACAGCAAAGGTTGCTGAGTTGATAAAGAAGAACACTGCAAAGATTGTTAAAAACATCAATAAGGTTAAGCTTGGAGTGTTCGAGGTAACAAAGAACGAGCTTGAGGTAAAGAAGACAGTGGCTCCTCACTATAAGATGGCAGAGTTCGCACACACAGCAGTATTCCTAGACACGAGAGTGACTAAGCAGCTTGAAGAGGAAGGATTTGTCAGGGAAATGATGAGAAGAACTCAGAACCTAAGGAGGAGAGCAAATCTTAACAAGCAAGACTTGATAGAACTAGTCATAGAGACAAAGGAGAAATGGCTTGAGAAGTATTCAAAGGAGATAAAGACAAAAGTAGGAGCAAAGACAATTGACATAACTCATGAGACGAATGAGCACTTCACTTTTTCTTCAAAGGAGAAGATAAAAGGAAAAGAGTTCCACATTCTACTTGACAAGTTATAGAAAAAATGAGCAGAGTAGAGAGCCCTAGCAGCATCAACACGTATAAGCAGTGCCCTAGAAGGTATTATTATAGATATATAGAGGAACTGCCGTCTTTGCCCAGTATATATCTGATAAGAGGAAAGATAGTTCATAGAGTGCTGGAGAACTTCTTTGACATTGAGAAAAAGATTGACTCAGAGGATGGCTTAAGAGTGCACTTGTTCTGGTTGTTAGACAAGACCTGGACAGAGAACTACTCTAAATTGCTAGAGTTGGAGATGGATGAGAGGAAACTAAAATCCTATTACGATGAGAGCAATAAAATGCTACAGAACTGGTTTAATCGTTTTAGGAAGAAATTAAGAAACCAGTTAGAGAATGGAAGCACGTTCTCAAAAGCATTCAAACACTTAACACCAATTAGAGAGGAAGAATTCGTCTCAAAGAAATATGATGTGCATGGATTCATAGATGCTGTGTATGAAATGAACGACAATATCATGATAATAGATTACAAAACAGGCCGTAAAGGCGACATGACCCCTGAGTACAGATTGCAACTTGGCATTTATGCCCTGATGTATGAAGAAGTCAAAGGAAAAAAGCCCGATGTTGTAGGCATAGATTTCCTGAATCATTCTGAGCTTATGATGCCAGTGGATGACTACTTGATAACAGAAGCAAAGAGAGAAGTAACTTTGATACACACTAAAACAACAACAGAAAACATAGAAGATTATCCAATAAAAACAGGTCCGTTATGCAAATGGAGCACAGGACAGTGCGATTACTACGAGAATTGCTTCCCAGGCGGAAATTAGGACATTGTCAACTTATTAGCAATACTCATTTGGCTTTAGCCAAATTCTTGCTTTG
>JACNFY010000039.1 GCA_014384375.1 Nanobdellati archaeon
AGTAGATTGGATTAGGGTCAACTCTTAAAATTCGTCACCGAAGGTGACTTTCTTGTTTCTTATTAGGGTATTTTTCGATTAGCCTGTTGATTATTCTCTCGTGCCCCATGTAGAAGGACTCTATAATCAGTGCTTTTCCATACTCCTCGATGTAATTTTTTGTAAAGTTGGAGTAATCTTTTTTCAGATTTCTGATGCCATTTTCTTCAAGTCTTTTTACAATTCTGTAATACTTTCTCAGCCAGTCCTTCCATTGTTTCATGATTTCTTTCAAAATGCGGGTATTTTTGAGGAGTATTGAAGCTTTCTTTTCTTGGTCATCCTGAGATTCAATCCAACCGCTTTCGTCGCCCTCATTGGAATAGTATGTGAAGAACCAGTCGAGAGTGTATTCGGGATATTTCTTTTTTAATTTTGAAAGCCCTTGTATGACTCCAATATTCAGATGAGGCGTTATAGTTGAAGCATAATAGAAAAATGACTTGTCATTGTATGGCCACTTTATGTTTTTATGGTCTCCAAACTTTTCATCAGCTTTTTTCTCTAATTCCTTTAGCTTCTTTGACGATAGATTTTTTCCTAAATAGACTCTCTCTTTTTTGTATTTCTCTCCAACTCTTTTGCTTCGACAACGGTAAAAGTACTTTATGTTGTTCCTTGTTTTTATCTCAGTATATGTCATGTCTTAGTAGGTGTGGGGGTAAGTTTTATAAATCTTGTCTAATTTTGTGGACGTACAGTTTTGTTTTTTTGCTTGTGCATTAAAGATACTGTTCTTTTTTCCATTGTCGTAAATCTTTCGAGAGATTCTAGATAAAACATATAAAACCTTTTTCTCGAGAATAAATTAATGCCTAAGAAATCAAAACAACAAAAATGCTTTGCATTTTTGAGCTTCGAAAAATCACGGGTTTCGAAAAGTTTAAATAGTAGTTATAATTATAGTTATAACAAGAGTTATAAAAATAAACCAATAACTTTTCACACTCACCTATTTTCAAGGAAAAATTATAGAAACCTTGATTTAGATATGATAGAAACCACTGTCAAAAGTGGCAAGATAAATTATAAAAAATCAAAAAGAAGAAAGCTTTGCTTGGAAAGATACTTTGGAAAACTAAACTTAACATATATTGTTATTATTCGCATATATAAAAACGATGTGGAGGTTAGAACAGCATGGATAAAAAAGGGAAAATAAAATGTGATTGTGGTACATATTTTGAAGAAAAAGAGATTAAGTTACAAGGAATTACGACAAAAGCAGAAGTATGTCCAAAATGTGGTCGAACTACTTTTAATAGAAAACAGGCAGAAGCATTCATAGAAGCTAAGAAACTGCAGGAAATGATGAAATCAAAAAGAAAAATAATCAGGATAGGTAATTCCATAGGCATAACTCTCCCAGAAAAACTGAAAGAGTTTGGGCTAAAAGCAGGAAAGGAACTGAAAGCGAAGGTAACAGGTCCAAGATCATTTGAGCTGTCGTTCTGATAGCAAAATTTTTAAACATAATATTTCTCCAAGAGATAGTCCTATGCGGGGATGCCGGAGTGGCCAAACCCTTATCAGGGTTTATCGAGCTGTGCGGCATGCGCAACTAGCGTTGCTTAGCCCCACGGTAAAAAACCTGAAAGGAGGCTTAACGGGACAGGCTTAGGACCTGTTGGCTTAGTGCCTACGTGGGTTCGAAACAACGATTTCGCTCGTTGACAACGAAGTATGTTTCCTCACTTCGTTCGTCAAGCATACGAGTATGGAGATCACACCTGACGCGATAGCGTCGCCGACTGAAAGGAGGCTTATGGTGTCAACGGAAATGACCGTTGTTGGCGAAAGTCCTACTCCCCGCATATTTTTTTCAAAAAATATCATACTTTTTTCAAAAAATTTTAAATGCTAAAAAGTTTCAGTTTATTTAAAAATAAAAACGAAAATATTTATAAATGAATTATGGTGGAAATCATTTGCTACCTGCAAAGTGTGAACGTCCAAAAATAGAGAATTCTGGGGTTTCAGCCTCTATAACGAAAGATAAGACATCTTCACACCTTCATTTATCGAAAAGTTTATAAATGAATGAAATCTATATCGGGATACACGTTAGAAACGACTATATAAGGTATTGTATAGGGGCTTAAATTGATGATTTCACTCGTGTGAAGTCATTAGCGCAAACCCTGTATGTACCAGGGTGATAGTCAAGATTAAATAACACGGAGGTGTTTAAATGAACGTGAAAAAAACGATAAAGAAAATAGTGGCGCTTGGAAGCGGCTTGACCATGATAGGAGCGACTATTATGGGAGCTACTGCAGACCTTGGCAGCTATCCAGCACCATTCGTCCAGGATGGCGTGTTTAGCGGTAAAATAGTCGTAGGAGCAGGTGCAGCTACGTCAGATGTCCTAGGAGCAATTGACATCTCAGCTAGTTTGCAAGCAGCAGCAAAAACCGGAGTTAGTGTCGCAGGAACAGAGGCCACAGCAACTGTTGAAGGCGGAGTTATGTTGGAAGATGGAAGTAGCCAAGATTTCAACTACGGAGACTACCTAAGTCAGTCCACATTAGACAACCAAGACTTCCCAGCTCTATTGGCTGATGGAGTTCTAGAGGATGATGATGGTCAGGACTATGATTTTGAACAAGAGATTACTGTCGGAAACTATACTCTGGCGTACAGTTTGGTTGACAACGATGTCTATTCCGAGCCAGTATTGTATCTGGACTTGGATGCAGGTACCAACAACAACTGGACCATGACATTTGATCTGGATTTCGACGCAGGAGATGATGCAAACGTGCTTAACCTAGATGATAGTGAGTCAATCACGATGTTCGGAAGTGTCTGGACGTTTGATGACATAAGCACTGTATCAGACGATGTTGTCTTGTTCGGTAGTGATGTGACACAGCTAGTGGTGTTGAACAGCCCTGTTGACGTGGAAGTTGACGGTACAACCTACACCTTGAACTTGGTTGGAGCCAACTCAGACGATTCAACAGTTCACGTGTCTGTGAACGGAGTTGTCAAGTCCATGGCAGAAGGTGACACAAAGACCATCGAAGGCTTGAAAGTCTATGTCCAGGATGTGTTTATTTCCACAGTTGGTGGAGAGACAGCATCAGCAAGTCTGTTCATTGGAAGCAGAGAGCTAAATCTTGGAACAGCTTATGGAAGTTGGCAAGATGTTGAGCTTGATGATGAAGAGCTAGAAGGTGTTGAAGTCTACTTGACTGGACTTGAAAACGCAACTAGTAGAATCCGATTTAGGATAGATCCTAGACAGCTTGAAAATGCTGACACTGGAGAGGACTATGACTGGTTGGCTCTTGGAGACACATTTGCAGACCCATTGTTCGGGTTTGAATTGAAGTTTGTAGAAGCGGTTCCAGCATTAACAGCAGACTCCAGAGACTATGTAAGGTTCAAGTCAAGCAACGAGGACTTGGAGTTCACCTTTACCAACCATGATGGTACAGAGTATACTGTATCTCCATACAGATGGTTGACAGGAGTGAACATAACCGATGGAGAAGACTTTGACCTGGATGCCCAGAACAGCATAGCTAAAGACACAATCTTCATCTTAGAGGAAGACAGCTCCAGCTCAGAACCTGTTTCGAGAGTTTTCGAATTCAGAGGATCTGACTTGAGCGACGATGAAGCAAGCTTCAAGGATCTTGGTTCAGACCAAACCTTGACAGTTGGAAGTGGAGACACACTTGGTGACACAGGCGTAACCATAACAATAGACGCTGATGATATAGTTAACTTGTCAGCAGCATCTGAGAACTATGTGTACACTGCAAGTGGAGCGAAGATAACCTTCCAACTTGATACCACAGCAAATGTAACACAAGAAATAGTTGTGGAAGAGGATGAGAAAGCTGTCAATAGCGACGAAGTTGCTGGAGACGACTACACCATTACAGTAGGCTATGATAGCACCGATGATGAGATAACAATCGCTAGACCAGGTTCATGGGATGGCGGAGCAGACGATGACGACGATGGTGACTACTACTACGGTGTAGGCGAGTACGGTACGCACTACAAGCAGGAAGCTGACGAGAGCACAGAGCTCGAGTTATGGTTCCCGATGGAAGATGTAGACTATAGTGTCTTCCTATCAGGATCTGGAGCAGCTGTTTCAGCAGCCGGAGTTGCAGACGCTACGTACTACAATGTGAACCCAATAGGCGTTGGAATCGGTGTCTTGGACACAGATGCACCAGCACTAGGATCAACACCAATGATCGTAGTCGGTGGACCTTGTGCAAACACTGTTGCAGCTGAATTGATGGGTAACCCAGCAAACTGTGCTGAAGGCTTCGAAGAAGGAAAAGCAGTGATTAGATGGTACGAAGACAGCAGTGCAATCTTAGTTGCTGGATTCAGTGCGTTGGACACACAAGGAGCTTCAAGAGTTCTAGCAGATTATGCTGACTGGGGCTTAAGTGGCTCAGAAGTGGAAGTTGTTGTACCAAGCCTATCAAGTATTAGCGTGAATCCAGTCGCTTAAAACTAATTTTTTTCTTTTTTTTTCTTTTTTTCTAAAAAACATTTGTGCTTCTAGAGAAAGTTTTAAATAATAAATCTGTCAAACAACTATATATGAACATGAAACCTATATTGTTAATATTATTATTAATTATTAGTTCTATTAATGTTCTAGCATTTGAAAAACTCTTTGATGAATATGTTTACACTCTTGACACTTTTCAGGTAGAGGATGATATATACTATGTTTTATTGGCAAATAATGAGGAAGTTCTTGTGTTGCATAAGAACGAGTTTGATGTCTTCTATGTTTACAATGGAACATGTGAGGATACTCCTTTTTACCAGTACTGTTTCATGGGTACAAAGTTGGATTACAATGATTATGGTAGACCTATTCCTAACACTCTTTTATGGGAGCCTGCAATAAAGGTTCAGATATTCTCAAAGAAACCAAGCGTTACTGTTTCTAGGTCTGTAGACAGTGAGATAAATCGTGATGGAAAAGCAACAGTCACAGTTACAATAAACAATAACGGGGAACTAGATATTAGGAATCTTGTCTTTGAGGAGATTGTACCTGGCAAAGCGATAATACAATATATGGATTCAAGCTTACAAGAAGTTAATAACCATATATCATGGTCAAGAGGTTTGTTGCAGACAGGGGATTCAGTTTCTTTCATATATACTTTAAAGCCTACAAGCTATGACAGTATAGTTCTTGATAATGGCACACTAGCCTATGAGTATGAAGACTCAGAATTCACTGAAGAATTATCTTCTACTACGATAAAAATAAACTCTCCATTCTCAGTTCAATCATTAATTGATAAATTAAATGTAGGTGTTGGAGAGACATTCACCTATAAATTCACAGCTACTAATGACGACTGGGATGACCGAATGAGTATTGATTTCAATCTCACAATCCCCGATGATGTTGAGATTGTGGAATTACCTAGTGAGTTAACAGAGTCAAAAAACATTACCCACGACTTCAGTCTTCAACCCGAGGAATCAAAAACAATAACCATAAAGATGAAGAGCGAACTTGAAAGAACTTATAATATAAAAATCAGTTCAGTGATGACTATAAGAGATGAGATTCTAGAGCATGATAAAAACTTCAGTGTAAATGTGACAATACCAAAACTTATTCCTGAGATAACAATCTCAAAAACAGAGGTTTTTGAGGGAGGACCATACACAATCTCAGCATTCATGGAAAACCCTGCAGAAGTATCATTTTACGAGATTTCAGGGATGATAATGAGTCCATTGTTTGAAACAAAAAACATCCATTTTGCAGTTGTAGATCCAGGTGAGAAAAAAAGATTGTTTGATGAGTCATTCAAGGCAGCACCTGTTGATGAAATAGAAACTTATAACATTACTTTCAGAGGTAGCTATAGGTCTCCTAATTTTCAATTCTTTAACTACGAGGAGAAAACAAGCATAAAGATTAAGCCGGTAACAATAGGTTTTGACATACAGAAATCACTGAGTAAAACAGATGTTTACCCAAGAGAAGAGATTACTGTGAATGTAAAGGTGAAGAATCTAGGACAGAAAATATCAATCGTTAGTCTGGAAGAGGAAATCCAAGAACCATTAGAAGTAATTAGTGGATTGACACAGAAAACACTAACGTTGGACATAGGTGCAGAAGAAGAGTTCTACATCTACAAGCTTAGAGTGCCTTTAGAGACAGTGCAAGGGGTTTATAGCCTAAAAACGCATCTGAACCATGAGGATATTGTAACAAAGATTGAAGAAGTGAATATCACTGTGAGAGAGAACAAAACAGAGAAGCCTCCTGAGATAGAACCAGAGATAACTGAGAAGGAAGAAGAGAAAGAGAAGAAAGGTTTCTTTAGAGGCATACTGGACTTTTTCATAGGCTTATTCAAATAATAACTCCTCTGAAGATATTATGCTTTTCCCTAACAATTCTTATGTTGATATAATCTCCTACTCTAGCTTCTCCAGAGACAGTTATGCATCTGCCTTTAGAGACAGCTATCAACTCATTAGGATACTTTCCTAGACAAATCACTTTTGCAGACACTGTGTCATTCTTCTTGAAAGGCTTCTGTATTTTCACATCCTCAAATATCCCGAAATCCTCAGCACTATAAACTAGTTTTATGTTATGCTTCGGCTCATATTTTCTTAACAATGTTTTGAACCAATCCATTGATTTGCTCTTAACAGGATTCCTGCCACGCTTGTAAGTGAAGAAATTCTGAAATCCAAATCTGGGAGCTGTTTTAAGGCTCAGGCAGAAATTTAGCAAATCTTCAACCTCCGAATCATTAAACCCTGGAACTATCAAAGGAGCTATGAGAACCTCGATATTTCCATCACAGTATTTGATTATCTTCTTAACTCTCTCCAAAGGGTATCTAGAGCCTGCCAGCTTGTTAGCACTTTCCTGGTTGATAGTGTTCAAGGAGAGGTTTATCCTGTCAAGACCTGCTTCTGCAAGTTCATCAACAAGCTTTTTTGTGAGTAAGATACCATTAGTGTTTATAGAGGCTATTTTAACGCTTTCAGAGGCCTTTAAATCCCTTACTAGGTCGACGAGGCTTGCATACATTAAAGGCTCTCCCTGAGGGTTTATCGAGACCTCAACAGGTTGCTTCTTCATAGAGGATATTTTCCTGAACTCATCTATTAAGTATTTCTCTTCAACAAGGAAATCAGTGGTTTTCTTGGATGACTTTCCAGCATCCACAGAACAATAAATGCAGTCAAGATTGCAAAGCGTATGAGGCTTTACTTCTATAACATTTGTATCCCTGTCAACAATGCCGAACTCATTAGTGCCAACTAATGGAATACCTGAATCTCTATGGACATAGACAGTTGGTTTTCCAAGAACACTTACGAGCTCTGACATGCCTTTTCTTAAGATTCTATTTACCTTGTTTGTGACTGTTTTCTCAGAAGCATCGAACTCTATGAAATCCTTGTGAACTTTGAACTTTCCAATCTTCTTCAACTCAGATTTGTCGACGAGAAAATGATGATATTTCATGAAAACAAACTTAACTTTTTCACCTTCATCACGAAATTCAAAATCCTCCAACTCAAGCCTTGCCATCGATTGAAAGAAAGAAAGTAATTTTTTAAATGTTTAGTGAAAAAACATTTAAATACAACTTCTTAATCTCTCAAAGTTATGAATGAGGTAAAGATAACATACGAAACATTGTTTGATCTTTTGAGAAGGGAGAAAGATAGAGAGGAATTACAGGAGCTAGACGAAACCTTCTACGCAGACGTTTTGAATTATCTTGACCAGAAGCAATCATTTCTGAAAGAGGAAGGCTCACAAGAAGGGCTCTTCGGAGCATCAGAGTCAGAGAAAACAAGAGTGCAGATTCAAAACATAAAGAAGATAGTAAAAGATCTTTTTGAAAGAAGACAGAGTAAGATTATAAAACTGGCTGTTAACAAATCAAAAGTCAACTCAACACTTACAAACACTGTTGCTATGCTCCCAGAGGAGAAAGCTTTTTTCAATCAACTAGTGGAAGTATTCAGAAAGAACAGAGAGGATGTTCTTAACAAGATACTATTCTTTGACAACGGAGAAAAGAAAACTGTTGAAACTCCTAAGCCAGAACCAAAGATGCCTAAAGAGGACTTGAAGGAGACACCAGTTGAGGAGAAAGAAGAACCAGAAAAAGAAGTAGAAGAAGAAAAACCTATTGAGCTTGTTAAAGAGGAAGCAACAGAAACAGAAGTTACAGAATCAAAAGATTCTGACTCTCAGTCAGAGACTGAGATTTCTGAGACTCAGGCAGAGCCTGAGAAACCTGAAGAAGAGAAGCCAGTTGAAGACGAGTATGACATAAAAGTAAAGGTAGAGTTCACAGGTCATGTTCCTAAATTTGTTGGTAAGAAACTAGAGATATACGGCCCTTTCGAGGAAGGAGACATAGCAGAGCTTCCAAAGATAATAGCCAATATACTGATAAACAAGAAGATGGCCGAACAGATAGATACATAATATTTATAAACCGATTATTTTTTCTTCAAAGACTATGAAGCAACAGAAAGCAAAAAAGCTTTCTGAGCTGTCAAAAAAATATAGGTGATTTTTTTGAAGAAACCCAAGACCATCAAGAGGCATTGTCCTTACTGTAACAAGCACACAGAGCATAAAGTATCCATAGCTAAAAAAAGGTCTAAAGGATCAACTCATCCGCTTTCAGCAGGTTCCAAGAAGAGAACAAGGCAGAGAGGGTTATGGAGAGGACTAGGAAACTTAGGTAAGTACAGCAAGCCTCCAAAGCCAAAAATGGTTGGAAAAAAGCTCGGCAAGAAGACAGACTTTAGGTATACTTGCAAAGACTGTGGAAAAACTCATATGCAGAGCTCAGGAATAAGAGCTAAGAAGGTTGAACTCGTCTAATTCTATAAATAAGATTTTTTTTCTTAATTCTCGTAAATTCTCCGAAAAAATCTGAAGAAAGTTTATATTCCTTTATTTTTTAATCAATAATGAAAAGCTTTAAATACTAATTAATACTTATTCGTATGTATGAGTATGCAAATAAGCTTGAAATTATCTGATAAAATGTTTGAAGCAGCCAAGGAATATACTGAAGCTAAAGGCTTTGAAAACTTGCAAGATTTCATTAGAGAAACTCTTAGACAGAGATTATTCGAAGATGAAAACATTGGAGGAATATACACTTCTAAAGCAAGTGAAAAAGTTCTAGCAAAGAATTGGCTTTCAAAGAAAGAGGATAAAGCATGGCAACATTTGCAAAAGGAGAGATAGTTCTATTTCCCTTTCCTTATACTGGTTTAAGTTCTAGAAAACTTCGACCATGCTTACTTATTTCTGATGAAATAAAAGATGATATACTTCTTTGTCAAATAACATCAAAGAATATTAAGCCAGATAATTATACCATTGAATTAAAGAAACACAAAACAATTAATGGAACTCTGCAAATTGATAGTTATATCAGAACTAATATGATATTTACAGCAAGCAAAGAACAAATTGTGAAAAAATTTGTGAAATAGATGACTTGATTTACAAGAAAGTTGAAAAAAGTATTACTAAACTAATTAGCAAGAATTAACTTTTACTTAAAACTCAATTTTTTCATATTTAAACCTATTGGTTAACTTTATAAAGACGTCAAAATTCTTCTAAATTCAAAAATTTAAAGGGGTATTTGACATGAAAAGAAATCCTGATTCAAAGTTCATAAAGGTTAGATGTGCTAAGTGCAAAAACGAGCAAATCATATTTGGAAAATCTGCTTCTAAGGTTGAATGCTTGGTTTGTGGAAAACTGTTGACTGAGTCTAGCGGTGGAAAGACTGTTGTTAAAACCAGGATACTTGAGGTATTGGAATAATGCTTTTCAAGAGACATGGTTATCCAGATGAAGGAGAACTTGTACTTTGCACAGTCACGAAAGTGCAATTTCATTCTGTCTTCTGTGACATTGATGAGTTTGACAGAAAGTCTGGTATGATTCACATATCAGAGGTCAGCCCTGGAAGGATAAGGAATATCAGGGATTATGTCAAGGAAGGGAAGAAAGTTGTATGTGTGATTCTTAGAATCAACAAGGAAAGAGGACATATCGATCTTTCTCTCAGAAGGGTTAATGATTCCCAGAGAAGAAGGAAGATGGATGAGATAAAACAGGAACAGAAGGCTGAGAAAATATTAGAGTTGTTAGCAAAAGAACTTAAGAAGCCATTTGAAGAGTTCTACAAAAAGATATCAAAGCCAATACTTGAAGATTATGATATGTTACACCTAGCTTTTAACGATGTCGTTGAGCAAGGTCTTAAACTTGAAAAATTAGGGATTGAGAAGAAGATTGCAGACAAGCTTACAAAAGTAATAAAGGAGAAGATAAAACCAAAAGAAGTCTTTATATCAGGGGAATTCACACTTACAAGTTATGATGAGAATGGCTTAGATGTTGTAAAAACAGCCCTTCAAAACGCAGAGAAAATCGATGAGAAAGTTGACATAAAATATGAAGGTGGTGGAAGATACATGCTCAGAATAACTGCCAAGGAATACAAGGAAGCAGAAGATATAATGAGCAAGGTGACTGCTGAAGTGGTTAACTATGTAGAGGAGCATAATGGGGAAGCAGCATTTGAGAGGCATGAGAAATGAGTAGGATACTCAAATGCGCCAAATGTGGAAATTACGGTCTAACAGAAAATTGTAGTTGTGGTGGAAAGAAGATTAATCCAAAGCCGCCAAAATACAGCCCTGAAGATAAATACGGAGAATATAGACGAATAACGAAATACGGAAAATAACAAATGACAACTTGGAAAATAACCAAGAAAAAGAACTTGAAGTTCACAAAACCTGTTTTTATAGAGGGTCTGCCAGGCCTAGGCAATGTGGGAAAAATCGTTGCAGACGTTCTTGTGGAAGAGCTAAAAGCAGATAAAATCATGGATGTATTTTCATATACTTTACCAAACTCTGTTTTTGTGAATGAAGAAAACCTTGTAGAGTTGCCAAAGATAGAGTTGTATCATAAGAGGATAAATGGTAAGGACTTTCTCTTCTTAACAGGGGATGTCCAGCCATCTGATGAGGTTTCATCATATGAATTCACAGAGAAAATGCTTGACTTAATACAGCAGTATAAGTGTACTGAAATTATTACTCTAGGAGGAATAGGAATAAACGAGGCTCCTGAGAATCCAAGAGTTTTCTGCACAGGTAACGAACCTAAATTCGTGAATGAATTCGGAAAGTACAAGGTAAACACCAAACTATACGGTGTTGTGGGACCAATAATAGGTGTTTCTGGATTACTGATTGGCCTTGGTGAGAAGAGGAAGATAAAAGCAGCATCACTGCTTGCAGAGACATACGGACACCCAATGTACATAGGTTTGAAAGGAGCAAAGGAGATAATCAAGGTTTTGAACAAGAAATACGACTTCAATGTTCCTCTGAAGAACCTTGACAGAGAGATAAAGAAATTCGACGAGGAAAATGGTGAAACATCTGCGAAACACAGGACTCTTAACCAGCTCAAACAATACAAAGAAATGAGTTATATAGGATAAACTTTATATATCCAAACCTCAATTATTTCTCTTATGGTTAAATTTAGAAAACTTTTTTGTTTTCTAAGCTCATAAAAAAGGAGGGTTTTTTATGTTGAAGGGGCAGGTGAGTGTAGAGTTTCTGATGATCACAGCGTTTGCTTTTCTCTTAATCATACCTATAATGCTGTTATTCTTCATAGAGGCTCAGGATATAAATGAGGATATAACCTCTGTGCAGATTAAGAAGCTTGCAGATGAACTAGAAGATGCTGTCAATAATGTCTATTACTTGGGTGAGCCGACTAAGAAGACAATTAATATCTATATTCCAAAATTTGTTGATTCAATCGATTTTGTCAATAACCAGTTACAGTTCAGTGTGGATACTGGAGCTTCTACTTATATAGTATCTAGATTCGTAGCTACAAATGTTACTGGAAGCTTGAATGCTAATCCAGGGATGCACACTATTGAGATTACAGCAGAGGGGAATTCTGTTAGGATAACGGGGTGAGTTTGATTGAGTAGAAAAGGACAGATCGCTTTAGAGTTTATGTCACTAACAATAATAGGTCTTATTCTGGCATTGGTGATACTAGTAGGATTCGTTGTTGTGTTGCAAGATACCTTGGAGGATAGAAAAGCAGCTGAGATAAAGGATTTAGGATTTCAAATCCAAAGAGAACTGATACTTGCATCTGAGGTACATGAAGGCTACTCGAGAGATATAGACATCCCTGAATATATAGGAAAATATGATTATACAATAATAAACAATGAGCGAGTATTGATACTAACTGTTGATGATGTCGATTATCCTTTTCCAATACCAAAGACTAATGGAACCATAAAGAAAGGGACTAACACTATAAAGAATATTGGTGGAGAAGTTGTCATTGAATAAAAAACAACAAACAATCAGAAATCAAAGATTTCTGTGTCCCAAAAACTCAAAAGTTTTTGTGAAATCAAGAATTTTTGAGCTTTCAAAAAGTTTTCACTTTTTGAGACACAAAACTTTTAGTTTTGAAGTTTCGATAAATCGAAAATCACAGATATGGATAACAGATTTCATAATCGGATTGATGATATTCTCAATAGGGATAATACTGGCTTCAAGATTTATAATCAACGCGATGTCGAATGATGAATTCTCAAATGTGCGAATAAGCGCAGAGACAATGTCAGGATACCTAGTATCAGAGGGAGTGCCTTCCAATTGGACAAACGAGACAGTTGTTAGGATAGGCTTAACAACGAACAAAAGGTTGAACACAACGAAGGTATCACTGTTCTACAACATGACTTATGAGGACACAAAACTTTATCTTAGCACAGATTATGATTACTTATTATTTTTCCAGCAGAATAACTCTATAGTAAACATAACTAAGTGTGGATATGGTGGAATAAGTTTGACTAACTGCACAGTCAATATCTCGAGTTTAGACTATGAAAACCTTGTGAAAGCAAGCAGATTCACTATATACAATAATTCAATAATCGAAATGGTGCTTTACGTATGGCAATAAAAAAGAAGGGTATATACTTTACTTTGGATGCGTTCTTTGCTACGATGCTTCTATTAATAGGTATAATCCTAATAACGAAGTTCTCGTTCACAGAGATAAGCACTGAGCAGATTGATATGCTTTCAAAGGATATGCTTCTGTCATTTGGCGAGTTAAAGGTTGGCGAGCTGAACAATTCATGGGTTAGAGATGAGATAAACAACGGGTCAATAACAAACCCTGATAATACTATAATAGAGCAGATAGGTGCTTTCTGGGCGGTAGGACAAACTGATAAAGCCCAAACACTAAGCCAGATATTAGTAGAAGACCTAATGCCCTCGAGGTATGGTGTCAGCATCGTGGTTGAGGGCACTACTGTCTACACAAAGAACAAGTCAGCTCAGCCAACAGACATTATAAGCTCTAGGCGTATGTTGACTGGTATTGAAGCAGGCTCTCCTGTTGAAGGGTCATCATCAACCGCTTATATAAGGAATATAAAGAACAAGAAAACATCTTCTTACGCTTATTTCGGTGGATTTGTAGGGCAAGGAAACATTTCAGTATCTATAAACGACTTACCAGATGATATTAACAGTTCAAAAATAACTGATATGACTATAGAACTAGAAGCTTTGAGTGAGTTTAACCTTTTAATAAATGACGTGCAATGCAACTCAACAAGTAACAGTTCACAATTCACGCCAATGGGAGGAAACATGACTCCTGATGTGTGGAATATTACTCATTGCACCTATTCCGTCATGCCCAGAAAAAATAATTTTACACTCAATTTCTTAGGAGAATTAAACGAATCGTATATAGCGGGTGGCTATATAAGAGTGATTTATAAAACTGATGAGTTCCAAACAAATCAAACATTTGGAAACAAGAAGTATTACTTCCCAGGCATATATGGTTTGATTAACCTGTACGACTCTTTTTTTGTGCCAGGAACATTGAATAATGCAAGTATTTATCTGCATTACTTCGCAAACCACACAAACATTACAAACGCCACTTTCTACTTAACAATAGGAGATAAGAGAATCTTCACAGACGTTAATTCTACAACCGAGCAAGCAGTGTATATTAATAATTCAAACTTATCAGCTCAGCTTAATTACACTGCTATTAGTCAGAAAACAGTTCCTATAAGAGTAGGTTTTGAGAATATAACATTTTTAACAGTTGAAGGAGAAGGAAACGCAGATATAATACTCATCACAGACATTTCTGGCAGTATGAATTGGAGAGTTGATAGTGACAGAATAACAGGAGTCACAAGAACCTGTACAGATCCAAGTTTGTACGATCCTGACACGAAGAGAATAAGCGTTGCTAAATGCTTAGATAAAGAATTTGTTGATTTCATATTAAACACGACTGGCAACAGAATTGGCTTGGTCGCATACTCTGGCAACCCTAATTACATACCTACAGCTTCTAGTACTACAATAGTCTCAACTTATGATCTTAGTACAAATAATGTTAGCTTAAAGAATGAGATAGATTCTTATAACCCTGGAGGAGCTACTGGTGTTTGTGGAGCGATAAGACAAGCGAGGATTATGTTAGGGCAGCAGAGCAACTCTTCAAGACAAAAATTTATTGTTCTGATGACTGACGGTTTAGCAAATGTGCAGTGTAGCCCAACTAACGAAAACTCCACTATTGGTTGTATCTCAAGGCTTTGCCCTGACACCTCTTATTGTTCAGAGGGAGGATGTTTGTATAGGGTTGCAGAGGATGTCGGCTATAGATCAACACCAGCTCTTGCTTTTAACCTTACAGGAGATGACAGATGGACACTCATATCAGGAGAGAGTGGAGGAACATTCAAGGGTTATTACTGGAATTATACAAAGTGGATAACAGATTCTTCTAGAGTAGCAGGTCTTGGAGACATAGGAAGCAGATCTAATCCTGCTATTGCTTTCAACGTTACTGGTGATGGCTTTTGGACTTTGATTTCTGGGGATTATTATGGTAATTTTGATGGTTTTTATTGGAGTGGTTCTCAGTGGGTTTCTGATTCTTCTCGTGTTTCTGGTCTCGGAGATGTTGGTTCTTATTCAGCTCCAACCTTTGCTTTTAATCTTACAGGTAACAATGATTGGACTTTAGTTAGTGGTGCTTATGACGGTAATTTTGATGGTTTTTATTGGAGTGGTTCTCAGTGGGTTTCTGATTCTTCTCGTGTTTCTGGTCTCGGAGACATTGGTCGTTATTCTAATCCCTCTCTTTCTTTTAATGTTACTGGTAACAATGATTGGACGTTAATTACAGGAGAAGAATATGGCAGATTTTATGGCTATTATTGGAGTGGTTCTCAGTGGGTTTCTGATTCTACGAGAGCTTCAGGATTAACAGATGTTGGTTATCGTTCTTCTCCGATTATGGCTTTTAACGTCACTGCTGATAATAGTTGGTTATTGTTAAGCGGAGAGTATTATGGCAATTACTTCTCGCATTTCTGGATTGGCAACACGTGGGTGTTAGTTTGTGGCGATTATGTAAGTGACAAAGCTACTGAGGACGCAGTTAATGATGCTTGCAAAGCATACAATGATACAGGAGCAGTAGTGCATTCCATTGGTTTTGGGCCTGTTAGCTATTGTCCTTCTGCCAGCTCCAATCTGCAAAGTGTTGCAACGTGTGGAAACGGATCCTATTATTCAAGCACTAATTCATCTGAGCTCCAAGCAATTTATAAGGATATTGCTGAAGATGTCGTGATAGCAAGCAGGTCTGCGCAGATAATAATGATAGAAGGAAACTATACTCCTTCCACGCTATACCCTGATTCATATATAGAATTTAATTATACACCTATAATTAATGCTCCGCAATCAAACGAGATATCCATTGTATTCCAAACACCACAGCTTAATAATTGTAACACATCAATCAACATATATCAAGGTTTAAGACTGGTAGAAGCAAGAGTCACGTCTTACTCTGGTGAACACTGGACTGATTTGGTTGCCGTCAATAATGATGTAGTGTATAATCTCTCAGAGTTTTCTTCCAACTACGTTATCCTAGGAGATCCTTACACAGTTGATATACCCGTGACTTCTCTTATAAACGGGAATAACACAGTCACTATTCGTACAGGGGATTCACCAGCTAATAGCACTGGTTGCTCTGCTAATAATTCCTTTATATATAAAGCGATGGTTAATTCTTCCATAGGAAGACTTAGCGTCGTAGAACAAGCAGAAGGATGCAATTGGGTGATAGAATTCGAAGATGGAACCTTCCTAAATGCCTCATTCCCAACAACCTATTCCGGACCTGATAATTGTTCTTATACAAATACCTCTATATCTTACAAGATAAACGACGCTTATGACGTGGCAGTCTACAACCTGCTAAAAAGCCTTGATTTTGATAGTAACGGAAGGGTCTTATTCAACTTGGCAACAGAGGACTTTGAGATAGTCGTTAATGTTGTTTCGGGAATTCCTTACATGTGGGGACCTTCCATAATTGAGGTGAGAGTATGGCAGTAAGGAAGGGGTACATATACACCACTGTAGTTATAATATTCCTGATAGTGATGCTTTCAGTGTTCTACACTTACGAGTTCTATAAAGCAGGATCAAAAGATGATACTATAGAGACAAGAATAAGGACCATGAATGATTTCCTTGATGATCTAAAGATAGATAGTGAAAGAGCCGCTTACATATCTGGTTTCAGAACCTTAATAGCCTTGGAAGAGTATGTTTCCGAAACAGGAGAGTTCTTGGATGACATGGAAGCTTCATTTATTGAAGTGTTTTACAATGGTAAGATAGGAAACTTCTCGCCTGAGATACTCAACCAGTCAAGCTTCTCACTGTACATACAGAGAGTCAATCAGAAGTCAAATAATATCGATGTGTCCATGAACATAACCGTGTCAAGCATAGACTTCTCGCAGTCAGACCCTTGGACAGTAGTGGTTGATGTTCATACAGCAGTAACCATAACCGACAATAAAGGCCTTGCAAACTGGAACTTTAACGAGACGTACACCTCAGAAATATCAATAGATAATTTGAAAGATCCATTGTATTCTGTAAACACTCTCGGAAGACTTCAGAGTTTTATAGTTGCAACCAATATCACAGAGTTTGTTGTCAACAACCAGACAGACAACCTGATGACTCATATAGAGAATGGTTATTATGATGCATCAGACAAAGCACCTAGCTTTATAATGAGATTCGAAGGAGACTTATCAAGCGACGCCAACGGAATAGAAAGCATTGTGGATATAAGTTTCCTAGAAGACCAAGAAGACATCGTTATTGACTACACAAGGAGCGTGGTTGACTACATCTATTTTGGCAACCAGACAACAAGCAACAAGTGCAACGTGCAAAACATGCCGTCATGGTTCAAGATAGATGATAATCATTTAAGTGATTACGAGATTGATGAATTAAGCTATAGTGATTGTTAAAGATGATAAGAAATTTGACTAAAAGTAAAGTGTTAGCTGAGGAAAGTAGAAACTGTTCTTCTGCTCTCTCACAGGTAATTGGTTTGATGTTTTCAAAAAAAAGAAAAGATTTCGGATTAGTATTAATATTCAAAAAAGATAAAATTATATCACTCCATATGTTCTTTGTTTTTTATCCAATAGACGTTCTTTTTCTAGACTCTGAAAAGAGAGTTGTTGAAATGAAGGAAAACTTCAAACCATTCACAGCTTATACATCAAAGAAAAGAGTTAAATATGTGGTTGAATTACCAAGCAAGACTATAAGTGAAACAAACACTTCACTGAATGATATCATAAGTTTTTAAAATGATTGTTGGATTGGATCTTGCAGGAAGCGAACAGAGAGTCACAGGCTTTTGCCTAATAGGAGAAGAAATAGAAGAAGTCTCTGAACTAAAGACTAATGATGAGATAGTTAGCAAGGTAGAGAAAGTAAAACCAGATCTTGTGGCTATAGATTCTCCTCTTAACTTTCCGAAAAAAGGAAGTTGGCGAAAAGCAGAGTATGAGATGAATAAGAGAAGGATAAAGTTTTTCCCACCAAAAGGATTGATTGCCATGGAGAAACTAGTAGCGAGAGCCATGGCCTTGAGAGACTTATTTCAAAGCAAAGGTATCCTAGTAATAGAAGTTTATCCTGGAGCTTTCTATGACATCATAAAGATTCCAAGAAAAAACAACTACTTAGAGCTAAAAAGATTACTGAAGTTTTATGATCTGGTTCTTGATAGGAGAGAGTACTCACAAGACGAGTTAGATGCAGTAGCATCAGCATTTGTTGGACGCTTATTCTTAGAAGCAAAAGTCGAATTCCTAGGTGATGAAGAGGAAGGGCAGATAGTTGTGCCGAAAGTCAAGTAAGAACTCTTTAAAACATACCTATGTCATCATCTGTTAAACCTTCAAATCCGCTTCCGTCATATAATTCTATATCTCCAATGTAAATTCTTTCTTTTTTAGGAATTGGGAACGCATACAAAAGCCTTTCTTTTAAGGTAACCAGTCTGCACTTTAATGGTTCAGGACATATATAGTGTGCAACACTGCGATGGTGTCCTGCATCGATACGGTTAGGATTTTTTGGATTAGGAAGTTTAGCAAGATGATAAGTGCTGTTATTAATTTTAAGAACAGATACAGGAGGAAACTCAACACCTTCCAATATTGAGTTGATCATTTCATCAATATACAAATCATTCACTCCATGTTCAAATCCATAGAGGTCGACTTTGTCTAAATCTAGGAATACTATTTTATCCCCCATAACTGTGTTATTGTTTTAGGATTATATTAATACTTTTGCACTGGACATCTACGCGTAGGGTATATAAAGGACTAATGCCATTTCTATATTAGAGCTCGGTGGTAAAGGTAAGCTCTCGCAAAACACCCTGTGCACTGAAGGAGATAACCTTTATGGTCTATTCTTCATTATACTTCTTAAAAACCTTTACCGCCACGTTTTTATAGAAATCTTTTTAAACTATAATGCCAAACGTTTTTTTAATGGTTATGAAAGACATAGAAACAGGTGTTGACAAGCTTGTTTCTCTCATTGCAAATAAAAAGAGCGTTGATTTAGACGCTGCTGCAAAGGAATTAGGTGTTTCTGAATCAGTTGTTAGAGAATGGGCTGAATTCTTAGAAGAGGAAGGTATTATAAGCATAGAATACGGTTTGTCAAAGGTAACTCTATTAGAGAAGATACTGACAAAGAAAGAAGCCGAGTCAAAGGTTAAGGAATACCACTCTAAGAAAGACGCTTTTGTGAGGAAAGTTGAGACAACCTTAAGGGCCTTAGAGAGCGAAACAGAGGAATTCGACCTTATAAAAGCAGAATTTGAAGACTTGAAAAAGAAAATAGGGACTGAGATGGAGGATGTCAAGGAAGAACTTGATGAACTCAGGCATTACGAAGACTTAAAGCAGAATATAGACAATGATATAAAACGTCAAAAACAAGAATATCTAGAACTGATTGACAAGGCCAGGAAAGAGATAAGATACGAGGAAAACAGGTATTCCAGCTTGTTAACAGATGTTGGGAAGGAAAGAGAGGAACTGGTGAAGGAGAAGAAGGAAATATTACAGCTGGAAGAGAAAGAAGACCACTTAAGAAAGAAACTAGAAGCGATATATGGAATTATAAAGAGTATCGAGAACCAGATTAACGGAAAGAAGAGCACAATAGATAACGCTGAAGAGCACATAGTCAACCTACAAAAGATGGCTGAGAACGTAGAGAACGAGATTAAGAACAAGAAAAAAAACATAATAGAACCATTGATTAAAAAGAGCCAGGAACAAACAGAGAAAATATCAGTTGTCCAAGACTTAATTATAGAGAAGATAAAGAAGAAAGAGATGAAGATAGAGACATATTCTGAAGAAAGCAAAAAAATAGCTGATAAGTTCAGAAAGTTCTTCGACAAAAAAGTAAGAACTGAAAGTCTACTTGGAAAAATCGAAGATGACAGGCACATGCTAGAGGACCAATTAAAAGAACTGATAAAGAAAGCACAGGCATTCGATGCTATAGCAAAGAAAACAAACGCCAAAGTGTATATAGCAGAATTAATGAAAAACTACGATCAGATAGAGAAGGGAAAGTCGCTTCTAAGGAGAAAACTGGAACAGTTAGCCAAGATAGTTAGAGGAGAGTGATTATTTCTTAATAATTTTCCTGAAAAAAGCATCTGCAATCGTAACCAATCAAGGTGGAATGATATCACATGC
>JACNFY010000019.1 GCA_014384375.1 Nanobdellati archaeon
AAGTATTCTTATCGTTGTGGTTTTATCACCACAACACACAATACTTGACTTAACCCTATCACTCACAGATATCCATTCTAATAACTATTGTTCCGGGATAAGGATATAAGCTGATTGGTTGGAAAGCAGAATCCTTTTCTTGGTCTGCTGTGCAATCGGCTTCAAACAATATTTCTTCACTTACACCTTCAATTTCAAACTTGAACTTCTTCCCCAACTTTTTAAGAGTTTTATCTAAGAAAACATTTATTGTTTCGTTCACATACTTACAGGATGATAATCCATTGCAATTAATCCTCTTCTCTATGGCACAGTCTTGAATCATATTCTCTATGGTGTGCTTCCTACAGTCACTGTTTGTTTTTAAAAAAGCAATAATAAAGTTAGATGCTAACTGGTCATCCTCGTATGATTTTTTCACTTCTCTCTTGGGTTGTGATGTCTTGAAAGAGACTATGAATACCATACCAAGTGTTAGCAAGATCACTATGACGATTAATCCCATGATTTCCATTTGTCCTTTTCTACGCATATTTTTCAACCACCAAAACTCCAAAAGTATTCTTGTCAGTACTAGGGTCATATAATACTATAGGCATGAAGATAGTGTTCTTAGATGACCATGTTCTGTTAGTTTTGTACAAATCCCAAGACTCTATATCTCCATTATTCTCAATCTTATCAAGGCTTATCTTTGCAGTTCCAAATAACTCTCTGTAGTAAAAGTAAATGCTCTTATTAGATCCATCAAAGCTTTCGTTTATCATCTTAGCTAGATAGATGAATTTCAGCTTGTCAATACATCCGTAGTCAGGTACCTCTGCAAACGAGCATTGAACCTCAGGTAGTGAATAAGCTATCTGTGCTAACTTCACAACATCCAACTCTTCAAACAAAGTTTTCTTCTCCATTATACTAGCTTCCTTTATCCTGCTGTAAAATATGAACGCAAAGACCATCAGTATAAGTAAGACTATGATTATCGCAATTGATTCACCCATCTGTATCTGTGCTTTTCTTTTCAAAAAATCACCTAGTTAATATATCAAAGGACAGTTTCTTCCTCTTATTAAGTTTTGATTTCCTCTTGCTAATTGCTTCGAGGCTTCATAAATGCTATCAGCTCCATTTAATCCAGAAGCATCAATAGTGGATAGTATGTTATCTATGTCATCCAGACTCCACTCGTACAATGTAGAGCACTTAGTATCAGAGACTTCAACACGTAACTGTGAGGTTCTATCATGGCTTAACGTCATCAAGGTTTTCAATCTTTCAAAAGCCTTAGCCATAGTACAATTATAGAAATCAACATCCTCAGCAAATATTGCGCCGAACAAAGATTCTTTCTTCAAGAATTTCAAAACCTTGTTTTCCCTTGTAAAATTGACAGTGCCATGTGCATTAAGATCATTGGTTTCAATCATTATAATCTGGACTTTGTCATCAGGGGCTTTAACATCTCCTCCGTGTTCGTTACCTTTAAACTGTATTATCTTGTAATAGTCATAGCCTTTGTCCTCAACATCTTCTCCTTGTTCTATCAGTATTTTCGTTATGTTTTTTGGCAACATCTTGAAGAGTTTCTCTGATAATCCTCCTTGAGATTCATCTAAGATGTCATTAACAATTATGTACTGCGCTCTTCTAGTTGTTAAATATTGGAAGAATCCTATCCTGAAGGGAACATTCCAACTCTGAGTCCAACTTATAAGCTCTGTTCCAGAGAGTTCTTTCTGTGAAAATATTATATCATGAGGAGTATCTTTACTCACACCATTGCCTATATCGTAGAAAGATACCTTTGTGTCAGGCTCACAAACAAATTCTATCGTCACGTCAGGAATCTTAATCATTTTCAATGTGCCTGCTGTTTGTTCAGAACTCTTCACAACAGTATCTAGATTTTTTATTATCTCTCCAGCCAACTCATAATCTGCATCTTTTGTCTGAGACCTTACGATTACTAAGAAGAACAAGAGTATGACTGCTCCAACGATGAATACGAATATCCAGTTGAACTGCAAGCTAATCTGTGCTTTCTTCATCAGCTAACCACCGGAAGAAATGTTTGTTTTCTTACCAAGACCATGAAACGCGATGTAGAAGTTTCCATTCGAGTTGTTGATACAAACTATTCCGTTATCAACATGTATCTCTGACATGAAGCCTGCTGGCTCTATAACCTTTGTTTTAACTAGGAAAATATTTTCTTGGATATTATCTAATACGCTCTGTCTAACCACTTCTGGAGCAGTAGGGAAATCTGTTCCGTCTTCAATATCTTGTGTGTCTACAAAGCAGATACTCGCGAATGAGCAAGGCGCTTTCATGGTTTCCTCGTGAAAAGAGCCGTAAGAGGCGTACTTTGTTATGAAGGATTCTAAATTACTCTTGAAGGTTATCATTTCAACCTTGCAGCCTTTTTCCATCAATCCGCCAATAGCCTTGTAACCAATCAAGAGGATTAATCCTACGACGATTATTGTTAGAATGTATATGAAGACTTGCTGTATTTGCCCTTTCAAAAAATCACCTGTTATTTTTTGACAATACAAAATCTAAGGATTTTGTTATTTTATTTCGCTGTTAATTCAAGGTCATTTATCAAGTCAGAGACTTCCTTCTTTGTCAATAGCTCAGTGTCGAGGAATTCAAATAGTATCTCTGCAACTGTTTGTTTAGAGACTTGACCTCTCTTTAATAATTGTGAAAGTATTGCTTTAAAAACATTTGCATCAATCTGCTTTTTAGAAGTAACATTGGCAAATACTTTCATGATGTCTTCGCTGGAAACCTCTTTCTTATCTACTGTTTTCTTAACCTCTTCATGACTCTGACCTGCTAGCTCTGCAAGCTTCTTGAATATGTCATCCTGACTTAACTCTTCCTCTTCAGCCTCTTTCTCCTCTTTTTCCTTTTCTTCTCCTTCTATTTCTAATGGTAATTCTTCTTCTTTTTCCTCTGTTTTTTCTTCAGTTTCTTTCTTTTCTTTTTCCTTTTCTTCTCCTTCTTTCTTAATCATTTCAAGCTCTTGAAACACGTCTTTTCCAATATCTTTCTCTTTCAAATCCTCTTCTTTCTTCAATGTTGATAGCTCAACATAACCCTCTTTTTTCTTCTCCTTACCTTCTTCTTTTTCTAATGGTTTCTTAGTCTCTTTCTTGGCTTCTTCCTCAAGCTCCTTGACTTTTATTCCCTTTTCTGCGGTTGCTTGGAATTCCTTCATTAAATCCTTTCTTTTCATCTTTTTCTTATCAGCTGTTTTCTCGAAAACTTTCTTTTCTTCTTCACTAAATGCTTTAGATTTTTCTTCCTCACCTAACTCTTCCATTACAGGGATTTCTCCTTTTTCATCAATTAGTCTTGGCTCAAGGTGTTTCTCTTTTTGCTTCTTTTTCTCAATAAACAGAAAACTAAGTCCTGAAACCACCAGAAGTGAACCTATAATTATGAATGTCAATGGTATGAAATTATTCTTTGTTTTTTGTGGTGGATGTGGTGGAGTGACATCTTTATCTTCCTTAGATGGTTTGCTTGCTTTATCTCTAGGATCTGTTCCTGCTAAAAATTCTTCAAGGTTTGATAAACCATCAAAGTCAGAGTCTTCATCTGCATCAGATGGGTCGTTAGGATTAAGGTTGTATTTCTCTTCCCAGTAGTCAGGCATGCCATCTTCGTCTGTGTCCTCGTTCACATCTTCTGAGCAAATATTATAATCACAAAAGTTGGAAATACAGTCAGAATCATAAACACAATCTTTTCCTAACTCGCATGATGAGCAGTCTCCTCCACAGTCAATATCTGATTCGTATCCATCTTTGTATTCATTATCACAGCCAGATGCTACACAAACATTTGTTATTGGGTCACATGATTTTGTGCCACAATCATCATTTATTGAGCAACTAGATCCTTCTTCTTCACAGACAGCACAATATCCTCCACAGTCAATATCTGTCTCTGTTTCATCCATTACCTCATTGAAACAGTGAGCTGGATAAGATTCTTCTGCAGTTTCGTATTCTACAAATTCAGTGTCGCTTTCATTATTATTATTTTTATCATAGACAGTCCAGCAGAAATATGTGTCTTCACTTATCAATATTCCATCATCAAGATTATGTGTCTGGCTAGCTACACACTCATCTGAATCAGACGCGAATCCATATCTAAATGTTTGTTGACAACCCGAGTCTGAGTCAAGACAAATAACCTTTACTAATACTCCTTCGTTAGTAGGCATCAGTGATATGAAAGTATTTGGTTTGGTTACATCACAAACGATAGCAGAATCATCAGATGCAGTGAAAGTTGCTTCTCCTTCCTCAAAGTTTTCTGCCTCGTCATAGGCAATAACGCTAATTCTGTGGCTTTCTCCTTCTTCCAAATCAATATTCTCAGAGATAGAGCCTTGTGTAGTAGAGCCTTTAGTTAACACCTCGCCCCCTTTGCTGATAGTGTAGTTGAACCTGTCAATACCACTCTCTTCATCAGTAGCAGAAACAGTTCCAGAAACCTTATTCAAAGAGCAAGACGGATCTTTAATGTCAATAGCAAGATTAGTTGGTTTAGTCCTATCAATTTCGAATTCAAATGTTTTTTCTCTGTCAGTGAGAGCTATGCAGCTCACTATGTACGAATAGTCTCCTTCCTCAAGTTCTCCAAGGTTCGCACTATAAATTTTGTTACCTGTGATGGTTGTAAAATCAGTAGTTGGGGAATTCTCGCCGTATCTGCATCCGCCTGGTGTTTGGATGCTTGTTTCTACTTCGAAGTCAATTGATTGATCATTCGTGTAGCTTCCTGGGTTGTTCATTTTTATGGAGAATTCTTCTTCAAAAGCAACTCTTAATGTTGCTTGTGCAGGTTCTGACATAAGTCCTGCTAGATTAATACATGTTATTTCAAAATCTACAGTCTCCTCTTGGAAGAGTTCTGGAATTGATCTTCTTGCTAGGTTTGTGAAATCTAAGTTTAGGGTGTGCTCTTTCTTGTAAGCTGAGAAATTCTCTCTATCATAGTTTTCAAACTCATGGAATTGTCCATCCTTAGTGTATGAACAGATAGTTCTGTCACTTGTTGAAACCTGTAAAATGGTTGTTGGTTCTTGGGTGTCAATAATAGGATTGGGAGTTATAAAAACTCCCAAAGATGGTGGTGTGGCATCATAAGCTAGATAAAGAGATGTAGGGTGCACCAATTCGTTTTCATCAACGCATTTCACATAGATTGTTCTCTCTTTTCCATCTTCATCTGGAGAGTCATCATTCAAGTAAAAGCTGTTATCAGTATTTATCCCTTGTATTGTATGGTATAGTCCTGCGTCAATTTGGAAGAGAAAGTTAAAATTATCTATCTGAGGAGGTGGCACATAGAATGTTGAATATTTGCATGTAGAGTTTCTCCCTGTTTTCACAACCGCATCGAATACCTCTGTTTGTGAAACTCCTAAGTGTGGAGATTCAAGACTTATTTCCATAAAAGGAGCGTCTACTGTGAATGGTTGGATAACCTCACTTGGATTACGCAAAGTATCCTGAGATAATATATGAAGTTCGTAGTCTCCGTTTATTAAGTAATCATCCGCGTACATTATGAAGGTGATATTATCAGATGTTAGGTAATCAACGTCGAACTGGACGTTATCATTTCTTAAAATGTAAACCACTAATATTTCGATTGGCTCATCATAAACTACTAGTATTTCAGGATAAGCATTTGTAACAGTGATGGAGTCTTTTTCGTAAACAGGTATTTCAATAGATTGCACTAAAGGAATTAAAAGCAATAGTAAAATTAAAATTGATTTTTTCATATTAACAAGCTGCTTATGTGAATGTTATCGTTGGTTCTCCAGGTGGTTCCAGGTCTAGAAGTATGTATAATGAGCTTGTTGTTTCATGACCTGAGAAGTCTGTTAGTGTTATGAAAACAGCGTTTAATGTTTCTGCTGAGTTACTACCATCAACAATTATTGTGACCTGGAATGTGTCATCGCCAAGAGGAACTCTGCGGATACATTCATCTTCGTTTCCAACACACTCAAATATGCAGCTCGTCTCACCTCCTGTTTGCTGGTAACACAAAGTATTTGTGTCACTATCTACTGTTCCTATTAATGTGATTTCTCTAACACCAACAGTTGCATTAGTGTTGGAAGTTAGGAATCCTTGATCTGCTCCTATAGCTGTTACTATGATTTCTGGTGGGGACGCGTCAAATATGACATTTGCTGTTTCAGTTGTTTGATGACCTGCATAATCACTTATCGTTGCTTGTATAGTTTTTGTGCCTTCAAGTCCCCAGTCGAAGGTTTCTGGAATTATGAACAGGTATTGGTTTTCAGATTTTTCTACTTCTAACAATACTTCTTCTCCTTCCACTATAACTCCTACTAATAAGTCATATTGTTCGTTTGTCACATCTGCAAACACAGTTAGGGCGTGTCCTGGGCGGATATATGAACTCTCTGGTTGTAATGTGAATGTTGGAGCTGTCTGGTCAACTATTATTGTTAATGATTTGCTTTCTCTGTCTTGGATGTAAGTGCCTTCAGGCCCTAAACTTCCATTTGGTAATACTTTGCTTGCAGAAACCGCTATTGAGTATAGTCCTCCACTCAAAGTATTATCAAAGTTGCAGATGAAGAGATTCTTTGATTGCATTGAACAAGTAGCAGAGGTGTTTATTTCAGATTCTAACATGGTGACAGCCGGTACTGTTATGTCAAGCTGTTCTACTGAGCCATCAGCTCTTCTTGTAAAGTCTAATTCGAAAGAAGGCTGATTATTATCAACAACTGTTCTTTTATGACTGTCTATGTTGTCAGCTGTTGTGTCAACAACTGTGAATAATGGTTGGCTTGGTCTGTTTCTATCAACGACGAATGATATCTGCTCATCATAGAATCCTGCTGGATCTAGTTTATTACCTGCTTGGTCCTCAACATTTATGGTTATGTTGTAATGACCATCAGTCCAATCACCTCCAGGGAGATATTCTATTCTGTATTTATTGTAAGCATCCTCTTCTCCTAAGTTAGTCAATATTATTCCATCAGAGGTTGTTTTTATACTTAATATGCCGTTTTTTCTTACTCCAAAGCTTAATGAATCTTGTTTTAGTCCTGAGCCACCCAAGTGTTCTTTGAGCTCTATTGCTATTGGTTCATCACTGTTCACAGTTCCTCCAAGTGGAGAAGCAGCAGTTGTGATCGGAGCCCCATTATCTACGAATAGGAATATTTCATCAGTAAAGCCAAGATTCAAACTGTCGTTCAAGCCAAGTACGAATTTGTAAAGGTTATCTCCAGATGGAGAGTATTCTAGCTCTATCTCTTCGCCAAACCATTTGTGGTGATAATCTTTTTCATATAAATAGACATTGTCTCCTACGTCTAAGTCTTCTTGTAAGCTTGGTGTGAAGTTGATTCTATGACCTGCTGCAGCTCCTTCAAACACTGATTCAGTTATCAAGTAGAACTTTCCATAGTTTTCATAATCTGTTCTGGCAGTTTTTTCTGTTAATGAATGGAAGTTTATGTATTTATCAGGTGTCCATGTGCCAAGAGCTCCAGGTACATCTAGCATTATATGATTTGAGTTTCTTCCAGCTGAAATTTTTAATGGCTTTGATTCCGCGTCTACTGAAACTCCTGGATATGCTAGCTGGTCATATCTGTATCTTGGGATGAATGCGTCTCTTAATCCTTTTATGAGATAGAACAATACTTCTCCTTGGATGTCAAAAGTGTAACCTGTCACAGACAAGTTGGTTTGTCTTATTAAGTATGTTTCATTATAAGTTGTTCCATCACCAACTGTGACTGTATCGTAATATATGAATGGATACCAATTACCAAGTTCGTCTCTATAGCTTTCACCAGAGATGTCTGGTTCTAATAATTCTAGCTTTGCAATGTTGAATATGGGTTCTGGCTCTGGTGCAGGAGGACCTCTAGTTACAAATTCAAGCTGGAATATTTCTGCCTTTTTCATTTCATGAGTATCTTCTACCTCTACAATAATATTAATTTGTCCTTCTTGATTGTAGAACCTGTCTATATCAACTGTTAGATGAGCGTAGAAGCTGTAATCATCAATTTCTTCAACTTGGGATGCTAGGGAGATAGTATCTGATTGGGAGCCACTTTCATAGTTTATGACGTATGAGAATCTCGTCACATTAGCTATGGGCTTTGTAGAGTCTACTGTCAGCTTGTAAGTTCCGTAAGTCAGTGTTTCAACGACTTCTTCGCCTTTTGTAACTGTTAAATCTAGTTCTGCATCTGTTGAATCAATCATTACAGTGATGCTTCTCAACTCTTCTGTGTTATTTAGTGCAGTTGCGTTATCTTTTGACTTGAAGAAAAAAGTATAATTCTTCACAGAGTCACCTGGTTCAGGTAGATGCTTGTCAACACTTGATTCTCCATGCCACTCGCATATGTCATCTTGGCACAGATATATGGTTTTGGTTTCATCTACACATCCAAAGGAGCCGTCCCATGTTTGTCCAAGAGTCATCCCCCATTCATTTCCGTTATTATCAATGTAGAAGTTTGGCTCTTCACACACAAATTCTAGGTCAACGCTCTTATAGTATCTGTTGAAATCCATCTCTTCTCCTGTCCCTGAGTTATATATCACTGTAACAGGTGAGATTCTATCGATTGATAATACTATCCAGTCAGCGTCGCTTCCTTCAGTTACATTCCAAACAATAGTCTCTTGTTTTTCATAGGAAATATTGCATGCAGTGTAGAACTTGTAAACATCTGATCCTGGGAAGTTAATTGTTTTTGTGTGGTATAATCCATCTGTATCTGTTTCGAAGCTTCCTTCAAATTTGTGGTTGACAGAGTCGTGATTATCAGTTTCACTCATATCAGAGTATCTGTAAGTTTCTGTGCTGTACCTACACTTTGCAAAGTTGCTAGTGTTGACAGAAAGTGTGATATCTGTTTCGAAGAATCTTTCATACTCAGGTTTAGGATCTGTTATGCTCTTATCACCTTCCACCTTTATTTGTCTCTCATCACTAATCTTATTACCAACCACATCGCTGCAGTTTATTTCAAACCAGTAGGTTCCATCAGCTAACTCAGGATACTCTACATGGAAGTTAGTGCCTGGCTTGTTTACAGTGCTATCGCCTTTTTCCTCTCCGTCAATGTCTTTTAGTATGATAGTACATGTAACTGGTTCGTCAAAGCTGAAATTAGCCCACATATCATTCCTCCAACCAATAAATGTTTCATAAGAGTTATAGTCATATTCGAATTCAAATTCAGGGTCTTTTGCATCAATAAAGAAGTTAAACACATTTACAGGCTCTAAGTTCTTAGCAGAGTCCTTGGAGAAGTAGTAAAGGTAGTACTCATCTTGAGGGTTTAATGAATCCTCGAATTCTCTAGCAAAAAGTCTTTCACTATCTTCCTCAGAAAGGTCAAGTAACTCATATTCAGTAGGTTCTGCACTGTGAGCATTAGATTTTGCATCAGCGCAGTCACCAGGCTTATTATCTCCCTCAGTGATGCAGAAGTAAGTTTTTAAATTAGATAAGGGATAAACATCTTCACTCACACTAAACGGAAGTGTGAAGTTCTTGTTAAACATAGTTCCATCTGGGAATAATGAATCATCAATTCTAGTTACTGGTGATTCGAAATCTTTCTCACAAGTTAAATCACCTGCGTTACAATCAGGTTCTTGTCCAGGTGGAGGAACCTGAGGTGCATCGTCATCAGCGTCTCTATAACAGACTTCATCATCAGAATCCCATTTACATTTTCCCAAATTGAAGTAATCATTACTTAACTCACCTACACTATTATTTTCATTCAAGTAGAAGGTTATTTCGCCAGTACAATCAATCTCGTTGTCATAATCTCGGCATGTAGTATCTGCTATTCCTCCACATTTTGGATAATTTTCATCGTCTGAGTTGTAATTATTTTTTTCAGAAAAATAACACTCTCCAAACAAACTACATAAGTTATAATTGCAAACAGGGAAAATAGGATTATCATTTGTTGTACAGATACTGCAGTTTTGAAGATTTAAATTTGTTGGATGACATACTCCTAAGTGGAATTCATCTACTCCAGGAGTTGGCTCGTAAGATTCCCATTCACATCCATAGTTGTTACTAATGTCAAGGAATTTGCCACAAGGATTACTTAAGCAGGAATCGTAGGATTTATAACCATAACAAGAAGTCACGTTAGTACAAGATTCTAATTTATCAACTGTTTTTGTTGTTTGATCAAGCTTACAAACATTACTTTCCTTAAGAGTTTGACAAGCCCATTTTTCCTCATTATCTGGTGTTGGTTCATATGTAACCTTCCAGAAATTCTCACCAGAATCTATACCTAAGGAGAAATTAGCAAACACACCATACAAGCTGTTGCAGTCCTTGCAAATACCAGAGCCTATACAAACATCATTACGTTCAGGTTCTGTTATATAACAATAACCAGAGCATGATTCTATGACACCAAGGATATTTTCTTGGTCATCACAGATATACAAGTCTTTTCTGTCATCAACACAGAATTCATTCTTGTGAGGCTCCATACATTCTGCATCACCAGTCGTAATAGATTCAGGTTCAGAATTATTTATTGAGCCATCAGTATACATCATTGAAACATAGAATCTATACGTTTTTCTCGGTTGGATATTGTACGTTGCCAATTGAGTAGTATCTGGATTTAATTCTTGACCGTTTGGAAGAGGAAAGAAATCATTACACTCTTCATCAATTTCACCATAGCATCCTCTAACAGTTATGCTATCAAATAATTGTCCGCAGGTATTTGGGTTGATCCATGATATTGTTATCTCAGCTGCTTCAGGGACTAATCCAAGGTCTGGCTTTGATGGAGATTGCTTATCTAAACGACAAGCAGGGACACAGCTACACAATTCACAATCAGTATATGCTGGTGGAGGACAGTGATTTTCCCAATGATCAGGATTAGGATTTTCCAAATCATCAAATTCAGGTATCGATGAGTCGCATTCCTCTATTTGAGAGTCATATACTCCATTGTCACAAGTTTCAGGAGTTGTTGATTGGCAGTTACTATCACAGTATGTTGATGGAGGATCACATTGTTCACCAAACTCTAAGATTCCGTTTCCGCAATCACTCTCGCAGTCAACAGGGTCCTGCAGAGCGCAGTGTGAACAATAATTATCTAGTTCATCCTGAACATCTACATCGAAGTGAGCTAATCCGGGATCCCCATATATTCCAAAAGTATCACACCAGTCATCAGTGTCAGGGTAACAGTCAGGGGCGCAGTCAGGATCGTCTCCAGGACCACAATTAGCAGGGCAGACACCATTGCATGTGTTGTCTGATTGGCAAGGCCTGTGCAAGCAGTTGGCATCGTACGCACACAAAGCACAATAAGCATCTAACTCAGTGTTTATGTCATAGACACGCCACTCGTTATTGGCTTCACAATAAGCATTGTTAGGAGTTGAGCATTCACCGTAACTACACTCTTCTCCAGAGAGGTCTATTATAGTGCATGTATCTCCAGGAGAACAACCGCCGCCTTCATAGCAGGTGTACCCTGAAGCACAATCCAGCTGACCAACAGAGTTTCCTCCAACACATTCAGTATTGGGAGCACAACAAGCTCCTGCACAGGAGCCAGTTACAACGCCACATGTAAGTGTGAAATTAAGACTTTCATCTTGCATAAAAGAGGTTGTTTGGCTTGATTCTATGCAGTTAGGAGCAGCAGCAACTGCAGTTAATGCAGCTCTTTCAGGAATATTTTCAATGGAGTATTCACCATTATCATCTGTTGTTCCTGTATAGATGCTTTCAACAGTGACAGTAGCGCCTACAATTATCTGAGAGTCTTGGTCATAAACGAAACCAGTTAATGTATGTTCTGGTAGAGCTCCTGCACACGCAGTATTTGTTTCACAAGCTGTTTTGGTGTCATATATTTTTTGATAAGAATCTGCAGCACAGCAAAACTTGTCACTTGTAGCCGTAATCAAATCAGTTCCACACGCGCAAGGAATCTCTATGTTTTCAGCACTGCAAGAAAGATATTCACAAGCAGACGCGCATGTTTGCTGACACTCTAGATCATCTGTTGGCTGTGTGCTGAAAGACCAGTCAGTGTATAGACTACATTCAGATTGGTTTATCCCATAATAATAAAAGGTTTCCCCTTCATTAACACAGCAACAGCCAGTAGGGTCCTGTGCAGACGAAAAACTACTAAACAAAATAGAGAACATGAATAAAAGAAACACTAATGAAAACCTCTTCAAATTAAACACCACCATCTTTTTCAAAACAAATTATTATACTACTACTATATATAGTTTTTGAAAATTAAAAAACAAGTATACATTCACAATTTGAATTGCATTCTCTATTTGTATCACAAGTTTCTCCTTCTGTTTTTTCATTACAAGAATTATCTCCTGAGTAACTTGGACATCTGGAATCGCATTTGTTTGTAGGTTGTTGGTATAAACAAAAGGAACTACAAAAACCACCAGTATTAATATTTTCAGAGCATATTGCTTTATTAGGTTCTTTTTCGTCACATTGTAAGTCTGCATTGCAATTGGAATCAGGGCTTGTTGGATCTGATTCACAAAGATTGTCAACTTCATCAGGTTTCCCAAATTTTTCTACAGAGTTCCCGTCACATCTAATGCACTTGTTTCCGTCAACTTCATGATAATAGTCATCATCACAATGAGAATCACTTGTAGAAATTGACCTGCAAGAATTCCCTTGAAAAATATACGGGGAGCATGCTAATTCTTGACAAGTATTTGAACAGCCTCTCTCTGTTTTTCCATAAAGGCCTCCGGTTATACTTCGTGAAGTACCAGGAAGCTTATCATCACACCAAGGAGAGGCCCCACAATTTTGATTTAAATCATCAAATTGTCCACAGACACATTCAGCAGGGTAATCACATCCTCCCCCGTTGCATAACCCTTTGCATTTAAAGTTTCCACCCCCAATAAGTTTAAAAAGTCCTCCTTCACCAGTCGCACATCTCAAACCTTCGTTGCATATGCCATTGGAGGGATTATCAAATCTATCAAGTGTTGAAAACAATTTTTCAAAACTATCGTGCAGTCCATAGGAAAAGCATGATACTGCGCTAGTGCTTGGGGTCGTATATTCCGGTCCAGAACATCTTTCATCATCAAGCAGACTAGGTGTTAAATCAGTGTAATCATCACAATCATCCTCTTTTGTTCTCATATCTGTTATACTTCCATTACAAATGTTCCCTCTGCTTCCATCACATAACCTGAAAATCTCTCTTTTAATTATGTCATTTTCATCAAAAATATCGGGTTCTAGATGAAATACCTCTGGAGGATTTATTGATGGGTTTCCATAAAAATTGTTAATGTCTAAAAATGAAATATTTGAGCCATATTCTGTGTATTCAAAGCAATTAGTATTTGTGTTAGCTGACAAAATTTTTCCCCATTCAACTACACTTCCATCATCACAACACGCATGTGATGCTTGGAATTCATCACCTGTGTTATATGGGTATGGCCATGGATCTCCATCGTTTATATGTGGCAAGCATTCATGCACATCTAATACCATCATTGACGGCGGATCTGTCCATCTTTCTACGCCGTTGTCGTCATATCTTCCTTTCAATGTTATTTCACGTTGTGGATTAAGCAGATCAAGCTCTTTGAAAATCTTTGTATCGATATCTTCAATAGTAGTAGTCGGATCGAGTTCATAAGGCAGGGTTATCTCTGTCTCTGTTGTGAATATTGTGAATGGCTCAAGAGTGTCCTGCCATTTGAACTCTAACACATCAGTAAAGTATGACCTTGCCAACGCGTTTAAGATGTACGGGTCTTCTATAGATGCATTTAAGGAGCTTATATCATCATAAATGTTGTCTCCAGATGGTACAACTACAGGTATGTCGCCCACCATTATCGATATATTCTGATAATCCTCTAAACCGCCTTCATCCTTGACATGCACTAATGTGTAATGCAAACCTAGGTCTCTCCTAGAGGTTCTGTAGCTAGCGTTTCTTCTAGTTTCTTGGAATAACTCTGAGTTAGTCCAGTTCCTAACTTTGTTCCAAGGTTGGTTACCCACATATAAGGAAGGATTAGCTCTGCAACCTTCAGGGTCAGCCTCGCAACCTACCTCATTAAAACTACTGTTAAACTCCTCCATCCATCCAGAATAATTATACACAACAAAGTTTTCATCAGGATCTAATCCAAATGGATCAATCCTTATATCCTGTCCTTCTTTCACCACTATGTTGTATCTCATACCAAAGTGAATCCAGTCTAGTACTGGAGCTCGATTCTTCACAGCAAACTGGAATATCAAAGGGTTTCCTCCTATCAAGGATTCATTATCAACTAATTGGAATATGTCATCAAATTGTCCAACACCACACTCTTTACAAGGATTGACAGCTCTTATTAGTGTTATCTTAGTATCCCACCCAAGACGAGGGTTTCTATAATCGCTTTCAATGTTGAAGTGTATATTCTTGTACTCCTGCTCAAGAAGCCTTTGGATATACTCATACACCTGTTTTAGCCTTACGTTCTTTTTCAGTTCAAAATCAGCATATGTTCTGAACTTTGACCTTCCAAGTTTGACTAAGAATGGATAAGTAGCATTTGTCACAAAGTATTTCTCTGCAAGTGTTACTGTGCTGTTAGGATCATTGAGGACTGTTACATTATACCCTATGTTTTCAAATATTGAGAAGTTAACACAACTCTTCAAAGAATTGGAAATGTAAGTCTGTAACTGTTCTTGAACACTGTTATTTCCATAACCGAACTTGCAAGCCCCAAAGCGATATAACGAAGCATCCTGACCAGAAGCATTAAGTCTGTTAGTGCCGTTTGGGTCACATAGTGGAGGCAAGGAAAGAACACCTAGAGCTCCTGTATTAAGACTACACCCATATAATAAAGAACTCTTGTTATGGTAAGTCCATTTTATCAAATCAATGCTTGTATTTGGAAAAGGGTAAGAAGGGGGGCTAGGATAAACACAACTACTATTAAAGTTTGGCAAGATTCCATAAGAAACATTTGTGTAATTGTAGAAGCTTATGTTATAGAATGTGCTTGTAAGATTGAAAACCAAGTAATCTTGACCAACATCTATAGGATTTGGGTAACTCCCTCCTTGGTTTTTATAGAGCTTTCCCCCTTGTAATGACAATAGATAAACAGCGTCATCAACTACCCTATCAAGACAACTCTTAACATAAAAGTTAATATTACTGCTTCTTATTGCTTCTTGGACAATCATATCTGCTTGTGTTCTTAACTTATCTTGAACAACAATGCTTCTAGCAAATAAAAGAAATGCAAAACTAGAGATTAAAACAAAACCAAGAACAATGGAAATAGTGAACTGCCCTCTTTTCCCAACCATGAAAGAGCATTAATCTATTAACTATATAAAAATTATTATTCACTGGGCAAAGGACAACCGGAAATTTCACTTAATCTCTCAAAGCTTTGAGCCCTTGGGTATCTCTGACCTTCAAACTCCCAAGTAGGAGTAGTAGTGACACCTGTAGTCTCAGCGTAGTCTTTATAGTTCAAATATTCAGCCGATTTACCAAACATCTGCTTCTGTCCTGCAGTATACTTGCACCAACTAGCGCCATATATAACCATGCCCTTCTCAGACAAGCACTTGGCAAAGTCATCATAGTATTCTGGTTTCTGCTTGTTTGAGACAATTGAGAAAACGATAAAAGCAACAGCAATAACAACAATTCCGGCTACGATAACATTTCTTTTGGTGCTCTTCTTCCTCCTCTTAGATTCCAAGCGAGCCCTCTCTTCAGCTCTCTTATGTTTTTTCAGCTTTCGCTTCTCAGCCTTTGTCAAAGCCAAAATAATCACCTAAAAAGCAGTTGCTAAGGCATTAGAATGTTTGCTCACAGATTCTACATCCTCAGGAACTCCAGCAACACCGCAGCCACCACCAACATATCCGCCAGTTGGTCCTGTTGGAGGTCTGTTGTAATCCTTGTTGGAACAACCAACTACTAAAATCAATCCAACAATCAACAATATCATCAATATCTTCCCTAGCTTCATAAAAAGCACCTCGTATAACAAAACAAGATTAATGTTATATTAAAATACTTTTCGTTTTAAAAACAATTTTTTCCAAAAGGTTTATAAAGCAAATATTTTTCCAAAGAATAAAGCCCGAGTGAATAGCGCATAGGGTTAAAACAGGCTATTTCTCTCGGAACTATAAAAAATGACTCAAAGAGAATTTCAATATATAATAAGGGTAGTAAACACAGACCTAGATGGTAATAAAAAGATTCTATACGCTTTAAGAAAGATTAAAGGCGTAAATACGATGCTTGCAAACGCTGTTTGTAACATTGCAAAAGTAAATAAGAATATGAAAGCAGGTAATCTTTCAGAAAAAGATGTTGAGAAGTTGGATTCTACCTTAAAACAAATCACAAAGACAGAGCTTCCAGAATGGTTTCTGAACAGAAGAAAAGACCCTGAAACAGGCGAAAATAAGCATTTGTTAGGACCTGACATGAAGTTCACGATTGAAAATGATATCAAGATGATGAAGAAAACAAAATCCTACAAAGGACTAAGACACCAGTGGGGTGTACCTGTAAGAGGACAAAGAACAAAATCTAACTTTAGAAAGAACAAAGGAAAAGGGTCCCTTGGTGTAAAGAGAAAAGCAGGCGTAAAGGCAGGAAAGGTATAAAATGGGTGACCCAAAAAAAATCAGAAAGAAGTATAGCACGCCAACGCATCCATGGCAGAAAGACAGAATAGAAGAAGAAATAGCTCTAAAGAAAGAGTATGGTCTGAAGAACAAGAGAGAGATATGGGTAGTGGCTTCAAAACTGAACAAATTTAAAGATCAATTTAAAACACTAAACGCACAGACAGGAACCCAAGCAGAGAAGGAGAAAGAACAATTAAAAGACAAGTTATTATCATTAGGATTAATAAAAACAGATTCTCCTTTGGGTGTTGTCCTTGGATTAGATACAAAAGATTTAATGGAGAGAAGACTCCAGACAATAGTTTTCAGAAAAAATCTGGCAAGATCGATAAACCAGGCAAGACAATTCATAGTTCACAGACATATAATAGCAGGAGGAAAAAAAGTTACTTCACCATCATACATAGTAAAAGTAGGTGAGGAAAACCAGGTTTCTTTTGTCCAGACATCAACTCTTTCAGATCCAAGTCACCCTGAAAGATATGAAGAAGTGCCAAAGGGCAGGGGAGTGAAAAAGAAGAAAGAAGAAAAGAAGAAAGAAGAAGTTCCTGTAGATGAAGAAGAAATTGTGAAAGAAATTGATTCAAAGAAAGAAGAACCAAAAGATCCTGAAGTAAAACAAACAGAAGAGAGCAAGGAAGAATCTGCACCGAAAAAAAGAAAGAAACTCCTAAGCCCCAGAAGGAAGAAGGTGAAAAACAAAAATGAAACAATCAACAACTAGGTGGGGAGTAGCACACATATATTCATCATATAATAATACTATAATACACATAACAGACATAACAGGAACAGAAACAATAACAGTGACAAGCGGCGGACAAGTAGTTAAGGCTCACAGATTAGAATCAAGTCCAACAGCAGCAATGATAGCAGCTAAGAAAGCAGCAGAGATTTGTCTAGATAAAGGGATAACAGGACTACATGTGAAGATAAAAGCACCAGGAGGCCATAATGGTCCGATGAATCCAGGACCTGGAGCCCAGGCAGCGATAAGAGCCTTGTCAAGAAGAGGGTTAAAAATAGGGTTCATAGAAGATGTAACGCCTATTCCACACGGTGGGTGTAGAAAGAAAGGCGGAAGAAGAGGGAGGCGAGTATAAATGGAAATAAAAAAGCTTTCAAAGAGCAAGGACAAAATGAGCTTCCTAGTTAAAGGAATAAATCACGCATATGCAAACGCTTTGAGAAGGTTGATAATGTCAGAAGTGCCAACACTAGCAATAGAAGAAGTAGAATTCAAGAAGAACAACTCAATTCTCTATGATGAAATAATAGCGCATAGACTAGGCCTTTTGCCATTAAAAACAAACCTGAAGAGCTGCGATGAAAAGACGCAGATACAATTTACACTGAAAGCAAAAGGAGCAGGGTATGTGTATGCTTCAGACTTAAAGTCAAAAGATGCTAAGTGTAAGCCAATATATCCTAAAACTCCCATTGTGAAGCTATTAGACAAACAAGAAGTGCAATTAGTAGCAACTGCTGTTTTAGGAAGAGGAAGTGAACATGTTAAGTGGAGTCCCGGCATAATCCACTACGTTCAGGAACCTACAATCACAATCAACAATAAAAGTTCTCTATTTGAAAAATTCAAAGATAAATATCCATCTAAAGCATTCGATAAAAAAGGAATGTTGGACAAGAAAAAAATATTGGACAACAACTTAGTCGATGCATGTGAAGAAGTATGCGATAACGTGTTGAAAGTAGAATACAGCAATACCAACTTCATATTCCATGTTGAATCATGGGGACAGCTAGACTGTAAAGCCATAGTAACAACTGCTGTGGAAGTATTCAACAACGAACTAACAGAATTTTCAAAACTGATGAAGAAAAAATAAACTGACACTCCTTATCACGCGAGGGTGTCAGAGTCTGGTCAAATGACTACGGTCGAGGGCCGTAGGCCTTAGTGGCTGCGCGGGTTCGAATCCCGTCCCTCGCATATAATGGTTTCGTCCATTAACACCGAGTGTGGCATAAAGCCACACGAGACGCCAAAGGCGTCGTGACCGAAGGGAACACAATCCCGGTCAAGCCTGATAAGGATTGAAATGAAACACGAACAACTAAGAAAACTAGTAAATGAATTGAAGAAGAACTCAATAGTTAATAATGTAAGGATATGGAAAAAAATAGCTGTAGATTTAGAGAAGCCAACAAGGAATAGGAGAGAGATAAACATATACAAGATAGAGAAATATGCAAATCCTAATGAGACAGTAGTTGTTCCAGGCAAAGTTCTCGGAACAGGAGAACTGACAAAGAAAGTTAATGTAGCAGCATTCAACTTTTCAGACTCTGCTTATAGAAAGATAAAAGAGAAAGGACAAGCAATGTCAATATCAGAGTTACTAAAAAACAATCCAAAAGGAAAGAAAGTGAGGATACTAGGATGATCATAGATGCAACAGACTTAATACTTGGAAGGATGGCAACAGTTGTTGCAAAGAAAGCATTACAAGGAGAAAAAATAGATGTAGTAAACAGTGAAAAAGCTATAATCACAGGTAACAAGAAAAAAATCCTAGCAAGATACAGACAGAGAAGGGAAAGAGGAGCACCATTAACAGGACCATACTTTCCAAAACAATCAGACAGATTTGTGAAGAGAACAATCAGAGGAATGATACCATACAAGCGGCCAAAAGGGAGAGAAGCATTCAAAAAAGTGATGTGCTACAGAGGAATTCCAACAGAATTTCGAGATAAAAAAGCAGAAACAATAAAAGAAGCAAACATTTCAAAACTTTCACACACAAAATATTTAAGAGTAGACGATATCTGCTCATTTTTAGGAGGAAAATGAAACAGAAAAATTTGAAAAATTTTGCGTTCCATAATTTCATAGAGGTGAAATTATGAAACCAATACATGTATCTGGAAAAAGGAAGAGAGCAGTTGCAAGAGTAACGTTGAAAAATGGAACTGGAAAAATAACAATTAATAATCTAAATCTCGACTATTATGAACCAAAACTTGCAAGGATGAAGATAAAAGAACCCCTTTTGTTAGCAAAAGACATAACTGACAGAGTAGATATTGAAGTGAATGTGTTTGGCGGTGGCTATATGAGCCAGGCAGATGCAGCCAGATTAGCGATTGGAAGAGCCCTCATAAAATACAATTCGAAACTAAAAGATTTATTCCTGAATTACGACAGGCAGTTATTAGTTGCAGATGTTAGAAGGAAGGAATGTTCAAAGCCAAACAGTCGCGGCAATGCTCGGTCGAAGCGTCAAAAGTCGTATCGTTAAAGCAGTAATAGAATTCTTTTTTAATATAAATTTGATATTAAAATGGGTGCTATCCACTAATCACTGGACATCCTCGCATAGCACTTATAAAGAATGAGTTCTTTAAATCTAGTGTGAATTTAACTAATCAAGAATTGCAAATTAAGAGATTATCTTTTAGTAAATCCAGTTCTAATCTTAGGATTATTTTAAATCCCGAGTTCAAAAAAGAAATTTTTGATGAATTATTTAAGAAACATTCTTCTTCAAAATCTTCTGTAATATTAAACATTTCTAGAGGCACGTTATACCATTATAAAAATAATAGGGTAGAATCTGTTTCGTTCACAATAATTGAAAAAATTAGAAGATTATTAGATTTAAGTAAAGAAGAGATTAATAAGAATTCAATTGAAATTCTAAAGAGTGAAGAAGTCAGGGATAAAGGTTTAGTTTTCGGAAGGAAATTTAGAAGAATACAATTAAAAAAATTTAGAGAGAAAATTCCGAAAGTCAAGAATATTGTTGAAGATAACTTCTTAAATTTAGAAAAATGGTTTTCTTTTTATAAGAAATTAATTGATTTCGGATGTAGAGAGATTAAAAGTATTCAACGAGAAAACAACATATTAAAGGTTAAGTATACAAATTATGCAAAAGGAAAGAAAAAATTATTTACAATATTGTTACCTAGAAAAATAAAATTAGACGAAGATTTTCAATATTTCTTTGGTTTATGGGTTGGGGACAAAGCAGGGGGAGGAAGAATTGGAGTGATTAATAAAGAGAAAGTATTAAACCTTTATACTGCAGAGTACTTGAGGAAACTTTATCAAAGACCTGAATTTGTTTTATATATCCACAAGAAAACAAAGTTACGTAAGTTAAATTACGATATTGATAAAATAATTAGAATAAATAGTTCGTACCAAGGATACGCTATTTCTGTTCATGCAACAAATGGTGTTCTTAAGTCATTCTTTGAGTATTTAGAGAAAGATTTAGATGAGTTTCTTAATTTAATTCCAAACAGAAACGTGTTCTTTGCAGGTCTCTTTGATGCAGAAGGAAACGTTTTTTTAGAAGACCATTGTTTCAGATGGTCTTGTAAGGACCAGATTAATATCAAAATTTTTTCTAGTTATCTCAAGGAAACGGGTTTGTTTCATAGGTTTGATGGTTCAAACATAGTTACTTACAATAAAGAAGTTTTCTCTAAAAGCATTCTCCCTTTTATAAGGCATCCAGTGAAAATAAATGATTCACAGTTTATTTGTTTTAAAAAAGGAATATTAAATGAAAGGTTTAAAGAAATTTTAAGAGTTATTAACAATAATCCTGGGAAAAAAGCTAATGAAATTGCGAAAGCTTTAAAAAAAGTCAAGCTTTTCGCTCAACTAAGATTTTTAGAGGACAATAATTATATTCACAGAAAGAGTTATCCTCATAAGATTTATATCACTAATAAAGGTGTGGCTTCTCTTAGCCACGGAGGGAAGGATTTATGATTATACCTGTCCGCTGTTTTTAGCTGTGGAAAACCAGTAGGTCACCTCTGGGAAGAATACCAGGAAAGATTGAAGAAGAAAGAAGATACAAAAAAAATCCTTAACTCATTAGGGTTGGAAAGATACTGTTGCAGAGCATTATTCCTCGGGCATGTTGATTTGATTGATACTGCAGCACAATTTAAGAAGTTTTAAAATGTTAAACACAGCAGAAAACACATTGGTTATGCTGTTGTTATAGATAGAGTTCTCGATTTTCTAGAGAGCTAAAGAAAAAATATATTAATCAGCAGACTAACCTTAACATAAAATGAAAAAACCAGACTTTAACAAGATTGCCAAGAAATGGCAAGCAAAGTGGGAGAAAGCAAATATATTCCAAGTAAAAGAAGACTCTAAGAAAAACAAATTCTACGTTCTAGAGATGTACCCATACCCTAGTGCTTCTGGTTTGCACATGGGTCATGCAAGGAATTACTGCATAGGAGACGTTTATTCAAGATACAAAAGGATGAAAGGTTTCAACGTTCTTTACCCAATGGGTTATGACTCTTTTGGCTTACCAGCTGAGAACGCAGCTATAAATGCAAAATCTCATCCTAAGAAGTTTACTGAAGCAGCTATTAAGAACTTTATCAAACAACAGAAATCTCTTGGCCTAAGCTATGATTGGAGTCGAATGATAACATCTCATAGCACAGAATATTACAGATGGGACCAGTGGATATTCCTGAAGATGTACAAGAAAGGACTAGCCTATAAGAGAAAATCAACTGTTAATTGGTGCCCCAAATGTGATACTGTGCTTGCTAATGAACAGGTGCACAATGGCAAATGCTGGAGACATGAAAATATTGATGTTGAGATGAAGGAGTTAGAGCAGTGGTTTTTCAAGATAACAGACTATGCAAACGAACTATTGAAAGATATTAAGAAACTGAAAGGATGGTCAGAGGATGTTAAGCTCATGCAGGAAAATTGGATTGGAAGAAGCGAAGGAGCCCTAATGAGTTTCAAGATAGAGAATTCTGATAAAGTATTATCTGTCTTTACAACCAGGCCAGATACTTTCTTTGGAATAACCTTTTTGGTTTATGCTCCTGAACACCCAGATGTTATGGACTTAGTTAAGAGCACCAAGTATGAGAAATCTGTTAAAAAATTTGTGAGAAAAGTAGTTGTTGAAGACAGATTTATGAGAACAGCTGAAGATAGAGAAAAAGAGGGAATGTTTATAGGGAAATACGCTGTAAACCCAATCACAAAGGAGAAAATCCCTGTTTATATAGCCAACTTTGTTCTTTACGAATATGGTACAGGAGCGATTATCGCAGTTCCTGCCCATGACCAGAGAGATTTTGAGTTTGCCAAGAAGTATAAAATCCCAATCAGGGTTGTTATAAATCCGCCAAATTATGAATTAAGCCCAGATAAGATGACAAGGTCTTACATGGGTGACGGGAATATGACAAATTCTAAGCATTTTGATGGAATGAACAACAGAGATGCTATCCCAAAAATAACAAAGTTTTTAGAAAAAAACAAATGCGGAAAAGCAACAGTCCAATACAAGCTTAGAGACTGGTTGATCTCAAGACAGAGATTCTGGGGCTGCCCTATACCAATAATTTACTGTGACAAGTGTGGTATAGTCTCTGTACCTGAAAAGCATCTGCCTGTTAGATTGCCTGAGAACTTCAAATTTACAATAGGAAAAGGAAATCCTTTAGAGCACTGCAAGGGGTTTGTGAATACGAAATGTCCGAAGTGTAAAGGGAAAGCAAGAAGAGAAACCGATACAATGGATACATTCGTGGATTCTAGCTGGTACTTTCTACGGTACTGTGACGCTAAGAATAAAAAGAAGATTTTTGACCAAAAAAAGGTTGACTATTGGATGCCCATAGATCAGTACATAGGCGGAAAAGAACATGCGACAATGCATCTTATCTACTTCAGGTACTTCACGAAGTTCCTGAGAGATATAGGATTATTGAACTTCGATGAGCCAACATTGAACCTCTTCAACCAAGGAATGCTTCACAAGGGAGGAGTCGTGATGTCCAAGTCAAAAGGAAACGTTGTGACACCTGAAGAGGTAAGTAAGAAGTATGGAATCGATGCTGCTCGCTTATTCTTGTTGTTCATAGCTTCACCTGATAAGGATATGGAGTGGAGTGATAAAGGAATGGAAGGATCATTTAGATTTGTGAACAAGTTCTATAACTTGATGAACAAAAAAATGGTTAATAAAAAGGAGAGAAAGGAGACAAGCAGATTGCACAAAACGATAAAAGAAGTTTCTGAAGCTTTAGAAGCAATCAAGTTTAACTTTGCTTTGATAAAACTAATGAGCTTCACAAACTATCTTCACAACAAGGAAAAGATTTCAAAGGAATCATTTGAGAAGCTCTTAATTATGATGGCTCCATTCACACCACATATCTGTGAGGAGTTATGGGTGAAAATAGGAAAGAAACCATTCATATCGTTAAAGAAATGGCCTAAGCATAATGATAAGAAAATAGATGAAAAAGCAGAAGCAGAGGAAGGATTAACAGGTACAGCTAGTGCAGATATTGAAAAAGTGTTAGATTTGATAGGGAAAAAGAAGAAAAAGAAGATAACATTAATAGTTTCTCTACAATGGAAGTATGGTTTCTTTAAAGCACTTCAAAAAGAAATGGAAAAAACAAGAGATATAAAGTCGCTTATTAGTATAATATCAAGGAATAAGATACTAAAAAAGCACGGACAAGATATAGCAAAATTATTGCCTTCTTTAGTGAAAAATCCTGCCAAAATACCAAAGAAAATTCTTGACCAAAAAGCGGAGTTGAAAATTCTAAAAGGTACGAAGAAAGAATTAGAAGCAGTGTTTTTATGCAAAGTCAAAGTAGAACTGGCAGAGAAATCTAAAGAAGCAAAAGCAAAGCAAGCAAATCCTGGGAAACCAGCAATAGTTGTAGAATAATTATTTTTTCAAGTTCTTTCTAAAATCATTTATCTTGTCTTTGTCAATCTTTGGAACCAATCCTTCATAGCCACAGTCTGCACATTCAAAATTATGAGCAGGTACTGCGCCTATAAAGCGAGTGGCAGGGGGCAGCTTGTCATGTAAAGAAAGTCTTAAGCTGCTACATTTGGGACATATATATGCATCCTTTGCATTCTCAGCTTTCTTGACAGCCATCTTCTTTGTGATGACATAGAAGATATAGATTGCAAATAATATGAAAACAATGCTAAGAATCCTAGAGAGAATCTCTGCAGTTAGTTGGTTCATTATCTTTTCTCAACTTTATAACCGCATTCGCTACACTTCCATAGCTCAAAGACATCTGTCTTGAAGGAGAATGGTAGCAGTGTTCCTTTTTCACACTTTGGGCAGTTTGGGAATAATGTCATCTTAACGTCTCTTTTTTAATAAGTGCGTGCCTGAAGGTGGACGTAAACTAAAGTCAAAAGCGACCTTGATTTTTCCTCAGCCCTGCGACCCTCTAAGCACCATGATTAATATTTAGAGCTGCTTCATTCCTGATCTGACTCAGTTCATAAAAATCATGATCCTAGAGGACAAGGCATCGACGGTCCAACCAAGACTTCTGGCTCAAGCAACGCCGCCCCTCAGGCTTCAACCCCGCCAACATCCATTTGCGGTAACAGGTGAGGATGAGCCACCCAGTCTAGCAATATGGGAAAAGAATGAGTTCTTTTTAAAGCTATCTTAATATTTTTCTGAAAATAGAAAGTTTTATTAACTTTTAAGGAATATTCACTGTAGGGGGAGCAAATGAAGAATTCCATTGTATTTCTAGGAACAGGAGGGGATTCAATAGTTGTTGGAAAACAGGTCAGGGCTTCTGGAGGCATAGTGTTTAAGTTTAATGACAACCAGTTCCATGTTGATCCTGGTCCTGGAGCAATTGTCAGGGCAAAGCAATATGACGTAAATCCGAGGGAAACAACAGCTCTGCTGGTTTCACATAACCATTTAAATCATACTGCAGGTCTTAATTCTTTGGTTTCTGCAATGACTTATTCAGGTATAGATAAACGTGGAGTGTTGGCTTGTGATGAAGAAACACTCCACGGCTCTCCTAACGAGAACCCTGCGATTTCAAACTATCATAAAGGTCTTGTTGAAAGGTTCATAGCGATGAAACCAGGCATGAGGATAGGAATAAACGAGATAAATATTGTTGCGACAACAGCGAAACACACACCGACATCCATAGGTTTCAAGTTCTACACAGAGAAATTCGTCGTATCATACACCTCTGATACAGAGTATTGTAAAGAGTTAGTAAGTGAACATAAAGATGCCGATGTTGTAATAGTGAATTGTAAATATCCTGTTGGTCTAAGGCAGAGAGGACACATGAACTCTGAAGACATTGTTAAATTCTTGCAGAAGACAAAGCCAAAACTCGCTATATTGACACATTTTGGTGTGAAGATGCTTGACGCAGATCCTATCTATGAAGCTAGGGAAATCCAGAAAAAGACCAACAGTCAAGTAATAGCCGCGAAGGATGGCTTAGTTGTCAATCCTGTTTCCTACGCAGCTTCCCTGAAACAGAGAAAGCTAGATTCTTTCTAAATTGACAAAATTTAAATATCTTATTTTCAAGAATCAGATTTGATGCTAGAGTCAATTGCTGGTTATATACAATCAAATTCTGGAGAAATATTAGCAAGGTTCATAGATTTCTTTAGAAAGCCGTTTATAAACAAAGAAATGGTTTGGATGATAATACCCGCTGTAGTAACTATTATAGTTATGGAGATATATTATTCCAAGCACAAAAAGGAACTTACAGGTTGGAACACAGCCACTGCTAACAGTCTAGTGCTTATTTTCATAGCTATGGATCTGTTTCGTTTCCTATCTAACAAAGGTTCATTATCATTTTCAAATCCAGGCTCTTATGCTTTTTCAGCTAGTGTATTGGTGTCGATTGTTTTGTTGGAGGCAATATTTATGTTTGTAATGGACTTCAGCCATATATGGCCAAGATTCTTAGCGTTTCATTTCTCGTCACATTTAACAGTTAATCTGATAGCGTACACTTCGATAGTTATACTATATGGAGGAATTCCCTTAACGCCTCCTACATTCATAGCTGCAATAATCTTTTTTCTATTGATGAACCTGTTGTTCTTCCTGGTTAGAATTCTCTATCCTTCAAAAGGCTAACACTATCAAGTATCCGATAACGCAACCAAGAGTTACAATGGGCATTGCAGGATAGAATTTTTCTTTTTTTGCAAAAACAAACAATCCAAGGATTGCTATCGTAACAGTGACGCTTATGATTGTTGTCTGGAAGAATGCAAGAGTTGATGACACTCCTTGTTTGATTAGGTTTTCCATCACAACAGCTGAGAAAATTAGCGGGAACGCTACATCACCGCCGCCAAGAATAGCGTTTCTGACCTTTTTTTTCTTTGGCATTAAATCAGGTTTTTGTGGAATTTCTAATCTAATACCTTTCTTCTCTTCGTAAGGTATCATTAATCCAGCAAACAATTTGCTTTTGGCTTGGAACTTAGCCATTTTTATCATATGTTTGCTCTTCCAAACAGCGTACATGTCATAGATGGAAATAACTAATAATAACATGAACGCCCAGAACAAGTCAAAGATAGGGGCTAATAGCACTGCCAACCCAGAGTACATCAGCACCTCTGTAAAGTTATGTATCAAGACATTTCTTTTAATAATCTTCAAGGAAGCAAATATGAATGCAAAGAAGAAAGCAAGGGTTGAATCCATCAAAACGCCTAATGATATGCTGATGGCAAAGAATACAGCCATGAAGAACCACGTCTTCCAGAGTTTTATCTTGCCGTACTTCATAATTATCAAGATAAGGATTGTTCCTATAAAAACAGCAACCGCTATGTAGAGGAATGATTCAAAGCCGGTTGTTTCAGGCCTTGGACCTACAGAGGTGTCTTGATGCTGTATGATTATAGTACCATTAATCTCTTGAACACTACTGATATCCTTATTAACCAGAAACAAGCCAACTATCTGCGTTAAGAAGAAAACACTTATAATTACTGCAGTAACGTTTAAGTCGTGTTTCATTTTGTATCTTTATTTGTATGAAATCTAGCCCAGACAGGATAATGATCTGATACTTCTATTGTTAGTTCATAGCTAATATCATAAACTTTGTCAAACATGAAAACTCCTTTATGACCCGCGTAGTCTTCTACTGATTCTGAGCTGATAATTATTCTGTCATAAGTGCAATTAGTACTTTTTGTTGTTGTATCTGCGTTATTTGGAATTAACCATTTATATTCTTTGTCATTCAAAAAAACTTTTTCTTTGTTTTCATCATAGTAACTGCAATCCGCATTCAAATCTCCTAAAATAATTATATCCTCTTCTTCTACAAACTTTGTTTTAATATCAATAATTACCTCTGTTAATTTTCTTATTTCACTTTCTGCATTATCTGGTTTGATATGAATATTAACTAGTATAAAATCAAATTCGTTTGCTTTAAATTGAGCAATAAAAGGCTCACGTTCAAAGTAATCTTCTATATCCTGATAAACATATGAGGATTCAGGCACATAAGCAACTTTTTTAGGATTATATATAAAAGCGTAATTCTCTTTATAGCTACTTCTTCCTATTTGTGGACTTATAATATAATCTCTATAACTATTATTGCAAACATAATTGCTTAAATTTACATAGTATTCAATAGTCGTTTCTGTCTTATCTCTTATTTCCTGAATTGCCATAATATCAAACTTACAAAGAATGTTTGCTAAGATATTCATAACACGTGTTTTTTCTCTTTTGCTTTTACCAAATGTTTGAATGTTGAAACTTGCAATTGTTATTGAATCTTTGCTGCTTGGAACAGTTATTGTGTATATAAAGTCGTTAAATAAATCTTCCTCTATAGATTCGTTATATAACAATAACTCTTTAATAATTTCAGAAACGAAAACATACAATAGAACAATTACTAAGACAATAATTATTATTTTTCCTTTTTTCATATTTTTAACTTTTATCAAGTTGAATATATAAAGAATTCGGAGTTTTTCTTGAAAATATTACGGAAATATCTTTTTAAGACTCTTTGCCAAGGCGAATTTTGTTCCTGGATAGGGTTTCTCAATTGATTCTATTAGAGAATTCTTTTTTTCTTTTTTCCCTATTTTGATTTTTTTTATCCTGCACATCTCTATTATCTCTTCTTCTAACACATTATGCAGTATTTTTTTCCTAGAAGGTTTTTCTTTCTTGTTTTCCAAATATATTTCTAGTTTTTCTTTTACCTCTCTGTCTAGATTTGTTGGAATCAAGGTTTCTTTGCTTGCTTTCTTCACTTCTTTTATTGTTAGGTGTTTTCCGAATATGTTTTTTAGGAGTTGTTTTGTCAGAAAGAATTCTTTAGAGTCATCGTTTAATAGTTTTACACTACCTCTTGGTTCTATCTTGTTGCTTGTTCTTATGTCTTTCCTAACTCTTTTTTCTATCATTTTTAGAAAGCAGGAATCACAGTAATTTCTCTTGTCATAGCTAAGATTAATAGTTGCTTTTCTTCCACATTTTGAACATTTTTGATTTGTTACCATTCTAGAATGGATATAAATCGAAAGATTTAAATATTCTGTTTGATATTCTAAATAATATAAACGAATCAGGTGAGGCAAGAGGAGGGTGATGCTTTTCTAAACTAATATTCAACAAGTTCCAACTCACCTCTTTTTCCCGGGAAGATTCCGATTTTCTTGGAATCTTCCAGGGTTTTAAAATCTTGATTTTTTTCTCTTTCTTAATGTTATAAGCAACACAAGGGCTGCTCCTATGACAAACCCGAATAGGAATGTCTGAATCCCTGCAGGATCTATATTAATAGAGATTCTTTTCTTGGTTGGAAAGTACATATCAAGCTTACTTAGCTCTAATGCGTATTCTGCAAAAGTAAGACTTAAGACTATGTCATAATCAATTAATGAACGTGAATATTCAAAATAGCTGTAACCAAGGATTGGGAATATCTTCTTAGCTTCCTGCTCAAGTATTACTTTCTTTATTGCTTCGAATTTCTCTTCCAAAACATTTTCCATTTCATCTTCATGAATAGCAAGAGCTGTCAGAAGAATGTTAGCTTCTGCTTTTGCTTTACTGGCCTTAAAGATACAAAGAGCAAATTCTCCTTGATTGTAGTTCTCAAATGCATCCTCTACAATCTCTTTTGTAGCTCCAAGAAATCCTGGCAGATATAATTCTGCATAATTTATTCTCTCCTCTGCCTCTGCAATCTTTTTCAAACAACCATTTTTCAAATGATTTTCATCCAGCTCTGTCTTTCTACCTTTTAATCCAAAGAATTTCGACCAAGTAACAGCGCTGAAAAGTCTCTCCTTGGTATAAGCCAGAACAGAGGATGAGACGTTTTCATAAGTAATGGTGTCAAAATGTCCTTCTGCTTCTGATAATCTCTCCTTCACAACCATGTAAGTCTCTAGGTCAGACAGGGTTGTGAGGTTTTTCTGATAAACTGATTCCTTAACTGATTTAAGGTCTTCTTTTGTCTCATTGTAGAGATTTTGTAATTCTTCAATGCTTTTATTTGAAAACTCTATGTCCCTTAGTCTGAGATTTGCTGAGAAGCAATAACTGGCTCTTGCGTAGTAATAATTCTTGATTTTTGCATCTTCAGATCTGTTCAGGAAGTTCTCTGCAATTGTGTAAAGGGAACTGTTTGTCTCGTTTATTTTTAACAGAATGTCCTGGCTTCTTTGGCATAATGTTTCTGCTACTTCTTCCATTCTGTTAGAGTACTCTTTTAAAACAGCCACGTTCTGATCAACTCTTGAGAAGTCCTTTCCTGTGAGATGATACAATGCCTCTTCTAAGTTCTTAACTTTTACAATAGTTATTTTTTTGTCAAGTTTTTTTTCTTCTATCTTTGATATATTTAAAGATGACTGCCATTTTGGTATAAGCACCTTTGTGAAATCATTGTCGATTGCTGCTTCAATCTTCTTATTTATTCCAGCGACAGGGCCTATCAGTCCCCCAGAGTTTATGGTTCCTGTTAGTATTGTGTTCTCATCTAATTCCAAATCTGAAAGAACGCTTATTGTTAAGACAGTAATAGCTGCACCTGCACTTGGTCCGCCAACAATAGTTGCTTTTGCTCTTATGGTGTAGAAGAAGTCATACTTGCTGCAATCCTTCTTCAAAAAGTCGCATGCGACCTCATTTGCAAATCTTGTAGATATCTGTGTATCGAGTTTTGTTAAAGGGAATGAATCGATGTATATTGTTCCTTTTCCAGGTTTAACCTCTAAGAACAAGTCTGCAACCCCCCCTTTGGTTTCATCAGGTCCCCCAACTGTTAATAGACTCATCTTTCCTGATTTAGCATGAACTAGTGGAATCAACAGCAGCATGATGATAACTATATTTAACAATCTCATTTTTTCTTATATCTGCCTCTAGCTTCAACTATTTTGAATCTTTCCATTATTTGTTTATAATTCTTCGCTTTATTGTATCCTTTCAAGAAATATTTGAATGCTTTCTCCCATATCTTGTAGTGTTTGCTCTCCAAAGCTTGTTTGAAGAGATGAATATCAACTGCTTTGTCCTCTATTTTTTCTGAAAAGAATGAAAGTCCGAAATCTATAAAATAAATCTCATTCTTTAAAATCATGTTTGACGTTGTTAAGTCACCATGTATAATGCCTGCGTTATGAATGGCAGCCACTTTTTCTCCGATTTCTTCTGCAAGTTCTGGTTTTTTGTTAAGCACATCCCTAATCTTATCCCCCTTGATAAAATTCATCTTCAAGGTTTCTTCCCTGTCAGTCTCTATTAGTTTAGGTGCTTTAACAGGAATCTTTTCAAGTATCTTGGCCTCTGTTCTAGTACGAGTTTTTCTGAGGGTAGAATCTATCTCTTTTATCCTATAGCTCTTTTTGATTCTCTTTTTCACCACCTTGTTATTATCAAGGTATATGATTGCTTCTGCACCAGAACCTATCTCTCTCATAAATATATTAGAAAAATAAGAAATTTAAAAGGGTTTTGCTATAAATCACAGAATATCTCATCAAGTTCGTCATCAGAAAGATTTTTACGATTAAGGTCGATTATGCTCTTCTTGTGATTAGAATCCCTTATTCGTTTTAATTCCTCTTCCTCATCCATTAATAATGTTTCTTCCATTTTCAATCAGTTTAATGCTCCATGATAATTATTGTGTTGTTTAGAACCTACTTTGTTATCTCTATTGACATCCAAAAGTTCGACTGTGTCTCCAACCTTTAATTTCAATCCTTCTCCATTCCAATCATATGTGTGGTTATTCACAAGAAATAGTTCTCTTTGATATAGTCCAAAATCCCCTCCCTCAGATTCTTCTGATCTAAAGTAAGCCCATTCACTTTCACCTTGTTTGACAACATGATTAATAGTGTCTGCTCTTTCATATTTATTTGGAAACATTACTATGCCAAGAGCTAGAATAACGGTTGCAGTTAGACCCAGCATCACTCTTCCACGAATTTTTTGTATTCTTTTCTGTTTTCTTTCCATTCTTAGTTGTTCATTAATTGTTAGAGTTCTCATTCCTCCACCTCTTTCATGAACTCGTATTTAGCCTCTTTCTCAACTTCCTCTTCAGCTTCTTTTGAAATAGGTTCGTTTTTGACGATCTTGATTAGTGTGTCGATATCCATCTTCATAAGCCCTCCAATAGGTATTCACTATACACTTTGACTTTGTTTGTGACATTTGTTTTCCTTACCTCTTTTTCCAAAGTCATGTTGTTCACCTCTAATTAGTAGTTAAAATGTAAGAACTAGTATTTAAATCTTTCGATTTATAACCATTTTTCAGTAGTTACAATTACTTTTTTAATGGAAAACGAGAGAATTTCTTACACGAGAAACAAGTATAAACAAGCTTGCCAGACTGAGTTCTTACACGACAATTAACACCAGCTCTAAGATAATTATAACAGTGCTTGCAGAACTTTCTCTTGTATTCTGACTTTAACTTTACCTTATACTTCATAGCAGTCTTTCTAGCCAAATCAACATATCTGTCAGCTAGCTCAGTATCCTCAGAGAAAACTTCATCAGCCTGAGAAAAGAGTTTATCGATGTGACTCTTGGCAATCTTTACATGCTCCGAGGATTTTTTAGAATAACTTGTAACCATAGCAATACAAAAGTTTTCTTATTATAAAAATTTAATCCAAAGGAAAAGCATTATAAATAACCCTTTCTTCTCACGGATTATGGGGTTCTTCGATTTTCTAAAGAAGAAAAAAGAGGAGGAGACAGTAAAATTCAATGAAGTAGAGAGCTGGATAACCAGATACTTAGAAAACAAAAATCTGGATAAGAAGATAAGCCAGTTCAAAGAAGAGATGAATCATAAGATAGAGGAAGCAAAAGAGCTCCTTACAGCGCTTGACAAGGCAGGTCTTCTAAATGAGAACATCCCTGATAGGGTCAAGCATATAATGGAAGGTAATAGGAATAACTACATACAAAAAATAACCTTGTTCCTCGACGATATAAGAATTCCAGATAACTATCTTCAAATAAGAGAATTCTCAAAAAAACTCACAGATGATATGGACAGGCTGAGTAAGGAGACACAGAAAAGTTACTTTGTGTTGAAAGAGTTCCTAGAAACAGAGTTAGTAGCCGTAGCTAAGAAAATCAAAGAGATGGAGAATGAAGCAATAAAATTCAGACAAAAGATAGAGAAAGAGAATCTGCATAAATTAGAGGAAATAAAAGAGAAATTAGTAGATTATGAGAATTCAGAACAAACATTATCAGAATTGAAAAATCTAAAGGAAGAACAAGGAAAGGAATTACAGGAGCTAAAAAATAAGGAGAAAACAATAGATAAAAGAATATCTGAGTTGAAAAACGCTAAGAGCTACAAAGAATATAATGAATTAAAGAAAGAGAGAGAAAGAATCTTAGAAGATATACAGAGACAGAAGAAAGAGATAATAACACATTTCTCGACGTTGGAGAAAGCTTTCAAAAAATACAAAAGAATGTCCTTGAATGAAGCGTTAATAGACAAATACTTGAAAGACCCTACGCAAGCATTATTAGCAGACGAGAATTTAGGAATATCAGAAGTACTTGGAAAGATGCTCTTGTCATTAGATAAATTGGAACTCAAAGACAAGAAGGCAGAAAAAACAAAGGAAGAGATAGGAAAACTCAGCAAAGATTTATTGACGAAGATAAAAGAAGATTTACACTCACTTTATGAAAAGGAGAAGAAGAACAAAAATATCTTACTTGCCAATACTTCAGCAATGAATATTTCAGAACAGGAAACATGGCTTGAAAACACTAAACACAAAATAAAAGGTCAAGAACAAGCAATTGAAGAAACAGAACATAAAATCGAGAGAGTCAATCCTCGATTAATAAAACAGCAAGTAAGAGATATACTAAAAGAATTCTCAGTCACTATGAAAAATGCATAAAGTAAAAGATTTCATCTCACAATTTACAGACAAAGAAATAATCAATATAGTAAAGATTGGAAGATCGTACTTCTTAGCAGGAGAAGAGCAAAAAAGGTTGAGTGAAAAGATAAATCAAGAAATGTTTTCAATAGGGATATTCCTAGGTGAAAGCAAAAAAGAGTTCAAACCAAGCCCAGCATTAATAGATATAATAGCAGGGTTATCAGACAAGAAAGTTTTTATCACGAAGAAAGCAGAGTGGTTGTTCCTCTGTAGAAGAGATGTCTTTGAAAAGAACATCGTAAAAAAGAATGTAGAGAAAGGACTTGTCTTAGTACAGAACGACAAAGACGAAAACCTAGGTTATGGTAGGATTGTGACTAAAGGCAAGAAAATCTTCATAAAAAATCTACTTGATAAAGGATATTATCTTAGAAGAGAAAACTAATTCTTCAAAACTTCAAGACCTGGAAGTGTCCCTTTTTGGATAAGTTCTAAAGAAGCCCCTCCGCCAGTTGAGACAAAGTCGAACTTATCTTTCATTCCTAACTTGTCAATTGCTGCGACTATGTCTCCTCCACCAATTATTACTTTAGCTTTAAGCTTTGATAAAATCTCTGCTAGTTCATTAGTTGCTTTTGCGAACTTCTCTATTTCATAGATCCCAAGTGGTCCATTCCAGAAGACAGTCTTGGCATTTTTTAATTCTTTTTTGAAATCATTGATGGTTTCTTCACCAACATCTACTCCAACCCATTTTTTGGGGATTTTATTGCTATCAACAATTTTTGACTTTGCATTTTCGTTGATATCAGAGGCAACAACAACATCTCTTGGCAAGATTATTTTTTCGTTGTTCAAAAGTAGTTTAGCAGTTACAAGATGATTATCTTCACATAATGAGTTACCGATTTCAAAGCCAAGAGCTTTGTAGAAAGTGAATATCATAGCTCCACCCAATAACAATCTATCAACCTTTGGAAGTAAGGCGTTGATTATAGGAAACTTTGTTGAAAGTTTTGAACCAGCCATTATCACAACCAAAGGACTCTTAGCCTTACTAAAGTTTAGGTTTTCAACCTCTTTCTGAACAAGCAAACCTGCGCATGAAGGCAAGAACTTTGCTACGCCAACAACAGATGCGTGTTCCCTATGGGATACTCCAAAAGCATCATTCACAAATACATCTGCATGAGAAGCTAGTTTCTTTGCGAATGATTCATTATTCTCTTTTTCTTCTTTGTGAAACCTTAAGTTTTCAAGAAGTACAACTTTTTCATTAGGAATAACCACATCAACGCAGTCATCGAGTTTAGCAACATTTCTACCAACGAATTTCATCAAACGAACAGCTACTTTGTCCATTCGCAGCTCTTTAACAACTTTGCCATCAGGCCTGCCAAGATGACTCATAATGATGACTTGCTTAGCTCTCTTCAAGATATACTTCAAAGTCGGCAAACTGTTCTTTATCTTGAAATCGTCCAAAATGTTCCTATTTTTATCCATAGGAACATTGTAATCAACTCTTAGAAGAACTCTTAAGCTTGTGATGTCAACCTGAGTTAGCGTTCTCATAAGAATAATAAAAGATAATAAGTTTAAAAAATTAACTACATCAGAATCTTCAAGACATCGATGACTCTGTTGCTATAGCCCCATTCGTTATCATACCATCCAACGATCTTTACAAGTCTGCCAATTACTTTTGTTGACTGGGCATCGAATATGCAGGAGTGTGGATTGCCAATGATGTCAGTGCTTACCAATGGCTCTTCTGAGTACTCAATGATACCTTTTAACTCGCGTTCACTTACACCTTTAAATAAGTGATTTATCTCTTCAACTGATGTCTCTTTTTTCAGGATAGCAAAGAAGTTAGTTATGCTACCATCAGGTACAGGAACTCTTACTGCTGCTCCATCAAGCTTTTTATTTAGTTCAGGAATTATTTTTCCAACAGAAATTGCAGCTCCTGTTGTGGTAGGAACAATATTAATTGCCGAACTCCTTGCTCTCCTAAGGTCTTTGTGTGGAGCATCAATCAATCTTTGGTCGGCAGTATAAGCATGAACTGTTGTCATAAAGCCAGATTCAATGCCAAAGTTATCGTTCAACACCTTTGCCATTGGAGCCAAGCAGTTCGTGGTACATGAAGCGTTATCTATGATGTGATGTCTATCTTTGTTATATTCGTGTTCATTCACACCCATTACAGCGCTGAAATCAGTTCCTTTTCCAGGAGCGCTTATCAACACCTTCTTAGCGCCAGCTCTTATATGTTTTTCAGCATCCTCTTTTTTTCTGAAAAATCCAGTGCTTTCAACAACTATGTCGATGTTTAGCTTTCTCCACGGAAGGTTCTCAGGATCTCTCTCTGAAAAAATCATTATCTCTTTATCATCAATTATCAGAGAGTTTTCTCTAGCTTCAACACTTCCCTTAAAAATCCCGTGAACAGAATCATACTTGAATAAATGGGCTAATGTTTTTGCATCTGTCAAGTCATTGATAGCTACAAACTCAACACCGACTTCATTTGCTTTGTGAAAAGGATTAAGGACGCCCGCCTTAAGAACCATACGGCCTATTCTTCCAAAACCGTTAATAGCCACCCTAACCATATATCACACCTCTTTTTTAAATCGTCGACTCTTTGAAATTTTCGTTTGTCTTCTTCCAAACCTCTTCGTAAGTTGTGAGTTTCTTCTTAATAAGAATATCTGAGATTGCCTCTAACTGACTCCTGACAAGAGCTAGTTTATAAGTGTTTATCAACAAGAGCTCTTTGAGTTCCTGTTTAGAAAGTTCAGTGATTTGTTTTTCTAAGTTTTTCTGCACCTCTTCTTTAGTTTCTTTGCTAAGAGCCAAGCTAATCACCCCTAAATGATATTGATAAATCTAAATATAAAAAGGTTTTGCTTTTTCTTGACCTAAAAAATATGTTAATATAGAAAAAAGGAAATAACCCCTGAAAAACTCACCTCTTTTGTTCCCAGGAATTATTCCTCACGCTATTAGTGGAATTTTATTTATAAAGGTTTTCAATAGTCCCAGCCAGATTCACCCACGAGAGGAACAAACCTGCAATCGAATAAGAACGCTCTTTCAAAATCGCCTTTTTTCTTTGTGAAAACAAATAATTCTTGAAAAGCTCTGTCGCCGATAGGAACTACAATTCTTCCACCTTCATTCAATTGCTCTTGCAATTGTTCAGGTATCTTGTGGCATGCAGCGGTTATCAATATTCCATCATATGGAAACCCTTCCTTGAATCCCCCTTCTCCATTACCTTCAACGACTTTTACATTGGTATAACCAAGCTTTTTCAGGATTTTTCTGCTTTTTTCTACTAACTTATGGATTAGCTCAACTGTGTAAACTTTTTTTGCGATCTCAGCGAGAATAGCGGCTTGATATCCCGAACCAGCCCCAACCTCTAATACCTTCTCATTCCCTTTGAGTCTTAGTGCTTCTGTCATCGCTGCAACAACGTATGGCTGACTTACTGTTTGACCATAACCAATGGGTACTGGAAAGTCACCATAAGCTCTCTCTTTATGTTCCTCAGGTACAAACTCGTGTCTTGGAACTTTTTTCATGACTTTTAGAACAAGCTCATCCTTTATACCCCTTCTTCTGAGCTGGTTCTCAACCATACTCTCTCTCAAGGGTTCATAATTCATTTTTTCAAATAAACAGTTCTAGTTGGGAAAGCCATTTCTATCTTGGCTTTTTCAAACCTCTTCTTTATCTCCATGTTGATGTTGTGCTTTGCATTGAGAATATTATCGAGGTTCTTAATCCAATATATTACTAAAAAGTTTAATGAGCTGTCTCCGAACTCTTTGAAGCTAACAATTGATCTGTTCTCTGTATCTTTATTCTTTAAAACCACATCTTCCAGTATTTTCTTTGCTTCTTCCATCTTTCTCATTGGTGTATCATATTCAACTCCTATAGTTGCTTTAACTTTTCTGGATTTTTCTCTTGAAACATTTTGTAGTATAGTGTCTGCAATCTTGGCGTTTGGAACTATTAATTGGAATCCATCCAAGGTTTCCATCTTTGTTGTTCTAAGGCCTATTTCTCTTACCCAACCATCATAATCCTCTATTTTTATTCTGTCGCCAAGCTTAAAGGGCTTGTCTGTTAGTATTGACATACCTCCAAAGAGGTTTGCAAGCATGTCTTTGGCAGCTAATGCAAATGCTAAGCCTCCTATTCCAAGTCCTGCTATTAATGAAGTAACGTCGTACCCGAAGTTGTCAATAATTATGATTACAGCTATTACTATTAGTGTTACTTTGACAAGTCTTCTCACAACTGGTAGAAGGGCATCATCAAGCTCTGATTTTGTTTTAGAAGCAAGTGGTGTTATATAGTGAATCAGTAATGCATCCACAAAGTAGATGACAAACCAGAAGATATTTATTGTTAGGATTATCTGTACAATGTTAGAGAATATTTTACTAATTGATGGGCTTAGATTAAGCGTTTTCAAGGCGATTATAAAGCCAATTATGAATATCAAGAAGACAAGGGGTTTTTCCATTGCTTCAACTAATATATCATCAATCTTTGTTTTGGAAATTTCTGCTTTCTTTCTCAACACTCTTTTACTGATGTAAAAAACCGCTCTTCCAACTATGAGTGAGCCAACAATTATAGCGAAGAATATCAAATAGTCGAATATTGTATTTCCAAAGTATACATTGTCTAATATAGGTATCATAATGCTTTCTTATCAGAAGCTCTTTATATTTTTTATGGTATTTACCGGATGCAGCCTTCCATCCAAGAAAGATACTCTTTGTTTACTCTAGCGTTTAACTTTATGATTGCAGGAATATCATACGAGTGAAGCTCTCTAATAGCATTCTTGGCTTCCTCCTCCCATCTTTCAAGAGTTTTAACTAATAGAATTGCCTCTGTCTCCTCCTTTAGTTCTCCTTCCCATTCATAAATTGATTCAGCAGGCACAATATTTGCACACGCTATTAACTTTTGCTTTAAGAGCTCCTTAGCTATCTTCTTGGCTTCCTTCTTATCCTTGCATGGCACGTAGTATAGAATCATTTTTTGATCTTTTTGTAAGCTACGAATATGACTAAAAGAATCTCTATTAGAATAATTATTGGTCTGAGTATTCTGTGCAAATCGCTGAAATATCGACCAGTTCCTACGAAGATCGCAATTAATCCACCTATAAGAAAACCGGTTAATATCCATTCTTTCAAAGAATCTTTCTTATAGGGGAGATATATACTTAGTATGACTGCTACTAATCCTAGAATGCTTGACATTATGAAGACAAAGAACTCATAATTTTCTCTAACTTCGTCGTATTCATTCATGCAAGTTTCACACTTAAACTCTTTAACGCATCCCTCTTCGTAGATGGGTGTGAACTCTCCTCCTTGCTCCTGACAAACTTCTGCTTCTGCATCATCCACTTCAATAGGTGTACAGTTTAGTTTCTCTTGTAAGTAAGGAGCTTTTTGCATGTAGAGTTCTCTTTTGCAAAAGTCATCGTATTCAGGTCTTTCATAAAATGCGTTTATAAGGCTGAAAATAAAAATCCCAAATAATATGGCAATGGCTGCAATTATTCCGAATTTTTTTACATTAATCATTTTATATAGAGGCTCTTCTCGTATAGTTTAAATACTTTGTTCAAGTCTTTCTGCTCGACAACCCTTCTTAGTTCCATCCTAGCAGAGGCTTTGGCAAGTCTCATTATCCCAAGGATTAATCTCGGGCTGATCTCCACTAAGAAGTTCTTTTCATCTTTTTTCAGTTTCGCCGAGAAGTCGACTATCTGCTTTTTCAATTTTTCATCGAAAGCTACATCCACAAATTGCGAAAACTCAACATAATCTCTCAAAAACAAGGAATCATTTATTTCAAGGTTTTTCTCTCTCTCACTAACTATCTTCTTGGCTATGTCTACAAATTCTTTTGTTCCAGGTCTCCTGACAAAGAAGACCAAATGGAATCGTGATAGCAATGCAGGGTCGAATGGAATCTGTTTCATCCATGTGTCAGGCGTCCTTCCAACAAATTGATCTCCTTTTGGATTAGCAGTTGCTAGTAGGCTGATTCTAGCATCGAGTTTTATGTGTTTGCTACCTTTGTCATAGGTTATGAAACCCTTCTCCATTGCGTTGAGCAATGCGCCTCTGTCTCTTGGTCTCATTAGGTTTAGCTCGTCCACACAACAGATTCCTTCGTCAGCCATTGTTAGAAGTCCTTTTATTAGTTGATCTCCTTTAAACGTAGCGGTTAGACCTGCAGCGCTCGTTCCTGAGCCAAGGCCGTAGGATGATATAGGCGCAATATCGTCAATGGCTCTTAGTATGTCTGTCTTTCCTGTGCTAGGATCTCCAAGGAGCAGTACATGAACCTTGTCAGTTGAGAATAATTGCAAGATAGCTGCTTCTTTTACTTCGTCAAGCCCAACTATGTGTGGTGCTAGGAATTCTTTTATCCTCTGCTCAGCTACGAGAGAAAATTCCTCATACTTTTTTTCTCTGACTTTCTGTTCTATTATGTCATTCCAGACATTTGTAATATTAGTTAATCCTTCTTCTTCAATTCCAAGATTTATGATTGGGAACTGCTTGTCTTCTATTAGTTTTTCAGATACCTTCAGGGATGAATAAGCAACACCTATTTTTCCTAGTTTCAGAATTTTCTTGACTTTTTTGAAGTCGCTATGTTCAAGATATTCTCTTAATTGTTCTAAGTCTTTTCTCTTCTTTATAGACAAAGGTAAAAGTAGTTTTAGGAATGACATGACCCCTCTTACATAAACGAATTCTTATAAGCATATAAAGTTTTCGGGATTTCAATGTTAATATACACTTTTCCTCCATTTTTCCAAAACCTTTTTATATACACAACCCTATACTGTTATGGGGGAATTAGTAAGAGTATATTAATTCTGGAAAATGGACGACTTCGACTTTGACAGATTGATGGAAATCCAGAGGATGACTGCCTCTCGTATAAGGCAGGAATCTGAGGTAGATAATAAAATAAAGATTCTAGATATATTGAATGAGTTGACAGCCACAAAGGGAAAAAAGATTCAAGTCGAGGAAGTAATTATAGAGGCAGGTACTCAGGGCCTTGCAGAGTCTGAGGTTACAGCTACATTGGATGCTCTGAAGGAGGATGGCATGGTCATTGAACCAGAGACAGGATTTGTGCAACTGGCTTAGTATCCAAACAATGTCTTCTGAGAACTATTTTTGACTATATCGTCAAAGTTTGTGTTGTAGAAACTTAGCACTGTATCTGCTAGTGGTTTTAGCTGCTTCTCGATGTAGTGGTCATAATCAATCCTGCTCTTGTGAAGCTCTATTGGTTCAGGACCATTTACTGTGATAACATACTCAATGATATTGCTCTTCAATTCTTTCAACATCCGAGCAGCTTTCACATGTGGAGGTGTGGTTTTTATGTAAGCATTTAAGTTCTTTCTAATCGCTTTTCTATACACCAATAGCTTATTGTATTTTCCTTTCTTTAAGTCATTCACAAATTTCTTCACATACTCTGCGACTTCCTTCTTGTGAAATATCTTCTCTAAGAGCTCAAGTTGGAACTTCTTAGCCAGTTCTGTCCAATCACGTCTAACAAACTCCAAGCCGACAAAGTCCATCTTTTCCTTGCCATTCTTGACAATTAGCCCTGCGTATCTCTTTTTGCTGCCTTTTTCAGAGTCACGAATTTTAGGCATTAAGAATCGTTTGTATACTTTTTCGAACTCTAACTCTAAGAAGCTTGGGCATCCATACTTTTTTTGTATGTGTTGTGTGAAGAATTCGTTGATTTGTTTTTGTATTTCTAAACCTGTCTTGTTAGCTTCTTTCTCGCTTTTCACATTTAAATTTACAAATACGCTGTCAGTGTCACCATAGATAACTTCATAGCCCATTTCTCCAATATTTTTAGCGGTCTGCTTTATGAAGTGTTGAGCGAAATATGTTATTGCATTTGCCATGTCGATGCTGTGAAATCTGAAAATAGGATTTGCCATCACTCCAAACATGGAATTCATGACGACCTTGATAGCATAACTGCCAGTTGCGTCTTTCTTCTTTTTGATAATGTCTCTCGCTTTCCACAAACGCTGAATCATGTCTGATAGGATGCCATGTTCTTTTCTGAAACAAGCACCATTTGGAGCTTTAATCAGATTTTTTCCTTTGCAGTCTGGAACATATGTGAATGGATCAATGTTGAAAGTTCTTATGATGCTTGGATACAGGCTTTTGAAGTCACATACAATAACGTAATCATATATGCCTGGTTTTGAGCTCATTACATAGCCGCCTTTGATTCTTTCCTTACGTTCTCCAAACTTTGCAGAAGGAGCGACATAGCCTTTTTTTCTCAAATCTCTCAAATAGAGAGAGTCAAAAGCTGAGATGCTTCCTTTAACCCTGTCTAGTTGTATTCCTGTGAGCAAGGATCGTTGGATTGTTAGTCCAAGCACTCCTGTTTTCTCGATGATGCCTGTAACTAGTTTTGAATCTTTCAAGTTATAATCAACCAGCTTCTGAGGGTTTTTCTTGAAAGCTTCTTCAATCTCAGCACCTTTATTCTTATAACCTATCAACTTTTTTTCTCTAAGAATTTCCTCAGCAGCTGTGTCTAACTTATAGTTTACTAATTTCACAAAAGATATTTTTAGCAAATGAATGCCATCGAGTACCATTCTTCCAGCAAAATTAGCTGTTGAATCCCTGAAGAATGATTCCTGTCTTTTTATGAAGCAAGTGTCATCATTTCTTCCAAGCTGGAAAGGGATGTTGTACTGTTTGAACTTATCATGCAACTTGCTCAAGTCGAAGTCTATTACATTCCAGCCAGTTATTATGTCAGGGTCAAGCTCTAGTAATTTTTTCTTGAATTTCTCTAGTAATTTTTTTTCATTCTTTACACAGATAGCATTTTTTAGTTTTTTATCAGATATTATTATTGCCTTTGCAAAGTTATCTGAGAACATTGATATTGAGTATAACTCTTTTCCATACCTGTCTGTTTCAATGTCAATTGACAACATCTTTAATTTAGGCTTCCAATCAGCAGAACTCAGTTCCGGTTCCTCATAAATCCTGTTCACAAATTCCCCTTTCTTGAAATCACCTTTGGTTTCCATAGATCCTTTGATGTCTTTGTCCATCATGAAGCGATAGGCAAATCTGATATCTGCTTCATAACATTCGATATCTTTTTCTTCGAACCTCTTCCTGAATTCAGGCACGTTTTTAGGGATATTAAGAATTATTTTAACAACAGGTTCTTCTTTGAAATTTTTTAAATCAGTCTCTTCATACTCAAAAGTGTTAGTCTTCAAGGCTTTGTTCAAATCCTTTTTCTTTATGTAGAAATAAGGCCTATAATGGTTTATTGTCAGAAATGATTCTCCGTTCTCCAATCTCCCAAACAGGTAGACATAAGCCTTGTTATCAACCACACGATAAGTAGGGTAGACTACGAATCCTTTCATTGTTTACAAGAAGAGTCTAAGATATTTAAAGTTAGTGATAGTTATATTTATAAAATAACGAGTTAAACTAATTAATTATGCCTAAAAGAATAATGGTTGTGAAAAAAGAGAAATGCAACCCTCAAGGTTGCGGTGGCTACCTTTGTATTAGAGTCAGCCCTAGTAATCGAGCAGGAAAAGATGCTATTGTAAAATCTCCTGATGGTAAGGTAATGGTTAATGAGGAAGTTATAACAGATGGTGATAGGATAGCTGCAAACAAGTGTCCATTCAATGCTTTGGAAATGGTCAATCTGCCTGAAGAACTTGACAAAGACCCTATACATCGCTACGGCAAGAATGGTTTTTCACTCTACAACTTGCCAACACCGATGTTTGGAAAGGTGGTTGGCATTGTTGGAAAAAACGGCATTGGTAAATCAACAGCTCTCAAGATACTTGCAGATGTTCTAAAGCCGAATCTTGGAAAGGTTGAAAAGGAGAATTATGAAGCTAGTCATGAAGAATTAATAGATTATTTCAAAGGAACTGAAGCTCAGGTTTTTTTTGAGAAGAGAAAAAAAAGTGAAATAAAAGTTGCTTACAAGCCACAACAAGTAGATTTGATTCCAAAACAGTTTTCAGGAACAGTGAAAGAACTGCTTGAGAAAACAGATGAGAAAAAAGCTATAGATGAAATTGCAGAAAAACTAGAGCTTACAAAAATAATAGATCGTAAAATAGGAGATATCTCAGGTGGTGAATTGCAAAGAGTGGCAATAGCAGCCACTGTTTTGAAAAAAGCAAATGTTTATTTCTTCGACGAGCCCACATCATACCTTGATATAAAGCAGCGATTAAAAATTTCAAAGTTCATAAGAAAGTTAGCTGATGAAAACACCGCGGTTCTAGTTGTTGAGCACGACTTAATAATATTGGATTACATGACTGACTTCGTGCATTTGATGTATGGAAAGGAGGGGGCTTTTGGGGTTGTCTCCATGATAAAAACCACAAAGGCAGGGATAAATGTTTACCTTTCAGGATATTTGAAGGAAGAAAACATCAGATTTCGTGACCATAAAATAAAGTTTATGAAGAAACCTCCTGTTAAGAAAAAATCTGAGCATAAATTGGTTGACTGGGATGAATTAATGCATAAACAAGGAACATTCACCTTACAAGTAAACAAAGGAACTCTCTACAGGACTGAAACAGTTGGAATCCTTGGAGAAAATGGTATTGGAAAAACAACTTTTGTTAGAATATTAGCAGGTGATATAAAAACAAAGGATAAGATAGAAAAATTAAAAGTAGCCTATAAGCCACAGTACCTGGAAGCAACTGATGAATTAGTTGCAGTTGTGTTGAAGAGAGCTGTTGATAAGCATAGCACAACAATAATTAACTCTTTGAATCTGAAAGATTTAATGACTAGAAAATTATCAGAGCTTAGTGGTGGAGAGCTTCAGAGAGTTACGATTGCAAAATGCTTGGTAGAGGAGTCAAACATTATTTTGATGGACGAACCATCAGCTTATCTAGATGTTGAGCAGAGACTTGAAGTTTCGAAAGTTATAAGAAACATTATGGAACACACTGGAAGATCTGCTTTGATAGTTGACCACGATTTATTGTTTGTTGATTATCTATCCGATGGACTACTAGTTTTTGATGGAGAATCTGCAATCAAAGGAATTACTAATGGTCCGTTTGAGATGGAAGAAGGCATGAACATGTTCTTGAAAGACTTGGAGTTAACCTTTAGAAGAGATGAAGAGAATAATAGGCCTCGCGCCAATAAGGTTGGCTCACAGTTAGACAGAGAGCAGAAAGCCAAAGGTAAGCTTTATTATGTATAAAAAATTAATTGCCAGATATTACTATCTGGCCTTTGTAGCTTCCTGATGTTAATCCTTCGCTTGCACTCACTTTGAAATCTATGTCTTTGTTCTGTCCTCTTGAAAGCAGTATAACATCTTGATAGCTAGCTGTCAACGTAGTGCTTGTGACAAAGTTGTCTGTTGAGTATTCTATGTTTTGCAATGTTATGCTCTTTGCTCCGTTCACAAGATTAGTTCCTTTAACCTTTAGTTGTATGTTGGTGTTTCCAAGGTTTCTCACAGTCACTGTTTTTACAGAGCTATTACCTGCACTCATTTCAAATCCTAGCTTTGTATCAGCACTCATAGCTGCTAAGCTCATGTATTCAAACTCTGTATTTTTTGAAAATTCTTCTCCATTGCTTGTTATGACAGCAGTCAGATTGTAGTTCTTTGCTTCTTCATAGTATTCCATAGAAACATTTCCTCTGAAAAAAGCATGAGTTTCATTGCTACTAGTTTTCACTAAGCTGACTTCTTCGGAACCAACGACTACTTTTGCGCTTTCTATCTCGCTGCTGTTATCCTCATCAAAAGCTTCGACTAATACTTCAAATGTTTTTGTGTTGCCAGCAACTGGCTTTATTTGAACACCTTCTTTTGATGAGTTGTCATCTGCTAATATCCTTACGCTTAACACTTCAGGGTCGTTATTTGTTATGTTGACCTCAACTTCTATCACTATCTCTAATGAATTGTTCTCTTTAGAGCTTTCGTTGGTATAGAATATAGGTGTTCTTCCAACAAAATCTGCAGAGTTATTGTTTGTATCGACTATTCTTCGTAGACTTTGTCCTTCACTAACTCCTTGATGAGGAGTTCCTTCATAGAATTCAGCACCAATAGTTGCTGGGTCGCCCCAACCAATAGCATCGACTCTTGTTATACCATTCATCAATGTAACACCTGCATTAGTGTTAGATAGAGTTATGGCTTCTTCATAGTCTGCATCTGGCCAGGAGGAATTGTCCTTGTTTAGGCTGAAGTCATTGTCAGCTATCAACAAGTATCCTCCTGCCGAGATAGAGGTGTTAGGGGGGAGAACAGCATCTGTAAGAGAGGCTTTTGTGGCTAGTATCCATCCAGAAACATCCACTGCTTCACTACCATTATTGTAAAGCAGAACAGCTTCTCCGCCGTTTTCAGTGTTTATAGGGTTGTAAAGAACCTCTGAAATCATAACACTTGCAAAAACAGGTTGAGAAAACAACAGTAAAGCAAGCAGGACTATTTTCTTTTTCATAGCTATCACCCTCATATCCTGCCAACCGAAACCTTTTTTATTGGAATGTTCTGCTTAATAAGTGTTACGCAAGATTTTTCGGAAATATTTCAGAGATTTCGAAAATGAAAACTTCAGAAAAAACATTTTTTACATTGGCAGTAGTCTTTCTAATAGCTGTAATAATCATTGCTCCACTAAGATTCTTTGTTTTCAATGAGAGCTATTATTATTCTCAGTTTGATAAAAACAATGTCAACGTTGATGAGCAAGAAGAAATCCTTGACAATCTCTTGTTGTTCTTCAAAGGAGAAGAAAGTCTTGCTTACTTCACAGAGGAAGAACAGTCACACTTAGAGGATGTGAAGGCTTTATTGAATAAATTCTTTTTTTCTTTATATATTTCTGTATTGCTTTTTTTTATTTCTATAATTATTTTATTCTTTATTAATAAGAAACAATTCAAGGATTATATACCTAAAATAGTGTTTCTTTCAGGACTTGTTTCTTTTACAATAATAGTGTTATTTTTCTTAGCTTCTCTGAATTTTTCTATGACATTTAAAGGATTCCACAAATTATTCTTCTCCCAAGGAAATTATCTTTTTCCAGAAAGTTCTTTGTTAATAACTCTTTTTCCAGCAGCTTTTTTCAAATCTTTCTTTCTAAGACTGATGTTGAGTTCTTTTCTATTGTCAATAATAGCTATGGCTCTGCAGCTAATTCTTAATAAGATGAAGAAATAGCTCTATGCTCTCCCTCTACTTTCACCATCTACTATGCCAGAAGCTGTTAGATGAGCAATTCTTAGAGCTTCTGGAACATAAGAGCGAGTGCAGGCAATTCTAAGAATCTCTTTTGCATCCTCCAAAGACGTATTTACATACTGCACGTATACCTTATTAATCTTTACAGGCTTATCAAGCTCATCAATTATTTGCTTGTGCTTGTTCTTGCCAGCTTTTTCCATTGCTTCGAAGAACTTCTTATAATCAGGATAATCTCTAATTATGTTAATAACTGGTAAATCTGTCTTTTTAGAGAGTTTCTTAATATCAATAATGTTGAAACCACCGACTGCTACACCATCAGTGAAAATTACTTGGAGTTGCGGTTTGAACTTACAATTGTTAATCATTTTTATTATTTTATCAGTTGAGTCATCACCATCCTGCTCCACATAGCAAGAAACCAATCCATCCATGAAGTCACCGCCTCTGAAAATAGTGCCCACAACAAGAACTTTTCCCTTTTTTCCTTTTACAAAAGGGCCGTCATCAATGCCGATGACTCTTATCTGGTCTTTCATGTTTTTGCTAACACCTTAAGATTTTTAAAGGTTTATCAATTTTAGATATTGAGGTGGTTTTAAATGGTTTTAACAGGATCAAACTATGAAGCTCTAAAAACAGGGAACTCAGCTCCTAATTTTTCTCTGCCAGCAACAGATGGTAAAACATACTCTCTTGAAGACTTTAAGAGAGCGAAGGCATTGCTTGTTGTTTTTATGTGTAATCATTGTCCATATGTCATTCCAAAGATTGCTGAGCTAAAGAGGATAACTGCAGATTACAAGGACAAGGGATTGGTTGTTGTTGGAATAAACCCTAATGAAGACAAGAATTATCCTGAAGACAGCTTTGAGAATATGCAACGAATAGTTGAAAAAGAGAATATCAACTTTGTCTATTTAAGAGATGAAAGTCAAGAAGTAGCAAAGGCTTACGGAGCAGTATGCACCCCTGATCCTTTCTTATTCGATGAGAATTTCAAGCTGGTATTTCATAGCAGGATTGATGACACTCACGGAGACGAACCAGCTAATAGGCATGAATTGTATAAAGCAATAGGTGAGTTCTTAGAAAAAGAGGATATAACACTTGAAGAACAACCATCAACGGGATGTAGCATCAAGTGGTTATATTAACTATCTAGCAACAATAAGCGTGCTTGTAATCTTGACGTCGGGCATGGACCTTATATTCTCCATGACAAATGTTCCTGCGTCCTCAGGAGTCTTAGCTTGGATCTTTGCAAGTATGTCCCACTCTCCAAATAGAATGTGTGCTTCGACAACTTCTTTATTGGACAATAGTTTATCTAAACATTCTTGTTCATCACATTCAAGCAATCCAACCAATACATATGCTAACATTTTATCAACCCCCAGAGCTATTTGTAAATGACACTTGTTTTAAAATCTTTTGTTTTAATTCTTGATTTTTCTGGCAAAAGTGAGAAAACCAGTATGACCAATATCCTTCATTCTCGGTCTAAGAACCTTTTCCTTCACAGCCCATTCTCGTTCGATAACTTCAATTGTTCTTTCATAGAGAAATTTATCTGTTAAAGCTTTCACAAATCTTTCAACCTGGTTTATATTAGGGCTATAAGAGACAAGAAATCCACCAAGTTTCAAAACTTTCTCAGCTGTATTCACTGCTTTCCAAGGCTCTGTTACGTCAAGAATGAATATGTTAATGTTTTTTTCTTTTATATTTTTATTATTAAATATATCTCTTTTTTTTAGTTCTATATTTTTTATATTCAAAGTTTTTATATTTTTCTTAGCAATTTCAAGATGTTTGTCGTTTATATCATAGCTGATAACTTTTTTCACAATCATCGCAAGAAAACAAGCTAATCCACCAGAGCCAGTTCCAGCATCTAAAACTATTGAATCCTTGTTAATGCCAGTGTTTGCTATGATTGCTCCGATGTCTTTCAAGGTTATTATCTGAGCTAATCTCTTGATTTGCTTGTAATAATCTATGAATGATGGTTCTAACACAAAGAACTCTTCCTTGCCAACTTTGACAGAGCTTTTCTTCAAATTATTTTTCTTTATCACTCCAAATTGTGTGTTGAAATCCTTGTCGTCATTAATCAAGTGTTTTTCAAATCTGGAAATAACTATCTTCCTCCCTTCAGCATCGACTTTTCTCTCTTTCTTGATTAGAAGTTTCTTTCCCATTTTAAATAGAGCAGGAGGGGGGATTCGAACCCCCGATCTAGTGCTCTGCAGGCACTCGCCTTAGCCGCTTGGCCACCCCTGCATCTGGAAAAATAAAACTAGTGCGTTTTATAAATCTTATTAGGAAAAAGTGGACCTGGAGGGATTCGAACCCCCGATCTACAGCTTAGAAGGCTGTCGCCTTATTTGTCCAAGGTTTTTCCTTTTTTCCCGTGGGGCTAAGCTTTAGCGCATGCCGCACTTCGGGATTAAGGAACGAAACCCTTGCCAGACTAGGCTACAGGTCCATGCTTAGCTTGTAGTTATTCTTGCTTTTAAAATCTTTCCTCTTAATAACTTTTATAAATGATTTATATCTTCTAAAGCTTTAAGATGGGAGACCCCAGATTGAAGGGTAAGCATTGGAGTAAGGAGTTCGAGAAACCGCTTTATGAGAAGTGGAAGAAAGAAAATATTTATGCTTTTGATAAAAAGAGCAAGAGGAAGATATATTCGATAGACACTCCTCCTCCGTATGTTAACACACCAGTTCATATTGGTCAAGCAACTACTTATGTGCTAATGGATTTCTTTGCTCGTTTCCGAAGGATGATTGGTCGGAATGTTCTCTTCCCTTTAGGTCTTGACAGGAATGGTTTGCCAATTGAGATGGCTGCTGAGAAGAAATTCAACGTCAAATTAACTTCTTTACCTAGGAAAAAGGCGATAGAGTACTGTGAGAAGATTCTTGAGGAGAGCTCCTTGGCGTCTACAGAGACTTTTCTAAAATCAGGTATTAGCTTCAACTCTTGGAAGCTTGGTAATGAACCTGGTGATGTTTATCACACTGACTCTCCAGAGTATCGTTCTCTCACCCAAGAAACTTTTATAGATATGTGGAACAAAGGATTGATTTATGAAGACGATAGAGCTAATAATTGGTGTCCTGGTTGTCAGACAACGATTGCCGATGCAGAGATTGAATACAAAGACTTGTCTGCTTTTTTTAATGATGTTAAGTTCAAGATTAAAGAGACTGGTGAGGAGATAATCATAGCCACCACCAGACCTGAATTGATATGCACTTGTGGCATGGTTATTTTTAATCCTAAGGATAAGAGGTATAAACACTTAGATGGAAAGACAGCTATAACTCCAATATATGAAAAAGAGGTGCCTATAAAGGCTCATCCTGCTGCTGAGATGGAGAAGGGAACAGGGATAATGATGATGTGCTCCTTTGGAGACGTTACTGATATAAGATTTTTCAGAGAGCAGGGCTTAGAGCCAGTTATAGCTATCAATAAAGATGGAACTATGAATAAGCATGCTGGTTTCTTGAAAGGTATCAATGCAAGAGAAGCCCAGAAGAAGATAGTAATGGAGTTATATAACAAAGGATTGCTTGTAAAGCAGAAAAAACTTGTTCACAGAACTCCTGTGTGTGAGAGAAGCAAAGATTCGATAGAGTTCATTAATATGAAGGAGTTCTATGTTAAGCAAGTTAAGTTCAAGGATAAGATGAGAGAGCTAACTAAGAAAATGAATTTCTACGCTCCAAGGAGTAGACAGATAATGCTTGATTGGATAGACTCTGTTAATATTGACTGGCCTGTCTCTAGAAGGAGGTATTACGCAACAGAAATTCCTTTATGGTATGATGTGAGGAATGATTATACTGTTTTGCCTCCAAAAGGAAAGTATTATAGACCTTGGAAAGAGCGACCACCACAAGATTCTGTAGTCTTTGATAAGAAGAAAAAGAAGATAGGCCTGGTGAAAGAATTTCCTAAAAGTGACTGGGTTGGTGAAACTCGTGTCTTTGACACATGGTTTGACTCGTCTATAACTCCTCTTTACATTCTTCGCTATTCAAGAGATGAAGCTTTCTTCAAAAGAGCTCATCCATGCTCATTGAGACCACAAGGAAAAGAGATTATCAGAACATGGCTTTACTACACGGTTTTAAAGGATTACTTGTTGACAAGAAAACTAATATTTGAAGACGCTTGGATTAATTATCACATAGTTGATGAAAAAGGTCATAAGATGAGTAAGAGCAGGGAAAATGTTATTGATCCTCAAGATGTTATAAATAAGTTTGGCGCTGAGCCTTTCAGACTTTGGAGCGCTGTTGAGGGTAATCTTGACAGAACTGATTTTAGATGCTCATTTGATAGAATTAAAGGCGCTGTCAAAACTTTGACAAAACTTTGGAATGTTGCTCGCTTCATAAGCATGTTCCCTAAGCCAAAAGGAAAGTATGAGTTATTAGAAGTTGACAAGTGGATAATTCATGAAGTAAATAAGCTGGTGAAACTGGCTAGAAAGAAGTATGAGGTTTATGACTTCCACAACCCTGCTATCAAGATAAAGCATCTTATATGGGAAGACTTTGCATCACATTACTTAGAGCTTGTTAAGAGCAGGGCTTACAATCAAGATAATGCTTTTTCAAAAGAGGAGCAAAACGGAGCCTTGTTCACATTGAATTACTGTTTGGATACAATCTTGAAATTACTGGCACCATTAGTTCCATTTATCACTTATAGGATTTACAAAGACTTAAGGAATAAAGATGTTCACTTCGAATCATTCCCTGAAGTTGAGCATGATTACAAGCCAAAGTTCTCCACAGATGATGTTGTCTCTGTGAATGGCGCTATTTGGAAGTATAAGAAAGATAAGAATATGAGTTTAAGAGATGGGTTGAAAGAAGTGACTCTGCCTGAAAAGGTGAAATCCTTAGAGAAAGATTTGAAGGCCATGCATAATATAAAGAATGTTAAGTATGGTAAGAAGGTTAAAATTTCTTAGAGTTTCTTCACAACAGGTCCTTGTGCTGTGTCGTCAACATAGTATCCTTTCTTCTTTAGTTCTGCTCTTACCTTGTCTGCCTCTGCAAAGTTCTTCTCTTTCCTGTACTGTTCTCTTTCCTCGACTAACTTCATTATGCTTGGAGGAACTTTCTCTTTTTCAAATGTCATGAATCCAAGAACTGAATTTATTTTTTTCAAGAATTCAATAATTTCTTCTCCATTCTTCTTGCTTATCTCTAACTTGTTAACATCTCTGATGAAATCATACAATGCAGCTATTGCTTGGGGTATGTCGAAGTCATCATCCATGTGCTTTTCAAATTTATCACTGGTCTTCTTGATTAACTCTCTGACTTTCTTATTATCCTTGCCATCAGCTCTAGACACTTTTCTTATGAACTCGTTAATTCTTTCCAAGGCGTTCTTTGCTTGGTTAACGTTTTTCTCTGAGTATTCAATAGGTGTTCTGTAATGTGTTGAGGCATAGAAAAATCTTAATACTTTGGTGTTCCACTTTGAAAGCGCCTCTCTTATTGTTAAGAAGTTTCCAAGAGATTTTGCCATCTTCTCTTTTTCTATGTTTAAGAAAGCTGTGTGGAGCCAGTATTTGACAAGTGGTTTTTTCCCAGAGGATGCTTCCATCTGAGCAATCTCTGACTCATGATGTGGAAATATGAGGTCAACAGCTCCTCCGTGCAAGTCATACTGTGATCCGAAGAACGTTTCTGTTATTGCGGTATCTTCAATATGCCATCCAGGTCTCCCTTTCTCCCACGGGCTGCTCCAGTAGGGCTCTTTTGGTTTTTGTTTTTTCCATAATGAGAAGTCAGAGGGGTTCTTTTTATCCTCGTTCACAGCCACTCTAGCTCCTTCCTTTATCTTATCCAACGGTTGATGTGATAGTTTGCCATATTCTTTGAACTTATCAATCTCGAAATACACACCATCACTTGTTTCATAGGCATATCCTTTTTCAAACAGGGTTTTTATTTGTTTAACAATTTGCTTAATATGATCAGTTGCTCTGGCATATTTGTCGACACTATCAATGCCAAGTGCTTCTACATCCTTATAGTATTCCTCTTCAAACCTCTTTGCCACTCTCTCTGCTTTCTGGCTCTGTTCATTAGCTCTCTTTATTATCTTGTCATCTATGTCTGTTATGTTTTGCAAGTAAAAAACATCGTACCCTCTGTATCTAAGATACTTTGCTATAACATCAAACTGCACATAGGTTTTTGCATGGCCAATATGACTATAGTCATAAACTGTTGGTCCACACACAAACATGTTTACATTCTTACCTTTTAATGGTTCGAAGACTTCTTTCTTTCTTGTTAGTGTGTTGAAAACTTTCAGAGTCATTCTAGCTATTGTTTTTCTTTACGGTTTTTATATTTTTGCAAAACAAATGAAATATTATTCGCAATATTTATAAATAATCAATTCGTTTAGGAATCCATGAAAGAGTCTAGGGTTGCTAAGTATTTTCTTGTTGCTCTATTACTTGTTTTTTTGTATCTAGCGGTCCTTACTGTTATGCCTGTCATAAAGAGTATTATACTGGCACTTGTGTTGTCATTCGCTTTCTATCCCTTCTACAAGCTTATTAACAGGTATGTCAAGTCTAAGGGCTTTAGTGCTGCCATAATGATTATCCTGATAATCTTGTTGATAATTATTCCAGGTGCTTTAATTGTCAATTCTTTGATAAAACAAACATATTCAACTTATACATTGGTTCAAAACTTTGATTTCAGCTCTCTTAATAGGTTTGTGCCAGATTTTTTATCAGAGACTGTTGATGCTAACATATACATTGAAGACGTAATTTTCAAAGTAAGAAACTTTATCATAAACTACACACCTGACCTTATAGGCTCGATAGCAGAGATAATGCTTGGATTGTTCATAATGTTTTTTGTAATGTTCTACGCTTTTAGAGATGGTGATAAATGGGTTTCAGAAATAGGGAAAAAGCTTCCGATGAAGAGAGAATACACCAGCAAATTATTGTCAAACACTGAGAAAGTTACAGGAGGAGTTTTATATGGCTATGTGTTGACTGCTGTTATACAAGGATTCCTTGGAGGATTGATATTCTTCATACTTGGGATTTCAAACCCTATCTTTTGGGGTTTTGTAATGGCGATACTGGCCGCTATCCCTTTTTTAGGAACACCTATAATATGGGTTCCTGCATCTTTGATTGAGTTGTTTACAGGACATTATGTGAAAGGAATTATTCTGCTAATATTCGGATTCTTTATATTGATAAACATAGATAATATTATAAGACCGAAACTTATAGGTAGCAGAGCAAAGGTTCACCCTGCAATAATACTGATTGGTGTTATTGGTGGATTGGGAGTGTTTGGGTTTACTGGAATAATACTTGGACCATTAATCTTAACATTGTTAATTGTTATCGTGAAATTCTTTGCGTTAGAATTCGAGCATTAAGACATGTTTCTTAAGTATTGCTTTAGCTTTAGTCTTACTTTTTCCTTCATCTCTTGGTCTAATGATAATTTATCAACTTCTTTGTCCCAGTTAACATTTGGAATTGTTGTTAAACTTCCTAAGAAATTCCTGCCAGTTTTCTTTGCCTGATTTTCTATTTCTTTTGCACTTTTACTTCTGAACTCTCTTATTATTGGGAACTTTGATATTGAATTAGTGCCAGCTTCAAGCAGTAATGGAATCCTGTCAATCTTATCCTTCCAGATACCCATCTGGATGTCAATCTTTGGGAATGCAATTCTAGTTTTTGCAACGTACCAAGCATGGTATTCCTTGCTCGGAGATTCTTTGTTTTCAAATAAAGTTCCTTTGACAGGGTTCAATGCATACAAGTGAATTTTCTTAATGTTGTTTTCCTCTATGAATTCTTTCAAAGTTTCAAAGTCATCCTTGGTTTCTCCAAGACCTAGTATTAATGTCATAGCGTTTTTCAAGCCTAGCAAGGTTGAATTGTTAAACATCTTAACGTATGGTTCCATTGGTTTTGAAGGACAAACTTTTTTGTGTAATTCTCTATTAACAGTTTCTATGGAGCCGACTACTCCTTTGATATATGGTTGATATTCTTTTAGATGGCTTTTTGGTATTGGTCCTAAACTAACCCAGATTTTTTCTTCAATAATTTGATTTATGACTTCAAGCATTTCAGTTATATCAGGTTTTTGGTAAGCATTCACTCCTCCTGTGAAGAATCCTATCTTCCAACCAAGATGCTTACAAATAATGGTTTCAGCGTATAATGACTCCTTTGACCTAACTGCTCTATCATCACCATCATCTCTGTTCTTCTTTTTCTGAGTGCTCATATAACAGAAAGCACAATCCTTTATTGCACATGACCAGCTGAAGAATAATGCTCTTTCAAACCAAGTATTGTTTGGAAAGTTATCTCTATAAACTCTGTTTGCTTGTTTTATCAGATTATTTAGTTCATTCATTTAGACAAAGAAAAAAAGTTTGTTTAAAAAATTAAGTATTACGTTTAAGCTTTTCAATCAGCTCAATAAATGTTGCAACACTCCATGCCTGAGCTATGCAACCCTCAGACTTTTGCTCACTAGCAGAGCTTATCTCTGCAGAATGACCTATGAATCCAGAGTATAACAACTCCTCTTCGTTAGCATGGTATATATAGTCAATAAAGTGATGATACTTCTTCTTATCAAGAGAATGCATACAGATAGCTGCTAAGTTGTTAACCCAATACCAACTATCCCCTCTATGATAACTGAGATTATTATGACCTGTATAATTTGCTTGGAACAGAGGATTTTTCTTATCAATCGAGGAGAACCCTCCCCAGTCAAGCCACAACCCTCTTATGGCTTTGTTGAATACAATCATCCACTCATACTTTCTTAAAAGTTCTGGATAAACGTAGTAAGCGATGAATACATTTGGCCTAATAGTTTTGTCTCCAAGCCTGTCAAATAAATCTCCTTTTTTAAAGAATTCTTTCTTTATGTGTTTAACAAACAATTTTTCCAAAGTGCCATAGCCAAAGTATGTAAGCCTTAAGTGTTTGCAAAGCACTTGCATCAGTTTAAAGAGCGATAAGAAGAGGGCTTGTATCTCTATACAGGCTCCTGGTCTGCCATCATCTTTGTTTACAGCAGTATCCATCCATGTCTCGTTGACATCGTTGTACATGATGTAATCTTTCATGTATCTCGCCATCTGCTCCTCTATGCAGAAGTGTAGTTTATGTTTTATCTTGATAAAATCATCTTTGGAGAAATAATCTTCCAAGCATTTCTTCTCCTCTAAAATTGTTAAGAAGTCGTATAATCTTTTGAAGAGCCAACCAATAGCATCAGCGCTGTTTAGGTTTGAGCTTGGTAATTTATTAGGAATCCTTCCAGTCTCATCAATTGCATTTAAATAATTCATAAGTCTATTCTTTACAAATTCGAATCTCTCCTCAATCATGAATGCCTTTAATGATATTAGTTCATCCCTAGCCCAGAACTGATAGAACCAAGGAAGACCTGCAAATACTCCTTCTAGTCTATGATTTCCTTTACCAATAATTGTTCTTAAGCTGTCAAGGGCATAAATTGCTGCATTGGATGTTAGGTTTTCCTTTCTGCAAACACTCTTTTTTCTTAAATGTAAGATGTTTTTCAAGACTGACTCGTTTGTAAAACCAGACTTAACATAACTAAGCGCTTCTTTTCTACTCTCAGAGAATGTTATGAATAACTTCAGGTTACCATCACATTTTATCCTCATGGCTTTGTAGATGTAGAAATCATGCTTTGTGCTTCTAACCTTGTCATAAAGATATTCTCTTCTCTCCCAATCTCCAATGATTTCATAATCCTTAACCCCTTTGATAGCTAAGTATTTTCTGTGTTTCTTGTAATGAATAAGTATTGTGTCATCTTCCTCTTCAATCACGTAAATTCTTTTTTTATCATCAAAGTCGAACATATCTCTAAAGTCAAGATCGAGATTTATATAACCTGAATAGTTCTTAACCTCATATATAAGGGCTGTTGCAGTCAAGGAAAATATCTCTTCTGAATCGCCGTATCTTCTAACTACATGGGTAAAGTTGTTTTCAATCTCAGTTATATCTTTGTCTAGATAGATGTTCTCCACAGACTTGTACATGTTCCAATTTTTATCTAAGTGGAATAATCCTTGCATATGGGTTATATTCCACTTGCTACCAAGAGACAAATATGACCCTGCTTTATCTGTGAGAAGAAAATATCCCTCACCCTCTTTTTTTACAGCTCGACCTCCGAGCTTATGAATTATCTTCATCCTTTCCAAAGATTATTTGTGAGTCTTCACCAACATTGAGTTTTTTGTAAGCACTCTTAACTTTAGCGTATCCTGCTACCAACGACTCTTTTAATTGAGCGTCTTCCACTAATGAATTCTCCCCTATAATACTGTTTTTGATAATGGAGTTTTTAATCTTTGCGTTTTTTGCGATTGAAACATAAGGGCCGATGATTGAATTCTCTATTTTTGCACCTTTCTCTACAAACACAGGTTTTATTATTAAGCTTCCTTTGATACCATCAAATTTCTTTTGTCGCATCTTTTTCAACAGATAGCGGTTCGTAGCAAGCAATGTTTCTGGTTTACCGCAATCCTCCCACACATTGACTTTTTCTGCTACGAATTTGAATCCTCTTTTAATCATAATGTTAAAAGCATCGACAAGGTAGAATTCTTCCTTTAGTTGCATGTTGTGCTCTATTAAGTAATCTATAGCTTTAAACAATGCTTTGTAATCCTTAATATAGTATAATCCAATATTTGCAAGGTTTGAAGGTGGATTCTTAGGTTTTTCGACAATCTTTTCAATGTGTCCTTTCTTGTTTGGGAAGACAATTCCGAATCTTTCAGGATCTTCGTGCTCCTTCACATATATGACACCATCAGCTCTTGTTCTTTTTATCTTCTTCAAGTTCTGATCGCTCAATGTGTCTACAAACCAGATAAGAACATCCTCTTTTATGTACTGCTCTGCAAGCTTTATTGCGTGAGCTTGTCCTTTTAGTTCTTTCTGAACAATAAATCTTGTTTTGAAATCATAATTCTTTGTTACATAGTCTTCTATCTGGTTTCCAAGATAGCCAACAATGAATATTACTTCACTGACTTTTACTTTTTTTAGCTCATCAAGAATATAGGCAAGAACAGGTTTTCCAGCGACATGAAAAAGTGGTTTAGCTCGAGTGTGGGTATGAGGCCTTAGCCTTGTTCCCTTTCCTGCTGTAGGAATTATTACTTGCACTGTATAACACGAGAAATCGTGGTGGTTTATAAACATTATGGAACTTTATTTAGCAATTTCAGTTTCTATTTTTTCTAAATCGCAGAAATCGGATGTGAAATTATAAGCACCTGCATTTAAGAAGACAATTTTGTCACCGACTTTTGGGTTTTTTAAGTAAACCCTGTATCTGAACAGATCCATCGAACAAGGAGTTATGCCTTTTATCACATAAGGATATCCTTTGCTTTTTTCTAATTCTCCTTCAACAAGCAATTTTACAGGCACAGTCAAGGCATCCAAGTCGCTGTTATAAACAGAAGCATTAACAATTATGTTATTCTCATAAACACCTATTATTTCTGTCACCAACTTTGCGCTTGGACCAGCAATAAATCTTCCTGGCTCTATTATCATCTTGATGTTAAAGCTGTTAATCCAGTCCTTGAATTCTTTTATTTTTTCAAATATTACTTTTATGACATCAACATTGGTGTTTGCATACTCTGAAGGTAATCCTCCGCCAATGTTTACAACATCCATGATTTTGAGGGATTCTTCGTCTAGGATTTCAGATAATTCATACTTCAGGTTCCATTCACTCATATTCTGAGTTTTTCTGTGGAAATGAACTCCTAAAGTTGATATTTTGTCATTGTTCCTTAGTTCTTTTAATCTCCTATTAATGACTTCTGAATTCATGCCAAAAACAAAGTATCTCTCTGTCCTTATTGAGTGCTCTTTTAGTTTAACTCTTAATAACAGGTTAATATTGACATTGTTTTTGTTTAGAAATTCAAGTAACACATCAAGATCAGACTCGTTATCAACAACGAAATAGCTTATTTTCATATCGATTAGTTCTTTAATTGATTCAATTGTCCAACCCTGTGCAAGGAAAATAATCCTTGACATGTCTTTGATATGTTTCAGTTCGTTAACCAAGTGCACACTAAACATACAATCTGTTTCTTTCTCAAGAATCTTAGCAACTTCTTGGTTTGTCTTGGAACTATAAGAAACACTATCTGCTAATTCTTTTACCTTGTTGTGCTGTTCTAAAACCTTGCTTTTAGAAACTATGAATTTAGGACTTGACATTTTTCTTTAACTCTTCTAATGAGATTCTCTTCATCATCTGCTTCTTTTGGGGTTTTAGTAATCCTTCCTCATCCAATTGCTCTAAGGCTTTAATCATAGCAAGTGGAAACATTACAGTGACGTCACCGATGACCGTGGCTACATCGCTGTCATCCTTAACTTTTCCCCACGATTTTGCTTCATCAGTTGTAGCTCCTGACATGCTACCACTTGTTTTATGAGCGGTTGTGATGTAAACTGCGTATTCTGCTCCGCCATGGAGTAAGGTACAAAGGATTGCGTGATGCTTTGATACGCTGCCTCCAAGAGCGATGACTCCTTTCTTCTCATCAAAGCTGGTAGTGAATAATATGTTACCAAAATCCTGCACTACATCAACTACAAAATCCTTGTGCTTCTGCTGAAACAAATATAGGTGGAATCCGAATGCTCCATCTGTTATTGCAGGACAGAAAATAGGAACCTCGTTCCTTGCTGCTTGATAAAGGATTGAGTTCTCATCATTCAACATTAAACCAATCTCTCTCAATAAATCTGAAACACCCCATCTCTTCTGCTTTGCGTAGAGCTTGTTAAGAATAGGCATTATCCTGTCCTCGAAATTCATATAGCTTTCATTCTTTATGAACAGATTACCAATTCTATTAATACCTTGCTCGTGAAGCTCAACATCATCACTATCAAATTTTCCAATGATAAATTTCTCTCCTGTGGCTTTCATAATATCTTCTTCAATTCCGCCAACTGTTGTAACTATGACATCTGCCATTCCTAAGCTGATTATTTGTGCGAAGAAACCTCTCAAGCCTGATGTTACCATGTTAGATGTGAATGTTAAGAATATCTTTGCAGAGTTCTTCTTCATCTTCACAATTACATCAGATGCCTTGCTTAGTTCTATACTTTGAAAACCAAGGTTTTGAAAACCTTCAACCATCTCCTTGACTTTCATTCCTTTTTTCCATTTAAAATCAGATACAGTCTTCATAATAGAATCACCTGTGTAGATTAAATAAAAGTTTAGATTAAGAACTAGCTTTTACAGAATTGAAAAATGCTTTAGTTCTTAAAATCATAGTGATTAGTTGTAAGTAGAAGTTTTTAAATCTTTAGTTCCCAACATACTTTGAGTAGAGACTTCTAGCTTCTTTCTCACTCTTGGCTTTGATTAATGCTCTGCCGTCTTTGAAGACACTTACTCTATCATTTATTACTCTGAAATCCTTTTGTCCAGCTCCTTTTATCTGATATGTATTTCTGCCGCATAGCTTTACTGCTTTCGAGCCTTTTTTTCCATCAAGGTATTCATAGACACCATTGCAAGCAGCACAGTTTTTTCTTTGTTTTACTTTGATTTTTTCGAAACGATTTTCACACACATCAATCCTTACCATTTCTCTTGAAACTGGTTTTCCTAATAGAATTTTGATCGCATTTATAGTTTGTAAAGAGCCAACAACTGTTGTTGTAGCCCCAAAAACTCCTGCAGTTTCACAAGTTTCTAAGCCGCGAGCATCCTTAAATATACATCTGAAGCACACATTGTTGGGGAAGAAGTTCATCATAGTTCCGTTTTTCCTTATACCTGCAGCGTAAATCCAAGGTTTTTTGTTCTTTAGGCAGTAATCATTGATTAAGAATCTTGTTTCAAAATTGTCTGTGCAGTCCAGAATCAAATCAGCATTTTTTAGAATATTAATATTCTCAAAACTTAAATCTTTACAGTAACTCCTTATTTTTATTTTACTATTGATCTTTTTCAATTTCTTCTCAGCAACTAATGCTTTTGGCTTACCAATATCCTCTTCGTTGTAAAGAAGCTGTCTCTGAAGATTATTTAGTTCGACAACATCCCTGTCAATGACAATCAGGTTGATTCCTGCTCTAGCAAGCAACTCAGATGAAACAGTGCCAATAGCTCCGACACCTACTACAGCCACTGTTTTTTTCTCTAAGGTTTCTTGACCACTATTTCCTATAATAATTTCCTGTCTAGAATATCTCATTTTTTCTTAACAATAAACAAAGAATGGTCTTTCTCATATGGATCTAATACCCTGTAATCAACTATTGTAATCCTCTTTTCAAGTTCTTTCATAACTTGCCTGTAAACATCCCTTGGCTTCTTAGTAACATCTATGCTTCTCGATTTAAGCGCTAACAATCCAAAGCTATCTTTTTTCAGGTAGGCGTTGCAGTTTTTTAGAAATATTTGAACCTGGTTTTTCTGCGCAATATCTTGATAAACAATATCTGCTTGTGTTACTAGTTCCTTGTATTCCTCTGGATGATTACAGTCAGCGAGTATTGGAGCGATGTTTTTTCTCTGCTCTGCCAAGCTGACTAAGTCGCGAGTAACCTGAGGAGCAATGTCAATAGCGAATATGAAACCTTTATTGCCAACAATATCTGAGACAAATGAAACTGTATAACCATGAGAAGCACCAAGGTATAGAACAACAGAGCCTTCCTTAAAGCCAATCTGTGACAGGCCTTTCAACAAACCAGCTGCTAACTTACTCCTCTTAGGATCCCATTCCCTATAGGAAACTCCTCCTTCAACAACTATTTTCTCTTCGAAAAAAGAATTTTTATCCAAACTCTTTGTGTACAACTTTTTCTTGTCGATGAATATGTTCGGGAATTTTTTATTGAAGAGTTTCATTTCAACTTCTCCTCTAGTTCCTTCTTTAACTTGTCGCCTATGAATTTTCCTTTGAAATAATCTGCTTTTAAAGCGATGCTTATCTTGTTAGCCAGACTCCGTGAGTATTTTCCTCTATTAGCTTTCTTGGCAGAAGCAACGAGTGGATGTTGAAGGATTATGCCGTGTTTTGGAGGCTTTGCTCCTGTTCTTAAGTGTCTGAACAGTGCTTTCTCTGCTCCAAGCATCTGTATAGTGGATGAAGGCATCATTGCTAACTTTTTCAATGAACCTGCTTCTTCTATGAGTTTTGCTCCTAAGAGAGTGCCTGTTATTGTGAACAGGTTCTTGCAATGCGAATTCATAACTTCTTCAAGGTATGACTTAAGTTCATCCCTTAAGTTGTATAGCGAATTTATCCTTAAAGCCAACTCCATCATTGGTTTCAAATCTTTGTTTAACAAGTTTTTACCCATCGACTCCTTTAGCTTCATCTCCTGCGTCAATTCCTTCCTTTTCTTTCTAAGAATTAGCTTGACAAAGGATTCGTTGTCAGAGACTTTTTTCGAGAATTCTGGGAGGTATAGTTCATACCAATTTCTCAGTCTCTTAGTCAGCACATTGGTTATTTTCGCTAGTTCATCTATGTTACTTATAGTGTGAATTACAAAGTCATCTTCTGACACTGATTCTCTTATCCTCTTCTTTGTCAAGAAGATGTTTTTTTCCCTTAGTTTTTTGAAATCTACCATTGTTTGAAGGATAATAGATATATATTTAAAGCTTTATAGATAATTTTCTTTACTATGAGAGAAGAAAAAGTATCTGCAAAAGCCAGGTTCAAGCTTAAGCAGTTTGTTAAGGAATTGGAAGGCTATAAAGGACGTCATACAGAATTGATTAGTGTATACATTCCTGAAGGCTATGATTTGAATAAGATTATGAATCACCTATTCCAGGAGCAGGGAACTGCTTCTAATATCAAGAGCAAAGCAACTAGGGATAATGTTCAGACAGGATTGGAGAAGATGATGCAGCATCTGAAATTGTTTCCTAAAACTCCTCCTCACGGTTTGGCTATATTCTCAGGCAATGTCGCTGAGAGAGAAGGTCAGCAGGATTTTAAGGTGTGGAGCATTGAACCGACAGTACCTTTAAAGCAGCGATTGTACAGATGTGACAAAGAATTTGTGTTAGAACCTCTGAGAGAGCAGGTTGACGATAAGAGTGTTTATGGGTTGGTGGTTATGGATAAGAGAGAAGGAAATATTGCTTTGCTTAAAGGAAAAACAATAATTCCTTTGAATAAGGCAAAATCCGCTGTTCCAGGTAAGACGCGAGCTGGTGGACAGAGTAGTGCTCGTTTTGAGCGCTTGAGAGAAGGCGCTGCAAAAGATTTCTATAAGAAAATAGGTGATATGATGAAAACAGAATTCCTTGAGAATAAAAACTTGAAGGGGATAATAGTAGGTGGACCAGGTCATACAAAGAACGAGTTTGTTGACGGCAACTTTATAACAGACCAGGTAAAGCAGAAAATAATTGCTTTGAAAGACCTTTCTTATACTGGCGAGTTTGGCTTACAAGAGTTGCTTGACAAGTCAGATGATATACTTTCAGAAGAGGATGTTGTTGAGGAGAAAAAGATAATGCAGAAATTCTTTAATCTGCTAGCGAAAAAGCCTGGTACGGTTAACTATGGTAAGGATCATGTCATGGCTGATCTGAAGATGGGAACAGTGGAAACAGTGCTGTTATCAGAAGTATTGGAGGATGAAGTTATAGAGGAATTCGAGAAAGAAGCAGAGAAGATGAATTCAGAGGTTGTTATTATTTCCACTGATACTAGAGAAGGTGTGCAACTGAGAGATATGGGCAAAGTAGCTGCTATACTAAGATATGAAGTTCAAAGATGAATTTAGCAGAGAAAGCATATAAAGAGTTATATCCGGAAAAAATTCTTGATAGAAAAATAGAACTCAAATATTCTCGTCGTTTCAAGTCTTATAATGCTAATGTGAGATATAATCCTAAGAAGATAATTTTCAGTCTTTCTAATGATTGGAAGGATGTTTTTGGGGAGATCCAGATTGGCTTGATTCAGAGTTTGCTGTTGAAAATATTCAAAGAGAAGAGAAAAACAATAAATATGGAATTATATGACAAGTTTATAAAGAATATTCCTAAGTTCTCAATCCCTACAAATGTTGACCTTGTTTTAGAGGAATCCTTTGATAGGATGAACAAAAAATACTTCTTTGACTTCTTGGAGAAACCAAACCTTGTGTGGGGTCAAGAGTCTTTTAGAAAGCTTGGCAGCTATGAATACGCTACTGATACGATAATCATTAGCAAAGTGTTAAAAGGTGAGAAAGAGTTATTGGACTATGTTATGCATCATGAAATGCTACATAAAAAGCTTAAATTTAATTCTAAGAATGGCAGAAATTATCACCATACATCAGAGTTCAAGAAGAGAGAGAAAGAGTTTGAAGATAAAGAGATTGAGAAAAAACTAACTGCTTTCTTGAGGAAAAAACGTTTGAGAAAAGCTTTTAGATTCTTCTGAGCCAAATCATAACATATTTAAATAGACTTTTTTTCCTCAGAATTATATCATTATGGTGATATCATGGCAGAAATAAAGCATAAGAGTGTTGGAAGCTTACAAAAAGGGAACTATGTTATCCTTGAAGGTGCAGCGTGCATCGTTTCAGACATCAAAATTTCTAGACCTGGAAAGCATGGTCATGCAAAAGTCAACTTGACAGCAGTCGGGATGATTGACGAAAAAAAGAGGAACACTGTTATGCCCGGTCATGATAACATAGAGGTTCCTATCATTGACAAGAAGAATGCTCAGGTGTTGAGCGTGAGCGGAAACTCGGCTAATGTCATGGACATAGACACATATGAGACTTTCGACCTAGCAATACCTTCTGAGTTAAAAGGGCAAGTGAATGAAGGAGCTACCGTGGTTTATTGGGTTGTACTTAATGATAAGATTCTGAAACAAGTAAAGAGTGAATAAACATGGTCAAACAACAGAAATTAGAAATTTCTGAGCTTAACCAAAAAAACATTGGAGGTGTTTATTTTGGTTAAATTTCCTGAAGCAGAAGCAAGGCTTTTTCATAACATATTTATTTGTAAGAAATGCAAGTCTAAGATAAGAGCTCCAAATCTAAAAGTCTCAGAGGGTAAAGTTTCTTGCAGGAAATGTGGCTCAAAGGCACTAAGATCTGTTAGGAAGAAATAGTAAATCTTTTATACTTCTTTTTTTCTTAAATTAAAAATGAGTTTTTTATCTTTTGTAATAGAGTACAAATTTGTTATCTTGTTTTATGTTCTCATAATAGCTATTGTCGTCGTAAACAAGAAGAAATTTGATTTTCAGGCAAAGTTTATTGCGTTATACAGAACACAGGTTGGCATAAAGTTGATGCATAAGTTCTCTGATTGGCTTGGAGGTTTTATAAGAGGATTTGGTTATGTAGGAATCTTTATTGGTTATGCTGGCATGGTTTTGATTCTCTACTTTATACTTGAGGGTTTTTACAAATTGATATTTGTTCCTGAAGCTCCTGCAACATTAGCACCTGTAATACCAGGTGTGCCAATACCTGGTAGTCCTATCTTTGTTCCATTCTGGTACGGTATAACTGCTTTATTTGTTGTTGTAGCTGTGCACGAGTTCTGCCATGGCATTGTATCTGCCGCTCACAATATAAAGGTTAAGAACTCAGGTATTGTGTTTTTCGGTCCTTTGATAGGCGCCTTTGTAGAACCTGATGAGAAGGAGTTGAAGAAGAAGAGTTGGTGGGCTCAAGAATCATTGTTCGCTGCTGGTCCAGTCGCAAATGGGGTGCTTTCAGTTGTAGTTATGTTATTGTTATTGTTTTTGTTATTTCCCATGATGAGTAGCTTTGTCACTCCGACAGGCTTCTTTTTTGAAGATGTTACAGAGGATTATCCTGCTTTGGCTGCTGGAGTGCAGCCTAAGACGGTGTATTCAACGATCAATAATGTGCCTGTGAACAACGCTTCTTACCTTAATGAGCTGTTGAACAATATCAAGCCTGGAGACCCAGTGGTGATAGGTAATGAAAACTTGACGCATACTGTTATCACTACAGAGCATCCTGATAAGCCAGAGAAAGCATTTCTAGGAATTATAGGTTTACAGTCAAAGCACGCTCTTAAGGACTCTGCCCAGCAGTGGAAGTTTGATGTCTTAACTGTTATATCGAAATTTTTGCAGTGGGTTTTCATACTAAGTTTGGGTATTGGCTTAGCTAACCTTTTACCGCTTGGACCTGTGGATGGTGGGAGAATGCTTCATCTGACACTGAAAAAATGGTTTGGTGAGAAGAGAGCAATGGTTGTTTTCTCGAAGATAACCGTGCTGTTGCTTGCTTTGATAATTATTCTGGTTATAGTGCCAATATTCAAGGCAGTTATTTAGGCTTTAATCTTTAGATAAACAAAGAAAAGAAGCAATATTATTATCTCTATGACTATTATTAGTAGTAGTGGAAAGATGTATATGCACAGGAATGACTTCACCATTGATATCTTGTGGAGCTTTGCGACTCCGTAGATTCTTAGGTAAAGAGTGTAGATTGCTGCTATTATGGTTATGATTGCTGAGATTATGAAGATTAACAGAAAAAAGTTGTTCTTTAACAGAATAGTTGCTGATAGGAATATCATCGTTATAACGAAGAAGGGTGTTGCCAAGTAGTCAGGCGTCAAGCCATAGATCATGGCTTTGTAAGTGTCCTCGAACTTGTTATCATCTGAGAACATCCTTATGAAAAAATTAGTCAATGCAGGTCTAATGAAACTGATAAACAAGACAAAAATAGTGGTCAGGATATAAACCGAGATATAATTGGCTAATGATAAGTTAATATCAAATCCGAATCTTGCAAATGTGTGTTTGAAATAGTAGAAAACCATGAATAGCTGGGTTATCAAAAGAAACACAACAATGTAACGTATTGGATGTTTTAGTCCTTTCTCCTTCTTTACTTTTTCAAAGAAATTACTTGGACTTACCAGTACGTGCTTTACCTTTCTTGCGAAGTTTTTCATTCTTTTCAAAGTACTCCTTTACCTTTGCTATAACCTTTGGAGAAGCATTACTGCCAAGGATATAATAAACCTTCTCAGCCATCTCACCCCAAGAATAATCACCTTTTTCCTGTTTTATGTTATCCACTGTAAACTCTCCTGTGTCAACACCTTTTTTCAAATGATAATAGATAACTCTCTGACTAACCTTTGGAAACAACTCAAGATAAGCCTTGTGTATCTCGTAGCCGTAAGCTTTCTTCATAAAATAGAGAATCTCAACTATGTTCTGCCTTACAACGCTTCCAACAGGTCTTCCAGCACTCATGATTATTTCAATATTGAAAATAATTATATAAATTTTTTGGATTAGAATTCTTTTTGTTTTTAGAATTGCAGAGGTGTTGGATAAGAACCATCTTGGAAGCAGGCTCTGCAGTATGACTTTCCAGGAACGGCCTCCATCATTCCTTTTGGACTTAGATATCCTATGGAATTAACGCCTAGATGTGCTGCGATTTGTTGCAGTTCATCTATGTTGCTAACATCTTTTATACTTAGACTATTTACTAGTAATTCCTCATTAGTTTTCATGTCAATGCCGTAGAAGCAAGGATTTATTATTGGTGGTGAGCTTACTCTCCAGTGGAGCTCTCTTGCACCAGCTCCCCAAAGCATCTCAGCAACTCCTTTTGAAGTGTTTCCTCTAACGATTGAGTCATCAACAACAACCAAACTTTTTCCTTGCACTATGCTCTTAACAGGATTAAACTTTCTTGCTACTCCTTTTTTCCTTGCTATATTTGTGTTAAGTATAAATGTTCTTCCAGTATGATGATTTCTTATGATACCAATATCATAAGGTATTCCTGATTCTTGAGAGTATCCTATAGCAGCAGAGTTTCCAGAATCAGGTACACTTACCACAACTTCAGCTCCAGGTGCAGGGTGTTCCTTTGCAAGAGTTCTTCCAAATCCTTTTCTAATTTTGTCAACATCAACACCTTCAGTTCTACTATCTGGTCTTGAGAAGTAAACATATTCAAAAATACACGGTGCTAACTTTGTTGTATTTGGGAGACTATCATACTTAATCCCTGTTTTGTTTATAGTTACTATTCCACCAGGTTCTACTGGGCCTAACTCCTCTACATCAGCTTCTTTTTCTTCTCTTAATATGTCAAAAGCACAGGTTTCAGAAGCCAATACATATGCGCTGTCTATTTTAGCTACCTCTAGCGGTCTGAAACCCCAAGGATCACGAACACCTATCAACTCATCATCTCTCATTATTATAACTGAATATGCACCGACTATCTCAGAGAATGAGTTCTTTATTTTACCTTGTATTGTATCTCCTTCAGCATGGTTTATCAAGAATCCAAAAATCTCTGAATCAATTTTTGTGGTGAACACAGCTTTTTTAGCTTGTAATTCTGCTCTTAAGAATTCATAGTTTGTTATATTACCATTATGAACTGTGGCAATCTCTCTGTCATCTTCGAGAGTAAAGTTAAATGGCTGAGTACATTCTGGTCCATATTCATCACGAACTGTTGAATACCTATTTCCTCCAATTGCTATTTTTCCTTCTAATCCTTCCAATGATTTTTCATCTGGCCAAATTTCTTGGACAAGACCAAGATGTTTATCAACTTTTATCTTTTCTCCATTATAGATTGCTATACCTGCGCCCTCACGACCCCTGTGCTGTAATGCAAATAGACCTGCATGGGTGTAGACTGCAGCTCTTTCAGAATTAAAAACTCCAAAGATCCCACACATTATATATTTGAGAAAGAGAATTGTTATTTAAACTTTACTGTAGGGTAGTCATTAGATAAAGTTTTAAAACTAGTTTTCTTTCTCTGAAATCATGTACCTTTACTTTTTGAACAAGCAAAATCTGGATTTGAGTGTTGCTGAAGTACTTGCACTTGCAAACTCTGAGAAGTACGAATTAGTAAATAATTGTCTTCTTATAGATGAACTTGTTGATTATAAGAGATTAGCTTATACAAAGAGAATCTACAAGTTACTCTTCTTGACTGATAAAAAAAATTTGCTTAAAGACTTGAAATCCTTCAACTTCAACAAGGTTTACAAGAAGAGCTTCAAGCTGTCCTTGGTTAATAGCCCTGGTTATGATGTTGGAGAGCTGGCAGATATAATCTGGGATAATCTGAAGAATCCTAAGGCAGACATGAAGAATCCTAAAACTATTCTCGAAATAATCTTTTCTCAAAAAATATTTGCTTGTTTAAGACTGTGGGAGAACAAAGAGAAATTTGAAGAGAGAAAAGCTCATCTAAGACCTTACAATCACCCAACTTCTCTACATCCAAGACTTGCTAGGTGTCTAGTTAATTTATCTACTTCAAATCAAGTAGTAGATACTTTCTGTGGCTCAGGAGGCATATTGATAGAAGCAGGATTAATTAGTTTGAAAGCAGTTGGCTATGACACTGATGAAATAATGCTTAAGAGAGCAAAGAAGAACCTTGATTCTTTCAAGATAAAAAATTACGAACTTCATAACAAGGATGCTTTAAAGGTTAATAAGAAATACAAATCAATAGTTACTGATTTGCCTTATGGTAAGAATTCAAGAGTGAAAGATTTGGAAAAAACATACTTTGAGTTCTTGAATAATTCTTTCAACTTTGTTGAGAAAATGATTCTTGTGTTTCCAGATTTTGTTAATGGAAAAAAATTAATTAAAAAAACAGGTTGGAAAATAAAAAACAATTTTAGTTATTATATTCATAAGAGTTTGACAAAAGAAATATTTGTCTTAATTAAATAGACTTAAGAAATTCTTTGCTGTGCGCAGAGCCATAGCAGCTTCTTCAATATCTATCTCTTCCTCTTTCTCAACTTTCCTTCTTATGTGGTGGATCTTCTTTATCTCTTCTATGAATGGTATTCTTACGCTGGATTTCAAACTATTGATAGCTTCTGTGAAAGATGTTGCTTCTGTGCCTACAACTTCTTTGTGTTTCTTTTTCAAGGCATCGTATATTGCGTCATCGCTTAGTACGGCAAGTTTCTTTATCATCTCAAGTGCTTGACCCATTTTGTCTGCTTTGGCTTCTTCAGGTGTTTCCTTTATTTCTTCTGTTGGTTCTGGCTTTGTTGTTATTTCCTCTGCTGCAGGTGTTTCTTCTTGTGGTTGTGGTGTAATAGGTGCTTCTTCTGTTTTTTCTGTTTCAATAGGCATCTCCTGTTGTGTTGTTGGAGTTGTTTCTTCTGGTTTTTTCTCTTCTTCTTTTGCTTCAAACTGAGGGAATATGAAATCATCTTCTTCTGAACCTTCTTCTAACTCTACAGGCTTTTCGGTTTCTTCAGGTTTTTCTTCTGGTTTAGGCAGTTCTTCCTTAGACACTTCCCCTTCAGGCTCTTCAGTTTTAACTTCTTCTTTTTCTTCTGGTAATGGTTCTTCAGAAGGTTCAGTCGTTATTATTTCTTCTCCAAGTTCTTCTGTTTTTATCGGCTCCTTTTCAGGCTCTTCTGTCCAGTCACTTTTCTTCTCACTGATGGGTTCTTCTGTAGTTTCTTCACTCTCTTTGGTCCACTCAGCTTCTTTTTCTTCTTTGCCTTCTTGTTTTTCATAAGCTTCAATATCGTCTAGGAATGCTATGTCATCTTCAATATTGATAGGTTCTACTTCAGGCGTCTCTTCTGCTTTCTCGCTCGGAGCTGGCCTTGGGACATCTTCTTTTATTGGTTCTTCTTCAATTTCTTCCTTATGTTTTCTGATAATCCTATTTGCAAACAAGAGGTATATCTTTCCTTTTGTCATGCTAATAAAGACTTTTACTGGTTTTTCAAGGAATCCTTCAACTCTTTTTGTTATTCTAGCGATTTCTTCGCACTCTTTATCGTTCAGTTTCTGTTTCTCTCCTTCTTCTTTCAAGGCTTTCTTCACTAGGTTGTTATCTTTTATGTCCCTTACATATTGATGTTCTTGGAAATTTATCTTAGTGTTTTTTATGGTTAGAGTTCCTTTTGAAAAGACCATTACATCTTTATCGAATTCTTCATGGTAGTCTTGGAATCCAAGGAATGTTTTAACAACGATTTCTTCTTCATCGCTGTATGATTGCGCAGATACTTCTGTTTCTATCATTCTTTGAACTATGACAGCCGTTTTCTCTTCTCCGTGAATGTCATTCTGTTTTCTGTACTTTAACGCTCTTGGAGTGTACAGTGATAGCCATGAGTTCCTGATGGCTTTTATCAATGAGGTTTTTCCTTTCACGTTTTGAAAGATGCTTTCGTTGTTCTCAGAATCATCTACGTAGTTAGGGCTTCCTACCACTGTTAGGAATGGTTTGTCAATTGTTGTTACGAGTTTCGCGATGTCTATGTGGTCCATGTCAATAGCTAATGTTTCGTAAGCTTCCAATAGCTCGTTCTCTTCTTTCTCTGAGAGATCATATCCAGAGAAAAGCTCCTTTATCTTTGCATAGGCTTCCTCTAATGATTCGTCGTTTGAGTAATCAGCTTCGCTGAGAATCTTGCTTATCTGTGGTTTGAGATTGTTTTTCTCCATAAAGTCATCGAACAAAGAACTCTTTATGACAAAGCATATGGGAATGTTAAGCTTTTTATTAAACAGCTCTGCCAGGTCAACGGCTCTGAAGCCAGCAATATCTGTATCTGACCTGTTAATTTTGTTAAGAGTTAATATGTTATCCATAGTCGAGATAATGATATGAGATTATTTAAACTTTATGATTTTTCAGGAGTTAAAATTCTACTCCAAGAACTTCTTTGCTTCATCCACTGTTTTGTCGTGGTGGATTATTGCTTGTATGGCTTTTGTCAGACTAAATGGTTTGTCGTGCTGCCATATGTTTCTTCCGATTGCTAATCCGCTTGCTCCTATCTGCATTACTTCATGGGTCTTGTGCAGGAATTCTATTGGCTCTAGTTTGCTCCCTCCGGATATCACTACTTTTGTTCTGCCTGCGTTCTTCATAACCCATTTGAAACCTTCGAAGTCTCCGTTGTATTTTATCTTGACTATGTCAGCTCCTAGCTCTGCAGCTACTCTTGCGCAGTACGCTAGTAGGTTAGTGTTCATTGGGTCAGGAACGAACTTTCCTCTTGGATAGGCCCATATAATAGCTGGTAAGCCATAATCATGGGCTGTGTCGACAATTTTGCTGAACTCTGCCATCATCTCATCTTCGTTCTCGCTTCCATTGTAGATTGTGTAGCCAACTGCGTCTGCTCCAAGCTTTATAGCTCTTTCAACGGTGCATAGTTTTTTTGATATGGGTTCCATCTTTGTAATGCTTGTTTGGCCGTTTAGCTTCACGATGAGAGGGATGTCTTTGTAGTAGTCCTGGTAGTATTTTTCAGCCAGTCCATGTTGTAGTATTACACCGTTGTAGTGTCCTTCTAATGCGATGTCAAGAATGTAATTTGGATCAACATTTTTCATGTTTAAATCACTAGGACCATGTTCTAGTCCCTGGTCGTACGCTAGAAAGATTGCTTTTCCGTTAGTAAGAAGTTTGTTGATATGGATAGTCACTCTCTCACCCCTTTCCTAAATAAAGTATTTTCTTTTATATATAAACTTTTCTTATAGTGGTCTTTTTTATAACTCTTCTATCTTTCTTAAGTCTCTTAATCATCTCTCTTTTTGATAATAATATGTTCTTTGCACCGTAGTTCTGAATGATTGACTCGGCGTTTATAGCTGCCATTCTCAAGCATTCTTCTATTTTTTTGTTCATTATCATCCCTGCAACGAGTGTTGATGCAAATGCATCACCTGCACCTGTGGTTTCTTTTATTTTTAGTTTTTTTGCAGGTTTAACATGGTAAAATGTTTTGCCGTTATAGCAATGTGCTCCTTTAGCGCCGTTTGTCACAACGACTGCTTCCATATTAGGAAGCTTTAATCTCTTTACCAAGTCAGCAATGTCTCCTTTTCCTACAATTAATTCGGCTTCTTTCTTGTTCAACACCAAGACAGTTGTGTTGTTGAGGATTCTTTTAAGATATGAAAATCCTTTCTCAGCAAGGTATGATGATGGGTTGAAAGCAAGCTTTATATTTTTCTTTGCAGCATATTCTGCTAGTCTCTTCATTGTTTCGAAGCTCTTTCCCATCATGCTGGCAAAATAGAACCACTTTGTCTTCAGTTTTCCGAGATGTATCTCTTTGAATCTGAGGTTGTTGTTACACCCTTTGTAGGTTAAGATTGTCCTATCTTCCTCGATGGAGTCTAATATTATTGAGTAGCCTGATATATCTCCTAGAGTGCCTAGAAAGTCAACTTTTTCCTTTTTTAAGAGTTTGAAGATTTTCAATCCGTTCTCATCTCTGCCAATCTTTCCCATGTAACCTGTTTCCAAGCTAAGCCTTGAGAAAGCAACAGCGGTGTTTGTTCCTCCACCGCCAATCATGAAGTCTAATTTTGTTATAAGAATCTTAGTGCCGAGTGGATAAGCCAATAGTTCTTCAACTTCTTTCTTGCTCTTAATCTCAATAAGCTCGGAATCTGTCTTTGCAAACACATCTAGAGTGTTAGAACCAACAGTTATTACGTCGTACAAATCTAGCACCTCTTTCTGATATTGTTATTTTTTTATTTAGTATAAATAATTAACGGAGAATTAAAAAGTATTATAGTGCCTCTTCTGGTGGAGGGATTCCTGTTACGTGTCTGAAGGGTCTTGGTTCTTTAACAGGCGTTTTTAGTCTCAAGAATCTTTTCATCTCTTTATTAAAATCGTAACATTTTTTGTATAACTCTAACTTGTGAGCTTCCCAGTAAGGTTTGTAGATTCTTTTTCTGAAAAATTTATCAAAGTGCCTCATAAGCCAGTGATTACTCCACCTGTTTTGGTAATCTAGTTGTAGCCATGCATCACAATACATAACAACAGAACCTCTCCAAGTTTTGTATTTTTTTCCATTAACTATCACTTCAGCAGGTGTCATGTGAAGGGTTCTATAATCAAGCTTTATGAAATACCTAACGTACTTGCTGTTGTTAGGTAATAGTTGGACACGCCACCATGCTCTATGCTCTTTCTCACCTTTTGGATATATGATTCTTTCATAATAGAAGTACTCCCAAGTCTCACCACCTTCAGGATCAGACCATCCGTTCTCTGACAAGAAGTCATGAGCTGTTCTGTATAACTCTTTCATATGGAATGTGTCTATGAATTCAAGTTCCCACTTAGCAACGAAAATATCTCTCTCGTCTCCGGGTCTTAAAAATTTTGCCATAGAATAAATTCCGTTTTATTAATATATAAATATTACTATTCTAGGTCAAGAGCCATTACTATTGTTCGCCAGATAAAATATCCTAATGGAGCAGGTTTTGTTTTCAAAGAAATCTTTCCTTTTTTGATAGCTTCAAATACAGAGTTCAAGTCTTTTTTTGAGTCGATAAGAGAGCAGGTCATACCCAGCTGTACAAGGTGATGGGTATCTGAGTTTCCAATCATTGGCAGTGAATGTTTTCTAGCAATATTTACAGCTTTCTTATTCAGATTGAGGAATGGAAGGTAGAAATGAGAATATTCGATAGCGTCGAATAAGTCGATGTTCTCAACCAGTTTTTTTCCAAGGCAACTAGGTCTTTTGAAGAAGGGGTGGGGAGCGATTATTAAGACATTATTCTTTTTCCTAAACTCTCTTAAATCTTCAAATGTGTTGAGTTTCTCTGCCTGTTCCTGTATAACGTTGTAAATCAAAACCTCTTTTCCTTCAATGTATCTTTCAACTCCAGGTATTAATAAGATACCTTTCTTCTTTGCATAATCAGCTATTTCTTTGTTATAGAAAACGTCTTTGTGGAGGGTAAAAGCTAAAACTTCAAAACCAAGTTTTGCAGCGTGATCAATCAGTTCTTTAGAAGAATACTTTAATTTATGGGTTTTATCTTCTCCAGCGTGTAAGTGTAGGTCTGCTTTGAGCATATCTGTAGGTTTTTGGTCAAGGTTTAAATAAGTTTCTCGATTTCCAGGAATTATGAGTTTTAAATTAACTATTCATGATGACAAAGGACGAGTTAGTATATCTCAAAATATTAGGGGAAGTCTTGGTATTGGAAAAGGATATGTTATACAGTTAGAGTATTTGATTGATAAGGCTTTGATTGTCTCTGATTATGACGTTCTTGATTATCAATATAGGTTTCAAACAACACTAGCTGCTAGAAAATATTTTGGGTTAACATACAAAGACACTTTTGAAGCAAATATTTTTCTACTAAATGAATCTCCGATAATATCTTTGGATTATGTACTATTTAAACCGGGTAATGATGGAAGATTCTATATACCTCTAAAGACTAGACGTCTTTTAAGCCTTGACAGGCATTCTTCTATAAGTTTAGACTCTGTAATGACAGAAGACCCTAATATAAATAAGGAATTACTGAATAGTTGTCCAGTAGTTTTAGACCATCAGAATAGAGTAAAATTTTGCGATGAGTATGGTAAAATTTTAAGAAGATTAGATTGGTTTACTGCAACTGTAATGAAAGGTGGTATAATCTAATCAAGCCATGTCTCCTGATTCTTGAGCTTCTCTGGCAGATAGTTTGATATGACAAAGTTTAATCCGTGCTTTGCAAGTGCTTGTTGCTCTGCTCTCACGCGCATTTGCATTAACTGTTTTAGAGCGCGTTCCCACTTCTTATGATGTTGTACAAAAGGGTCATTTTTGATACCATCCTTTATCCTCTTTACATCCACGTCTTTTAGAGGGTGAGTTGGTAGCTTGTAGTCGATTATGTCCTGAGGGGTTATGCCTATGAACTTTGCCTGTGGGACGCAGAAATATCTGTTTATGTGCGCTGCATTCCCACTACCAACCTTTAATGTTCTGTAGATGTTTAAGAATCCGTAAGGGTCACCATCTGTGAATACAAGTACTGGTAATTTTAATTTGTCACTCAGTCTTCTTATAAATCGTCTGCATGCTCTTGTTGGCACTCCTCCCATGCTTATCAAAATGCAGTTGGCTTTTTTCCAGTAATTATGCTTTACAAGCCTCTGAAACATACCTGCTGTTTCTATCGCTAATATGAATTTCGCGTTTGTCTCAAACTTTAACTCTTCAACATTTGATGGTATAGAGTATGCTCCGCTTCCGAACTTTGTGCAGTCAATCCTTATCTCCTTGCCAGTGTCTAGGTTTTTGTCTATCACAATGAGTTTTCCTGCAATCTCTCCTCCTTTCTCCTCTGGTATAAAGCCAAGTTGCTCCCTGTTAACTTCGAACATCGCCTCCACATCATCCATTACTGTGTCTGACTCTGTCTGTTCTTTGAATCGAGCGTCTCCCCAGTTCTTGCTCACATAGTAAGCCTCTCTTTTTGTGGCTATATCATCAGTTTCAATCAGGTCTTTGGAAAAAGACATCATCTTAAGTGTTTGTGCGAATGTCTTAACTGTTGAAGCTGTCAAGGTTCTTGATTTCATGCTTCCGTTTAACTCAAAGAAGCCATCTCCAGAGTCATATCTTACATTGCTTAGAGCTCTGATTGGTGATTTCAGGACTGGCTTGTTCTTGCGTTTTATGTTTCCATATATGTCCTTTGCTTTTTCAGTTATTTTCTTCTGGACTTCGCTCATCTTTCTCCTCTTCTTTTTCTTCCTTTCCTATATTTGCGAATTCTTCATCATACTCAACATTCTTTGTTTCATCAAACTTAACATCTTCCACGTGTCCGCGGTGTTTCTCTAGCAGTTCTTCAAGTAATTCGACAATATTCTTTTCTTCTACATCTGAGTATTGCAGGATCTCTTTCAAAGCTTCAGCAACCGATGGGATATACTTCTCGATGTAGCTTCTCTTTTTCAACTCGTCATGGACTTTTCTTTTTTTTGACACATATCTGTAAAGATTCCTGCCTAGCTCCTGTAATGCTAGTTTGATTTCCTTTATTATCTCAGGATAGTGTGCTATTGCTTCCTTTGCCTCGCTTGTGAATGGCACCCATACAGAAGCTATGTGAACAAGGATAACACACGGTCCTTGTGGCATATTGTTCCCTGACTGGTGTAAGCCATAGCTTCTCCAAGATGTCTTGGATATAGAGTCTGTTATTGCACATGCTCCTTGCTGGTAAAGTAATGGAACCTTGTTTGCAAACCTCAATAGTTGTATAGAGCCATCTGTTTGTAGTGTTCCTCCGTAGGCTAATGCTGTTTCTATGACAAAAGGATTTCCCCTATATACAGATGGAGGTCTTGTCACGCTTGTGTAGAACTCTGCATTGACTTCTTTTTTTAAGCCTTTCTCCAGGAGCTCTGCTCCTATGGGGCTTATACAGTTTGTTGGAGGCATCATTATCTTTGTGTTTCTTATAGCTTCTATCAGTTTCTCGGCTGCCTCCATTGATATTCTTGATGGTTTGGCTTTTGGAATAACAAACGCTTTTTCCAGTATATTATTTGCACTCTTGCTACCTACTCTTGAGAATTCTCTTTGAAGGAACAGCTTAATCGTTTTTTCCTTCGTCCATTTAAGCATCTTTAGAAGTATCCCTAACTCTACACCATAAGGGTGTGGTTTTATCTCTGCTGGTTGGAACGGTAACTGCTCGCTGGCTCTTGGGAATATTATCTGTTCACCTTTTGGATTAACATATATTATCATTGCGTGAGGATTTATTATCGCTGTCTGCTTTAGATATTCATCAACAGATTGACCGCCTTTCAGATAACTCCCTTCAAGATCAATCTCTATCTTTGTTCCGTGGTCTTTGCTCCATTCCAGTACTTCATCCTTTGCAATTGCTGGTTTGTTCTTCTGAGTGTCTATCTTCAATTCATAGTAATGAGCTGGGTGTGTTTCACCTATCTTGCTTTTTATCTTGGCTGCTCTTCCAGTTGTTAATTGTCCATACATAACACTGGCTGATATGCCTATTCCTTGCTGGCCGCGATTCTGTTTCAAGCTGTGAAACTTTGAGCCATAGAGTAGTTTTGCGAATATCTTTGGAATCTGACTCTTTACAATACCTGGTCCGTTATCTTCGATTGAGATTCTAAAGCGGTCATTTCCCATATCAGTTACTACTATTTCCAGTTCAGGTAGTATTCCTGCTTCATCACAGGCGTCGAGAGCGTTATCAACTGCTTCTTTCACAGTTGTTAGTAATGCTTTTCTCTTATTATCAAATCCTAATAGGTGTCTGTTTTTTTCAAAGAACTCTGCTATGGATATCTCTCTCTGTTTCTTTGCTAGTTCATGAGCTTTTGCAGCTTTTTTTTGTGGTTTAGAAGTCTTGTTATCTTCTTCTTTTGGTTCATTAAAAGCATCTAAGCCAATAGTTGTCTCTGTCATATTTTTGTGGTCTTTTGTTATCTTAATAAAACTTTCTACTCTTAATGAGTTAGAAATATTTAAATATTTTTTTAATTAAAAGTATTTGTATGGCTTACTTAGAGTTGGTTTCTTTTATAAAGGAACAATTGCAGCAGGGAAAAGATGCTAGAACTATAAGGGATTACCTTATTAGAAGAAATGTTGATATAAGAGCTATTGACGCAGCATTTGATGAAGTTTTTGGTGCCAAACCAGTTCATGAAACTAATAAATCAATTGAGAAGTTTGTCATCGCAGGATTCATATTGTTAGTGTTGGTATTTATAGGTGTTGGTGTTAATCTCTATTACAAACTCTCTTTCACTACAGATGCAGGGCCAATTATAGAACAACCATTTCCAGAGACAACACCTGAAACTGTTTTAACAGAAGAGGAATTCAAGGAAGAAACACAAGAACAAATCCAATATGAAATAAAGATATGTGATTTTCAAGAGCCTGAAGCAAAATATCAATGCTATCTCTCAAAGTTTGAGAAAGACGAGATTCAATGCCATGAGATTGAAGATGTTGACGAACAAGAATTCTGCTATATAGCTCAAGACTTGTATGTGTTAAACGCTTAAAATTCAGTCATTCTCTGCTGTTTTAATTTTCTTCTATACTTTTCAAGCTTTCTATAAACACCAGAGTGGGTGGCTCCCTCTAGTAACATTTCAACAGCGTTTCTCGCCATAGTCACGTTTTCAGCCAAGCCTATTATCGAGACTGTTTTTCCATAAACAGAAATGTATGTCTCTGTAAGACTCTCCATTATCTCTCGGGATTTTCCTTTCTTTCCGATAACCCTTCCACGAACTCTTTCAAGCTGTTTTTTCTTATCAGAAAACTCATTAAGAGACAGGATATCCATTACATAGTCTTGTTTTAGAAGGAGCTTTGCTATATCAGGACTGAAGCCTCTTCCAATAGCAAGTACTAATTCTCTTATAAGATATAGCTTCACTGCGTCTTTTCCTGTAAGTGTAACTGTCCCTTCTTTCGAATCAACTTCGATCTTTGTTTTGGTATATTCTTCAAGCTCTTTCTTAGTTGTTCCATTTTTGCCTATGAGCACAGCTATTCTTGCCTTAGGAATCTTTAGCTCATGCATGTATTCGTTCATGATACGCAGTGAAAGAAGAGGGTTATAAAAACTTTATTGAACACTTTTTAGCAGATTATCAACTTTTTTCTCGCTTAAAAGCTTCTTGAAGAATCTCCTAATATTGTTTATATCCCTTTCATATAATTCTTTTGCATTAGGAGCTTTTGTAAGTGTGGCCTGTGAGAAGTCTATGAATATAGGTTTTTCATCATGGTTTAAGATGTTGAACTCTGACAGGTCTGCGTGAACTAATCCTTGTTCCCTTAGTTTTTTCACGTTTTGAACGATTTTTTTCATGAACAACTCCGGATTTTTTGGAATAGCATCTTTCAACATTGGTGCAGGTTCTCCAATCATCTCCATAAGGATTATGTTGTTCTTGAAAGCTATTGGTGTGGGAACCTTTATCGCTTCCTGTGCTATCATAAGGTTTTTGAATTCTCTCTGGGTCCATGAGAACACAGTTGCTCTTCGCTGTTTCTTGAGTTTTAAGTATCTTGGGTCAGCTGCTATATATTGGTACATTTTGTTAAAGTTGCAGTTCTCTAACCTGTATATCTTTACTATTATTATCCCATCATCTTTTGTATTAGCCGAGAAAATATTGGCTTCCTTTCCAGTCAAGATAGGTTCAAGTAACTCTTCAAAATGACCTTTGCTGCTTAGCTTGAATAATGTTCTTAGAGAAAACTCTGAGAAGACATTCTTGTAGACCTTCCACTCTTCCTTGTATTTAGGCATTTAAAGAAAGAAAAAAGTTTGATATAAAAATGTTGTTAGAAAAAAGAAGTTAAAATAAAAAAATTATAAGTCGTCGCCTGTCACTATTGTAAGTCTGTTTGACTTGGCTTTTGTTTCCATCGCTACTAGGAACTTGATGTATGCTCTCTCTGCTGTACTCACTAATTCTTTGTCGATAACACCATCCAGTACAATTGCATATATTCCTGTTCTCAAACTCTTAATTGTACTCTGCAGTTCTGAAACTGGGACTTTTCCAAGTATGTTTAGGTCATCGTCAAGTACATATGCGCCTCTTGTTCCTATTAAGTCTTCAAGCATCTCACTGAAGTTTTGTTTCTCGTCCTCCTTCAATCTTTTCTTAGTATAAGTTTTTTCTTCTTTTTTAGGGGCTTCTTTTTCTTCTACTTTCTTCTCAGGAGTTTTTTCTTCTTTTTTAGGGGCTCTTGATTCCATCTTTGCTTGTTCTGATGCTATCTTTCCTCTCAAAGCTTTATGGATTTCTTTCTTAGTTAGCTCCTCAACTTCTTTCCCATCAGGAGCTTTCGTCACAAAATCAATCTCTGCTACTGTTAGAAGTTCCTTGATGATGAGATCTCCTCCTCTGTCTCCGTCAACAAAGGCTGTGACTGTTTTCTTCTTGCTCAAATCAATAATCGTTTCAGGAACGCTTGTTCCATTCAAAGCGATAACATTTTTGAAACCATGCTTTAGCAAGTTCAGGACATCTGCTCTTCCCTCTACTGCTATTATGTCGTCGCTTTCATCAATTGCAGGTCCTGCTGGAAGTCTCTCCTTTCCGAACTCTTGAATCTCCATAACCCTTACAGAGTAAGCTACTTCATCAGCCAGTTCTTGGCTGTCAGGCAGCACTCCTTCCATCAGGTTCTTCAAGAGCTCTTTTGCCCTGTCAACCACTTGATGTCTCTTTGATATTCTTATATCTTCAATCTTTTCTACTTTTGTCTTTGCATTGCAAGGACCTATTCTCTGGATTATCTCAAGAGAAGCTCCTACAATAGCTGTTTCTGCTTTATCAAGAGAGGATGGTATTATTATTTCACCATTTGTTTTTCCTCCTTTTGTCTCTATATTCACTTCGATTCTTCCTATCCTTCCTGATCTCTGGAGCTCTCTAAGCTCCAAATCAGACCCTAATAGTCCTTCTGTTTGTCCAAATATTGCTCCTATAACATCAGGTTTATCTACAATACCCTCTATCTGTATTGTTGCGTGAATGATGTATTTTGCTGATACTTGTGCAATTTTTGCCATTTTTATTCCTCCAAAAGTTTGTCTTTTGGGGTTCCAAAAACATTTAGTTTTTGATAACCTCCTTTTGTCAGCAAATCACAATTATAGAAGTACTATTCCAATCTTTCTAAGGAACGTGATGATTTGTGATTAATACTTCTTCTAGAACAAGCATTTCTTAAATGAATGATCATGATTGATAAATAATGAATGATGAGCTTGTTCTTGAGTGATTTGATGAACATTATTAATATTATATGTGTTGCCCGATGCACTAACCCCCAGTTTCATAGCCTGACGATCGTCGTGCTCGAATGGGTACTCTCTGTGTCGGGCTGAATCGTGTGAGAGTGTCTCAATCTCATCGCTGAGCTTATGCTCTGCTCGAAAAGGGACTCATTCACACCCAAACTGGAAATTATAGGCGATTTATAAACGTATCGTTTTATGTTAGAACACAACCGCTTAGTTTTGCAAGGTTATCTAGTGTCTGTTCTCCAGTATGTTTTTGGCCGTTAACCTCCCATGTTGGGTATCCTGATATCCTTTCATTTCGGCATATTTCTGTTTGTGCTCTCGGATTTCCCTCTATTGAGCACTCGACATATGTTATGTGCTCCCAAGCATCTCCGAACATCCTCTTCTGAGCTGCACAGTGGCTACACCAGTAAGCACCAAACATCTTAGCTCCTTTTTCACTGAGACACTTTGCAAAGGTTACTATTGAGTCCTCCTCTAAAGGCTCTTCTGTAGTTTCTTCCTCTTCTATGCATATCTCTGTTTCTGGTGTTTCAAAGCAGTTGATTATCTCTGCGTTGCTTCTTAACTCTTCAATATATACCCTGAATTTTTCCTTCTGTTTTTCGAATAGTAAGTTCGTTTTCAGTTGCCCTTCCACTTCCTCTAATGAAAATGTTCTCTCAGGAGTTTTTTCAAGTGTTTGTATTAAATGATAGCCAAACTGAGTTTTCACTACACTTGCTTCTCCGACCTCGTTGTTAAACGCTGTATCCTTGTATTCTTGGACAAAGTTAGAGTCTCTTGTGAATGCAGGATACTCTCCACAAGTATCCTTGCTTCCAGGATCTTCTGAGTATTCTTCTACCAGTTCGCAGAACTTCTCTTTGTCTTCTTCAAATGCTGTTTTCACCTCATCCATTATTGCTAGGGCTTCTTCATCTGTTCTGCTCTCAGTTGAGATTAGGATGTGTCTTGCCCTAACGCTTTCAGGAACTGTGAATAGTTCAGGATTTAACTCGTAGTAATTGAATATTTCCTCATCGCTAACTTCCAAATCATAGAATAAAGTTTCATTTAGAAATAAAAAAACTCTTAGTTGGTCCTTGAATTCTTCGAGTGTGAATCCTTGTGTAGCTACGTTTTCACTTAGCTGCTCAATCGTAATGTTGTTCTCTGCAAGTATCCTGTTTATCTCGTTATCAACCTCTGTACCTGCTTTCCTAGCTTCAGCTTGTAATAGCTTCTTGTCAATCAACTGTGATAATACAGTGTTTTCGTCAAGCACTTGCTGTAACTGTGGTGGTAACCTGCTAGCTTCTTTTAACAGCTCTTCTTCATATATTAATTCGCCGTTAACAACACCAACGACTTTTCCTTTGGTTTCTGCTTCGATTCCTGAATATTTTGCTACAATTATAATAACAACTATGGCTATTATTCCTATTATTGGGTAGATGTTTTTCTTAGGTTGTTTCTTTGTAACTCTCTTAGTTTTTTTAGAACTTTTACGTGTGGATGAGGTTCTTCCTCTTTTCTTTTTAGCCAATGAAATCACCTATATTATTTCTTCACCCCTTCCTGAGAAATGTTATTTTTCCTTTTATATAAAACTTTTGTTTGTAAGACCACTCTTTAGTTTACATAAATATTTATATTAGTTATTCTCTAAAATTGTTATATGTATGACATAGTGATTGGTAGGAATGAGAAGGATAGGAAAAAATTCGGAACTGATGGCACTATTCTTATTGGGAAACACTATGTTAAGATGGGACGAACCAGTTCTTTAGCTAACAAGATATTTCTTGACATGATTCGTTCCCACGTAGTGTTTGTGTGTGGTAAGAGGGGAAGCGGTAAAAGTTATACTATGGGTGTTATTGCAGAAGGAGTCGCTGATCTTCCAAAGGAGATAAAGCAGAACATATCTATAATCATGCTGGATACTATGGGTATTTATTGGACTATGAAATATCCTAACAAGAAGGATAAAGACTTATTGGATGACTGGGTGTTGGAAGGCAAGGGTTTAGATGTCAAGATATATACGCCAACAGGTTACTATTCTGATTATAAAAAGAAAGGCATACCTACAGATGCTCCTTTCTCTGTGAAGCCATCTGAGCTTGATGCAGATGATTGGAATATAACCTTTGGTATAAATCCTCATGAGCCAATAGGTGTCTTGATAGAGAGAGTGATTTATGAGCTTAAGGATTCTGGAAAAGAGTATGATATCGATGATGTAATAAAAGCTATAAATAATGATAAAGATGCAGATAATGCAGTGAAGGATGCTGCCAAAAACCAGTTTTTGAACGCTAAGAACTGGGGTGTTTTTGACAAGAAAGGAACACCTTTAAAGGAGCTAGCCAGAGGCGGACAAGTGACTGTATTGGATGTTTCTTGCTATGCAACCATGCCGGGCTCTTGGAATATAAAGAATCTCGTGATTGGATTAGTCTCTGAGAAATTATTCATAGAGAGGATGATATCTAGGAAGAATGAGGAGTATCAGGAGATACATAAGTCTGTGAACTATTTTGGTGATGAACAAGCTGCCAAGCAGGAATTTCCGCTTGTTTGGTTGGTTATTGATGAGGCTCATGAGTTCCTACCTTTAAAGGGAAAGACAATGGCTACAGATCCATTAGTAACCATTCTTAGAGAAGGAAGACAGCCAGGTATCTCGCTTATACTGGCAACACAGCAGCCAGGAAAGATACACACCGACGTTATGACACAGTCAGATACAGTTATATCTCATAGGATAACTGCAAGGATTGACACTGAAGCTTTAGGTATGTTGATGCAGTCATACATGCGTGAAGGACTTGATGTACAACTGGATAACCTTCCAAGGTTAAAGGGAGCTGCTATAATCTTTGATGATACTAATGAGAAGATGTATCCTATGAGGATAAGACCAAGATTTACTTGGCATGGAGGAGAAGCACCTTCTGCTCTGCATAAAAAAGAGGATTTGTTCGAGGAGTAGCAATGCATTACAGAGAGTATTTTCGTGCTACAGGAATAAACATGCTGTTCACTTTCTGCATATTTCTGTATTATCCAATTTTGTCACCTTTTGTGAAGGGTCTTGGACTTGATGATTTTCAGACAGCGCTTGTTTTTTCTATTCTTCCACTTGCAATAATTTTTTCCTCGCCAATCATGGGTCGATTGGCTGATGATATAGGCAGGACTAGGGTTATAATACTAGGAATTATGATTGAGATTTCTGCCATGGCTCTCTACATTCTTGGCAGCAATTGGCTACTTATAGCGATCGCTAGGTTTCTAGATGCTGTAGCTGTAGCAGGTGTTACACTAGTGGCTTTGGCGAAGATAGAGGATGCATTGTCAGATAAGGAAAGAGGAAAGTACGCTGGTTGGAGTTTCAGTCTTACTCATATAGGGGCGGTAGTTGCACCTGTAGTTGGAGGGATTTTGGCAGACAAGCTCTTCATAAGAGCACCGTTTATCCTAGCAGCGGTGTTGCTATTAGCTTTAGCATTTTTTCTTGCTTTCAGAACTAGGAAGCTTTCAAAGAAAGTTGACAAGAGAGCTTTCAACTTGGTCGATGAGTTAAAGACTTTTCTTTCAATCAAGCCTTTAAAGGGAATGGCTGTTCTCGGAATAGTTATGCATGCCACAAACCCTGCGATGCTGGTCTTCCTGCCGTTGTATATTGTTGAAAGACTTGGTTTGAGCTACACGTATGTAGGAATAGCACTATTTTTTCTTGGAATAACTCATGTTTTTCAGTTCTACTTTGGTAGCTTAAATGATAAGTTTGGTAGGGCAACAATGACTTTGTTTGGATGCTTCTTGTTTGCATTATTTCTCTTCTTACTATCAACTACTCATGCTTATTGGCTTATACTCTTATTACTTTTGTTTCAAGGGACAGGAGGTGCTATCTGGAATGTTTCTGCATGGACTTTAATGTCTGATATCGGCGAGAAGATAAACAAGGAAGGAGAAATAGTTGGTTCCTACATGTCGATAGCTAAGATGGGTAGCTTCATAAGTTTCCTATTCAGTGGTTTGATAGTGCAGGTCTTTAGCATAGAAGTTTTGTTTATGTTCAATGCCTTTTTGATTGCTATAGGTATGCTTATTGCCTCTTTTTATTTCGACAAACACCATATTCTTCCGAAAAAAGTTGCTAAACTATCATAAATCAAAGATTTATGGGAGTCTACAAAGACTATGGTCTTTGAGATTCAAAAACTATGTTTTTGTAATTTCCCAAAATTTTCAGAAAATGTTGATAAACCTTTATAAATCGAAAACCATTTTTTTCTTTCATGCCATTTTCAAAATCTTTTCCAAAAACAGTTGATAAGAGCCCATATCCCAGATGGGAGGAGATATATCTTTCTGATGAAGAGGAAAAAGAGACAGAGAAGAGATGCAGGCACGAGAATATAGCTCTAATGAAAGAGTGTATTGAAGATGCTAAGAAGATATTCTCAGAGAAGAAATTGAAGGACTTCCAGTCAGATGTTATAAATGCTGCAATAGCTTTGTTCGAGAAGAGAGCTTCTCACTCTGTTTATTGGAAGGAAAACAAGGCTAAGGAGAAGTTTGACAAGTTATTCAGGGAAAAAGATTAGACAAATTTTTTCTTAACAGTTCTTTTCTCTAGTTTCTCCCATTTCAAGTCTCCTTTTTCAACATACCAGAGAGTTGCTTTTAAGAAGTAGAATATCGATCTACATATGTCTGTCTGCGTTAATATACCTTTTAGTTCATCATTCTCAGTTATTAGAAGCCTTCTAACATTATCAGTTACCATTATTCTATTAGCTTCGAATATGTTAACGTCTACGTCAATTGTCATCACAGGATATATCATTACATTGTCTACAAATAATTTGTTGCATTTTTCAGGGTCTTCAACTATTTTAGCAACAACATCATACTCGGTGATTATACCAGCTACTTTGGTTCCGTCTAAAATAATTATTGACCCTATATCTTTTTCAGCCATCCTCTTTTTTGCATCTGCGAATTTAGATCCTTTTCTTATACTTACAACGTTCTTACTCATCATTTGTTCTACATTTAACAGATCAGAGGTTTTTGCTTCCAGAGAGTTGTAGAATTTATCAAACAACCTTACAAAGTCTGTTTGGGTGACTATCCCTACCATCTTTCCATCTTTCTCTACAACTAGCTTTCTGAAATTATTTTTCACAAGAATCGGGACAGCTTCAACCACCTTTGTCTCTGGGTTTATAGTGACTAATTTTGGAGACATAAGATTATTAACTTTGAGGTTATCAAATTTTTTCTTATCCAAAGGTGCTTTTTTCAGAAAATCCCTCTCAGTTATCACACCAATAGGGCGTTCTTCGTCTTTCACAACAACACAAGAAACTTTTTCACCGACTATTATTTCTGCTGCGTTAGATAGTTTTTCATTTTTCTGTATAGAGATAACATACTTAGACATTATCTCAGAAACAGGGGTTTTGAGAACTCCATCTATACATTTCTTTAATCCTTCCTCTATCTTCTTTTTTTTGAAACTATCTAAAAACCCCATCTTATTTTTTCTTATAATGACCCTTTTTGTGGATTGCTAAGCTGTCCAGATATTCTTCTTCTCCTATTGGTGCTTTGGTCATACTGATGAGAGACGCTATAAACATAATAACAAATACAATCATAAAAGCCCACGCCCAACTTTTGAATATTGGATGGTTTATGAAAAAAGCGCTTATAATAAACCCAAACATTGAGAACAGCATAAAACCACTTGAAATCGGAGCAACCTTGAACATTTATCATCACCTCTTTTCTATAGTGTACTCTATTATCTAGTTTAAATATTTTCCGTTAGAAATGCACAAATTTTACTTTATCAATCTGTTTCTTGGCTTTCTCAAGTTTCTTATTGAAGTCTTTCATGAGAGCCACCATTTTTTCACTGGCAATCTCTTTTATCTCGCCTGCACTCATTCGGCCTGATTTGTACTCCTTATATATTTTGTTTAGCTCTTTATCATCCTCTATTAAGTGTTGTTTTAATAGCTCGAAAACCATGCATTTCTCGACCTCTGCTCCGAGTCTGCGGTGTTCCTCCAGAGTTGGTCTTCCACCACTAACAGCCTTCATTATCTTTCTCCTAACAGATTTTTCATCCTCTGGAATAGTAATGCATGACTCTGGTTTTGACTTTGACATCTTCACACTTCCATCCAGGGAGGGAGTGTATTTATGGTAAAGAGAGCTTGGAAAGAAGAACCTCTTACTCTTCATCCTGTTAACAACATCCCTGCTCAGCCTTATATGTGGATCCTGGTCAATTCCTACAGGAATTATTCCGGGCATTCTCTCCTTAAACTGTGGGTACAGAACATCTCCGACCTGTGTGACTGCACTCATAATTCTGCCAGGATCTGCAGCTCCATAGATTGCTTTGAACTCATTAAGGGTTATCTTCTTTGCAGCTTCATAAGCGAAGTGAACTACCTCCTTATTGTCTGACTGAAAATAAAATACTGTCTTCTTAGGGTCTAAGCCCAGCGCTATATAAGCAGGTATGTGGAAGTCCATAGCCCTTTTTCTGCCTTCCTCCAGAGGAACTCCTCGCGCTGCCTGAGCCTCCAAATCAGCTACTAAGATGTAAGTCTTGGCTCCGTGCTCTTGGAAGTATTTCAGATTTTCAACAACCAGCTTGTTACCTAAGTGTAATTCTTTGTTGGTAGGCATTATGCCACTTAAAGCGTAGAAAGGGTTTTTCTCTTTTATGCAACGAGCGATTATCTTCAAATCCCTGCCTGCAAAAACAACTCTTCTTCTCATAATTCTGCTAGGTTTAGGAAAGCCACGGCTATTAAAAACTTCTAATCCAAAGTCTTTGATAAGCTTCTCATAATCCTTGACCAGCTCAGAGCCGTAAGGATCGATAATTTTTGTCATAATATATCGCCTTTTGCTTTGGTTAATATAAATTTTTTTATTGTAGCATCAACTAATAGGTCAATAGTGTTTATATTTGGAAGATTTTTTTTTCCAAGCATAACTGCAAACTCTGTACATCCCAGAATTATTTTTTTTGCACCTTTTTCTAAGTATTTTTCACAAATTTTTTTAGTAATTTTTATCTGTTCTTCTTTTTTGAATCCTTTATTAAAATTGAAAATAGCCTTTGATAATGTTTCTAATTCTTTCTCATTTGGCTTAAAAGAACTGATTTCTTGGAACTCATATAGCCCGCCCTTGATAGTTAGTGGTGTTCCAATTACTAACACTTTCTGGATATTATTTTTAATAAGGAATTTTTTTATTTCTTCTTTAAGATCCAGTATGGTTGTGTTGATTCTTTTTTGGAATTTATCATGAAATAAATGTATTGTATTACAAACCATAACTATGAAGTCTACTTCGAAATTGTGTAATTCTCTTAATCCAGAAATATAGTTTTCTAAATCTTTCTCTGAAATTTTGTTTCCTATTAGTTCAGGAGCAGGAATACTATTGATAATTATTTGAGGAAAATCTTGGTTATTATTGATTAACTCTCTAACTTGTAATTCAGTTATGAGTTTATTATAAAATTCTCCGGTAGCTTCAGGTCCAATGCCTCCTAAGACACCTATTTTACATGTGCCACCGAGAACCACCTTTTAGAGGACTATCTAAGAAAAAGTCGGGTCTATCCCCAAAAACAATCACTTTTTATGTTCATGAGGAGAAGAGAGTTTTTTTCTTATATAAATCTTTCTCTAAATGGCAAAAATTTTTCGGATTTAATTACGCAAAATATTTAAATAGAAATATCTAACTTATATTAACTGCTTAAAGGAGGTAGCCATATGAATTCTTTAGCTTTAGGAGGTGTTTTGAAGCGAATATATGAACATTTTGACATGCAATCTTTTTCAAATAGGTTGAGGGTTCAGAAGGTAATATACCTTTTACAAGGTGTAGGTATTAATTTAGGATATTCCTACTCTTGGTACATCTATGGGCCTTATTCTACTGGATTAACAAGAGATGCATTTCAGATTACTAATTTTAAAAATGTTAAACCAATTGGATTTGTTGAACCAAGCACAGAGAAGAAATTTCAGGAGTTCACTAAAAAAATTAAACAAAAAAATGATTTTTGGTTAGAAGTTGCTAGTTCAATACATTTTTTGAAAGAGTTATACCCAAATAAAACAAAGTCAAGCATAATCAATGAGATTCAAAATAAAAGAACTAAGTTTAACAATAAGAAAGATAAAATACTTCAAGTTTGGGAAGATATAGAGGGTTGGATTATATGAGAAACCTTAAAATAATTTTTGATCCTAGAACAGACGCAAATAAAATTAATGAGAAAGTTGTTCAATTAAAAGATGAAGAAAAGATAGAGTCTCCTGTTGGGGCCTTATTCTCGATGTTAGGTGATTCTCTGGAAAAAAAGGAAAAGGTTTACAAAACTAAGAAATCTATAAAATCTAGGAAAGAGATTCCAAAATTACAGTTTCTTTAAAAAATGCCTCAGTTAAACCAGAGAGAAATCAAAATAACCAAGTGTGATACGAATGGTAAACTTGCCAAAATAGGTTGTCCTCATCACTTTTATATAATTCTTTCTATGAATAAATACAATCAAATAGCTAGTGAATTGTTGGGCGTTCCATTAACCTCGAAAATAAATGATTTCACTCTTAATTATGGGCTAGATATAACAAATGATGATATAGAAGGAGATTTTGCTCTTGATAAACAAACTTTTATACTTTGTGACCGTCCTTGTCGAATTAGTAAATCTGACCTTGGAACTATGAAAACTGACGGGTCAAGGATAAGTAAAGAATTATTCACGAGAATTGTTGATAATATTTCACATTTTATTAGATATGGCAAGAGATTAGGAGCCTAATTAGATACTTCTCTTTATTACTTAGTTTTACGTTTCTAAAAATAAGAAGAATAAATTTAAATATTAATCCTTAATAATTAATTCTTATGGGGGACAAAGAGGCTGCCAAACAGCAGATTCAGCTACTTATTGACAAGTATGAGAAAGTTAAATCTGAAGGGAAGATTAAAAGTTATAATGAAGAACGAACAAAGCAAGAGTTCATACGTCCCTTATTTGAAGCTTTAGGTTGGGATTTTACTGAAGATGTTTTACCAGAAGACAAGGCTTCAAGAGGAAGAGTTGATTATTCTTTTAGAATTAATGAATTTCCTAAATTCTTTTTAGAAGCAAAAAAACTATCTGCAGATTTAGAAGATCAACAATGGGCAGAACAAGTAATAAATTATGCTTGGCATAGAGGAATAACCTGGGCTATTTTAACTGATTTTGAAGGATTAAAAATATTTAATGCTGAATGGAAATCAGGAAATATATGGCAAAATCAATTAGGACCTACAATCAAGTATCATCAGTATATCTCTAGATTTGATGAACTCTGGTGTCTTTCAAGAAAGAGTATGAAAAAAAGGGAATTAGATATTTACGCTGAAAAACACTATAAAAAAATAAAAAAGTCACCTGTAGGAAAGCAAATTCTTATTGATTTAATGCATTGGAGAGATATTTTATCTAGTAATATAACTCTAAAAAATCAAGGAAAAATTTTAAGTGAAGAGGATTTAGATGAAGCTGTTCAGAGAATTCTGGATAGACTCATATTTATACGTTTCTGTGAAGATAAAGAGTTAGAAGAAAAAATACTTCAAACACACTTAAGAGACTGGCGAGACCATCAGAAAAAGCACTTTGTTATTATTTTAAGAGACATTTTTGAATATTTTAATGAAGTATATAACGGTAAGTTATTCCGTCCTCATCTTTGTGACGATTTAATGATCGATGATGAAATACTAGAAGAAATAATAGGAGGGCTTCATCATACAAAAGACAGAAATATTTTCTATAATTTTGCGGATATAGAAGCTGATGTTCTTGGGAATATGTACGAGCAATATTTGGGACACATATTGAAAAAAACTGTTAAGAAAGCTAAAATAAAGAAAGTAAAAAGTCACAGAAAAGAGCACGGTATTTATTTTACACCAACTTATATTGTAGATTATATTGTTAAAAATACTTTAGGAGAGCTATTAAAGGATAAGAAAGTTAATGCAGAAAAAATTAAAGTTTTAGACCCTGCTTGTGGCTCAGGCTCTTTCTTAATAAAAGTATTTGATTATTTAGAAAAACACTTTAAAGAAAAAGCAAGTGTTCAGCAAGAATTAGAATTTGCAAGAAAAACTAAAATATTAACAAATAATATTTTTGGAGTTGATCTAGATCCTAAAGCTGTCGAAATAGCACAACTTAATCTTTTATTAAAAACTACTGAAAAGAAACATAGACTTCCAGATATTGAAGAAAACATTAGAGAAGGAAACAGCTTGATTGATGATTCTCAAATAGCAGGAAATAAAGCTTTCAAATGGGAAGAAAAATTCAAAGAAATAATGAATGAAGGAGGTTTTGATGTTGTTATTGGGAATCCACCTTACTTCAATATTAAACAGGATGACATATTGAAAAAAGCTAAAGATTTCTCATTATTGTTATCAGGTGTTCTTAATGCGGCAACGCTCTTTCTAAAAAAAGGAATTGATTTATTAAAAAATGGTGGTTTTTTGGGTTTTATTATTCCCAAATCTTTCTTAATAGTTGACTCGTGGTATCCTATAAGAAAAATAATCTTGGAAAACTATAACATAAAGAGTGTGTATGATGTTGGAATCGCTTTTGAAGAAGTTGGGCTTGAACAAGTAATAATAATTCTTCAAAAAGATAAAAGTTCTAAAAACAATATAAATATAATTAGAGAAGGAGAACAAATTAACATAATTCCACAAAATTTCTTTGAAAAAAAAAGGGTAATACTTACTTCATTAGATAAAGAAAAATATCCTCTGATTTTGAAAATGGAAATGAATTCTACAAAACTAAGTGAGTTTAGTGATATGCCAAGAGGTCTTACAGTTAAGTCTTCTGAATACATATTAGCACCTTCTAGTGATATTGTACAAGTTCTTGGTGGAACAAATGTTGAAAGATACAGAAAGAAAGAGGGAAGTAAAAGAAAACCAAACAGATATTTAGATAAACAGAACCAAAAAATCTTACAAAAGAAATTTATTTTTGAAAAAGAAAGACTCATTTATCAAAATATTGCTTCAAGTGTACCAAGAATAGTTGCAACAATAGAAAATAAAAAATTACCAACAGACGATACTTTAAATAACTTGACATGTCAAAAATCTGATTTATCGATTAAATATATTTTAGCTATATTAAATTCTAAATTAACCACTTTCTATCTCAGATATGCAATAATAAATTGTTCCGTTCTTACAGTTCATCTTGATAAACCATATCTAGGCAAGGTTCCTATTAAAATTATTCCAAAATCGCAGCAAGAATTAATAAGTAGTTTTGTTGACAAGATGCTCTCGCTTAACAAACGCTTTAACGAACTTGGCGACAAACAAACAGATGAAAGAGCAAAGATAGAAGAACAAATTAAAAAAACAGATGAAGAAATTGACAGATTAGTTTACAAGATTTATGGAATAACTAAAGAGGAGCAGAGGATTATTGAGGAGAGTTTGAAATGAAATTATAAAAAACAGAATTTCTAATGTTATCATTGGTATTTTGTGCTTCAGATTCTAACTACGGATGGTAGCAAAGCCCTTAAATGCCAAAAGGCTTATATATAATAAAACCAATATACTTAATAAAATTTATTATGAGGTAAAAAATGAATTTTATCAATATTATGCAAAGATGGTCTTTTGAAGTTTTGGGTTTGTTGTTAATAATTATACCTGGAATAATTTTGTTAAGGAATGTCTTGGGCGGAAATACAAGCAATTGGAGTGTTTATGTAATTTTAATTGCTTTTGGAGGATTATTGTCTGGATTTAAATCTATTTATAATAATATTATGCGTTACTTTGGAAGATAAAGAATATTTTGTTCTTATTCTAGACAAATAAATTTCCTCTTAAATCAAAACTTTTATAAACAAAATATTAATATCTTTGGTCAGGTGGTAATTATGACTATTGTAGGGTTTAATTTTACAAAGTTAGTGGCTGAAAAGAAGAGGCCTGTGAAAGGAAAAATCAATATTAAGAATAATGTTTCTATAAAGAATATTTCAGAGTCAAAGCTAGCTATTGATGCTAAGAAGAAAGCTTTGAAATTTGATTTTGTTTACACTTCAAGTTACGAGCCCGGTGTAGGTCTTATAGAGATAGAGGGAGAAACAATCTTTCTAGCTGATGAAAAAGTTGCTAAAGAGACTTTGAGTAAATGGAAGAAAGAGAAGAAAGCGCCTTCTCAAATAATGCGTGAGTTGATGAATCACATCTTAACAAGATGTAATGTTGAAGCAATTGTATTGAGCAAGGATATCAATCTTCCAGCGCCGATACCTCTTCCAAAAATGAAGTGATTAACTTTCTTTTTTTCTCTTTTCCAAAAATTTATAAAGAGTAATTTATTGCCAATTCATCGAGTAAGAAAGGAGGCTGGTAAGAATAGCTGATGAGATAAAACTAAAGGTTGCAGAATCAATACAAGATGATGTTAACAAAGGAATAGTTAGGATAGATAGTTCTTTCTTAAGAGAGCTCGATATAAGGTCTGGGAACATAGTGGAGATAAAAGGTGAGAGAACAACTGTTGCTATTGCAGACCGCTCATTACCAGGAGATATGGGGTTGAATATTATAAGGATGGACGGTCTTATAAGAAGGAATGCTAAGACAACCATTGGTGAAATGGTCACTATAAAGAAAGCTGATGTTAAGGAAGCAAAGAAAGTCACCATAGCTCCTGCCAGAAAGGGAATCATGATTAAAGCAAGTGCTGAAGTTTTCAAGCAAGGACTTCTCGGAAGAGCAGTCACGAAGGGAGACATTGTATCCTTGGGAGGAACAAGGAGAAGAAAGAACACAATGGCTGAAAGTCCTTTCTTTCAGGATATGTTCTCAATGCTTGATGACACTATGATGGGATTTGGTCTTGGAGATCTGAAGTTCATAGTTGTTGATGCACAACCAAAACAAGCGGTTCTTATAACAGAGCACACCCATGTAAATTACAGTCCTGAATCAGTCGAATTTGAAGAGGAGAGGATTATAGACATAACATATGAGGATGTTGGTGGGTTAGGGTCAGAGATAAAGAAAGTCAGAGAGATGGTTGAGCTGCCATTGAAGCATCCTGAGGTGTTTGAGAGGTTAGGAATAGAGCCTCCGAAAGGGGTCCTTTTACATGGTCCGCCAGGAACGGGTAAAACATTGCTTGCAAAAGCAGTTGCGAATGAGACAAACGCTAACTTCATACTTATTAATGGTCCTGAGATAATGAGCAAGTACTATGGGCAAAGCGAAGAAAACTTGAGAAAAAAATTTGAAGATGCTGAGAAGAATGCTCCTTCAATCATATTCATCGATGAGATTGATGCTATCGCATCGAAAAGAGAGGAGAGCAAGGGAGAAGTTGAGAGAAGAGTGGTTGCTCAATTGCTAGCTTTGATGGATGGCTTGAAGAGTCGTGGAAAAGTGGTTGTGATTGCGGCCACAAATATTCCAAATTCTTTGGATCCTGCATTAAGAAGACCAGGACGCTTTGATAGAGAGATAGAGATAGGTGTTCCACAGAAAGAGGGAAGACTTGATATTCTCAAGATTCACACAAGAAACATGCCTCTTGGAAAGAATGTGAGTCTGAAGAAAATGGCAGAAGTAACGTATGGGTTTGTAGGTGCAGACCTTGCATCGCTTGCCAAAGAGGCTGCTATGATAGTTTTGAGGAGAATTTTGCCTGACCTTAAATTGGATGAGGAGGAGTCAGTACCCGGTGAGGTACTTGAAAAATTAAGATTAACTCACGATGATTTCAAAGAAGCGCTTAAGGTTGTAAGGCCTTCAGCTATGAGGGAAGTGCTTATCGAGATTCCTAATGTTAAATGGGAGGATATTGGTGGACTTGAGGATGTGAAGCAGGAGTTGATAGAGGCAGTTGAGTGGCCCCTAAAGAAGGGAGAAGCGTTCTCAAGACTTGGCATAAAGCCACCTAAAGGAGTGCTTATATACGGAGCTCCAGGAACAGGAAAAACATTGCTAGCAAAAGCAGTTGCTACTGAATCAGAAGCTAATTTTATACTTATCAAAGGCCCAGAGCTCTTGAGTAAATGGGTTGGAGAGAGCGAGAAAGCTGTTAGGAAGATATTTCAGAAAGCAAGGCAGACATCACCAACGATAATATTCTTTGATGAATTGGATGCGATGGCTCATAAAAGAACTCAGGGTTCAGATTCGCGTGTGAATGAAAGGGTTGTGAATCAGCTGTTAACAGAGATGGATGGTTTGCAAGACCTAAGTGATGTTGTGATAATAGCCGCTACCAACAGACCTGATATGGTTGATACAGCTTTATTGAGACCTGGAAGATTTGACAGGATAGTTCTGACACCTGTGCCTGACAAAAAGACAAGAGAGGCCATATTCAGGGTTCACATCAAAGGTATGCCTCTTGCTAAGGATTTTAATATAAAGAAATTAGTGGAAAAAACAGAGAACTATGTTGGCGCAGATATAGAAGCTATATGCAGAGAAGCAGCAATCATGGCATTGAGGGATGATATCAAGGCAAAGACAGTCAAGATGAAATACTTTGAAAAAGCACTTGAAAAGGTCAGACCTTCCGTGACAAAGGATATAGAGAAAGCATACGTCAAACTTAGAGATCAGTTCACCAGAGCAAGAGCCAAGAGCATGCAAGAAGAGAAACCTAGCTATTATGGATAAAAACATACAAAAATCTAGATTTTTGAAGTTTGAAATTTTTGAAATTCCAAACTTTTATATACTTCTTTTTTTATTATTGTTTCATGGCTAAAGCTGGTGATAAAGTCAAAATTTTCTATAAAAAAGAGGTTGTTGAAGGAGTTCTTATGCCTGAAGAGGATCCAAAGTTTGTATTTGTCAAGCTGGATAGTGGTTATAATATTGGTCTGAAGAAAAGCTTTGTCAAGAGAACAGAGATGGTTAAGAAGAAGGTAAAGTCAAAACAAGCAACTAAAAAAGTGACTACAAAAAGAGGTTTGCCAACCATTTCAATACTGCACACAGGTGGTACTATTGCCTCAAAAGTCGATTATGAAACTGGAGCAGTGATTGCGAGGTATTCTCCTGAAGAAATCCTTAGTATGTTTCCTGAACTAAAACAAATAGCGAATATTAAATCTCGTTTAGTAAGAAATATGTGGTCAGAAGATATGAGATTTGCTCATTATAATATGCTTGCTAAAGAAGTGAAAAAGGAAATAAATGGAGGCTCGAATGGAGTCATTATAACTCACGGGACAGATACTTTACACTACACTTCTGCAGCTTTGAGTTTTGCACTTGAAAATCTGCCTGTTCCTGTAATACTTGTTGGTTCACAGAGAAGTTCTGATAGGGGAAGTAGTGATGCAGCTGTAAACCTAATTTCTGCAGCATTATTCATATCAACAAGGAAAGACTTTGCAGATGTTGCAGTTTGTATGCATGAAAATACTGATGATGATACTTGTATTATATTGTCTGGAACAAAATGTAGAAAGATGCATTCATCTAGAAGAGATGCTTTTAGAGCTATCAACACAACTCCCTGGACTATTATCAACTGGAAAAAGAGAAAGATTAAGATTATCTCAACTGACTATAACAAGCCAAGCAAGAATAAACTTAAGATTTTGCCTTTTAAAGAAAACTTAAAAGTTGGATTGATGAAGGTACACACACAAATGTATTCAGAACAGTTTAAATTTTATAAAGGATACGCTGGCTTGATAATAGAGGGAACAGGAATAGCCGGGAACATACCTGTAAATGAGATTGATGATTTCACAAAGGAAAATACAAAGATAGCCAAAGCAATTCAATCATTAGTTAAGAGTGGGACAGTTGTAGCAGCAGCAACTCAGACTATATACGGAAGAATAGATATGAATGTCTATACAACTGGAAGAAAGATGCAGGATCTTGGAATAATAGGAAATTATTTAGACATGATTCCTGAAACAGCATTCATAAAGCTTGCGTGGCTATTATCAAATCACAAAAAGAAAGTCAAAAAATTATTTATGAAAAACTTACGTGGCGAAATTTCTAACAGAACTGAGAAAGAAACTTATTTAGTATGATTCCAATAAAGGATTTTCTAAACAAAATTAAATGGGACTCTAACTTAAGCGAAGAAGATTATACTATTTACTATTTTGACAGGATTGAAAATAAATTGTTAGAATTAAGATACAAAGATATAAAAAGATTGGAAGGAAACTTTATTATAACAAATATTAATAATAAAGAAATAAATGTTCCTCTTCATAGGATAAGAAAGGTTGAGAAAGAAGGTGTTGTTGTTTGGCAAAGATAGACTATAATAAAATTGGTTTCAAATGTGGTATTGAGGTTCATCAGCAATTAGAGGGGAAAAAATTATTCTGTAATTGTCCGACTGAGATTAGGAAAGACAAGCCTGACTTCACATTTGACAGAAGGCTAAGAGCTAGTGCAGGAGAGTCAGGAGAGGTTGATGTTGCGGCTTCTTATGAACAGCAGAAGAACAAACTCTTTACATATTGGGCTTATGATGACGTCAATTGCTTGGTGGAGATGGATGAGGAACCTCCAGAGCCGATAAATCAAGAAGCATTGAAGACAACGATTCAAGTGGCTAGAATGCTCAACTGCGAGTTAGTTGACAAGATACAAGTAATGAGGAAAACAGTTGTTGACGGCTCAAACACATCAGGATTCCAAAGAACAGCCTTGGTTGGCAGAAACGGTTTTGTGGAAATGAATAAGAAAAAAATTGGTATTCCAACAGTATGTCTTGAAGAAGAAGCCTGTCAAGTGATGAAAAGAACTAAGGATCATGATGTTTACAACCTTTCGAGATTGGGAATTCCACTGATAGAGATAGCTACTGATCCTGACATAGGAAGTCCAGAGGAGTGCAGGGAAGTTGCTGCAAAGATAGGTATGATTCTAAGAAGTACAGGTGCTTGCAAACGTGGAATTGGAAGTATTAGACAAGACGTTAATATCTCAATTAAAAGAGGTGCTAGAACAGAGATAAAAGGCTTTCAAGATTTAAGAAGCATACCAAAAGTTATTGATAATGAGATAAAGAGACAGCAAGAGTTAATCAAGAAAAAGAAGAAGATAAACAAGGAAGTCAGGAAAGCAGAGTCAGACTTCACAACAAGTTATTTAAGACCGATGCCTGGCGCTGCAAGGATGTATCCAGAGACAGATATAGAGACTATAATTCCTAAAGAAGTAAAGTTTGAAAAGATAGAAACAATGGATGACAGGATAAAGAGATATAAAAAGAATTATGGTCTGAATGATGACCTTGCAAAGTTAGCAGTGAAATTTGAGAATAAAGAAGGATTTGTTTTAGAAGGTTATTTTAAGAAGTATAAAGATGCAAAGTTCGTCGTTCAGTTCTTTACATCCACACCAAAGGAACTGAAGAAGAGATACAATGTTATCATAGATCCAAGACCCATAGCTGAGAAAGTCTTAGATAAGGTAAGTTCTGAAGAGTTGCCTAAGGGCTCTGTTGTAGAACTGCTCGCTGATTATGGTAAGACGAAGAAGTTAAACTTCGGCAAATTTAAAGGTATTTCAACGGACAAGTTGGAAAAAGAGATAAAAAAGATAGTTGAGAAGAACAAAGGCGCTCCTGTAGGTGCATTAATGGGAATAATAATGGGTAAGTTCCGCGGCAAAGTCGATGGAAAGCAAGCAATGAAAATATTAAAGAAGCACCATAAGTTCTGATTTTAAAGATTAATTTTTTATAGATTAATTTCTTTTTCCTTTGCAATGATAGGAATTATTTTATTCTTAGTTTTATTTATAGTAGTGGTATTATTTTCTTTCTACAAATTCTACTTCTTAAGAGATCCCGCAAGAAAAGTACCTATAGGGGGGGAGAATATTGTTAGTCCAGCAGATGGAAAGATAATAATGGTGAAAAAGTTTGACAAAGACAAGGTTGACATTGATAAGAGATTCCTTGGTAAAGTCAAAGCTCTGACAAAGGATGTTGCTGACAAAGGATTCCTTGTTTCTATATTCATGAATTTCTTTGATGTTCATGTTAATCGTGCTCCAATCTCTGGAATAGTAAAATATGTTAAGCATTCCAAAGGTAGATTTATCAACGCTGAAAGACTGGCTGCAACTTTTGAGAACGAGAATGTTCAAACCCTTTTCCAAGATAGAAATTTTAAACTGAAAGTTATACAGATAGCAGGTATGGTTGCTAGGCGAATAGTGCCTTTCATAAAGGAAAAAGAAAAAGTTATTAAAGGTCAGAAGATAGGAATTATAAAACTTGGAAGCCAGGTAACTCTGATACTCCCTGCGAATGTGAAGATAAATGTTCATGAAGAACAAAAAGTTTTTGCAGGAGAAACAGTAATAGCTACAAGATGAAGTTGAAAAATCAAGTGCCAAATGTCTTGACATTGATTAATCTAGCACTTGGATTTCTTTCAATAATTTTTTCTTTTAATCATCAGTTTACTTTATCAGCTGTTCTTATACTTGTTGCAGTGTTCTTCGATTTTTTAGATGGACAAATAGCTAGGACTTTTTACATTGAGTCAAAGATCGGGATTGAGCTGGACTCCTTGGCAGATCTTGTGTCATTTGGAGTAGCTCCTGCAGTTATGATGCACGCTATTTTTCAAAGCGATGTATTGATGATAATATTAGTCTTTTATGTCTTGGCGGGTGCTTTCAGGCTTGCAAGGTTTCATGTACTAAAGAGTAAAATTGAGGGTTTTCTAGGCATGCCAATAACAGTTAATGGTTTGTTATTTCCAGTCCTTTACTTTGTTGGAGCAAATCTTGAGATAGTAGCGGTTATATTTGTTGTTTCACTTGTTTTAATGGTTAGCACTCTACATTTCAAAAAGGTGATTTAATGTTATTAGAAGCTCTTTACTACTTTTTACCAGCCTATATGGCTAATACTATTCCGCCATTTTTGAAGTGGGTACCATTCCTCAACAATCCGTTAGACTTTGGAAGGAACTTTAGAGGTGAAAGAATATTTGGAGACCATAAGACAATAAGAGGGTTCTTAGGCGGTTGCTTATTTGCCATGTTGATATTTTATATCCAAAAGCTTCTATATCAGGTTTCATTCTTCCAGAGCATTAGTATAGTAGATTATTCGCAACAATCATTATTGCTTGGTTTCTTGCTTGGGCTTGGAGTCGTGGTTGGCGATGCAGTTGAATCATTCTTAAAAAGAAGAAGAAATGTAAAACCTGGAAAACCGTGGATACCTTTTGATCAATTGGATTTTGTGGTTGGGGCTTTCATCTTTTCATTTTTTGTATTCATTCCAGAAATAAAAATTTTGATTACTATAATTATAATAAGTCCTATTCTTCAGTTGATATTTCATTACTTAGGATATGTTTTGAAGATTAATAAAGACAAGATTTAAAAACAATAACTTTGAAGAACTTTAAAATGAGACTAGTAACTTACAACGTTGAATACGGTGAAGGGATAAACAGGCGGTGGAAATATCTTGAAGTGTTCAAGTTCTTTAAGATTGTTGGGATGACTCTTTTGAATATTGCTGATTATCTAAAAACAGTAAACCCTGACATTTTAGGATTGATAGAGATAGATTCGGGGTCTGTTAGGTATTTAAAAAGGTCTGGTTCGCAACTATTTGCTGAGAGTTTAGAGATGGACTACTGGGTTGAGAAGACTAAGTATGCTAGAAAATCTGTCTACAAGGTTTTGAATTTCGTGCCTATTGTTAGGAAACAATGTAATGCTATACTTTCAAAGTACCAGCTTCATGATACAAAGTTCTACTTTCTATCTAAAGGTATGAAGAGACTTATCATCTATTCAAAGATTAAAATGACTGCTGGTTTTGACACAGTTAATCTTCACTTATTTGCTGTTCATTTATCATTGAGGAAGAGGACAAGAGCTAAGCAGCTAAAAGAATTAGGGGAAATAGTGGGTGTTTGTCCTTCTCCAAAGATAGTTTTTGGAGACTTCAATGTATTTAAGGGCTTATCAGAATTAGGTACTTTTCTTGAGTTATCTGGTACTAGGAATGCGAATGAAACCGATGAATATAGTAAAACATTTCCTTCTTGGAAGCCAAAGCACTGGATTGACCATGTTTTTATCTCTCCTGATATACTGGTTAAAAAGTATGAGGTTCTTGACGCTTCATTCTCAGATCATTTGCCTGTGATGATAGATTTCGAGATAAAAAATAACTAGAGTTTCTCAGACAAGTAGAGATGCATGCTCGCCCAAAGCATACCTTCATCTGCATAATAAAAAGCTAACTTATATGGTTTTCCAGTAGAGAAATATACTTCTAAGAATGTCTTGTACTTCTCGATAATTTTTGAGTATTGTTTTAGATAGTTCTTAGCCAAATTCTTATTCACTTTTGAAACTACTTCGATGTATGGGTAACCTATCATAGGCCATATGGTTTGTGCCTGATAGCCTTTTGCAAAGGAGTCATACCAGACAACCTTTGGTTTTTCTTTGCTGTACTTTATGGGGAATGGTTTATCTAATTTTTTCTCTATTAATGTTTCAACAGCTGATTTCATCATCTTCTTTGAATCAAAAATCTCTGTCCAAAAAGGGAAAACATTGGCATCGCTTGTAATCATTTCTCTTCCAGAAAGATCATCGATGAAGTATGTTCCTGTCCAAAAGTTGTTCTTTATTATTTTTTTAAGGTTGTAGTCTTTCAAAGGATTTTTTAGCTTTAATTTTTCTAGGTTTTTTGATATCCAAGCAGACATGACATTGTCGTAACATGAAGATTCTCTTATTGAGTGATCTTTCATAGAGCTGAAATATTTTTTCTTGACAAGACCAGTATTCTTTTCAATCACTTTCTCCAAGTATTTTCTTGCTTCGGATTCTAGGAATTCTTTGTATTGATTAACTATGTTTTTTTTGTCAAGAGTGATTAGAGAATGAAGTGTAAAAGCCAATGAATCAGGAGCAAATCTTGGAAAGTCAAAAGGTGTTTTCTTTGGACTTATGGTTGTGGTTATGTTCCTTTTCTCTTTAAATATTTTTAATGCGTAATTAAGAGTATTTCGTATTTCTTTTTCGTAACCTAGTTCTTTTAAGGGTTTAACACACAAACCAAAGTCTCTGCTCCAATACTCACAGAAGTGTCCTTTACTTGCCATGAAGTAGTTTTTTTCATGATTGTAACAATCCTTTACTATCTCTCTGCAGATAGCTTTTGCATCACCAGAATATTTTTTGAAACCTGTTTTTCTGACTCTTATTTTTCTTCTAAACATCTGCAATCCTTCTGTAAAGAAGATTGGTTTAATCATTTGGAATTATTTACATAGCTTTTTTTAATGGTTTGACTGACCCTTATACCGTAGTAGCTTAAGAAAAGCAGTCCTATAACACTCCACATCAAGTCTCTAGCCCTTACAAGCAAAGCAAGCGCTACTCCAGCTGCGCTTTTGATGTTAAGCATTGTGAAAACAGCTATTTGGCTGGCTTCAAGTGATCCTATAGCCATAGGTATTGGTATTAGAACAGCCACACCTACAAAGCTGACAATTAGGAATATTGCTAGGAATGAGAAATTAAGTCCTAGTATGAGACCAGCAAGTTTATACTCGAAGAACATCAGCACCCAAGAAACAAAAGAAGCAATAAGCGCAAGGATAAAATCTTTTTTGTCTTTTTGAAAGAATTTTATTATTAGTTCTTCAAATGATTCTAATTTTTTCTCAGATAAATTTAATTTTTTTATCTTATGAAGTTTTAATAACCTACAACTGCTTGCGATGAATCCTTTACCAGAAGCCATTCTTTGATAAACAAAAACCATCAATGAAAGGAAAGCAATCGCGAAAAGCAGCATGGTTATCTCTGTTTGTCCTGGTAAAGCAAATCTGAATAAGACTATCAACACACCTATGAAAAAGAAGAGGGCTGATGAAGAAACCTCAATGGTTTTGTCAATAACAATTGATGAGAGAGCCTTTGGAAACTTTATCCCATGTCTTGTTAGGAGTGCAGCTCTTACAGGTTCACCACCCAACTTGGCAGAAGGTGTCAAGTAGCTTATACCATAACCTATAAATCTGTATGCCAGTGTATTATAAAATGGTACTTCAATACCTTGACTTTTGAGAATAATCTTCCACCTCCAAGCCAGCACAGCCATTAAGAAGATAGAAACAATCAGATATCCAATTATCGCTTCAGGAGTTCCGGATTGAAAAGAATTGATGATTTCTTTGAATGGTATTACTTTAAGTATTATCCAAAGAGCAACTATTCCTGCGACTATCGATAATGATATGAAGATTTTTTTCTTCATCGATGAGGTTTAGTCAGGTCGAGTATATAAATATTTAGAAATGTTAAAGAATAAATTCTAAACAAATTTAAAAAGAGCTTGATAATTCTCATGATTGATGGACCTGTAGCCTAGTCTGGCAACCTTTTGCAAAAAGCTTGGACAAAAGCATGTGGCATAAAACCACATAGGTTGGACAAATAAGGCATCAGCCTCCTAAGCTGAAGATCGGGGGTTCGAGTCCCCCCAGGTCCGCTCTAAAATGATATTAAAGCAAATCCCTGAAGATTTTATTGTAAAAGAAATCCCTGGTTTTGAAGAGATGAATGGCTCTTATTCTATTTTTCTTCTAAAAAAAACTAACTATACAACTGAGAAAGCAATCCAAACAATATGTGATTCTCTTCATATTGATAGGAAGAGAGTTGGCTATGCTGGTATAAAGGACAAAAAAGCAATAACTTCTCAGTATATCTCTATTTATAAGATTAAAAAAGAGAAAGTTAGAGCTTTAGCATTAAAAGACATTGAATTAGAACATGTCTCTAATTCTAAAAAACCTATTTCTCTTGGCAATCTGGAGGGTAATAGCTTTGGAATAATAATTAGAGATTTGGATAAGAATGCTAAGATTAATACTAATAAAAAAATAAAGAACTATTTTGATGAGCAAAGATTTTCAAAAAACAATGTTGAAATCGGCAGAGCTATTTTGAAAAAGGATTTCAAGAAAGCAGTTGATTTAGTGTTAGAGAAAAAAGGCGACTATGAAGAAAAAGTTCATGCGTTTTTAGATAATCATCCCAATAACTATATTGGTGCCTTGAGAAAAGTGCCGCACAAAATTCTGTTACTGTTTGTTCATTCCTACCAAAGCCATATATTCAATAAGACTATAAAGAAAATTAATAGCCAAAAAAATATTAAGATTCCTCTAGTTGGTTTTGGCACAGAATACAAAGATGATAACGTTAGGAGAATAATAAAAGAAATTCTAAAAAAAGATAATATTTCTGAGCGAGATTTCGTAATTTCTTCTATGCCAGATTTAAGCTGTGAAGGAGAAGAAAGGGATTTTTATGTAGAACCGAAGGATTTAATGGTTTCTAAATTGGAAAAAGATGATTTGAATAAAGGAAAATACAAAGTAAGAATTAGTTTCTCATTGTCGAAAGGAGCTTACGCAACTAATGTTGTGAAACATTTTTTTAATCGAAACATTTAAATAATATTTTGTTTTCTAAATATTTCAAAAATGAAATATGTAACTCCTGATGAAGCTTATGATTACTTTTTAGCAACTTTATCAAATAGGAATAGAATTAAAATTCTTAATCTGCTTTTGGAAGGTCAAAAGAATGTTACAGAACTAACAAAAGCGGTGGGTGTAGACCAAAGTACAATCTCAAACAATCTTGCAAGATTAAAGAGCTGTGGTTTTGTAACAATGAAGCCTAATGGAAAGGAAAGAATCTATATCATTAATAAAGAGACAACAGAGCCCTTGATGAGACTTATTAACATACACACAAAAAAATACTGCATTGAATGTATTAAAAGAGATAAGAAAAAATGAAAGTCAAGATTTATTCAACACCTATGTGTCCATTTTGTAAAGCTGCAAAGCAGTTCTTTAAAGAGAATAATATTAAGTATAAAGATATTAATGTTCTTGAAGATGATAATGCAAGAGATGAAATGATTAAGAAAAGCGGTCAGATAAGTGTACCTGTTATTGAAATTAAAAAGTCACATAGTGTTGGGATACTTATTGGTTTTGATGAGGGAAAGTTAAAGCAATCATTAAATGTGGAGGGATAAAAATGTCAGAACAACAGCTAATAGGAAACGTGACTTGCCCGAAATGTAAGCATGTTCAACCAATGAAGATTCCAACAAATTCGTGCCGAGCATTTTACAAGTGTGAAGGTTGTGAAGAAGTTATTTCTGCAGAAAAAAGTTGTTGTGTATTCTGTGATTATGGAGATAGACCTTGTCCTGTATCATCTGAGCACAAATAAATTAATAAGAAATTATGAGTGTTGCTAAATGAAAAGCAGTAATTATGTTGTTAGCTTAATTTTAGTAGCTCTATTATTACTATTCGGATGTTCTACTAATGCTGGACAAGAACAGAATAGTAACTCGATTAGTTCTGTTGAGAGAATATATAATCTTGATCCGCAGAGAACATTTATTGATCAAGAAATAGGAGATTTTCATTTCATAAATATTTTAACAGACAAACAAATACATTTTGATGATTTAAACAAAGACAAAGTTGTTATTATCCAATCTTTTTCTAATGGTTGTCCTGCTTGTGTTAGAGGCATAAAAGAGTATAACAAATTATATGACAAATACAAAGATTCTCTTGAAATCCTCTATATGAATATAAATCCGGATGATAAACCAGAAGAGATTATAAATATCAAAGAGACTTATAACGGAAGAGATTGGGTTTGGGCGAATTATCAAGGGTCATTACTGCCCTTTTATGAACAGTATGGTTTCAAAATGAATGATATGACATTCATTGTTGACAAAGGTGGAAGAATAGCCTACGCTGACTCTTTTTCCGTGCCATTAGAAAGAATCGAAAATGAACTAAGGAAATTAGGTGTTTAATAATGAAATTTCAAGTTATTTTTTTCCCGTTGAAAGAGAAAAAAACAATAAAAGTATTCCTCCTTTCTACAATAATAATTGCTATTGTTTATGTATCTTTTTCAATTATTCTTTCGTTGCTGTCAACAAGGCCATTGCCTGAAGGTAGTATGATAAATATTTTGTTGTTTACCGGCTTTAAGGCCTTCTCAGGTTTTAATGTTTTTGATTGGGTAATTCTTGGGTTATTTCCAATAATAGGAGGACTTTTATATGCAAATTATTCTTATTGGAAATGTAAAGCAAATAAAGCTGCAAATGTAGGATTAGTAGCTGGTTTGTTAGCAGCTACTTGTCCTGCTTGTATTCTTCCCGTAGTAGGAATTTCTTCCTTTATTGCTTTTTTAACTAAAATAAGCATTTATATTAAAATAGTTGCTCTTCTAGTGTTGGTGTGGGGAACATTTTACGTTGCAAATATACAGTGCAAAACTAAATGAATTATGAATGATTTAGAATTATTCTTCCAAAGCTTTTATTATATCATTAGACACTGCTTCCATTGGTTGTTCGCCGTTGATGTTTTTTAGAATTCCTTTTTCTTCATAGAATTTCAACAAAGGTTCTGTTTGTTCATGATATATGGCGAGTCTTTTCTTTATTGCTTCTGGCTTGTCGTCATCTCTTATTATTAGTTTTCCTCCGCATTTGTTACACATTCCTTCCTGTTTTGGTTTGATGTATATTAGATTGTAATTGGTTTTGCAGTTAACACACACGCGTCTGCTTGAGATCCTTTTGATTAATTCTTGTTGCGAGACTTCAAGGTTTATCACAGCATCTATCTGGTAAGGTAGATTGTCAAGGAACTCTGCCTGATTTCTATTTCTTGGATAGCCATCGAGTATGAATCCTTTACTGCAGTCATCTCTTGATAGTCTTTCTTCAATTATTTTGTTTGTGATTTCATCTGGAACTAGTTCTCCTCTATCAAGGATTTCCTTTGCCAGTTTTCCAAGCTCTGTTCCTTTGCTTATGTTCTCTCTGAAGATGTCGCCTGTTGAGATGTGTGGTATTCCATAATGCTCTGTAATTTTCTCTGCTTGTGTTCCTTTGCCAGATGCCTGTTGTCCGAATATTATCAACCTCATTTGTTCACCCGAAATAACTTAGTTCTAGATTTGTTTTTTTATCGCTGTTCCATGAATCTTTTATCTTTGTTATTATTTTCTTCAACTCTGGCTTTATTGTTTGCCATGCATCGAAAAATTCCTTTATGTATTCTGCAGTCTCTTTTTCATCATAGCTTATTTCTAGATAAGAATTTTTTCTATAATAAAAGTACAGTTTTCTGTAGATCTTCAACACTTCCTTTTTTTCTTCATCGTTGAATGTGTTTGATTCGTGAAGACTGCTCAATTTTGTCTCTGGATTAAATATTTCTTCCAATAAGCTTGAGAAAAATTCTATTTTTTCATTTATCTTTTTTGCTATCTCTTTGAGCAGGAATTTCTTACTTTCTATTGTGCTTATCTGGAATCCTTTATCTAGTTCTTTCCAGCGTGGTAGTTTGTATTTCTTGCGGAGTTGATTGTACTCTTTTTCCATAAGAAATGCTAACATCAAGTATTATTTATAGTTTGTCTTTTATTCTTTTTCGAAAAATTTATATGCTACTTATATGAGTTAATAGGTATACAAAAAAATTACAAATGTAATTTTTTATCGCAGAAACCTCTAAAAAAACTACAAGTGTCATACAAATAAATTACAAATAACATACAGAGACTATGCTGAAACCACACAAAGACATATGAATGATGATGAGTTTAAACAGTATGTTAATGATGAAAAGAATGACTTTGCTAACTGGATAAGAGGAGTGTTCCATAATGATTAGTTAGCAGATAAGATAAACAACTTAAAATCAAGGGAGGAAACAATACAAACATTGCAATCAAGATAAATATTTGAAAGAGAGGTGAGAAAAGCTTTGAAACCAGAAGAGTACTTTTATTTGAGGAATGGAAATACATTAAAGAGTATTAAAGAATTCTACGATAGCTTAGAGATTATGTCTGATGATGATTTCTCCTTTCATGTTAATGATGAAAAAAACGATTTTGCAAACTGGGTAAGAGGTGTTTTCAAAGAAAAAGAATTAGCTGAGAAACTATTTGCAGTAAAGACTAAAGATGAAACTAAGAAGGTTCTAAAAGAATTCTTAGAACCGTCTAAAGAAAAAACACCTAAGAAAATAGTAGAACCTGCAAGTATTCAGGAATCAAAGGAACTTCTAGATGTTTATTTAAATAAAGAGTTAGAAAAGGTCAGAACACAGTATGGAATTCCTAGCAAAAAGAAAGTCCATAAAAAAGAGGTAAAGAAAAAACAGGAGTCACAGGAGAAAAAAGAGAAGCATCTAAACATCTTTTCCAAATTATTAATCAAAATAAAAACTAGTAAAATATTGGGAAAAACAATCCTCAGAAAGAGTTATGTGGATAATGAGTTAAAGGAACTGGATAATGAGATAGAAGACTTTCATGAGGAAGTAGAGGAAAAGTTAGGAGAGCAAGATGAGTAAAAAAGTAGAGGTATTAGAAGAACAGAAAAAAGCTATACTTGAGCAGTACAATCTTAAACTGAAGGAGTTACGATCCAAGATATCTGCTCTAAGAAAAGAAGGAAAGGAGGGTTTAGGAAGGAAGAATTCAAGGAAACTGTTAAGGAAGAAGTTAAAGAAGAGAAGAAAGAAGATATTATGTGTAAGAAGAATTGAGCTCCCGAAGAATCAATGTGGGAGGGGGAGGGTGGTTAGAGAAGAGGCTTCAGGGAGCTCATGAATATGATTATTTTTTCTTTTTCAGTCTGAATATCTTTGGTGGTCGTCTTAATTCCTGCAACCACATCAAGCCTATCCTCATCATGTTTTTGTTGAATTTCTCGCTTAGCTTGTAGGTTTTCTTGTAAAGGTCGTAGTCTATGAGACCCATTGTCTTCATAGGTGTTAATATACGATCGTAAAATTGCCTTTTGTTATATGATAGCTTGATGTCTTTCCTTATGTTAAATGGAATTTCTTCCTTTGTTTCAAGTATCGTTCCTTCGTGTAATGCAGTCGCGAATAATGACATCTCTGTTTTTCCTATCTCGCCGTCTTTGAGCTTCATCTGCTCTATCAATAGTTTAGCCACTAAAACCTGTTGTTTTGTAGCAAAGATTATCTCAAAGACACTATCTGGAAAGTTGAACTGATCGAACAAGATTACCATTTTTTTAGCGTTATAGTGGGTTTTTTAGTTATATAATAAATAGACTAATATATAAATCTTTCGTTTTGTATACGTTTTTGTATACTAATCTAGTATAATTTACTCAATTTTTCTAAAAAATGAGGAAAAAAAGAAGCAGGAGAGTAAAGTTTAATTTCTAGAGAAGAACTCATCAATTATCTTCTCATAGAGCATGGTCGTCTTGATATTCCAAGAATGAGGGAAACACCTGTTATAGTTACTCCAGGTATAGCGCTCATCCAAGAATATGATGACGCCTTTGTCATTCTCTGACCTGATGCAGCGGCCAGCACTCTGCAAAGCCTTGTTAAAAGCAGGGAACAAATAACCATAATCCCATCCCTTGCCGAACTTCTTGTCATAGTAGTCAATCAAGGCCTTGGACTCAAGGTCAGGTTTTGTAAGAGGCAAGCCGACAATGACAACACCTTTCAAATAGTCGCCAGGAAGATCAATTCCCTCACCAAAGCTTCCTGAGATAACTCCTAGAAGAACAGCGCCGCTATCCTTGTAGCTCTTGAACTTATCAAGCAGCTCATGCTTCTCGCTCTTTGAAAGATTAGGATGCTCGATAAAAACTGTTTTCTTACAGAGATCATTGAACTCCTTGTACACAACATCCCTAAGATAATAGCTGGGAAAGAAAACAGCGCTGTTACCAGGAATCTTATTCACAATCTTGGCTAGTATCTCAGCTATATCCTTGAACTGCTTATGACTTCTCAGTTCATACTTTGTAGATGTCTTTGGGATAATGATATTTAGCTGGTTTTCTTCAGGAAAAGGACTCTTGTAAGTCTCCTCTTCGGTCTCATCAAAACCTAATAACTCGTTGTACATGCTTGTAGGTGTAAGAGTGCCAGACATCATAATTGTTGAGTGGGCAGCTTCAATCACGCCTTTTGTAGCCAGACTGGGGTCCAAGCATCTATAGCTCAAAACCTTGATTAGCTCTCTCGCGCTTTCCTGCTTTGAGATAATCCTAGTAAAACCTTCATCTCCTCCAAGCCAGGCTTCAAGGAAGACAACTATAGAGCCAATATATGACTGCTTCTGCTCTTCACGAACAGCGTCAGCTGCAAGTGAAAGGTCAGCTATTAACTCTTGATAATCACTTATCTCATTTACCTTCTCAACAAACAAATCCTTGGAGATGTATCGCTCTTCCTCCTTGAAATCTGATAACTCATCCAAGAGTTCACCTATCTGTAACAAGGTGTGTCTTATCGCATCATACTTGAACTTCTTAGCCTCAGAAACACCACGCTTTACCATCAAGCTTGAAAGCCTAGCAGTGAACAAATCTTTTACGCGATTTGGAAGATTATGAGCCTCATCAACAACTACGACAGCATCGCTTAAATCCTTGTCAATCTTCTTCAAGAAGAGAGCACTTATATCAGGGTGGAATATGTAGTAGTAATCACCTATTATTATCTTCGCATTCTTAGCCATCAAAACAGATAGCTCATAAGGGCAAACTTTATGTCTTCCACCAACTTCAAAAGAATCCTCTGTAGTGACTTGGTTTATGAGCTTTAACTCTGACAAAGCAGCCTTTGTACTAACTGATAGCTTATCCTTTTTCTTTAGGTTTTCATAGAACTCACACTTCTTGTCCTCCCTAATAGCTCTGCAGTACTCGTTGAACTCAGAGCTGTATAGCTTGTGAACACCAGGCTGCAGGCAAAGACCTCTCTTGCCGATAATGCTCACAGCAACAAAGTCTTTCTTATGCTTCTTCTTAATCTCTGCAAGAGTATCGATAGCTATCTTGTGCTGTGTATGTCTTGAGGTAAGAAAGAAAACAACCTTATCATGCTTCAACGCGTATTTCAGACAAGGTGCAAGAGCTGCAGCAGTCTTTCCAAGGCCTGTAGGAGCATGAGCAATAAGATTTCTACCCTTATTTACAACCTCATCAATCTTTAGAACAAGATTCTCCTGTATCTCCCTCACTTTTTCATGAGGAAACAATAGTTCATCAAAATTCATAGATAAAAAAGAAAAAGAAACATTTTATAAATATTGCTAAGTGAAAATCGAAAATTATTTCTTATCTTTTTTCTTCTCCATAACGCTTTTAATACCTTGTTTTTCCCTTCTCTTCTCCTGCCACTTCTTAAGGGCTTTTTTTAATTTTCTTGTTAATCTACCGCCTGCTTCTTCAGCTGTTTCTATTCCTTTCTGCCATTTTATACTGTAGTCTCTTAGCACAATGTGTGGATCCTTTACTTTGTTTTCATAACTGTTGAAGTGAACGAAAGAAGTAAGGAATTTCCTCTCTGATTTTGGTTCTTCAGCAGGATATCCCAATGCGATTATGATTTGTGGTCTCGCATGATGAAATGTTTCAATAGTGAGCAATGTTTTGACTTTATCCTCATCAAAAGCACCTACCCAGCAGGCTCCAAGACCTAATGCATGAGCAGCTAATAGCATGTTCTCTGCAGCGGCTGCACAGTTCTGAACAGTGTAGAGTCTCTTTCCTCTTAAGCCATAGAGTCTCTCAGCCTTGTCAGGCTCCCCACAAATAACTATGGCTGCTTGAGACTGATTTATTACTTCTTGACGCATACAATGATCGTAAAGCTGTCTGAGAACACCTTTATCTATTACTAGAACAAAACGGAAGTTCTGAAGGTTACCAGCAGTAGGTGCATGAAGGCCTGCCTCTAAAATTTTAGCTATCTTATCAAACTCTAGTGGTTGCTCTGTGAATTTTCTTATCGAGCGGCGACTCATGATGCAATCTATTGTATCCATGTTCCTTTTTTAGGACCTCCTATTTTAAATATTTAACTATTACCGAAGCTTATATTTGCACATATGACAAAATCTTGAGTAACTAAAGTTTTTAGCATTGCATCTAGGACAGAAGATTATGCCACTAGTCTTTTCTTGATGCTCTAAGGTTTTTTCTCTTCTCTTTGAAGGAGAGAAGATCATCTTGACAACACCCCAGAAGATGAACACTATTCCTATATAGAAGAATATGTTAAAGAAGGGCATATCACTATTTGGTGCAAACTGTGAATATCCAGCTACGACCACTCCTATCAGCAAATAAACAAATCCAGGTATCTTTACCATAGAGAATTCACTAGATATTGGAATATTAAAAGATTTCTATAAATGTTATTTTTTTTCAAACTTTTTCAAAGCAGCATCAACTTTTTCTTCTGACCAGCCTACATCTAGAAGAGACTTTTTCATCTCATCTTGAGAAGTACCTTTATTAGTTCTCTTCTTTATGTAGTCCTCGAGTTCCTTTCCATTTCCTTTTGAGCCTCTTCGGCGTTTTCCTTCCTTCCAAAACACGTATATAAACACTATAACTACTATCGCAGCTATTAGCCACAGAATATTTAGCCACAGAATATTTACTCTGCTAGGTGGAACTTCCTCTTCTTCAGGTTCTTCAGGTGGTACCTCCTCCTCAGGCACAGGCTCAACTTCAGGAACTTCTTCTACCACTTCAGGCACTACTTCTCTAGGTGCTATTGCGAATGTGCTGAAGCCAGATGTTGTTGCTGTGTAATAAGCATTGCTGTCATCCTCTCTTTCTATAACTGTCTCTAATTCATCCCATTGGGTGGTGTATCTGAACAGTGCAATGTCTTCTTTTGATATTGAGTTATCATCCAGCCAGCTATTAGCCACTCTGAACTTGATGCTTGCCGATGATATGTCTGAGTTCTCAAAGTTTTCTTTAGTGATTTCTAAGTAAGCGTAAACAGTTCCTTCCTTAGTGTTGGCTGGCTCTGTGACTTGTTTGACAGTTAATTTAGCGTTTGTTATATCAGAGATAAACTCAACGTCTATTGAATCTGCAAAAATATCTGAATTATCAATTGTCAGAGTCTTTGTTTCACCAGCATTTACTGTTGACCAGACAACTGATTTTGTTGGAATAGTTATGACAGTTACATTCGAATCAAAAGTAATATCATCATCATCAACAGCAGCCACTACATCTGTTTCAGTATAAGCACTGAATCTTGTGAAGTGATAAGTCCAAACTATTAAGTCAGTACTATCATCAAAATAACATTCACCGGCAGTTGGAATTCCTGTATAATCAGTTGCATTAGCACATTGAGTTGTGATTTTAGTAAGTTGTGAGCCTTCGAAACTAAATGCTGCTTTTTTACCTGTCATTCCAGATAACACAAGTTTTACTGGCGCTGTAAAGTTAAGTCTGACTCCTAAAACTCCAACTTCTACAACTGCATCTACTTCAGTGGTTTTTCCACTTACAACAGGTGCTACAAAGTCTGTTATTTCTTGAACTGTTGGAATAGATATTAAACCATTCCAGTCTTCAGGTCCTGTGACAACAGTTCCTGAACTTAGTTCTACTGAATAATTAGCAACACTTGTTTCCCTAGACATTGTAAGGTTGGTTGAAACAGTGATTGTAGGTGCTGCGCCCGAAGTGTTTAAAACACTTTCAAAGTTAACGACGACCGGTTGATCATCAGGAACATCTGATGAGATGGCTATTGTTTCAACTGTTGCTCCATTAGTAGCGTCTATAACAACTTCTTGTTCTCCTTCTGATACATTAACTTCTGCTGCTACGATAGCCGCAACTGTTTTTTTAACTGTGAAAGAGAATCTTTTAGCAGTTGAATTTCCTGCTTTTGTCAAGGTTGCATTCACAACAACTGATTGATCTGCTGAAGCACTTCTGGTAACTGATCCTGAATTATTGATTGCTGTAGTATCATCTGAAGCCCAAGCAAATCATCAAAGACACCAATCATAGTAATGATTAGTATAGTCGTAACGATTGCCATTATCTGGAGAGCAGTCCCATACACATTAAAAAAGAATGTTTGTATAGCAACATAGAAAAAAACCCCTGAAAGAAATCCAATAATAACACAGATGCCACCCATTTCAGGAATCATCTTTTTTCCAAGCTTATGCATATCATTACCAACTATTTTAGCCCTTTTAGCCCTTCTAATCCAGACAGGAGTAATAATAAAAGTCACTAGAAAGCTTATAATAAACGTACCTAACAACAATGGATTCATAAAGAAACAGAGAAACAAGTTTTATTTAAAGCTTTTTACTTAATTCAGATGGCGAAAGAACAGGAATGCCTTCTTTTATAGGATAAACATATTTACACTTCACGCATTGCAATCCTTTTTTATCTTTAGTATAAACTAAATCTGACTTATCAGTTGGACAAGCCAAAATATCAAATAATTCTTTTTTAATTTCTTCTATCATATTAATCAATCTCAAAGCCTGTAAACACATTCATCCTTCCCTAACACGCCTTTTACATCAACAATAACAGGCTTTTTCATCCATTTCTTTATATCATCAATTGAAAGTTTCTTATACTCTTTATGCGGGCTTGCTAAGATAACTGCATCCACTTTATCAATATCTTCCAAAGGAGTAACTTTTTTCTTCAAGCCATCAAACTTTATCTCATCAAAGTAAGGATCATTAACCAACACTTCTCCACCAAGCCTTTCCAGCTCTAAAATAACATCAGCAACCTTGCTGTTCCTAGAATCCTTAACATCCTCCTTGAAAGTAACCCCTAATATTAATATCTTAGAACCATTAACAGCTTTTCCATGTTTATTAAGTCCTTCACAAAGAAGTCTAACAACTTCCAAATACATCTCATCATTTATCTTACGACCAGCTAAGATAACCTGTGGTATGTAACCAACCTCTTCAGCCTTATATGTCAGGTAATAAGGGTCAACACCTATACAATGTCCTCCAACCAAACCAGGCTTAAAATCCAAGAAATTCCACTTGGAGCCAGCAGCTTCCAAAACATCAAGAGTATCAATACCTATTCGTTTAAATATTAAGCTCAACTCATTAACCAATGCAATGTTCAAATCTCGTTGAGTATTCTCAATAACCTTGGCAGCTTCTGCAACCTTAATAGAACTAGCCTTATAAACATCAGTCACTTTAGAATAAACAAAAGCAATCTTCTCCAAAGAATCTTTATCCATACCAGCAACAACCTTTGTAATCTTATCCACAGTATGAACCTTATCACCAGGGTTTATCCTTTCAGGAGAATAACCAACCTTCCAATCAACACCGCACTTCAACCCAGACTCTTTCTCAATTACAGGCACACAAACATCCTCGGTCACTCCTGGATATACTGTGCTTTCAAAGACAACAATACTATTCTTAGCCAAATTCCTGCCCACTAAAGAAGATGCAGATTTCAAATAGCTGAGATCAGGCTTTTTATTAGTGGATATTGGGGTTGGCACAGCAACAATGACAAAATCACAATTTTTAATAACAGAAGCATCTGAAGTGTATTCTATATTCGCACCTTTCAATTCTTTCTCAGAAACATCTCCATTCTCATCAATACCTGAAGAGAGGTTAGCAATCCTTTTTTCACTGACATCAAAACCATAGACCTTGAAACTCTTAGCCAAATGAATAGCCAACGGCAGACCAACATATCCAAGTCCGACAACACAAATCTTAAACCCCTTCATCTAAACAAAAAACCATCTTCTTTTTTTAAAGGTTGTTGAAAAAATAATCTTAAAAGACAAACCTTTTTAAGTTTCTCGAGATAACCAAAAGTTATGAAGCTGTTGGAATACAAGGGAAAAGAACTTCTTAAAAAATCTGGGATAAAGATACCTCCGAGCATAATAACCAACAACAAGTCATACATCAACCTGTCATACCACAAAGAAAAATACAAGGAATTCTTCTTCGACCATAAGAATGTCATCATAAAAGCCCAAATCATCAGTGGAAGCAGAAAAAAGAACAATTTTATAGTAGGATCAAGTAACTACAAAGAGTCATTAAATCTGATTGACAAACTTTACAAGACAGAATACAACAATCAGCTAATAAACACACTTTTAATAGAGAAGAAGCTAGACATGAAAGAGGAGTATTTCCTGTCGATAATTTATGACACCCTCTCCAGAAGTCCATTGATCATATTCTCAAGAAAAGGAGGCATCGACGTCAACAAAGTTCTGAAAAAGAAAAGATACGCCTCAAAAAGCATAAGGGGAACATTAAACGATTACGAAGCAAGAAACCTGGCCAAAGCAGCAGGCTTTGAAAAGAGCGAAATGCTAAAGATAGCTGCATTAATCAAGAAAGCATACAACTGCTTCGAAAAATATGATTGCAAAAGCCTGGAAATAAATCCAATAATCAAGACCCCTGAAGGAATATTATATGCAGGGGACGCAAAGATAACAATCGATGACAACGCAATCATAAGACAGGACATTCTAAGAGACGAAACAGACATAGAAGACAAAACTTTACTAAATGAAAGAGAATTAGAAGCCAGAAAAATAGACTACCATGACCATAGGGGCGTGGCTGGAAAAACATACTTTGATTTAGAAGGAGACATAGCAATACTGGCATCTGGAGGAGGAGCATCTTTAACTTGTATGGATGCTGTTATCGAAGCAGGAGGAAAGCCCGCTAACTACACAGAGTACAGCGGAAACCCATCAAGAGAGAAAGTCAAACAACTAACAAAGATAACACTCTCAAAGCCAAATCTCAAAGGTTGCTTGGTGATTGGCGGAACAGCCAACTTCACAGACATATTCGAAACATTATCAGGATTCATAGAAGGGTTAAAATCAATCAATCCAAAACCAACATACCCGATAATAATAAGAAGGGCAGGGCCGAATGACAAGAAAGCTTTTGATATGATCAGAGCATTCGCAAAAAAAGAAGGATTTGACATAACCTTGTTCGGAGAGGAGACACCTATGGCAAAAGCATCTAGAATCATGGTCGAAAAAGTAAAATGGGAATAATAATAGACAAAAACACAAGAGTACTGGTCCAGGGAATAACAGGAAAAGAAGGCAATAGAGCCACAAAAGAGATGCTAGACTATGGAACAAAGGTCTCGTGCGGAGTCACTCCTGGAAAAGGAGGCATGAAAGTACATAGCCTGAAAGTATTTGACAGTGTAAAAGAAGCAAAGAAATACGACTCATTAATTAACACTAGTGTTCTATACGTCCCTCCTTTGATGGTTTATGACGCTGCTTTAGAAGCTATTCTTAATGGAATAAAAACAGTTGTTATAATTACAGAGAATGTCCCTGTTAAGGATACTACAAAACTTGTTGAATATGCAAAAAGATATAACGCAAGGATTATCGGACCCGCATCAGTTGGAGTTTTAAGTGTTGGTGTTGGAAAGCTTGGCTCTATAGGTGGTGCGGAGGAGAAGAGAATGTACTCAAAAGGAAATGTTGGCATAATATCAAAGAGCGGAGGGATGTGCGCAGAAACAGCACTAATATTAACACAGGAAAATCTGGGACAAAGTACTATCATAGGCATAGGCGGAGATGTAATAATTGGAACCACATTCACAGACATCCTAGAACTCTTTGAAGAAGACAAAGAGACAGAAGTAGTCGTTCTATATGGGGAAACAGGTGGATTATACGAGGAGCAGGTTGCAGACATGATCAAGAAAAAAGAGTTCACAAAGCCAGTTATAGCATTCATATCAGGAAAGTTCATGGAAACAATAGACAAAAGCCTGTCATTCGGCCATGCTGGTGCAATAATCGAGCACGGTATTGGAAAAGCAGATGATAAAAAGAAGATATTAAAAGAAGCAGGAGTTCTAGTAGCAGATTATCATGATCAAATGCCTGAACTTGTAAAAAAAGCATTAAAATGGAATTCAAGACAAGAATAAGCAAGCTAACAAAGGATGACATGATTATAAGAGGAGAAAAACTATCATCTCTAATAAAAGAAAACTCATTCACAGACTCAATATTCTTACTATTAAGAAACAGAAAGCCAACACAAAAAGAATCAAAGATATTCTCTGCTATGCTTATAAGCATCATAGACCATGGAATGGGAACAACATCTAGTTTAACCACCAGATTCGTAACATCAACAGGCAACTCTTTAAACACTGCCGTTGGAGCAGGAGTCTTGGCATTGGGAGACTACCATGGTGGAGCTATTGAGAAAGCGATGATCCAGTTCAAAGAAGTCAAAAAAGCAGAGAAATTCGTTTCCAAAAACTTAAAAGACAAAAAAATAATCTTCGGCTATGGTCATAAAATATACAAAGAAGAAGACCCAAGAGTCAGACAAATCATTTCTTTATGCAGAGAATTAAACTATCCCTCCAAATACATCAGTTTAGCAATCAACATTGAGAAATCTATAAAGAAAAAGAAAGGAAAAAAGATTTGCCTGAACATCGATGGATTAATAGCCGCAGTTCTACTGGAAATGGGCTTCTCGCCAAAAGTTGGAAAAGGAATATTCATAATCGGAAGAGTGCCTGGACTCATAGCACAAGCGATAGAAGAAAAAGAAGAAGAGAAGCCAGTAAGAAGAGTTGATGAAACAGATATAGATTATAAGAGATAAATCCGGAAATCCTTTAGAAAAAACAAATAAACAGAACTAATTAAATAGAATAAAACTCCTTGTACCAATCAACAAACTTCTTTACACCCTCTTTTATACTGACTTTTGGATTGTAACCAATCATTTCACGTGCTTTACTAATGTCTGCAAGTGATTCAGGAACATCCCCTGGTTGCAATGGAAGAAACTTTTTCTTGGCTTTCATACCCAAGTTTTTTTCGATTTCTTTTATAAAATCAAGTAGTTTTACTTTCTCTCCGCGTGCTATATTAAAAATTTCATATTTAAATGCACTATCCAGAGCAGACAAAATTCCCGAGATAGTATCACTAATATAGGTGAAGTCCCTTGCCATATTTCCATTATTAAAAACCTTGATTTCCTTTCCTTCTAATATTGCTTTGGTGAATATAAACAACGCCATGTCCGATCTTCCATAAGGACCATAAGCTGTGAAGAACCTCAAACCAGTACAATTCAAGCCAAAAAGATGGTGATAAACATAAGCCATCTCCTCATTTGATTTCTTAGTGGCTGCATACAAAGATATGGGAGTATCAACTCTATCCTCTTCAGAAAAAGGTTGTTTCTTATTATCACCATACACAGAGCTACTAGAAGCAAACACAAAATCTTTAACCTTGAACTTCCTACAAAGCTCTAACAAAACCAAGGTTCCTTTAACATTGCTTTTTTCGTAAACAAAAGGTTTTTCTAAAGAATAGCGAACACCTGCTTGTGCAGCTAAATGACATATCTTATCAAAGGAATAATCCTCAAAAACCTTTTTCATATCGTCGTAATCACTTACATCAGCTTCAATAATCTCACAACTTAACAAATTAGCTCTTGCTCTTTTCAAGCTAACATCATAATACTCATTGAAATTGTCGACAACTACTACTTCATCTCCGCGATCAAGCAAAGCTTTAGCTGTGTGAAAACCAATAAAACCTGCTCCGCCTGTAACTAATATTTTCATTGCAAAATTCTAAAAATATTTTGCGTATATAAAGGTTTTTGAAAGTAAGAAAATAATTGTTAACAAAATTGAAGAAAAAACAGAAGCAACCACTTCAAAAACAAAACATTTAACATCATAAAAAAAATAGAAAAATTTAAATACTTTTAATTTTAATAGCATTAATATGAAATACTTTGAAAGAGAACTATTAGGAGAAGTGAAGAAATGGATGAGAAGAAAAGAGATCATAGTAATCAAAGGACCAAGGCAGTCAGGTAAGACAACTCTGCTAGAAATGATAAAAGAATGGCTTGATATGACAAAAGGTGTTAATCCAGAGAACATTATATTTTTAACCTTTGAGGATTTTGAGAATTTGGAAAAATTCGAAGAAAACCCCAAAGAGTTTATCAACTCATTTATTCTGAAAGAGAATGAAAAATATTATTTTTTACTTGATGAGATACACTATGTAAAAAACTGCGGCCAGAAGCTAAAAATGCTTTACGATTTATTCAAGAATATAAAGTTCATAGCAACAGGCTCTTCTTCACTAGAATTAACGAGCTTAACAGCAAAGTATCTTGTGGGGAGAATCTTCTCTTTTGAATTATTTCCCTTTAGTTTTTATGAGTTTCTATTGGTGAAAGACAAAAGAATGGCTAAAATTTACAAGGAAAAACAAGAGATAGTCAAACAATTCCTCCTAGAAGGGAAGAATTTTAAGATAAAAAAAGACTTGTTTGTAAATAATATTCTTAAATTCCTAAACGACTACTTGACTTTTGGAGGATATCCGGAGGTTATTAAAGCAGAAAACAAAGAGGAAAAAAAGATTATTCTGAAAAATGTATACAACACATATGTTGAGAAGGATATAATAAACTTCCTAAAAATACATGATACAATAAAATTTAAGAAACTCGTGACAATGCTTTCCTCACTGACTGGAAAAATGCTAAACTATGAAGATTTAACAACTGCCTGTAATAGTTATTATAAGGAAATTATAAGGTGGATTGATGTACTGGAACAGACATACATAATAAAAACTGTTCGGCCATTCCATAAGAATTTGGTGACAGAGTTAAGGAAAAACCCGAAACTATACTTTGTTGATAATGGATTAAGAAATTATCCTATAGGTGATTTTTCCTCTTTTTTTGTTAGAAGTGATAAGGGTGAAATCGCAGAAAACTTTGTTTTTAATCAGTTAGATTGTGTTTTTGAGGAGACTATAAATTTTTGGAGAACCACAAGTAAGGCAGAAGTGGATTTTGTTGTAGATTTTATAAGCAGGCAGGTTCCTGTTGAAGTAAAGTTTAAAGATTTCAAAAAAGAGAAGGTTTCTAAGAGTCTCCATAGCTTTATAAATACTTATTCTCCCGACACAGTGGTTGTTGTGACAAAAAACTTCTGGGGAGAAAAAAGAATAGGCAAAACTCTTGTTATGTTCATCCCAATAGTTTATTTATAAATTTTTGATTATATTATGTATTTGTATTAAAAGAGTCAGTTAAACTCTTTGCTTGTAAGCATCATAAGTTGATTTAATCATGTCCTTAACACTTCTCTCAGGCTTCCAATTAAGAACCTTCAAGGCCTTTTCATTGGAAGCTATGAGTGTAGGTGGATCTCCAGCTCTCCTGTCTCCATATTCGAAAGGAACTTGTTTGCCAATGACCTCTGAAGTCCAATCAACCAATTCCTTAACGCTAACACCCTTAGAAGTGCCAAGATTAATAACGCCATTATAATCAACATCCAAAGCCAATATATGAGCTTTAACCAAGTCAGTAACATCAATATAATCTCTGATACAAGTGCCATCCCTTGTATCATAATCATTTCCAAAAACAACGACTTTTTCACGCTTGCCCACCAACACTTCCATTATTATAGGGAAGATGTTCTTAGCATCAGGATCCATATACTTCAATCCACCATCACCTGCAACATTGAAATATCTTAAAGAAACATAACCAATACCATAAACCTTGCCGTACCATTCAATAATCTTCTCGCATTCAAGCTTTGTGAAGCCATAATAATTACAAGGATTAGTCTCGTTATCCTCGCTTATAACACCTTTTTCCTCGCCATAAACAGCTGCTGAAGAAGAGAATATGATTTTCTTAACATTATGCTCAACCATGCGGTTCAGAAGGTTGATAGTGCCAGTTATGTTACTAGAATACTTCACTGCATTTTCCATCGACTCCTCAACAGCTTTGTAAGCTGCAAAATGTATCACTGCATCAATCTTATTCTCTTCAAACACTTTGCTCAAATCATCAACTAAATCTAATTCATAGAACTTAGCTTTTGAATCAACTAAATCCTTCTTGCCTTTAGACAAATTATCAACAACCACAACAGAATAGCCATTTGACAACAAAGTTTTCACTGCAACACTACCAATAAACCCAGCTCCGCCAGTAACTAAAATAGTAGCCATTTTACCGCGTATCAATACCCCAAGCTTTGTTATTAAGAACACATACTAGTTATTTAAATCTTTTTGTAAAGAAAACTTCTCGTAAATCTTTCAGAAAAGCTTTAATAAAACTTATAAACTTTATTTTGCTAATCACACCAACTTACCACAGTATGTTGAGAAAAATAAAGAATATACTTTTTCTTTTGTTGTACACAATATGGAAAAAGATGACTTAAATTATACCTATGATTTGATAATTACTTTGGATGAAAGAAAATTATTTATAATAAAAAGTAAGAAAGTATTTATAAAAAAGCGAAAAACTAAAGAGTTTAGAGAAGTGTTCAGCATACTTCAGGATTTTGATTTTGCAAAAATAGAAGTTGAATTAAAGTATTTAGATAAATTTGAGAGAATTCATTTTTTTGTTCAAAACAAAAAATGAGTCGCTTTAAAAATGACAAAGTTATCAGTTATAATACCTGTATACAATGAAAAGAGAACTTTGTTAAAACTTTTGGAAAAAGTAAAAAAAGTTGATTTAGGTGATATTAAAAAAGAGATTTTGATTGTGGATGATTTCTCAACAGATGGAACTAGAGATATTCTAAAAAAAATCAATGACCCTAAGATTAAAATTTTTTTTCATAAAAAGAACTATGGAAAAGGCATTGCAATAAGAACAGCGCTCAAGAATATCACTGGGGATATTGTAATAATCCAGGACGCTGATATGGAGTATGACCCTAATGATTATTCTAACTTAATAAAACCCATTATTGATGGTAGAGCAGAAGTTGTTTATGGTAATAGGTTCCATAAAGGGCATAATCCCAAATATATAGTTTATTATTTAGGAAATATCTTGTTGAGTGTCATAACAGGCTTATTGTACAGAAATAAAGTGAGTGATATAGAAACTTGTTATAAAGTAATAAAAAGGGAAGTTTATAATAACATAAATCTTAGAGCTAAAAGATTTGATTTTGAACCAGAGATAACAGCAAAGATCTTGAAAAAGGGATATAAAATTTATGAAGTGCCAATATGGTACAGATGTAGAGACTTTAAAGAAGGTAAAAAAATAAATTGGCGAGATGGTATAGAGGCTATTTGGACCTTAGTCAGATATAGATTCTCTAATTAGACAGGTCTCTCTGCATCAATCTTATTCTCTTCAAACACTTTGCTCAAATCATCAACTAAATCTAATTCATAGAACTTAGCTTTTGAATCAACTAAATCCTTCTTGCCTTTAGACAAATTATCAACAACCACAACAGAATAGCCATTTGACAACAAAGTTTTCACTGCAACACTACCAATAAACCCAGCTCCGCCAGTAACTAAAATAGTAGCCATTTTACCGCGTATCAATACCCCAAGCTTTGTTATTAAGAACACATACTAGTTATTTAAATCTTTTTGAAAAAGAATTGATTAAAAATTTGTCAATTCTTTTAAAAACCAAAAAATTTATAAATATTGTTAAATTTATTTAACATATGTTAAAAATATTTAACGAATTAAAGCCTTTCTTCAACGATACATATAGAGAAATATCTGTTAGAGAATTCGCTAAAGAAATCAAGGTCACTCCACCAACAGCTTCAACAATATTGAAAAAATACGAACAAGAAAAAATCCTAAAGAAAAGGGAATTCAAAAGAAACCTGTTATTCAGGGTTAACAAAGAAAACGATTTGTTTGAAAACCTTGCGAAAATTTTCTGGAAAACTTTATTAAGAGGAGAACTAGAAAATCTCCACAAGAAAGCAGCATACAAACAAATAATCCTGTTCGGCTCAATAGCAAAAACAGAAAACACCAACAAAAGCGACATGGACTTATTCATCAATATTCCAAAAAAACAAATAAACACGAGAACAATAGAAAAAAAACTCAAAAGAGAAATACAACTTCATTTCAAAGAAGAACTAGCAAATAAAAACCTAAAAAACAACATCCAAAAAGGAATAAAAATATTCTAACAAAAAAATGGATTTTAAAGAATGTGTTGAAAAAAGAATAGTAAAGAATATCAAACCAGACCATGAAATGGCAGAATCATTAGTCAAAGATGCAAAAAACAAGATAAAAACAGCTGAAGAGATTAAATTAAACAAAACCTCAAGCTCATCACTAATAACGCTATATTATGATGCTCTTAGGGAAAAGCTAGAAGCACTTGCATTAAAGAAAGGTTTCAAAATATATAATCATGAATGTTACTATGCATTTCTAAAGGAGATACTACAAAAAAAAGAAATAGCTAAAGAATTTGATAGATTTAGAAAAATAAGAAACAATATAAACTACTACGGTGAAACAATAAGCGTATCAGAAGCCAAAGAAATAAGAAAAGACATTGTTTTTCTGATAAAAAGTGTTGAAGAAATGAAATAATCAAAATACTAAAATTTATAAAATTAAAAGCATATTTCTTTTATATGACTAAATTTGACAAGTTAAAGAAGAAAATAGAGGATGAAGTTGACGAAATAGTTGATGTTGATGAAGACAGCGATATCCCTGTTCATGAAAAGCATACTAAGCAGAAAAAAATCTTGAAATAATTACATGTCTTCTTCGAATTCTCTAACACAGTCTTCAGAACAGAATCTAAATATTTTGTTGTTCAATATTTTTTCAACAGCTTCTTCAGAGTTAACTAATGGTGTCTTACAAAATCCACACACAACAGTTTCTTCTCTATCATAGCCCTGCATAAATCCTTCTTCTTCAGGGTTAATCGCGTCATTTTTTAGGAGTTCTTCCCTTCCATCATCCTCGTAGACAGATTCATCACTACCTTCAAGATGAACTCCTTCTAAATCTTTCTTTTGGTTGAACATCTGTAATCCCCAAGTACCTTTCAAAATAATTGTCTATTTAAAAAACTATTCTTTTAAACAGACAAATCTAATCTAAAAGCAGCAATAAAACCATTACGCCCACTCCAAGAATGAACAACGTGATTTGTATTAATGACTTCTTTACCTTGACTTCTTTATGCAGTTCAGGAATCAGGTCAGAGCCTGCTATATAAATGAATCCTCCTGCTGCAAAAGGTATTAAGAAGTATGTTACGTTCTGAACATAAGAGCTTATTATTATGGCGGCAACAGCCCCAATAACTGCTGTTAGTGCAGTCATAAAGTTGAAGAACAAAGCCTTTCCTTTTGAGAATCCACCGTGCAGCAACACACCAAAATCAGCAATCTCTTGAGGTATTTCATGAAAGACAACTGCCAAAGTAGTGGCTATTCCAACAGGTATGCTAGCCAGATAACTAGCTCCGATTATTAAACCATCCATAAAGTTGTGTACTGCATCACCAAACAAGTTCATTATTGCAAATGGGTGTTGATGCTCTTTAGTGGTTGGTAGGTGGCAATGCCTCCAGCGAATAAACTTTTCAACAACGAACGAGAATACAATTCCAAATATGGCATAAAGTGATATGTTCAAGCTAAAGCCGACTTCTTCGATAATCTCAGGTAGCAAATGAATAAAAGCATCTCCAAAAAGCCCTCCTGCTGAGAAGCTAACCATGTAAAGCAAGATTTTTTTTAGTTTATTGGCTTTTATTGAGAGCGTTAATATACCAACAAAAGAAATCAAGCTAACGATGATTACGCTTATCAATGAATAGAGCCAGACTTCATGCATAATTTAGAAGGCACTAGTTTTTATTATATAAATATATCTATCAAGAACGTTTTAACTCGATTTTCTCCTTGTATTTGACAGCATCGTTGATTATCTTGCCAATCTTGTTCTTCTTGCTGATTTTTATTACTGCTTTCTTGCTAGAACGAGCAGACAGAGCGTAATCTCCCTCGACGAATATATCCACATCCTCATTAGCATACTCTGCAGGAAGCATGAATGTTATGTTGCTCTTATGAATCTTCACAGTGAAGTTGATGTTTTCACCTTCTCCTCTACTCGAGCTTTCCTGTATCTCTCTGACATCGATGTTCAGACCAAGTTTTTTCTCAATCTTCTCAATGTTGGAACCATTCCTGCCAATGATTGAAGAGCGGTCTTTCTCAGGAACAAAAACAATGCACTTGTTATTGGAAACAACATCAACCTTGACATTGTTGGAGTATTTCTGAAACTCCTGCTTTATAGTGCTGGCAGCTAAGGCATGTGTTGGAGCGGTTGTCTCAGCAGATACAGGTACAACAACTGTCTCCTCACCATAAGAGTATATCTCGAACTCTAACCTTCCAGTGTTGAAATCATGAACAACTACCACAGGCCTTGCAAGGTCCTGCTCGAACATTCCAGATGGAACCTTGACTTCCATAGTTAATGAGAAAACGTTGTCTATCTGTCCATTCTTGATGAATATGACTGTATCAACGATATGAGGTATCACTCCTAGCTCGATTCTGCCAATGAATCTTTGGATAGCGTCTATTGTTTTTGTAGCGTGCATCACTCCAATCATCCCAACACCTGAAAGTCTTAAGTCTGCAAACAACCTAAAATCTTCTGTGTTTCTCATCTCATCAAAGATTGTGTAATCAGGTCTTGAAAGTAGTAGTATGTCATGTATCTCTTGATTGCTTCCGTGACTGATGGAGTACTGAGTTACATCATCTGGCAATACCAAGTCACGTGGGGCTTCAACAGTCTTGATGACTTTGTTTGTTGATGCGTAGAATTCTGCTAATGCCTGAGCAAAAGTAGTTTTTCCATGACCTGGAGCTCCTGATATCAGCATTCCCTCTGCTTGTTCATAAAGCCTTTGCATTAGTTTTTCGTTGATATTGTAATCCTTCAAGTTCAAATGTTTCACAGGTCTGACAGCTGTGATTTCATAGCCATCAGCAAAAGGAGGTCTTGTTATAACAATTCTGTAGTTTACAAGCTGGATGATAGTTGATCCTCTTCTCTCAATTTCTACAAAGCCATCCTTTCTCGAACCTGCCTCCTCTGTTATATGTTTTGCAAGGTTCTTGACTTCTTCTCCAGTCATCTTTGTCTTTGAGATGTTGACATACTCCCAAGCACCTGGCATTCCTTTCTTGGCTTTTGGAACACAATTTTCCTTGATATGGACACTCATAGTATTTTTGTCAAAGAACTTTGCGAGCACTAATTCTTTTTCTTCTTCCTCAGGAAATTCATAAAGAATTACATTGATACCTTTCGACTCTGCAACAATTGCTTGGACCTTATCAGCTGTTATCAAGGTGCCTTTCTCTCTTAGAGCAAGCTCTCTTATCAATGAGTCAATCTCACCACTCTTAGCTCTCCTTATCTCAAAATCTCCAGGCCTTTCTCCTTTGAATTGGAGAATAAATCTGTGTTTTTTGCCTAGCTCTCTAAGTTTCTTAATCTCTTCAAGACCTAGATGACCTGTCTCTCTTCCGTGATTTGCTTGGGCCTCAAGCTCAGCAATAACTGCTTCATGAAAAACTATGCTTTTAGGTTTTAATTTTTTCTTCTCAATCCGCTTCGACACAATCCCTTCTATTATGATACTTGTGTCGGGTATTAGTTTTTCTACTTTTTTCATATTTTTAGAGTGTTGGTGTTATTATTTAAATGTTGCTAATTAAGAAAAAGTTTCTCATACTCCTTGATTTTGACCTTAAAGCTCCTACTGTACTTGTCAGGGTTTTTCTTTATGTCTTTTAGTAGATCATTGATATTCATAAAAAAAGATTCTTCAACCTCTTCAGGGCAATTACTGAAAGGTCCCGGATAAACAGCTCTAAACACAGTTGTAAGATGTTCATACTCAGCATCTACTTTCATTTTGAAAAGTACTTCAAAAGAGATTTCTTTGGGTAATTCCTGTTCGTGAAATACTTCTTCTTGCAACTCGATCTTGGCAGATTCAAGGTATGTCTTTCCTGTCCTTACATGGCCACCTGGAGTTCCTATCTTTCCAGGCGCTAACACTTTCTTGCTTCTTTTAGTTAATAACAATTCTTGAAAAGAATCGTCTTTGAACACAAATATGTTGCTGATTCTGTGCAGAAGCTTTTCATCATGACACTTGCTGAATGGTGCTTGACCAATCACATTGTCATTCTCATCAACAACATCTAACATGTCTTCCATGAAGAAATGCGAGAACAACTTATATATAAATATTAGGATAATTTAGGGAAAAAATTATCAATAATTAGACTTAATTGATTCAAAAATATGATTATTCTTTCACTGAAACTAACGTTGATAAGTTCGATAGAGAACTCTTCCTCAACCAAGTAATCCTGCCCTTTCTCATCTTTGTATGAGACACTAATCTTAAACTCATTCAATCCAAGACTCATAATCTTTGCAGGGACAGCAATGCTGAACTCTCTTCTAATATCTAAATCTTCGACATTCCAACTTTGAGAGAGACGTTTACCTTCAAGAGTCACTTTAATATCTGAAGGATTAGAGAATGATTCCTGCAACACACTAAAGGAAATATCTGCTTGTTCTTCAAAAAGAACCTCTTCTGAATAATCAAGCTTTGAAATCTTAACCAACGGTGTATCAACTGAGTGAATTAAAATATATTTTGTGATTGAGAAATCATCGTTTTTAGCAGTCACTGCAAGGTTCTTTACACCAACACTTGGCATCTCCTTGACAAACTCTTTGTTGTATTGTTCTTTTGGACCAAACTGCTTTTTGTGACATTCATCTTCCAAGCAAATATCGATAATGCCAAGAGCTTTGTTTTCTTTATTTGTGAATTTACAATTAATGGTTAATGGTTCACCAATATAAACCGCTGACTTATCTGCTTCACACTCTATATTAATCGGAGAATAAACTGTTTTTTCCTCAGGAATCTGGCTCTTGAAGTAGTTATAGTCGAAAACAGTTGCTTTCTTCTCAGATTTAAAAGAGGTTTCTGCTGAAGTACTACTAGAAACAGCCTTTAAAGGGAATGTGTAGATATATCCACTCTTTAAATTCTCTAAAACTCTGACAATGAAATACTCTTTCTTCTTTTCCTTAGGCTTTAGAAGAATATTCCTGAATCTATCATCAAAGTTTTCTACATTCTGTGTGGCTGCTAATTGTAAAGATACAGTTATATAATAGGGCTGGTTGTTGGTGACTTCAGCAGTTACAAGGTTGTAAGAACCGAATCCAGCCTTCTCTTTCTGAATTTCTAAATCAATCGAGACAAGTGGTTGCTTTAGGTTTCCTCTGCTAATAACATCTACTTCATTTTCAATCTCTCCACTCTGTATATTGAAATTTTTCCCTTTTGCATTGTAATTCACAGAGCTAGTAGATGAGTCATCAGATTCCTTGAGCTTTATATGAGTTGCATCAACCCAGCCAAACTGTCTATAAGTTACATCGAAAGGAACCCATCCAACATCTGGGAAGTAAACCTCTGCCCAGCCATGTGGACCCCAAGGACTTTCAAAAATCTCAAGGTTAGTGTATGACATTCCTGAAATAAATCTTGCTGGTATCCCGACAGCCCTATTCAAAGAAATAAAGAGCGAGGTAAGCTCGTCACAAACACCGTATCTGTTAGTAATAACCCATGAAGACTTCTGAGCAGCCTCGGCAGTTAATGTGCTAAGATTATACTCTATGTTTCTCTCCACCCAGTCAGCAAAAGAGAAAACAACCTCAAACAAATCATCCTTTTCTGCAGCTAGTTCACTGGCCAAGTCAGATATCTCATTATTGATATCAATTATATCCTGCTCTGTTAGGAACGGAGCAAACTCAGAATCCAATTCAGTTATTGGGAACTTTACCTTGCTGAAAACCTTTTTGTAATCAGAACTCGTTTCAACCACAGACTCAACACTAACATCGAGCTTTTTTTTCTGAGGTTTTCTGAAAACAAAGTTTAAGCCATCATTTTCCTCTTCACCAGATGGTTCAGTCTGAATGTAAGAAATCTCTTGTCTATAATCGTCTCTAGGAAACCATGAGAGTAAGATTTCTGCAGAAGTAACGTAGTAATTACTAGATGTAGGATTTATAATCATATAGCTGCTTATTTTGTGTTCTAACTCCAATGACTGATAATCAAACAAATCCTCTGCAGAAGAGAAAGGAAATAGTAGAATTACTAATAGTAATAATATTTTTTTCATATAATAACTTCTATTAGTATACTATATATATTTATTTATATTTATTGAAAATTTCAAAATAGAAAACTAATCAGAAATTATGTTCTGGAGTTTTTCAAAAACAAAAACTATTAAAAAAGAATAATTTTTTCCTTTTCGTAGGGGTTAGCAGACCAGACAATACACGCCGAGGTCGCATAGTCTGGTATTGCGCGGACAGAAAAAGATGAGTCTTTTTTTGGCGTAAGATTGCTAATCCCGTTCCTTTGGAATCGTGGGTTCAAATCCCACCCTCGGCGTTCACTATCGTTCATGTCTCGTGTGGGATTTTTCAAACGCTCAAAAACTTTCAGTTTTTGGCGCGCCAAAAAGCTTTGCTTTTTGAGCGTCCCACGCTCGGCGTATCTTTTTTTTTAGAAAATGAGAGAGTTGGAAAAGGAGTATTTAGCAAAGTCAATTCCTAAAGGATTGAAAAACTGCGAACATAAAGAAGTAATTGATATCTATATTCCTAAAGAAAGTTTTCATCCTGTTGTTAGGATCAGGAAGAATGGTGATAAGTTTAGGGTTACTAAGAAGGTTCCTGTTGATGACAAGGGTCATTTCGATGAACAAACAGTTAAGCTTACAAAAGAGGAATTCAATGCTTTGAAGGATGTTGATGGTAGAAAGGTTCATAAGATAAGATATATATATAGTTACAAAGGCTATACTGCAGAGATTGATGTTTTCCAAGAACCTTTGAAAGGCTTGATTATTGTAGAGTTTGAGTTTCCGACATTCAAGGAGAAGGATTCTTTTGAAATGCCTGATTTCTGCCTTGCAGACATTACTTCTGAAGAATTTACTGCTGGCGGTTTTATTTGTGGAAAATCACTGGAAGACTTGAAAAAAGTTCTCGATAAGTACGGGTACAAGAAGTTAATTTTATAAAGGGTTTGTTCTTCCTTCAAAACACAGCGGGGTAGGGTAGCCAGGAGTGCCCGTCGGGCTCATACGAGCTCTTTGCTTTAAGAAACCCGGAGGTCGGAAGTTCAAATCTTCCCCCCGCTATTTCTTTTACTAAACTCTTTATTTTTAGAATTATTTTAAGTACGCGGTCTCTGGAGAAGTTTGTATTGGTTCTGTTTCAACAATTTTAGCTTGTTGATTGTTTCTTCTTTTGTCTTCATACATTCTCTGGTCTGCTATCTCTATGAGTTGTTCTGGTGATTTTATTTCAGGAGTGTATTCTGCTACTCCATAGCTAAGGGTAACTTTGAATTTTTCTTCAAGACCGTTGTTTGCTTTAAAAGTTGTTTGTGATAGTTTCTTATTTATTCTCTCAATTATTATTTGCGCTGCTTTTTCTTTACCGTCCACCATGACCATGAATTCATCTCCCCCACATCTACCTGCCACGTCTGATGGTCTTATCGCTCCTCTTAATATCTTGCCGATTTCTCGCAACACCTCATCACCTTTTACATGACCATAAGTATCGTTTATTTGTTTAAAGCCGTTTGCATCCAAAACTATCAATGATATGAGAGTATATGGTTTTTCTTTATAAACAGACCTTTCTATCTCTCTGAACTTGTATGTTAGTCTATCTTCTAAGAATCCTTTTGTGTGAAGTCCTGTAAGGTCGTCTGTTATTACTCTTTCTCTTAGATTTCTTATTTCTAATTCTTTTTCAATTCTAAACACTAATTCTTCAATTTCTGGTGGTTTAATCATATAGTCTGAAGCGCCTTGTTTTAACAAGCGTGTTCCGTAGGTGTTATCGATTTTTCCACTTAACACTATTATAGGAGTTTGATTATCTGTTTCTCTAACTCTTATTATTAGTTCTTTACCGTCCATGACAGACATGCTTAAGTCTGTTATTATGATATCAGGGTTTGTTTCTGCTTTTTTTTCAAGAGCTTCTTGGCCGTTAGAAGCAGTTACTACAGAATAGTTTTGGTCTGTAAGACACTCTTCTAATGATTTAAGAACTGCTGGATGATCTTCCACCACCAGAACAGTTTTTTCTTCTTTAACCATTTTTTACAACCAGTAAATAGTAACAATTTATAAATCTTTATATCTCCTCCTTCAACGTTACTGTTGCAACCATTGTTATGGTTTTCTTAACTCCTGTTCTCTTTCTAAACTCTAGAATGAAATTGTTGAAATCCTCGACATCTTTGAATTTTAGCTTGAATAGAAGGTCATATTCTCCTGTGATGCCAAAGACTTCTTTTATATGAGAATCTTGAAAGACAACAGGGTCCAAGTCTTTCTCTGTGGAAACAAACATGAAAACAATAAAATTTTCGTCAACAAGCTTGTTGTTCAGTTTTACTGTGAACTTCTCGATAGTGTTCGTTTCTTTAAGCTTGTTTATTCGCTGATGGACAGTGCTAGGTCTTATTCCGGTAGCCTTTGCTATATTTCTTATACTAGCCCTGCTGTCTTTTTTGAGCTGATCAATGATTTTTTTATCTTTGTTGTCAATGCTCATGTTCTCTGCTTGTCATTGAAAAAATTGACTCCCTCGAGAAATTAAACATTCTTTGCGTTCCTAAGAACTCTTGGGGGATTAATCGCTACTGAGAGAGCCAATTTTTATTATGCAATAATTTTGTTTGTTCAAGTAATATTTAAATATTGTTATTTTTGTCTATATATTTTCAAGAATATTGGATAAATTACATTTTTTTTCGAGGAAAATATATAAATCATCTATAATTATACTTGTTTATAGGTGATATTCATGGATCAAGAAGAACATTACGAGGTAAAAAATATGTCTCTTGCAGATCAAGGTTTTAAGAACATAGAGTTCGCAGAGCTCAACATGGGAGCACTTATGGAGATAAAGAAAAGGTTTGAACAGGAAAGGCCATTAGAAGGAATAAGAATAGGAATGGCTCTTCATGTCACAAAGGAAACCGCTAATTTAATAAGAACATTAAGAGCAGGAGGTGCAGAAGTTGCAATCACAGGATGCAACCCATTAAGCACACAAGACGATGTTGCTGCAGCACTTGCATGGGAAGGAGTCAAGGTCTGGGCTTATAAAGGTGAATCAAACGAGGATTATTACCGCTACTTAAATTATGTCATTGATTTCAAGCCTCACATAACAATAGATGATGGCTGTGACTTGGTAACTGAGATACATCTAAAACACCAGGATTTAATCAAAGATATAATCGCAGGTTGTGAGGAAACAACAACAGGAATAATAAGACTGAAAGCAATGGAGAAAGATAAAGCACTCAAATACCCGATGATAGCAGTTAATGATAACAAAACAAAACATCTTTTCGACAACTACTACGGAACAGGACAATCAACACTCGATGGCATAATGAGAGCATCAAACATTTTATTCTCAGGTAAAACAGTTGTTGTAGCTGGTTATGGCAGCTGCGGAAAAGGGGTTTCTCTAAGAGCAAAAGGACTAGGCGCTAATGTGATAGTGACAGAGGTGGATAACCTCCGTGCGTTACAGGCGAAGATGGATGGCTTCAGGGTAATGCCGATGAATGAAGCAGCAGGAGAGGGGGACATATTCATAACAGTCACAGGAAACAAGCATATTCTAAGAGAGGAGCACTTCAGGGCTATGAAACACGGAGTGATACTGGCAAACTCCGGACACTTCGACATAGAGATAGATATTAAGAGATTAGAGGAGATATCCTCAAGCAAGAGGAAGATAAGACCTTTTCTCGATGAATATATGGTAGAAGGAAAGAAAATATTCGTTGCAGGCGAAGGAAGACTGGTGAATCTTGCAGCTGCAGAAGGACATCCATCAGAGGTTATGAGCACTAGCTTCTGCGGACAGGCACTTGCATGTGAGTACGCTGCTAAGAATAGAGAAAATATGGAAAACAAAGTTATACAACTACCAAAGGAGATAGATGATGAGATCGCAGCTTTGCAACTGAAAGCCATGAACGTTGAGATAGACAAACTCACAGAAGAACAGAAGAAATATCTGAGCAGCTGGCAGGAAGGGACCTAAATCAAAAACCTTAAAAACTCATTAATTTTTTTCTTTTCTTATGTTAGTTGGGGGGATTGATGAAGCTGGCAGAGGACCTGTTATGGGTCCAATGGTAATGGCTATAGCTGTTATCAAGAAAGAGAGTGAGTTTAAGCTCCAAACATTTGGAATAAAGGATTCCAAGCTTCTAACACCTCGAAGAAGGAAAGAGTTATTCAAGGTAATCAGTGATCTGTGTAAAACAGCTGTTGTTACTATATCATCAGATGAGATTGATGCAGCTGTTCTTTCATCAACTGATAACTTAAATTGGTTAGAGGCTAGGAAAGCAGCAGAGCTTATCAACAAGGTAAAAGCAGATACAGTGATTCTTGACTGTCCTAGCAATAACATCAATGCTTACAGAGAATATATCAAGCAGAGAGTGAAGAACAAGAAAGTAAAGCTTGTGGTGGAGCACAAAGCAGACCTGAACCATTTAATTGTAGGTGCTGCCAGCATAATAGCAAAAGTCACAAGAGATGAAGAGATAGTTAAGATAAGAAAGAATATAAGGATAGACTTTGGTTCAGGATATTCTTCTGACCCAAGAACACAGGCATTTGTGAAGAAATACTGGGATAATAATAAATACTCCAAACACATGAGGAAGTCGTGGGATACTTGGAAGAAACATCATAAAAAAACAGCCCAGAAGTCACTTGGAGAGTTCTAATATTCTAACAACTCCGTTATCTCCATCTATTTCTACAAGGTCTCCTGTCTTAACGATCTTTGTAATGTAATGTAAACCTATAACACAAGGTATGCCTAGTTCTCTGCTAACTATTGCTGCGTGACCTGTTATTCCTCCTTCATCTACTGCTAGGCCAACACATTTTCTAAGTGCAGGCATGTATGTTGGGTGTGTTTGTGGCGCCACTATTATGCTGTTCTTTGGCATCTCATGAACTTTTTTGTTTATGTTATCATTCCAGTAAAACACAAATGCTCTTCCAGTTGCTTTGCCAAGACAGGCAATCTCTCCTTTCACTTCTCTTATACTTGAATAATCAATCTCTCCAAGTTCTGCTTTTTTAATCTGAATTGCTTCTTTTCCAAAATATATTTGTATATGGCCATCTTTGATAAGTATTGTCTCTGCCAACGCCTTGTCTGTCAACTCAGATTTTGAGACAGGCTTTTTCCCTGCTATCAAGTCAGTTAATTCGTTCTCCTCACAGCTTGATAATTCTTCAAAAGTCAGACCCAAGCTAGGAGCGAATCTTCTGCAGATAAGCACTAAGTAGTAACCAAGCCATCTTCCATAATAAGAAGTTAAGAACCTATAATAGCCAATCTCTGCAACCATTGACCCGAGTTCTTTTGCTTTATCAGAGAGTTTGTATTTCTTGATGATGTTATTTTTAACCTCAAGAGACTTTTCATATTGATTATGCAACTCTTTTCTCTTCTTTTCAAAGTCTTCGTCACTCTTCAAACTATTTTTTAGTAATTTCTTGAAATGCTCAAGATCCCAAGGTTCTGTTCTGTCACTTGCAGGTATTAAGAAGTATTTTTCATAGTGTTTTAATACTAGTTTTTTTACTTCCTCATTGTTTTTTGCTTTTATCACAATATCTAACCACTCTAATTCTTCATTGCTGAAAAAGGATTTTTTCTCAGGCAATGTTAATTTTATGAATAAATCCTTAACTAGTTCTTTGTCATCAATTTTTTCACTGATTGTTCTTTTTAGTTCGTCTGCCAATCCTTCTGTGCATTGCGGTTGGCATGATAACACATACACAAACAATTCACGTCTTATCTTTGTAATGTTTGGGATAAGTTTGATTACCTCTTTTTTTGCTACACTATCAATCTTTCTTTCTAATTCGTATTTTTGCATTAGTTCTCTGGTTTGTTCATGCAGCTCATTTTGTTTAGTCACCCATTTACTAAATTTCTCTTTGTTTGTAAAAAACTCAAACCCATATTTTTTTGCTATTTTCATATCTTCTTCAGTATAATAGCCTCCATGAAGATTCTCGCTAGTATCACTATACCAAAGATAATTTTTGTCCTGAAATCCTTCTAATTTTCCCAATCTTCTTGAGAAATAGGGATCTAGAAAGATATGTCTGGCTAATAAATGACTTAGTCTTGGTCCTTCATACATTAAGTTCCATTTAGGTTTCATTAGTCCTGATAATTTTCTATTATTTAAAAGTATTATTCATTTCTTTGAAAATGTATCCTATAAAATTATTTTTGCATTACCATAATTTATTTAAAGAGAAAATTTTGTTCAATACTAACGGTATGCATGATATAGTATTTGTGGGAAGTGGGCCATCGGTGTTGGCAGGTGCCGTTGAAGTTCTCAAGAGAAATCCAAAAACTAAATTGTTGATTCTAGAACAAGGAGCTAGTCTTGCAGAAAGAGTCAAGAAAAAAATTGAATTGCAAAAAGCTGGTAAAATAAATGAGTTTGATGTTATGATTGGCGCAGGCGGTGCAGGAACCTTTTCAGATGGGAAATTTCATTTCACACAGGCGTTGTCACATTATTATACAAAAAGCTTGTTACCTGAAGAAGAAAAAAAGTATTATGATTTATACTTGAACCTTGCGGAAAAATACTGCTTAGAAATTGGTAACTTGAATGTGGATTATACTCCGAAAGACCCTAAAAGTTTAATCCCTATTATTGGTTTATTCAAAAAACACGAAGTGAATCTCTTTCTTAGAAGAGCGAGACATGTTGGGACTGAAGAGCTTCCGAAGTTTGTCAATGGATTTATTAATGAGATTACAGCTAGAAACGGAATTTTCAGATTCAATAGCGAAGTTGTTGATTTAATAGTTGAAGCAGGAATCTGCAAAGGAGTAGTATTAAAGTCAGGAGAAAGTATTTCTGCTAAAAAAGTTGTCTTAGGTGTTGGAAGGAGTGGAGCCACACGATTAATTCCAAAGCTAATTGAGAAATACAATATTCCAAACACTCCAAGAGACCTTTTGCTTGGCGGAAGAGTTGCGTTTCCAAAAGAAATCGGTATGGATTATGCTGATTTGATGTATGAGTTCATTTTTAGCGTGAAAACAAGCTCTGGTCATTATCTGAGAAGCTTCTGCCCATGTATGAAAGGTGGTAGTATCGCCGTTGAAAATTATTACGACGAAAAATTAGGACGATACTCATGCGTTAATGGAGCGAGTTCCAAGAATTACAAAACAAAAGTCGGAAATTTCGCTTTCCTGAGGATAACCCCTCCAAAGGATATAGAAGACGACGTTTTTGAATATTCCAAGAACCTAGCAGCAAACACTTTCAGGCTTGGAAACAATAAGCCTATAGTGCAAAAAATATCTGACCTTGTAAATGGTGAAAAAACAACGACACTTGAAGGCTTACCGCAAGAAATCATAGACAATTTAAACTTTGATTATTCACTAGGAAGCGTAGAAGAAGCTTATGGAAAAGAAGTCATAGAGGATTTTAAAGAAGGATTCTTGAAATTAAACCATAAATCAATTATGAAGGGTATTGTTGAGAAAGGAATAATCGTTTGGCCTGAGATTAAATTTGGAAGGAACCTTATTATTGAAACAGACAAAACAGAGATTCTAAATATCAAAAACTTATATGCAATAGGAGATGGCGCTGGTAACTCTGGAAACATTGTTGGTGCTATGATTGCAGGCTTAATCTGCGCACATAAAATCACAAGTACCAACATTAAAGATTTATATAGAAAAAAGATAGAGAAAGTTTTGGTAATTAAAAATTATGAACTAGATATTGATAATCTAGATGAAAGTTTTGAAATTTTAAATTAAAATAATTCTAACTTCAATATTTTAGTAAGCTTTATATAATAAATATGCATTAGAATTCTATGATAGAAAAAAGAGGCAACAATGACTAAGATAGTGAAGCTGGAGATGAAGGGCTTCAAGTCCTTCGCATTGAAGACAGAGATGCCTTTTGGAAACCATTTCAACGTAATTCTTGGACCAAATGGCTCTGGAAAGAGCAATGTACTTGATGCCCTATGCTTTGTTCTTGGAAAATCATCAGCAAAAAGCTTGCGAGCAGAGAAATCTGCTAATTTAATATACAACGGTGGTAAAAAAAAGAAACCAGCGAAACATGGAGAGGTTTCTATATACTTTGACAACAGCAAAAAGATTTTTCCAGTTGAGACGCTTCAAGTCAAGATTACAAGGATAATAAAGCATACAGGACAATCAACATACAAGATAAACGACGAAAAAAGAACAAGACAGCAGATTCTAGACTTTTTAAGCATAGCAAGGATAAACCCTGACGGCTATAACATAATACTGCAAGGTGATATAGTACACTTAGTAGAGATGTCCCTTATTGAGAGAAGACAAATAATAGAGGAAATTGCAGGAATCTCTGTTTATGAGGATAAGAAAGAGAAGGCACTCAGAGAACTTTCAAGGGTTGAGGAAAAACTGAACGAAGCAGACATCATACTCATAGAAAGAAAAGGGTTCTTAAGAGAGCTCAAAAAAGAGAGGAACCAAGCTTTGAAATTCAAAGAGCTTGACATCAATATAAAGAGAAACAGAGCAACCATGCTAAGCAAGCAGATAAAGGAGAAGAATGATAAGAAGAAAGAATTAGAGAAAGAAGTAAATAAAAACAATCAGGAGATAGAATCCTTGCAGAAAAAAGTCGATGCTCTAAAGGATAAAATAGCTGAGAAGAAAGAAGAAATCGACGCTATAAACAGAGAGGTTGAGGAGAAAGGTGAGAAAGAGCAGGTAGAACTGCACCGTGAGATAGAGAAGATAAAAGTTGATTTCGCACTTAACAAGCAGAGAATCGAAACCCTTAAGCAGGAGATATCAAAGATTGACGATAGAAAGGAAGAGCTTGAGAAAAACAAGGATGGAATAGATGGAAAGATAAATATACTTAACAAGAGCAAGGAAGACGCAGAGAAAGCAATTGCACAGAAAGAAAGTGAACTTAGGAAGATAAATGCTAAGCTTGAAGAGTTCAAAAATAAGAACAAGCTTGGAGACGCTCAAGAGCTTGATAAAACGATTGAGGATATAGATTCAAGAGCAGAAGAGATACAGGATGAAATCAACAAATTAAGAGAGGAGCAGCAAACTCTTTTCAGAGACAAGGACAAGTATGAGATCATGCTTCAAAGCCTTGGAGACAAGATAGAGAAGGTCCTTATTATAGAGAAGGAGAACAAAGAGGCAGTAGACAATCTAAAGGAAAACAAGCAGAAATTCAAAGAAGCAACAAGCGAGCTCAACACAAGACTTGCAGACGAATCATCAATAGCACCACAGTTGGATAATGCACGATCAAAACTACTATCAAGAAAAGAGGAGTTATCAAGGCTAAACATAAGGACTGCTGGATTGAGAGAGCAGCTGGCAGGTAACAGAGGAATAAAGGCTGTATTGGACAAGAACTTTCCAGGAGTTCACGGCTTGGTAAGCCAGCTTGGAAATGTAAGCACAAAACATTCTCTTGCATTGGGAATAGCAGCAGGCAACAGAATAAAGAGTATAGTAGTAGATAATGATGAAACAGCTTCTAAATGCATAAAATATTTGAAGGAAAATAAGCTTGGAACAGCTACATTCTTACCATTGAACAAGCTGAAGTCACCATTGATAAAAACTGAGTTCAGATCAATGAAAAGCAGTGGCATAATAGGGATGGCTATAGATCTTGTGAAGTATGAGCCAAAATATGAGAAGGTCTTCCAATACGTGTTTGGCAACACACTAGTTGTTGAAAACATCGATGTTGCTAGGAGAATAGGTATAGGAAGAGTTCGAATGGTAACAGTAAGTGGTGATTTGATAGAAACCAGCGGAGCAATGCAAGGAGGCTACAGGGAGAGGACCCCTGAGATGAGCTTTAGGGAGGAAGAGGTCGCTGAGCAGATAAACGAACTTGAGTCAGAAGTTAAAGATCTTGAAAGCGTGATTTCAAAACTGGAAGCTAAGAAAAAAGAGAATGACTCAAAGATATCAGAGCTTAGAAGCTTGAAAGCAGAGCTAGAAGCAGAGATACTCAAAACAGAGAGGTCACTGCACTTAGAGTCAGAAGACCTTGACGCCACAAAGGATGAAAAAAAGAAATTCAGGTCAGAAATAGAATCCTTGGAAGACAGGACAGAGGAGATAACATCCTTGATATCTGAGAGGAACAAAGAGTTAGCTGGTTTGAAGTCAGAAAAGCAGATGTTAAGAGAGAAGATGACTGAGATGAGAAGTCCTGCATTGTTAGCGGAGATAAACACTTTCGAACAGAAAAAGCAGGAATTAAGAGATGAGATATCAGAGCTAAAAGGAGAGAGAAAGAGCAATGAGTCAGAAGCCAATAATATACTATTACCAGAACATGAGAACATCGACAAGATTTTAAAGCAACAGGTAAAGGAGAAAGAAGAATTCGAGAAAGAGAAAAAAGAATTGGAAGCGGTTGTGAAGCAGCAGACTAAAGAGCTTGCTGACAAGGAGAAGAAGGAGAAAAAGTTCTACTCACAATATAGAGACCTGTACAACAAAAGAGCAAAGCTTGGAAATGAAGTTTCAAAAGCAGAGAACACTCTCTCAAACAGGCAGGATGACATAAGAAGGGTTGAGCAAAGAAACAACAACTTGTCGCTTGAAAAGGCCAAAATAGTTGGAGAGTTGGAAGGATTAGAGGAAGAGTTTAAACAGTTCGAAGGCATACCTGTTTTTAAGAACAAATCTGATGAAGAGATAATGAGAGAGATCCACCAGTTCGAGAAGATGGTGGAAGACATCGGAGCGGTCAATATGAAAGCTCTGGAAATCTATGATAAAGCAGAGATAGAGTATGAAAATCTGCTACAAAAGAAAGAGAAACTTGGCAGTGAGAGAGAGGATATTCTTGTCATGATAAATGAGATTGACAGCAAGAAGAAAGAGTTGTTTATGAAAACATTCGAGGTTCTGAACAACAACTTCCAGAAGATATTTGGAACATTATCAACTAAGGGAGATGCCTTCATGGAAATAGAAGATGAGAAAGACCCCTTTGTAGGAGGAGTTGAGTTGAAAGTAAGGATTACAGGTAGGAAATTCATGGACATAAGAAGCTTGAGTGGAGGAGAGAAGACACTTACAGCGCTCTCTTTCATATTCGCGGTGCAGGAACACGAGCCAGCATCATTCTATATACTTGATGAAGTAGATGCATCTCTTGACAAGAAAAACTCTGAGAAACTAGCAGGGTTGATAATTGACTATTCAAAGAAGGCACAGTACGTCATCATAAGTCACAATGATGGTGTCATAACAGCTGCAGAGAATTTGTATGGAATTAGCATGAACCAGCATGGAATAAGCAAAGTTACTAGTTTGAAAATATGATTACTTTTTCTCTTCAATTACGCTGTTGATTGCTTCTGCTATTCTCTCAGCGGTTTCTGGCCATTGGAAGTCTTCAAGAATTTTTTTCCTGGCGTTTCTTCCAAGTTTTTCCCTTAGTCTAGAGTCTCTCATCAATAACTCTATCTTTTTGGACAGGTCGTATGGGTGTTGTTTCTCGAAGAATATTCCGTTACTAAAGTCTTCTATGTAGTCCTTGACAAATCCTACTTCAGTTGCTATAACTGCTACTTCGCATGACATCGCTTCCAGTGTTGATAATGAGCTTGTCTCTGTTAGCGATGAGAGTACATAGACATCCATTGCTTGTATCCAAGGAATAATATTATCCTGTGGTCCTGGGAATATTACGTACTCTTTGTCTTTGAACAAGTTTTCAACATCCTTTGCTCCTGAGCCTACTATCAGCAATCTGACGTTTTTGTTATTCTTCCTTATCCTGAGAAAAGCTCTTAGTAATGTTTTCAAATCTTTCTCCCTTCCTAGTCTGCCGTGATAACCTATTATGAAATTTCTTGGTTTGAAAGCGAGTTCTCTCTTGGCTTTTTCTTTGTCTCCTTTTACGAAGTTGTCAGCGTTGACTCCTAGGTGAACCACTTTTTTCTTGCTCACTATCTTCTGCCATCCAAGCATGTCTGATATGTTACTGGAGGGGACTATTAATAGGTTGCATTTGTTGTACAGGAATCTGACAATTTTCTTTGTGATTGGGTAAAGAAACTTTTTAGCTAGTGGCATGGAAACAGCTTTTGGAAACAGTTCCCATTCTATGTTGTGTATGAATGCTATCAACGGCTTTGAGTGTCTTTTGGCTGCGATGATTGCACACATACCTATCGGTCCTATTGTCTGTGTGAAAACAACATCTGCTTCCTTTATGATTTTTTTTATTTTTAGGTATCTGATCTTTGCGGGCTGGAAGTCTCCTAGAACGATTTTTCTTACTGGTATCTTAACTACTTTGAAATTCTTGTTCTTTGTTTTCCCAAAGTCAGGTGCTATTACTGTTATATCATATTCCTTTGTCAGCCTTGGAATTATCTCTGATAAGAACCTTGATATCCCATCCCATCGTGGCAAGTAGTTATCTGTTGCAATAACAAGGTTTTTCATAATTTTCCCTCCAGAAAATTATGCAACCCAAAAATCTTTGATTTTTGTTGTTTCATCTTAATCTGTAAAACACCTCTGCATATTTTGTGTTGTACTTCCTTCCGTTCATGACATTCTTGACATACATAGTTGCTAGTGCGAAAAAGTTGAGAAATCCTAGGATGTTGAACTGGCTCTTGAAGCATTTAAGGGCTTTGATCTTTGTGTCGAATGTTTCTGATGTGTCAACCACTAGTTTTGGATGTTTCTTCCTGTCCCATCTGAAGGGATTCCATATATCGAATGAGTAGACTTCTATTTTTCTCCGCTCATTTTCAATGATGTCGAGAACCATTCTGTTTGTTTTTTTGTGTGCTGGATGTGGGTCCTCTGGGGCATGGACGAATATCTTGACAGGCTTTAGGCGTCTTATGAGGGTTTCAAGCTTTTTCTGAGCCTTATAGATTTTTACTTCTTTGTTGAAATCCTTCTCAAACAATCCTAAGAATTTGACTGCTTTGCCGCCTATTACTTTATTTGCGCGTATCGATTCTCTTTTTCTTGTGTCTATGATTATCTCTTCCTTGAAATGTGGGTGTGAAATTTCTCCTTTAGAAACAATAACTGTAGTTACATCGAATCCTTCTTTGACGTACTTTGCAGCTGTTCCCCCAACGCCTATTATTTGGTCGTCTGAATGAGCTGCCACAATCAATATGTTTTCAGCCATGGTGCAATTATAAATATTGAGATTTATTAAAGTTTGTGTTTGATAAAGAAAAAGATTGGATAATTACTGTTAAGTAGTAAAAATAGAAAGATTTATAAATGAGTTTAGTTCAAACTTTGACATGAAAGAGGAAAATTCTTTTTTTGACAAACTGCAAGGATTACAAAACGAATCAATTGATGCTATTGTAAAAGCAAGATTGAAAGGATCTTTTGACCCCAATTATCAGTTTCCATATTATGCAGGTGTTATTGATGATTATAATTTAATGCAAGCTATGATAAAAGCACGAGATGATGTTAATGAAATACATAAGTTTGTTGACCCTTGCTGTGGAGATGGTTTTTCTTTAATATTGGCTAATAAAGTAGGGTATAATGCTTATGGTGTGGAAATTGAGAACGCATTAGTAGATATTGCTAATGAAAACATTACTGAAGCTCGAAGAGCAGGTTTAATACCTATAAATGATGTGGTAGAAGTTACACAGGGAGATATGTTTAATCTGAGCTCATATGAATCTTTAGGCATAAGCTTTGCTGATATTGATGTGTTCTACTTGTACGCTTTGGAGAGTATGAAGATGGATTTCTTTAAACAATTCTCACAAGAAGCAAAGTTAGGTTCAAAGTTAATATTAGTTCCTGGTCTAAAAGAGAACAGAACTCAAAGTTTACTTGATTCTTTAAGCGGCAGTATAGGTATGTTTTACAAAGAACCGACAGAAGGGATGTATCAAATATATCAGAAGATAAAATAAATGAGTTATGCGGCGACCGGGACTTTCACCAGCGACGGTCATTTCCGTCGACACCATAAGCCTTCTTTCAACAATGAATTGTTGTTAGTCGGTGACGCTTTACAGCGTCAGGTGTGATCTCGATACCGTATGCTTGAGCGAAGCGAAACATACTTCGTCGTCAATGGCCGAAACCGTTGTTTTGAACCCGGATAAACGGCTTGGAAGGCCGTTGTCATGCCGTTAGACCATCGCCGCAAACAGGTGTAAAGGATTGAGTCTTTTTTATAAAATTTTCTAATTGAATTAAACTTATCAAAAGATTTAAAAGAGAAAAGTTTTTGCTCTCAGATTATGATTTGTGTAATAGCTCTTGTCGTGTTTGGAGTGATGGGTGTTTTTAGTGTTAAGCATAGAATAATAGCTAAAGAAGCCCTTGACTGTGTTCTAAGAAGAGTTACTTTGAGAAAATGCGAGACAGGTCTTGACAAGAGATTGAAAGCACAGATTACAGGCAAGTTGATGAAGAGACATCCAATGACTGGAAAGCAGATATATAAGCATTTCGAACTAATTTCATGGATTTTCACAATTCTGTTGGTAGCTAGCATATTCTATTCATCACAAGGAATATATCAATTCGTGGTGTACGGGAACTGTAACGGAGAAGATTCTACAGGATTCTGCCCTTTCAATCCTGAAGCAACAGGTGACAGAGGGCATAGTGACTTTAGAGATAAAACAGCTTTGAAACCTGAAGTTGTGACAACTGACGATGACCCGTGGTTTGGAAACCCAGAAGCAAAAGTGACTATAGTAGAGTTTGGCTGCTACAAATGCCCATATACAAAAGAAGCAGCTTTTAATGTTGTGAAGAAACTATATGAAGAATATCAAGAAGATGTTTACTTTGTATATAGGGATTTCCCATTAAGCATTCATGAATATGCACACGAACCATCATTGAGCGCACAATGCGTTTTTGAGCAGAGTCGAGAAAAGTATTGGGATTATTACTTCAAGTTGTTTGAAAACCAGAAAGTTCTAAGTAATGAAGTAATGAGAGATATTGTGTTTGCTCTTGGTTTGGATATAGAGCAGTATGATGAATGTTTCTCCTCGGAAAAATACTCTGAAGAGCTAGATAACGATTACAAAGACGGGTTCCTTGCAGGTATATACGGTACGCCAACTTTCTTCATAAATGGAAAAGAAGCTTTAGTTGGTCCTAGACCATTCAAGGAGTTCAAAAAGATAATTAAACAAGAGCTTAAAGAATAATAAAATTTTTTAAATGAGTCTTGTTTGCTTCTATTTATGGATTACCAAAAATTAGGATTTATAATCATTGCAATCAGTATTTTTTTGTCATTTCTAGTTGTTTCTTTTATAGTTCAAATAAACAAGTCTCATGAAGCGATGTGCGTTTTGCCTAATAACATGATGGATCAGGTTTTTCAATCTTACATTGGCGTTAGTGTTATCATCATTCTTTTCGTTGTAGGGTTCTTTCTTGTGTTGAATGAGAAGAAAGAACATGAAAAAAAAGTAGAAGAGAAACAATTGGACAAATATGAAACCCTGTTAGGATATCTGACTGATGATGAGAAAAAGATAGTCTTATCTGTTAAAGAACAACCGGGAATCACACAGGCAACTTTAAAACTTAGAGCAGGATTTTCGAAATCAAAATTAAGCGCTCTTTTAATAGATCTTGAAAAAAGAAATGTCTTGGTGAGAGAACTAAAAGGGAGAACTTACAAAGTATTCTTAAAATAAAAGGTTTTCTGTTCTATTTAAACAATTTAGGACGTAAATTATACTTGTTTTCAGAATCTGAGACTTATTTGTCCACTGTCCACACCCAAATGTATATATAACAAGTCATTCTTTCAGGAAGCGTACTAATGGGAGGTTAGAAGATGAGGAGAAAAAGGAATAAAAGAAATAAAAAATTTATTCATAAAAAAATTAAGCATTCTAAAAAAATTCCTGTTAAGAAATATGATGTTGAAAAAGAGATATTCAAACCTGCAATTATCACTTTTGGAATTATTCTCGTAGTATTATTTATTGCATTAGGAATTTCAAAGAATGATTTCTCAATAGAAGACTTAGATGTCAATGATGAGATCACATTTAAAATAGATAATAATGAGTTGTCCGGAGTTATTAAAGAGTTGTTACCAGAGCAAGAAGCGTGCATTGTAGAAACCTCTACAGGTGAAAGAGTCACCATTCCGATATCAGACATAACTGAGATAAAAAGTCCTGATGAATTCTCAGATGGGATGGTTGTGCTGGACATGTATGTCATGAGTCAATGTCCATATGGAGTACAGGCAGAGAACGAAGCTATTAAAGCAGTTAGAAGATTCGAAGATGATGTAGAGTATAATATACACTTCATAGTTAATTCTCAAGGAGAAGGTTTTCGAAGCCTTCATGGACAAGCAGAAGTTGATGAGGATATGAGGCAGGTATGCATACAAGAATTAAATCCAGATCTATACTATGACTACTTGCTATGTTTTAACGAGAACTATAGAGATGCTGAGTCACAATACTCAAAATGCGCGGATCAAGTTGGTATTGACAAAAAAGCAGTATCTACTTGTATAGATGAGAGAGGAGTTGAGCTGTTGAAAGCAAGTGAAGCAGAAACAGCAAGAGTTGGTGCTGGTGCAAGCCCAACTATTTATCTAAACGGTGAAAGCTACAATGGTGGAAGGTCAGAGATGGAGTTCGCAAGAGTAATATGTGAAATATTTGACTATGAACATGAAGGCTGCGCCAACATACCAAAACCAGTTCCTATGAAAGTTATAGTTCTGACAGATGATGAATGTCCTAATTGCGATACTTCCAGAATAGTTTCTGTGTCAAAGCAGTTGTTCCCAGGAGCAAGTTTTGAATATGTAGATGTTGATAGCAAAGATGGGAAAAAACTAGTGGAAGAACACAGCTTGGTGTACCTTCCAGCTTTCATCTTTGAATCAAAAATTGAAGAGACAAACACTTGGAAAACAAACACTCAAGTAATAGGAGCATTTGTAATTTCAGCAGATGGTTACAGGTTGAGAGATTCAATAACAGGTGCAAGCTGGTTTATTGATGAAGAGAAACAAGCAGAGTTCTTCGTATCAATAGGAGTTGTCAAGGGAGATAACAGACCCCAGATAGACTTCTTTGTCATGAGCTACTGTCCCTATGGTAATATGGCAGAAGAAGCAATCGCACCAGTATATGAGAAACTAAAAGACAAAGCAGAATTCAAACCACACTATGTCATATACAGTGATTACGCGACTGGTTACCCAGACTTTTGTTTGGCAGAAGACAATGTTATTTGCTCAATGCACGGGATAGTTGAGTTAAACCAAGATATAAGGGAAGCTTGCGTAGCAAAATATTATGACATGCAAAAATGGTTTGAGTTTGCATTAGCAATGAACAAGCAGTGTAACTCACAAAATGCTGACGCTTGCTGGGTTGAAGTTGCAGAATCATTAGGCTTAGATACAGAGCTAATAAGCGTATGCGAAGCAGATGAGGGAGTAGTATTGATGTATACAGATAAAGCATTGGGAGACAAGCTTGGAGTCAGAGGAAGCCCGGCAGTGTTCATCGATGGTGCACAATACAATGGACAGAGAACTGCAAATGGCTACTTAGCAGCATTGTGCGCTGCATTTGAGGATGCGCCAGAGGAATGTAGTGGTACAGTTCAAGAACCAATGCAACAGCAAGCGCCACCTACAGGAGGAGCATGTGGATAACTCCTTGATTTTTTTTTCTTTATTCTACAAAAACTATATAAACAATCCTACAATATTTTTTCTCTATGGGGTTAAGGGTTGATAAGGTAAGGAAAGATTTTCCAATTCTAAAGAAAAAAGTTGTCTACTTTGATAATTCTTGTGTAACTTTGAAGCCAAAGCAAGTTGTTGAAGTTATGAATAAGTATTACTATGAGTTTCCTGCTTGTGCAGGACGGAGCATGCATCAGCTCGGAAATAAGGTGACAGAAGAGGTTGCTAAGTCAAGGGAAGTGATAAGGAAATTCATAAATGCTAAGAGAAAAGAAAAAATTATATTCACACGCAACACCACAGAAGCGATAAATCTTGTTGCAAACTCTTTCAATTTCAAGAAAGGAGATAAAGTGCTGATAACTGATAAGGAGCATAACTCTAATCTGTTGCCATGGCAGTTACTGGCGAAGAAAGGAGTTATTAGATTAAGGGTTCTGGGGTCAAGACAAGATAATACTTTTAACATAGAATCTTTTGAAAGAGAGGTTAAGGATGTAAAACTAGTTTCTATAGTGCATACTTCAAATCTGGATGGTGTGACAAATCCTGCGAAGGAGATAATAAAGATAGCTCACAAGAACAACGCTTTAGTCATGCTTGACGCAGCACAGTCAGTGCCTCATAAAGAGGTTGATGTGAAGAAGTTAGATGCTGATTTCCTAGCATTCTCAGGCCACAAGATGCTTGGTCCTTCAGGAATAGGAGCTTTATATGGGAAAAAAGAACTTTTAGAGAAATTAAATCCATTTATTGTTGGTGGAGAGACAGTCAAAGAATCAACTTATACAAGTCAGGTTTGGGAGGACGTTCCTGAACGTTTTGAAGCAGGTCTGCAGAACTACGCTGGAATTATTGGCTTTGCAGAGGCAGCACGCTATTTAAGCAAGATTGGAAAGACAAATATTGAGAAACATGAAATAAAACTGACAAGTAAATTAACTAATGGTTTGGAAGAGATTGGTGATGTTAGTATCATTGGTCCTGAAGCAGAGAAAAGGAATTGTATTACAAGCTTCAACATTGGAAAAGAGGACCCTCATCAGATTGCTTTGTTGCTTGACAACTCTGCTAATGTAATGGTAAGAAGCGGCGCTCACTGTGTGCATTCATGGTTCAACAAGCATAAGATAAAAGGAAGTATTCGAGCATCACTCTATATTTACAATACAGAAGAAGAGGTAGAGTACTTTATCGATAATATGAAGAAGATAAAGAAGCTCTTAAAGTAAACATGCATGAGCATACAATAGCAAAAGTCATTATTGAAGAAGCGACAAAGCATGGAAAAGTGAAAGGCATAGTTGTGGAGGTTGGTGATTTAGGTCATTTACCTGCTCATGAGATGGAAGAAGTTTTAAATACATTAACTGATTGGAATATAACTGTTACAAAAAAGAAAGCAACTATAAAATGTGAGGTGTGTGATTATAAAGGAGAACCAGATATTGTTGAGAAAGGACATGACCATACTGTATTTAAGTGTCCAAAATGCAAGGCTATGATGCCAAAAATACTTGATGGTGATAAGATAATATTGAAAGAAGTTGAGGTGGAATAGATGTGCTTATCAGTTCCTGGAAAAGTTGTCAAGATAAAAGGAGATAAAGCTGTTGTTGACTATCAGGGTGAGAAGAGAGAAGCTTCGCTTACTCTGAAGAAGGATGTTAAAGTCGGAGATTATGTAATTGTCAGTGCAAAGTTTGTAATGGAGAAGATTCCTGAAAAGGAAGCAAAAAGAATAATTGAGGTTTGGAATGAGACAGATGAAGCCTGAGCAATACTTTTTGAAGTATTCTTTTCCTTGTGCTCATACTTTGTTGGAGATGGGTAGCATAGATGAGAAGAAATTTGAAGAGTTAAGAAAAAACACTCTTCAAAATAAGGTTATGAATAGAGCAGAGCTGGTTATATTATTTCCAGCTGCTTTTAGAAGGATAGCTCAAGTAGCTGAGAAGATGAAGAAAGATACATGGGATGTTGATGTTATAAGAAAGTATTTTCTTGAGGACCATAATATGTATATAGATTCTAAAGAAGGAAACTATGAGAAGTTTAGCACAGAATTTAGAGATTTCTGCAAGGTGTACAAAGGAAAAGTTGTTCATAAAGAGGGAGATATTCTAACAGTTGAATATGGCCATAGGCAGAGAAATGTTCTAGCAGAGATCCTACCAGAAGCAAAGGTTGGGGATACTATAATAATTCATCAAGGCTTTGCAGTTGAGAAGCTTGAGTAGAATTTCTTAATTGTTTGAGTGCTAACAGTGAATATTATAACTCCTGATACTAGTAAAACCATTCCAACCATTTGGGTTATAGTTACTAATTTATCTAAGAACACAAGATTAAGTATAGTTGTAATAACAGAGCCAAGTGCAAGCACTGCAACAGCAGTACTTGCATTGACCAATTTCAACCCGTTATAGAAGGTTGTTACATAACCGAGCAGGAAAGCAGATGTTACCAAAATCCAGATAAGTTTCGCAGATGTTAGTGTGAAAGCAATTGAAAACTGTTTTGTAAATAATAAGAACAAAAGTATAAACAATGAGCCAAAGAACATTCTGCCAAAAGCAACTATATTGCCAGATAATTTCTTCAAGACGTGCTTTGAGAATGTTATTTCAGAAGCCCAGAACAAAGTGGCTGTGAATATTAGTAGAATTCCTGGTGTGAAATTAAATGATACTAGTTTTAATAATAAAAAATTTCCTAATAATAATGATATAGCTCCAAAAACAATTCTAGTATTGATTTTTTCTTTTAAGAACAGCGTTGCTAGAATAGCCACCCAGACAATCATTGTTTTATGAACAAAAGAACTTTGGGCAGATGTAGCCATCTTCAAACCTTTAAAAAATAACAGGAAAGGAATGCTACCTCCAATCAAGCCAATAGTTACTAGGTTCCTCCAATCCTTTGATTTTAATTTCTTTAACTCTTTAAAGTTCCTAAATAGTAATATTATAGAGAACAACAGTATTCCAACAATGAAGTTCTTAGCACCTGTGAAGATGTAAGGATTTATCCCTTTAACACTAAAGGCATTTACGAATATCGAAACTCCTGAAATTACCGCTGTTAAGAAAACCAACCATAGCCCCTTTTTCATAAAAAAAGAATACAAACTTATTTTTTATAAATTTTTTGAATTGTCAATAGGGCCATACCAGTAAATATTCTTAGTTTTTACATCCTTGAATTCATCGTTTTCTTGAAATCGTTCCATTTCAGCTATGAAGAAATTACCTGTATCTAGCCATTCGAAGATATACGGGTCGTCGGGGAATAATTTTTTTGACATAAAATCCTCTTTATCAACCCAGTAGTATTTTCCCTCTCTATCTTCTTTCTTAAGGGTTCCTCTAGGATTAGTGCATTTAACCACGAACTGAACATGATGATAGGCTAGTTTACCATTATTGTAGGTTGTGAAATTTATCAAACCTGCAATCTTCATATCAGCTTCAAGATTTGTCTCTTCTTTCAACTCTCTAGCAGCACATCCAAGAATTTTCTCACCAAACTCCATTTTAGCTCCTGCAAATCCGAAATAACCGTAGAATGGTTCCTTTAATCGTTCATGCAGCAAAATTTTATCGCCGTCAAAAACAACTAATAAAAGAGCTACCAAAGGATTTTCAGGCTTCTTGCCAGTCTCTCCATCGATAAAAACAGCTTGTTTTTTTCCTTCATGAGCGAGGAAGTATTTGTTATCTTTTTTCTCAATCAATCCGTCTTCTTCCATGACCTTGAGGTGATATGCGAATTTATTGCTGTCACCCTCTTTTTTCCAAAGCTCATTAAAGCCCATTCCTGGTTTGTGCATGAGATCTCTTATGATTCTATTCCTTATTTCGTGAGCCATGATGAGAGGAAACAGTTGTTATATATAAATATCTATCTCAAAACAATTTGAGTAAAATTTTAAAAGGTTTGTAATATAGTATTCTACTATGAGAGTGTTAGCATTCGGCAATCCATACTTGAAGTATGATTCTTTAGCTGTTGAAATAGCAAAAGAATTAAAGGATGAAGCTGAGTTTGTCATTTGCAGTTCTCCAGAGCAGATAATGGAAGAGAAGTTTGATTACATAATGGATGTTGTTGAAGGCATTGATGAAATTAAAGTCTTTGATAATTTGAAGTTGTTGAATCCTCATAGAATGTTTTCATTGCACGACTTTGATGTTACTTTCTTCCTTGGATTGATGGAGAGCTTAGGAAAGATAAACAAAGTCAAGATAATAGGGATACCGCTTAATTACGACAAAGAGAAAGCTAAGGAAAAAATAGTTAGTTTTCTAGAAAAAACATAAAATTTAAATATAAAAGAGTATTAACTAGTCTTATATGAATCAATACTCATTTAAAAAAAGATTTTACCCGACCCTAAAAACTGTCTTGATGGTAGAAAAATTTCTATCAGATAATCATTTTGACTTGTTCTCTAAAGTAGCCATTATTCGTGGCTTGAATGGGAAAATAAATAATAAGAGTTTGACCACAGTTTTGGATTATTTGGAAGTATCAAACAAGATAATCCAAGGACCAAAAGGGATACAATGGATAGCTTCTAACAGCAAAAAAGCAAAGAAACTCATGAAGGAAGCGTTGATATTCTAACTTTTCTTATAGCCAAAAATTTTGTTATATTGTTTATGATTCATTATATCAACAACAAAACTTATTATCTTAACTTGATTTAATCCATCTATCCAGTAAATTAATCTCCAAAAATTTGCCAAATCACATTTCCATAAATTTCTAACATCAAGCTTCTCAATGTAATACTTTGGAATCTGTTTTTTCTTTATATGAGTGCCATATTGAGGGTTCTCTTTTAATTTTTCAATAGTTTTTTCTATAGATTTCAGTATTGTTTGATTTTCAGTTCCTATTTTTCTTATTTCTAACTCTTCTTTTACCTCTTTTTTAAGAAATAAATAAGTTTTCTTAGCATCTCCAATAAGTGCAACTTGAACTTCTTTTCCTTTGAACATAATAAATAATCTAGAATTCTGCTTAATAAACTTAATCTGATAAATTTCGAAAATATTCCGATAACCACTAGTCATCCATGGGTTAAACATAAAAAGGCTTCTTGATTAACGGTTTTAATGACTGTATATTCGCATTCCCGGATATCTACTTTTGAGAAGTGCAAGATGAAGTTCAAGTTCAAGTACATCGATAAGTTGGAACCAGAGATAAAAGCCACTGTGGAGATGTTCATGGGAAGCAGGGTTCACGATGCTTTGGAGAGGCTATACAAGGACTTGAAACATCAGAAGAAGCCGACAAAGATGGAGCTGATAAACTTCCTAGAAAACGAGTGGAAGAAGCAGTGGGATGATGATATACTAATCGTGAGGAAAGAATACACCCAGCAGAACTATCTCGACATGGCAAAGAAGTTTGTCTCAGAATATTATGATTATTATGAGCCTTTCGATCAAGCAACAACTATAGGCACAGAGATTCATATACAGATAAAGCTTGATAAAGAGGGAAAATACCTTGTTCAAGGATACATAGACAGACTTGATTCAAAAAGAGATGTGTATGAAATCCATGATTATAAGACTGCAAGCAACTTACCATTGCAGGAATACTTAGATGATGATAGGCAGTTAGCTTTATACGCAATAGCAATCAAGGAACAGTATAGAGAAGCAAAAGATGTGAAGCTTGTATGGCATTTCTTAGCTTTCAACAAGGAGCTTCACAGCGAAAGAACAGATGAAGAACTACAGAAACTAAAAGAAGAAACTATCAAGATAATACAAGAGATTGAAGCTTGCAAAGAATTTCCTCTAAAAGTTTCTCCTTTATGCAACTGGTGTGAATATAAACCTATATGCCCTGAGTGGAAGCACCTTTACGAAATTGAGACTAAAGATGTCCCAGAAGATGATGATGGTGTAAAGTTGGTGGATGAGTATGCCAAGTTTAAATCAGAAGAGGCAGATATCCAAAGGAGAATAGAAGATTTAAGGGATAGAATAATAGCATTTGCAGAAAAGGAAGGAGTGAATGCAGTTTTCGGCACAGAGCAGAGAGCAAAGATATGGAGTAAAGAAGTACATAAGTTTCCAAAAACAACAGATTATAACTATCAAGACTTTGTTGACATGGTAAAGAAACTTGGTTTGTGGAATGAATTCTCAAGAATTGATTCTTTCAAGCTGGAAAAATCCTTTGAAAACAAGGAGTTTCACGGCGAGATACAAGAATTATTGAGAAAGTTTGCAAAGAAAGAAAAAATAGAAAGAGTATATCTTGGGAAAAAATAGCAATAAAAAGATTTATTAATAATCAAATCATTAATTTCTTCTGAATGGGAAGGGTTTTGAAAAAAGAGGATTACAAGAAATTTCTTCAGTTGTTGAAGAGCAAAGCTGAACTTGTTGCACCTATAACAACTGACATGACAAGGTTTGAGGTTGTCGAGGATATTGATGATATCAATCTTGAAGGTGGCAATCCTTTCTTTCCAATAAAGAAATACTTCTTGCCAAACAAAGAAACATTGCTGAAGATAAAGAACGGAAATACAAAGGTGATAGAGAAGAAACCAAAGAAAAGGATAATATTCGGGGCAAGACTATGTGATATCAATGGCATTGCGATACTTGATAAGCTTTTCTTGGATCATAAATACCCTGATGAAAACTATAAGAAGAAAAGAGAGAACACCATAATCATAGGTGTTAACTGCTTGACAAGTCCTTCTGAGTATTGCTTCTGTGGCTCTATGGATTTGAAAAAGGAAGCTTATGACTTATTGCTTCATGAGAGAGAGAAGGATTACTACATAGATGTTCACACAGATTACGGTGCCATGCTTGTAAAACATCTGCCAGAAGACAGGTTTGACTACCCATTGCCAAAGACAGAGAAGAAACTTGACAAGAAAAACCTATGGCCGTTCTTTGCTGACAAATACTGGGAGAAAGATAATGACTTATGTGTTAGTTGCCAGCGATGCACCATACTTTGTCCTACTTGCTTTTGTTTTGACATGTATGACAGAGTCAATCCTAAGACTGGAGACGGTGAGAGGCTCAGGAAGATTGATTCCTGCCATTCAAAGGATTTTACAGAGGTAGCTGGTGGACATGTTTTTAGGGATACAAGGCTGAAAAGGTATAGGCACAGAGTGCTTCATAAGGTGCAGTTCTTTGAGGACAAATTCGATAGAAGCATGTGCACAGGTTGTGGAAGATGTATTGAGTACTGTCATTCAAAGATAGACTTTGTAACAACAATAAATAAATTTATTGAGCATTAATTTTTTTAAAAAAATGAACAAAACTATAAATGAGGATTTCAAATGAACAGTATATATCAAGCTAAGAGATACAGGATTACGGATGTGGTAGAGCAAACAGGTGACAATATAATGCTCAGAATAAAAACACGTCTCAATCCAAAACCAGGAGAATTTGTAGAGGTTAGTATTCCAGGCATAGGAGAAGCACCTATCTCAAGCGCTTCATATAACAATAAAGTGTTGGACCTGAATATTAGAATAGTTGGGAATGTGACTGAAGCAATATCCAAATTGAAGAAAGGTGACAAGATACATCTCAGAGGACCCTATGGAAAGGGATATCCTATAGATGAACTCAAAGGTAAAAATCTTATCCTAATTGCCGGTGGTTGTGGATTAGCGCCTTTGAGAGGCATAATAGAATATATCGACCAACACCGCTTGGATTATAGAGAAATATATTTATTCTTTGGTTTTAGAAGCCCTGACGATGTCCTTTTCAAGGATGAGATTCGAGAGTGGGAGAAAGTTTATCATATGAACCTGTCGGTTGATGAGGCAATGGGTGAGAACCCTTTCAATTGTCCAGTAGGGTTTGTAACAGGTATCTTGGAAAAAGCAGAGCTACCTGTTAATAATACAGAGGTGTTGATGTGCGGCCCGCATGTGATGATGGAAAAGAGCATAAGGATTCTGGAAAACAAAGGATTTCATGATAATCAGATTTGGGTGAGCTTTGAGAGGCATATGAAGTGCACAACAGGGAAGTGTGGACATTGCATGATAAACGGGATGTATGTTTGCATCGATGGACCTGTATTTAGGTATGATGAGGTGAAAGGAGTAGATGAGTAGTTCGTCTGAAAAGAAAAAGCCAAGAGTAGCAATCCATTCAATTACAGGATGCGCTGGTTGTCAGCTAGTTATATACTTCATAAGAGATAAGCTATTAGAATTGTTAGGAGAGATTGACCTAGTTGCTGCGCCTATGATAAAAGGAAAGAACGAGGAAGGCCCTTATGATATCTGCTTTGTTGAAGGACTGGTTGCAAGTCAAAGGGACTTGGAAAATTTGAAAAAATGGAGAGAGCAGTCAAAGTTCCTTGTTGCTTGGGGAACCTGTGCAACGCATGGTAATGTTCCTGGAATAAAGATTTTTATGGATGAAAAACAAGTTGAGGAGGCTGTTTACAAGGATAAATCAAATTTGACTGGAGAAAATACTCCATTAAAACCAACACCTTTAGAAGCACATGTGAGGATTGACTACAGGATAAGTGGCTGTCCGCCTGAAGAGATTGAGTTCCTGAGGATGATGCAACATTTCTTGATGGATATGAAACCTGTTGTTTATAACGAGCCAGTATGCGTTGAGTGCACTCAAAGAGAGATTAAATGTTTGTTAGAGGATGGGAAGGAATGCCTTGGACCAATGATAAGAGGAGGTTGCGATGCTCTATGTCCAGTTGTGAACCATGGATGCACTGGTTGTCACGGACCTTTAGAAGATGCAAACATACCACAGATGCTTAAACTATTAAAAGCTAATGGAATTCCAAAAGAGTTAGTAAAACAGAGATTGCAGAAATATGCAGGAGCGAAATTTGAGGAGTTAGGAGCTGATATAAGATAACAAAAATCAAAGATTTCACAAAAAGCAGAGCTTTTTGGGACACAAAAACCTTTAAAGGTTTTTGATTGTTTGAATGTTAAAAAACTAGAGGTTTTTGAACATGAGTAAGAAAATAACACTTAATCATATTACAAAAGTCGAAGGACACGCTAACCTGGATGTTGAGATAGAAGATGGCAAACTGGTGAAGTGCAATTTGGGAGCTGTTGAGGGAGCTAGATTCTTTGAAGGAATAGTTGTTGGTAGAAAATATGATGAAATAAAAGAGATAACAACCAGGATTTGTGGCATCTGCAGTGTTGGTCATAGTATGACTTCGTTGAAGGCTACTGAGGATGCTTTTGGAATACAGGTTTCTGAGCAAACAAGGTTATTGAGAGAGTTGATGAGTATAGGTGAAAGACTAAGAAGCCATGCAACACATCTGTATTTTCTTGCATTACCTGATTATCTTGGTTATGAATCAGCAATTGAAATGGCTCCAAAGTACAAGAAAGAGATTGAACGAGCCCTAAATTTAATGAGAGTAGGAAATGAAATAGTTACTAAAATCGGTGGAAGGCAGATGCACCCTGTTTCCTCAGTGGTTGGTGGATTCACACGTGTTCCATCAAAAAAAAATATAGAAAGTCTGCTTTCTTTATTGAAAAAAAGTAGACATTATGCAATTGAAACATTAAAGTTTTTCTCAGAGTTGAATTATCCGATATTAGAGATTAACTCTGAGCATATTGCGCTTTACAGAGAGAAAGGACAGCCTTTGCTTGAAGGACCGATTATATCTGATAAAGGTTTGAAGACAACTTCGCATAACTATGTTGATTTCATAGAAGAGTATATTGTAAAGCACTCAACAGCAAAGTTTGCTGTGAGGAATGGGAAAGGATATGTTACAGGAGCCCTATCAAGAATTAATCTTAATTATAGAAACATAGGATATGATATAAAGAGAATCTTATCTAAGAATCACATACTTTTTCCAAGCAAGAATATTTTTCATAACAATGTTGCCCAGGCAGTCGAGCTTGTCTACTGGTTAGATACTGCTATTCAGATTCTTGAAGAAAACGAGTTCAGGCCAGAGCCAATAGTGGAGTTCGAAACAAGAGCAGGACTTGGAAGAGCAGCAACAGAAGTGCCTAGAGGCATATTGTTCCATGAGTACGAGTTCGATGAGAAGGGATATGTGAAAGAATGCAATATAATAACGCCGACAGTGCAAAACTTGAGGAGCATGGAAGAACACATACTTGCATATATTAATGATATGCTAGCAGTTAATAAGAACAAAGACTACATAACCTTGGAGATAGAGAAGCTGATAAGAGCCTATGATCCTTGCTTCAGCTGCTCAGCACACTTCTTGAAAGTAAACTGGAAGGAAATACGAGACCAAGGCCTATCCTAGGATAATAGGTTCGTATTCCTTGAATTTTTCAAAGTTTATTTCTTCTTTGTATTGGCATTTATAACCAAACCAATTATTACTAAAATGAAAACTGTTATTAGGCTCATTAGTCTAGAATTGTAAAGACTGAAGTTATTCCGTCCATAACCGTACATCATATTAGGACCCATCATATTTCCACCACCCATCATCATATTCATCATGCCTCCACCTATCATTCCGCTAATGTCTTCATTACAATAAAGCCTTTTGGCCATCTGAATATGCATTTGTTTCAAACTATCAGAGCCTTCGCCACCCATCATCTCATCCATTAATTCATGAGCCTCTCCAGGATGCATCTGCTCCATGTAGTAATCTCCTAAACTTTCAAGCTGTTCTTTACTTAAATCTTCACATGCAATCTTGTCTTCTAAAATCTGCTCTGCCTCTTCAAAAGTCTCGTTTCCATGACCATATACCAAGAAAGAAACCAATACTAACATCCAAACCAAAATCAAACTTTTATTCATTTTCATTGCCTCCAAATCAAAACCATTTCCAAAACCAGTATTTTTCAAACAATAACTTTCCCAAATGCCACAATCTTCCAGGTCTCCTCATCTTTATCGCAGGAACTGGTTCAGCATAGAAATTGCCTCCAGCAAAACCAGCTTTTCCATAACCAAGCTCTAGGAAACAATAAGCACGTCCATCATATCTTTTATCAGCGTTTAACCTTTTTATTTCTGCAGCTATGTTATCTGCTACTACTTCAGCTTCAAAATGAGCAAAAACTCCTGCCTTGGATAAAGGTTTGCCGGAAGAAAGAGTGATAGAGGCAACATCACCAATTGCGAAAATATTATTGTGGTTTGTTTTAAGAGTGTTTTTATCTACCGGAATCCACCCCATTTCATTACCTAAGTTTGAATTTATAATAACCTCAGGTCCCTTATGAGGAGGAACAAATATCAGCAGATCATAATTAACAGGTGTCTTGTCTTTAAATTGAATCTCTTTTTTATTTGAATCAACAGATACAAGCTGAGTCTCTGGATTAAAACGAATATTTCTTGATTCTAACATTGATTTGATTATTTCACCGTTTTTTGGACCGGCTGCAGGCATTGGTAATGCTTCTGGAGTAAAAATGCTAATTTCTGTTTTTTCCCTAACGCCTTTCTTATCAAAATATTCATCAAGAAGAAAAGCTGCTTCATAAGGTGCAGCAGGACATTTGAATGGTAAAGAAGATATTACAATACTCACTTTTTCACCCTTAAACTTTTTTAAATCATCTCTTAATCTTTCAACATCTTCAAGCTGGTAAAGGTTATAACCTGCGTTAGAAAGACCTTTAATATTCTCAGGAGCTAGTTCTGCACCAAGAGAGATTATGAGATAATCATAATCAAATTCATTCCTCGTTGTTTTAACAATTTTCTTTTCAGGCAGTATTTTTATGATTTCTTCATTAACGAAATCAATACCTTTTCTTTTAACAAGCTTAAGAGGCTTCTGTATTTTTTGTGCTTTTCTCTTTCCAAGCATTAGCCATAAAAAAGAAGGGGCATAAATGTGTTTATCATTTCTATCAATTAAGATAATTTTATGTTCTTTGCTTAGTTTTTTACGGAGTTCATTAGCAGCCACTAAGCCACCAGTTCCACCACCAAGTATTAATATCCGTTTCATTTTTCTACCTCCTTATTTATTTAATTTTATTCACCATCTTTTACAACACTCCAATAGTTTTTTTACGAAATAATTAATCTTTCTATTATTACTATATAAATATATTATGCTAAAAATGAGCCATAGAACAAGTAAAAAAATAACAGTTTTAACTATATCTTCAGGAACTACTATTAAAGAATATCCTATGACTATTAATGTCAGTAGAAAAGGTAATCGAAACATTTTGAGTTTATCTTTTACCCGAGCATCTACAAGATAAAAAATGCCAACAGTAGATTCTCCTATTAGTAGAGCCAAAATGATTTGATTGTTAAAAATATCCATCCAATAAAGGATGAGAAGAGTTATCCAGGTAAGGCTTACAGCAGCGCATATAACGCAGAACTTTTCCTTTAATCTTCTAGAAAGCAACTCTTTTAAAAAAAGCAATACAAAAAACAAGACGGTTATGCTTATGAGTATGAAAAAAATATTTGTCATTTATATCACCAGTTGAATAATACCTCCGGTTATGATTAACAAAAGCAAAGTAAGAATTATTCCTTGGTAAGGAACCATCTTTCCTTTTCTAAGCTTGGTTATCTTGCTGCTAAGCCAAGGTGTTGATGAGACTATTATTCCACCGATTATACTGCCAATTAAAAATATGTTTAACAAATAAGTCCTATTTAATAACGAACCATAGTCTCCCATAATAGAGATATATGTGGCATGGACATCACTCATAATCGGTAATATGGGAAAAATTGTGAGCACAAAGGAAAGAAGTATCAAAGCCCATTTTTGGAATGGGATAAACTGTTTCTTAATCAACCTAGCAACCCACCAACCCATAGACACAGCAAACCCTCCTATGAATACTCCTATAACTCCCTGATTAACACCGAGTAAAGCAGCTCCGCCGGCAGCAGCTCCTGCCCCAATAGTGCATAATGGGCAATGAGCTTCTGCTTTCTTAACTAGAAAAATAGAAAAGAAAGGAATTAATGGCAATAATCTTTTCCAAGTCATCTTCATTCTTATAATTTCATGAACTCATAGGAAGTTCCATCTTTATTCACAACGTAAATCACAAATGGTTCAGTTTTACTTCCTGGCATACCAGGTGAGCCAGAGGGCATACCTGGCATCGCGATACCTGCGATATCTGGCTGCTCAGCCATTAGCTTGAAAATTGCTTCTACAGGAATATGCCCCTCTACAAAATAGTTGCCTATAACTGCTGTGTGACAGCTACGCAGATTATCCGGGATTTTATATTCATCTTTTTTCGGAGTAACTTCATCAATTTCGATAATCTCGACTTTTAAGTCAGTTTTCTTCTTGACATAGTCGACATACAATCCGCAGCAGCCACAATACATAGATTTGAATATCTTCATCTCTCCATTGAAATTATCCAACGAACTGAAATCAATAGTCTGGCTATTGTTTTTTATAATCGCTGCAAATCCAAATAAAATAACTAAAGCTAAAACTGTTATTCCACCAAACAAAACCTTGCTTTTCTTTTTGCTCTTCTTCATCCTATTTACCTCCATTCGAAAACCCTTTCTTCAACTTTTGGGATTCCTATTATTTTGATTGTAAAACTATCTATGTCCTTACCAACATCAAAGACTAGTGTTCCGGAGTTATGATGTCCGCTCAGAACCATTGCAGAGGTTGGATTAATCGATTTGCCATCAAACTCAAGTGTTGTTATCTCTTTCAAGTCAAACTGGTCCAGATCAACAGAGTGTGTGTTTACAGAAATATCGACTTCAAGTTTACCGTCTTTTGCTTCATGAGGCTTTAAATCAACAGAAACTTCTCCAGGGTCTGTGCTACCTGAGGAAATCAACTTGAAACCTGATTCTTCTATAGCTTCCGTGTTTTTTTTGGTGTCTGTTTTTCCTATATTATTAGTTGTGTCAAATGTAAAACCAGTAAAAGCCAAGACCATGGCTCCGACTGCTAAAATCAAAAACCCATATAAAAAATAGTTTTCAAAATTCTTCTTCATTTTATTAGTCCTTATTTTAGTATTTTTTATAACCAACGCCTCACACTATTTTTGTAATCTGTGTATTTTTGATCAAAAATGTGCTTGAGTTTTCTTTCTTCATTAAAGATAAAAGTAATGTTTATTGTCGGGAGAAATGCTAGAGGAGCAAGAAATAGAGGGATAGTTCCTATAAAAAAAGCAATTCCTATTAGTATAAGAAATAATCCTAAATACATAGGATTGCGGCTAATACTGAAAGGACCAGACGTAACTAGTGCTGTAGGTTTACCAAAAGGGTCATGAGTTGTGCTTTTTTTCTTAAATGTTCTGAAAGCCAAAATCATAAAAATTAAACTCGCAACTATAATAACACTTCCGAAGTAATTGTATGGGGAAGGAATTATTTTCGTTCCAGAGAAAAAATAATTTAATATTAAAGATACTATAAGATAAAGAATTGCAACAATAGGCGGGTAGACTCGTATGTTCATTTTTTCATCTTGTTTTGTATTTTATCATTGATATAAAGAGAGACCCCTGTAATTGCTAGTGCTCCTCCAATCAACCAAAAAAACTTTGAAAAGCTTTGAAGTGGCTGAAAGGGAATTCCTGCAATGATAAGTCCTGAGTTGAACATTATTAGCCTGTTGGAAATACATTTTTTCTTGACATAAAAACCTATTGTTACCAGTAAAAGTATGAAAGCTACTATCCAGAATGGTACAGCTACCTTTGTCAAGAACAGTAAGGGCATCCCTACGATAGTTATTCCTATGATTCCTAAGATAGCTATAATTCCTAGGCATAGATTGTGACAAACTTGCCAAGAGCCGAGTATGCTTGTAACTCCAGAAACACTCCCTGTTGCTCCTACCATTTTTTCTTTCAGGTTTTTAATCATAGTAAAACACTCGCTTTAACATAATTAATGGCAGCAATCATGTCCGCTATGCTTTTTCTCAGCCTTATGCATTCCTTTCTCGAATTCCTTTAGGCAGTTCTCATGGCAGAACCACTTGTTATGCTTGTAAGTTCCTTTACCTTTCTCTTCCTTCATCCCACAGATAGGGTCTGTTTTTGAGAACAATCCAAAAACCATTCTTACACCTCCGCTTTAATTCCGCATTTCTTATCTGAAAACATGCATATTACGCAACACTCTTTCTCATTAGTAGCTTTCATCAGATAATCACAGTTCTTACAGTTATAAGAGATGATGCATTGGTTTTTAGGTACTTCTACCTCTTTGATGAATCCACAATTTGGACATTTTATTTCCGCAATCATTTTGCAACTACCAATTTTTTGAAGACATCATGCATCGCTATATTATCTTTTTCACAGATTCTCAAGTGTGCTTTTTTTATATTGGACAAGGTATCTCTGTTTATGTTAAATCCGAAGAAACCTTTGGTTATTGGATTAAAAATATTTTCAAGGAAATATATTAGCTTATTATCGCTAAGCATGTGTTCCAGCATAAGTATTTCCCCTTTTGGCTTCAGAACTCTTCTCATCTCATCCAGAGCTTTGACAGGGTTAGGGATTGAGCATAAGACACCTATGCAAACGATGTAGTCAAAAGATTCGTCCTTGAATTTAAGGTTCTCTGCATCCATGACTAGCAATGAATAGTTTCTCTTTGCTAACTTGGCTTTTTTTATTGCTCTAGAAAGCATTTTAGGACTCAGGTCTATTCCAGTAACATTAGCTTTATTATTATAGTATCCTAGATTCCTGCCAGTCCCCACTCCTATCTCAAGCACATCGCCTTTCACTTTACTCAATAACTTTTTTTTATGCTTTGTCAGGCCTGACTCCATCATTCCTTCCATTAAGTCATAAAATCTTGAAACGCGGTCGTACTTCTTCCTTGTCTTTTCAGTTTCTGATTTCATTTAAATCGTTTTATGAGTTAAAACGTGAACCATATATAAAAATAAGAATAAAAAATAGTGAAAAAATAGGGAAAAGGCAAGGTTTCTTGAAACTATAAACTCGTTTCACTGTTTAAATTCTGGTTTCAGTAAAGTAGTTATATCGTTTCAGCTATTGATACATATAGACCAGCAAATCTGGTCCGGAGGTGAATTGATGAAAAACAAAAACTTTGGAATCGTAGCATTGGTTCTTGTAGCGATGTTGCTATTAGCATGGTCTGCTCTAGCTCATGGAGGCTTTAGTTTTCAAGGAACATTTCATGAGCAGATGGAGGAGATAATGGAAGAAGGCACTTATGACGATCTCCTAGCTATGAGGGAAGAACTTGGCTTTAACATGATGCCATGGGTTGTAGATGAGGAAACTTTTGAGCAAGCAAAAGAACATCATGAAGCGATGGAAGAATTTCATGAACGAAACGGCTATAGCAGGTACGGACTTGGAATGATGGGATATGGAAGATTTGGATATGGAATGGGCAGAGGATTTGGTTGTTCAATGATGTCTTAAATTAATTTTTTTGTTTTTTTACAAAACTATATAAAGTTAGGATATATAACTATTTTCGGAGGTTTGTAAGATGATGCACGGCTATAGTATGGGCTATGGATTTATGGGTTTTGGTTGGATTTCCCAGATAATAATTTTGATATTATTCTTTCTAGTGGTTTGGTGGCTGATTAGAAACAGTGGAAGTTTTGGGTATAAATGTGGTGAGAATGAAACTGCTACGGATATATTGAAGAAGAGGCTTGCAGCTGGAGAAATAAGCCAAAAAGAATACCAGAATCTCAAAAAAGAGATTGAGAAAGATTAAAGATGGAGATAGATAATAAAAAGCTTGTTATAGGATTGACTTTGGTATTTATTTTGGGAGTATTGTTCGCGATAGTTAACGGTATTTATACATCTTCAACAAACGAACAACTTCCGTTAATTGTTTATGGGATTTCTTTTCTGTCAATACTTATAGGTGCTTTCATTGTGGTGATGTTCCAATGGAAGATAAACAGGATACAAGTAGAAAAAGTATTGAAAATCGTGCCAAGAGAAGAAAGAATAATTGTTAAGATATTATTGGATAATAATAACTCTATTGAACAGAATAAAATGGTTGTTCTTTCAGGAATATCAAAAGTTCAAGTTTCAAGAACTGTGCAGAAGCTTGTTGAAAGAGAAGTTGTTGAAAAAAAGAATATGGGGAATACAAATCTGATATTATTAAGACTCTAACCAATAATCCTTCTCCCTGCTGAAGTTATCTTCAGGGATTTGAACCTTCCTTTCTGTTCTACCTGCAACAATCCGAGTTTTTGCAAGGTGTTTATCTTTGCTCTTGTTGTTGGTTTTGTAATGTTAAACTTGCTTGTTATGTCTTTATAGGATACAAGCTTGTTTATGACATTGTTATCATTGATGAACTTCAACATATTCATCTCCATTTCTGAAAGGTCAACCCTCTTTTTCAAGTGTTTCCCATACAAATCAATTGTTTCTGCTTCTATGGCTTTCAATTGTGCGTCAGGCATTAGTTCGGGATTAACAGATATGATTATTATACAATTGTTAGCTAATGCCAGGTCTTTTAATGCATAAATCTTTTTTATCACATCCTCGAATTTATTCTCTGTCAGGATATAATCAAGTCTGTCTATCAGGATGACGCTTTTCTTGCTCTTCTTGACAAACTCCGAAATTAGCTTGTACAGGTTATCAATCCTTGTCTCAGTAGGAACTCCTTCAGCTTTTGTGTTTGTCAGCCATATAAATGATGTCTTCTGCAGATTGTATTTTTCCTTAAGATCGAGTGGATTATCTCTTACTATTCCGAGTCCTGCAAAGCCCCTGTTCAGGGAGCCTATGAACAGCTCATGTGCATGGTTTTCATCGTCTTCTTTTATTAGATAAATTCTTTTTGAATCCAGAGTTATGTCTGCTTGACTGTATTTTTCACTT
>JACNFY010000035.1 GCA_014384375.1 Nanobdellati archaeon
AAAACCAATCCCGCTAAGTTTAAATATTTAGCGGGATTTCATACTTTATATACAACCAGAAATACACAAATTTCTGAGACTTTCCCAAAAATTTTCAATTTTTGAAAAAAGTATGATGATTTTTACTAAAAAAACGCAAGGTTTATAAAGGGATTATTTCTTCCAAGCACTAGCACCCACGAAAAACGAGCTCGAAACACATCAAAATGGTTTTTCTTCACTAAAACAGTTATTTTATGAAGATAGACCTAGCTATATAACATTGATGCTTCAGTTGTTGCCCTGGTAGTGTAGTTCGGCACGTTGATAATCACTTGATTTCACGCGATAACTATCATGAAGCCCTGTCGAGGCTTCGACCCGGGTTCAAATCCCGGCCAGGGCGTTTAACGTCGGGCCGGTAGCTCAGCCTGGTAGAGCACTTGACTTTTAACCAAGACTGGAGGTTTTGGAGCTTTCAGTTGGTGAAAGTAATCAAGTGGTCGCGAGTTCGAATCTCGTCCGGCCCAGTTATGATAACAAGACGCGGAGCGTCCCGACCAAAGGGAGGGTTATCCCGGTCAATCCTGATAAGGGTTGTTCTGGATCTCGTCCGGCCCACCACTTTTCAAAAAAAATGGCGACAAAGAAAAAAGAAGCACTCAAGCACATCCTGATTCCAGAGCATATCAAACTAAGCGAGAAAGAAAAAAAGGCGTTAATGGAGAAGTTCCAAGTTGACATTTTAGAGCTTCCAAAGATACCTGCTAATGACCCTGCAATCGCACATCTGAATGTCAAGGAAAAGGACATTATAAAGATTGTCAGAAAGAGTTCTACTGCTGGAACAACTGTCTTCTACAGGGGTGTTGTTAATGAGTAAATATTCAGACGTACTTATCAAGAAGTTTTTTGAAGAGAATTCTATAGTTAAATCTTCTATTAGGTCTTTCAACAGGTTTGTTGATAAAGAGATGCAGACAATAATTGATGAGAATAGGGAAATCGAGCCAACAATAATACCCCCTAATGTTGAGGAGTTCAAGATAAAGCTTGACAGGATTTGGGTTACAAAGCCTGAAATAACTGAAGCAGACGGTTCAAAGAGAGCAATTTATCCTGTCGAAGCAAGACTTAGAAAACTTTCATACTCAGCACCTATTTTTATAGAGGTAAGCTCTCATATCAATGGAGTTCAGAGAGAGTCTTTCAAAACTCAGATTGGTAATCTTCCAATCATGCTTAAGTCAAAGTACTGCCACCTAGCAGATTTAAGTAAAAAAGAACTTGTCGAAAAAGGAGAAGACCCTGATGATGATGGTGGTTACTTCATAATCAATGGAACTGAAAAAGCTGTTGTGAATGTGGAGGATCTGGCTTCTAACAAATTCTTGGTTAATAAAGTGTCTGTTGGTGTCAGTCCATTTGTAGGTAAGATTTTCTCAGAGAAAGGCTCGTACAAGATACCACACCTAGTTGAGAAGATGAAAGACGGTGTTTTCTACTTAACATTCACAAGGGTGAAGAGGGTGCCTCTTATAATCGTGATAAAAGCTTTGGGTTTGAAAAAAGATGCGGAGATTATGAAATTCGTCGACTTAGGTGATAATTCAGAGACGATAATCAACCTATACGAGTTTGTTGATATCAAAAATGAGGAAGACTCAATCGATTATCTAGCAAAGAAGGTCGGCATCACACAATCAAGGGAGATAAGGCTTACAAGAATGACTGAGATACTTGACAAATATCTGTTACCACATCTTGGGATAGAGGAGGAGTCAAGGATGATGAAGGCTTACAACCTATGCAAAATGTTGAAGAAGTTCATACTTGTATCGAATGACGAACTCCCAACTGATGATAAGGATCATTATATGAACAAGAGAGTGAAACTGCCAGGTAACTTGCTAGCAGACCTGTTCAGAGTCAATCTCAAGGTTTTGATAGGTGACTTCCTCTACAACTTCCAGAGGATTGTTAAGAGAGGAAAATTTCCGAGTATAAAAGTCATAATCAGAGAGAAACTATTAACACAGAGGATCTACAGCTCAATGGCTACAGGAAACTGGGTCGGTGGACGAAAGGGTATCTCCCAGAGGATTGAGAGATTGAACTTCTTGCAGGCACAGTCACATCTTCAGAGAGTTGTCAGCCCCCTGTCTTCAAGCCAGGAGAACTTTGAAGCAAGAGCTCTTCATCCAACTCACATCGGCAGGCTTTGCCCAAGCGAGACACCTGAAGGAACCAATATTGGTTTAAGAAAGAACCTCGCCTTACTGACAAGTATTACACAGGAAGAGAGTGAGGAAAAAGTATTATCATCCCTTAAAACTATGGGGTTGGAAGAAGTAAAATGACTGATGTATTTTTAGATAACAAATTCGTCGGAACCGTGAAAAATCCAGAGGATTTCATCGAGAGAATAATCTCCGAAAGAAGAATGGGCAAGCTCCCAATAACCTTGAATGCTCATTATAATAATAATACAGATGAGGTAAGAATAGAGATATGTGGAGGTAGATCAGTCAGACCATTAATAGTTGTCAACGATGGAAAATCTTTGCTAACAGAGAAACACATTCAGCAATTAGAGAAAAATGAGATAACATGGTCCGACCTTGTAAAGCAAGGAGTGATTGATTATCTGGATTCCGGTGAGGAGGAGAACGCTTTTGTTGCATTCACAGAGGAAGAGTTGATAGGCGAGCACACACATCTCGAAGTAAGTCCATTAGGTATTGTGGGACTCACAACAGCTCTTGTTCCTTTTGGAAATTATAATCACGGAGTAAGGCTCAGCCAGGGTTCAAAAAACCAAAAACAGGCAATAGGATTCTACATCGCTAATTTTTTCAACAGGATGGACATGGATGTCAATCTATTACACTATCCACAGTACCCGGTTGTTGATACCTTGATGCATAGGACGCTTGACTATGATAAGCATCCGTCAGGGCAAAACATCGTTGTAGCAGTTATGTCATATCAGGGATACAACATGGAAGACTCGATAGTACTCAATAAGGGCTCAGTTGACAGAGGAATGGGTAGAAGCACTTATTACAGACCAGCGATTTCTGAGGAGTTAAGATACTCAGGAGGATTAATCGACGAAGTATCTGTTCCTGATAAAGAGGTAAAGGGTTACAGGTCAGAATACGATTACAGATTCCTAGAAGATGATGGAATTATATACCCAGAAGCAGTTGTTCAGGAAGGGGATGTCATAATCGGAAAAACAAGCCCTCCAAGATTCCTAAGTTCACTGGATGAATACAATTTGACAACCAGCTCCAGAAGAGAGTCATCAATGGCTTTGAAGCACGGAGAGAGAGGAGTTGTTGACTTCGTCACATTAACAGAGAACTCAGAAGGTAACAGGCTAGTCCAGGTAAGGTTAAGAAGCCAGAGAACACCTGAGATTGGAGACAAATTCACAAGCAGGCACGGTCAGAAAGGAGTTATCAGCATCCTAGTTCCTGAGGAAGATATACCATTCACAGCCTCAGGGATAAGGCCTGACATAATATTTAGCCCTCATGGAATACCTTCTAGGATGACAATGGCTCACATGATAGAGCTCTTGGCAGGGAAAACAGGTGCCTTGTCAGGTAGGAGAGTCAATGGGACTATATTTGATTCAGAGAACGAAGATGATTTGAGAAAAGAGTTGTTGGGGATGGGCTTTATGGAGAATGGTACAGAGACGATGTATAATGGAATAACAGGAGAGAGATACAAAGCCAAGATATACATTGGAAACATGTACTACTTGAAACTAAAACATATGGTTGCCAACAAGATTCACTCAAGAGCTCGAGGACCAATACAGCTATTGACAAGACAACCGACAGAGGGAAGAGCCAACGAAGGAGGACTGAGACTTGGAGAAATGGAGAAGGACACATTCATAGCTCACGGAACAGCACTATTGTTAAAAGAGAGATTTGACTCGGACAAAACAATTGTGCCTGTGTGTGAGGAGTGCGGTTTGATAGCTATCTACGATGATAGAAGAGAGACCTCCTTCTGCCCAATATGCGGAGAAAAAGCAGAGGTTTCAAACATAGAGATAAGCTACGCATTCAAACTAATACTTGACGAGTTGAAATCATTAACTGTCTATCCAAAAATGAAACTGGAGGGAAAATATTGACTCTTGACGAACAACCAACAATATCCAGAAAGATACAATCAATAATCTTCGGAATAATGGGTCCTAAATTCATCAAAGAGATGGCATCTGCGAAGGTAGTCACTCCAGAGCTGTATGACAAAGAAGGGTACCCTGTAGACGGAGGACTCATGGATGTCAGATTAGGAGTTATTGATCCAGGATTGAAATGCAAAACCTGCGGAAGCAAACTAAAAGAGTGTATAGGTCACTTTGGTTACATCGAGTTGGCAAGGCCGATAATACACATAAAATTTGTTAAGGAGATTCTAGATTTGCTAAGAAGCACCTGCAGAGACTGTGGAAGAATACTAATACCTCAGGACAAGATTGACAAGCATATAGGAACTTTAGAAGTGATAGGAGAAGAGTTAGGCCTTGCAGATAGAAGGAAAAAGGTGGCTGAGATAATCGCAGGCTTGAGAACCATCAATAAGTGTCCTCATTGCAAGGAGAAACAACTGAAGATAAGACTGGAGAAACCAACAACTTTCTTAGAAGATGAGAAGAGACTTTCGCCAATAGAGATAAGAACAAGACTTGAAAGAGTCCCAGATGAAGACCTTGAAGTGTTTGGTATGAACTCAAAAGCTGTGAGACCTGAGTGGATGGTACTAACAGTTATGCCAATACCCCCTGTTACTATGAGACCTTCAATCACATTGGAAAGTGGTGAGAGAAGCGAAGATGACTTGACGCACAAACTAGGTGACATTGTCAGGATAAACCAGCGATTGTTCGAGAACATAAACGCAGGAGCACCTGAGATAATAATTGAGGATCTTTGGGATTTGTCGCAGTATCACATCACAACATTCTTTGATAATGAGGTTGCCCAGCTCCCTCCAGCAAGGCATAGGAGTGGAGAGCCCTTGAAGACAATAACAGCAAGGATCAAGAGTAAGGAAGGAAGGATAAGGCACAATCTTGCAGGAAAAAGGACGAACTTCTCAGCAAGGACAGTTATCAGTCCAGACCCAAAGCTCAACATCAACGAAGTCGGAGTACCACTTGTTATAGCCATGAAATTAACTCTTCCTGAAAAAGTGACTGAGTGGAACATCAAGTTCCTGAAAAAATTCGTCGAAAAAGGTTCAGATGTCCATCCAGGCGCAAACTACATCATAAGACCTGACGGTAAGAGGAAGAAAATAACAGATGAGACAAAGGAGCAGCTGCTTGAAGAATTACAACCAGGATTCATCGTCGAGAGACATTTATGCAATGGAGACATATCACTTTTCAACAGGCAACCATCACTCCACAGAATGAGCATGATGTGTCACAGAGTCAAGGTGTTGCCAGGACTAACTCTAAGACTCAACCCAGCTGTGTGCGCACCTTACAACGCGGATTTCGACGGAGACGAGATGAACCTACACATACCACAGACAGAAGAGGCAAGATCAGAAGCAGAGATACTGATGGAGGTACAGACGCAGCTGATAAGCCCGAGATATGGTCTAAGTATCATAGGTTGCAACCAGGACGCTATATCTGGAAATTATTTGTTGACGAGGAAAATGGAGTTGCCAAGAGAAGAAGCAGTTGACTTGCTGGCGTCCATTGGCGTGACCAACTTTTCAAAACTACCGCACAAGAAAGTGGTCTCAGGTAAGGAAATATTCTCAGTGCTAATACCTGATGATTTCAATTTTGACGGAGTCTCAAGATCAGTAACTTCAAATAATCCCGATTACATCGTAAAGATAAGAAAGGGAAAGCTATTGTCAGGGGTAATGGATAAAAGCAATCTTGGAGAAGGATCGGGTTTGTTGTTAAGGAACATCCACAAGCAGTACGGAAAGGATGAGATGGTAGGTATACTTGGAAGAATTTACAGGTTAGGAAATGAGGTGTTGTTTAAGTACGGCTTCACAACCAAACTATCAGATACTGATATGTCATCAGAAGCACGTGCTCAAATTGAGATAATGATAAACGAAGCATATGCAGATGTTGATAAAATGATTGAAGAATACCATGATGGAATACTGGAGCCGCTTCCTGGAAGGTCGCTTGCTGAGACTCTGGAGCTAAGAATACTTGAAAGACTCAACAAGGTAAGGAACGATACAGGGCAAGTCGTGGCTGATACTGCAAACCAAGAGAGTGACACCATGGCAATGATAAGGTCAGGAGCAAGAGGGAATCTGATAAATCTCGCTCAGATAGCTGCATGTGTAGGACAACAGGCTCTTAGAGGTGGAAGGATTGACAAGGGCTTCAGCAGAAGAACACTATCATGTTTCAGAAAGGATGACTTAAGGCCTGAGGCACGAGGATTCATAAAGAGTGGTTTCAAGAAGGGATTAAGGCCTCATGAAATGTTCTTCATGGCGATGACTGGAAGAGATAGCTTAATGGATACTGCATTGAGAACACCTAAATCAGGATACTTATATAGAAGGCTTGCAAACGCTTTGCAGGATTTGAAAGTAGAATACGACTTCACTGTTAGGGATGCATCAGGCAAGATAGTCCAATTTAATTATGGAGAGGATGGTGTTGACGTGTCTAGAAGTGAAGGCGGGAAGATAAATGTTAAGAATATAATAAAGTCGGTGGTGTGATTATAATGGCTGATTTGTTTAGACCATACAGAGGTAAGATGCCTGAAAAGATTTTGGAAGATATAAAGGAGAATCTTCCACCAAAATGCTCGACTGCAAAGGTAAAGAAGATACTAGGAGCAGTGTATCAGGAATATAATAGGTCTTTGTCACAGCCAGGAGAGAGTGTTGGCTTAGTTGGTGCAGAATCGATTGGTGAGCCAGGAACACAGATGACCCTGAACACATTCCACTTTGCTGGCGTGTCAGAGCTGAACGTTACGACAGGACTGCCAAGACTCATAGAGATATTGGACGGTAGGAAGAACATCAACACAAAGATGATGGAAATATATCTTAAAAAGCCGTATTCTAAAGGGAAAGATTTGAAGAAGATTGCTGAGAGGATGAAGGAGACAAAATTAGAAGTCTTCTTAGACGAGATATCCATAAATATAGCAAACCTTCAGATGATAATCCTTCTGAACAAGAAGAAACTCAAGAATGCAGACCTGAAAGAGGATAAGGTTGCAAAGATTCTAGCGAAATCATTCAAGGGTTTCAAATTCAAGTTGCAAAAGGATGAATCTTTGCTCGTTACTTCGAGTTCTAAAGACCCTGCCCTGAACGAGATATACAAGCTCAAAGAGAAGATAAAGGGTACCTTCATCTCAGGAATTAAAGGCGTGACACAGGTTCTGCCAATCAAGGGAGGGGAAGAGTATATAATAGTGACTGCAGGAACAAATCTCAAGGAGATGCTGAAACAGGAATATATTGATATTACTAGGACCGTGAGTAATGATCTTTTTGAAATTCAGGCATTATTTGGTGTAGAAGCAGCTAGACAAGTGATAATCAATGAGGTTTTAAAAGTGTTGGATGCACAAGGTATTAATATTGATATAAGACACATAATGCTAGTTGCTGACGCGATGTCTATGTCAGGTAAGGTGATGGGTATTAACAGATATGGAATTGTAAAAGAGAAACCAAGTGTTTTGGCTCGAGCATCATTCGAGACGCCTATAAAACACATTATAAATGCTGCATTAACCGGAGAGGTTGACTACCTAAACAGTGTTATCGAGAACGTCATGATGAATCAGTTAGTGCCTGTGGGGACAGGACTGCCTGGGTTGGTGACAAAGGTAAAATGAGACAACAAAATTTGAAAAATTTTGTGTTCCATAAATTCATTGAGGTGAATTTATGAAAATTGGAGAAATAAAAAAAATATTGAAAAGCGAGAAGTTATTGATTGGGACTGATAGAGTTTTGAAAAACCTTAGGAACAGCAAGGTTGAGAAGGTTTTTGTCAGTTCTAATTGTGCAAAGGATGTTTTTGATGATATAAACCACTTTGCAAGCTTTTCCGAGGCAAGTGTTGAACAGTTGGATATACCAAATGACGAGCTGGGAGTTGTGTGTAAGAAATCCTTCTCAGTATCTGTTATTGGAATTCTAAGATGAATGTTAAATACGACGCAAATCTGATAGGACAGATAAACTTCTTTGAGAAGATAACAAGGACCAGGGTAAAGGAATGCTTTACTTTCAAAGAAAAATTGACATTTATGGTGAACCCAGAACAGCTTGGTAGAGCACTGGGGAATAACAAGATGAATCTTCACAAATTAGAGAAGGTTTTCAACAAGTCTCTAAGAATAATAGAATACAATGATGACATGCTGCAATTCATACAGAACCTGATAGCACCTCTCAGGGTTGTCAAGATAAGTGAAGAAAATGGTGTTGTGACGATTGTTGGTCCTGACACAAAGACAAAAGGCTTGATGATAGGTTCGAAAGCAAAGAATTTACGGGAGACAGAGAGCATCGTCCAGAAGTATTTTCCAGAATTACAAGAGATAAAGGTTGTTTGATTTAATACTATTGTTTTTTTCTTTAAAACCGTAATTCTTCCAGAAAATCTTGCACAAACTTTATAAAACAGTTATTCCTTAGATTGTTATTATGCAAATAAATAGAAAATTAGATCCTATAAGTATAGCGATAATTATTATTATAATATTATTAATTATATGGTTTCTTATGAAATTGATAGGTGGTTAAAGTCAAAAAAACAAAAAAAGAGACACTTCAAAAAATGGTGTATTGGATGTTCTTGCTATTCCTTGTATATTTAATATTTGAATTATTGCGCAAATTATTTGGTGGAAGCTTGGGATTTGAAGAACTTGTCATAGGATTACTAATTGCAAATCTAGGATACTCTTTTTATTTGAGAGAATCCATAAACAAAGTGGATTCAAAAATTTCTGGACATATAGGTTGGCATAAAGGGAAAAATTCTAATGTTTTTTAAAGATTAGATATTTTAATATATTTTTCATGATAAACTTTATAAATAAACTCTTTTTTCAAACAGCATAAAATGGGAAGCAAAGCAAGAGGCATTAATGCCGCTAAAAAATTGCAGAAGAGAAGAAAGAAATCCCGCTATTCAGATAAGTGGTTTGTCAAGAAAGCTTTCGGATTGAAGCAGAAGGCAGACCCTCTAGGAGGCGCATCTCAGGCTTCAGGCATAGTTCTAGAAAAGGTTCAGTTAGAGGCCAAACAACCAAACTCTGCTATGAGGAAATGTGTTAGGGTCCAATTGATAAAGAACGGTAAGCAAGTAACTGCTTTCTGCCCTGGTGACGGAGCCACAAAGTTGATTGACGAACACGATGAAGTCTTGATTGAATGCATAGGCGGCACAATGGGTCGTTCTAAAGGAGACATGCCAGGTGTCAGATGGCAAGTGATAAAAGTCAATGATCAGTCTTTGGAAGCCTTGTTGCACGGCAAGCTGGAGAAGGCAAGGAAGTAATTCTTGGTTTTTTTGGAAAGTTTTTAAAATAAAATCGCTTTTCTAGCTACTATTAAATGGTTAAAGAAGAATGGCTAATAGAAAACACAAGCACATAGTGGAAAGTTTAGAAGAATTAGCTCAAGAGTTTCACATTCCAAACAAAAGAATTAATTCTATTATTGAAGGAATTCCGGAATACAATCAAACAGAGAATGAGCTACGAGAAGCAGAACAGGTGTTGAAAAATATAAATAAAGGAGTTACTGAGAGTATACTTATTCTTTCTAAAGATTTTGAGATTCTGTGGGGTAACGAATCAGCACTAAAAGAAATAGGTTATGAATTGGGTGATATAATCAGAAGCCATTGCTACAAAGTCACTCATTTTCGTGACACTCCATGTGAAGATCCTCATCATCCATGTCCTGTGTCTGTCTTTCTAGAAACAGGTAAACCCAAAATATCAATTCACACTCATATTGATAAATATGATGATAAAAAGTTTGTGGAAGTAAGTGCTTTCCCAATAAAGGATGAAAAAAGAGAAATCACAAAATTTGTTTATATATCTAGAGATATCACAGAGCGTGTGCGTGCAGAGAAAGAGTTGCGAGCATCTCAAGAACGCCTTGAAAGCATATTGCAAACAGCCAGTGATGGAATTATTTCTATTGATGAAGACCAAAGAATAGTGCAATTCAATCAAGGAGCTGAAAGAATTTTTGGATATAAAGCTGATGAGATAATTGGTGAGTCACTAAATAAAATTATTCCATACAGATATAGAGACATTCATCTTGAGCACATAACCAAATTTTTTAAGTCATCTGAAACTGCACGCATGATATACGAGCGAAGAACTGAGATTTACGGCCTTACAAAAAACGGTGAGGAAGTTCCTTTGGAAGTATCAATAAATAAGATAAAATCAAATGGAGAAGAAATATTTACTGCTTTCGTAAGAGATATTTCTAAAAGAAAAGAAGCAGAAAAAGAACTAAGAAAATCAAATGAGTTGAAAGCACTATTGCTAGATATCATAACTCATGACCTGAAAAACCCTGCAGGCGCCATTTATGGATTTGCAGATGTGATGAGAAGTGAAAAAGATCCTGAAACACTTTATGAAGTGGCAGGGTATATTGAAAAAAGCAGCGGTGAACTTTTGAGAGTTCTTGAGAACGTAACGACTCTTGCTAGCATAGAATTAGGTGATGAGATAAGGAAGGAAGATTTAGATTTAGCAGAGGTTGTTGAAGATGTAGTGAGTCATTATTCTGTAAGCTTAGCAGAGAAGGGAATGTATTTAGAGAATCTCATCCAAGAACCTTTACCTGTTAGTGCAAACCCAATAATCTCTGAGGTTTTCGACAATTACCTAAGTAATGCTATTAAATATGCAAAGGAAGGAAAAAGAATAATTATCGAAGCTGAACAGGACGATAAATACTTCACTGTGTATGTTAAAGACTTTGGTGTGACAATACCTCCTGAGAATCACAGAGAAATATTCGAACGAACAGCACAATTAGAAAAAGGCAATGGAGGTAGAGGTCTTGGTTTGGCTATTGTGAAAAGGATTGCAGAAAGACATGATGCAGAGGTTGGTGTAGTGCCAAACAAGCCAAAAGGGTGTAGCTTTTATCTTAAGATACCAAGAAGATAAGTTAAAAACTAACAGTTTTATTACAAGTTCTGCGCAAGCTCTATCAATGTTTGTTCTTCCATTGCTCTATTGTAGTCTGCTCTGTGTTCTTCCATTGCTCTGTCGTAACCTGCTTGCACTTCTTGGATGGTTGTTTGCAAGTGTTGCCATGCTGTCGCTACTTGTCCGTCTATTGACGCTCCTTGAACATTTATTCCTTTGAATTCGTTTCTTATACTGTTGATTGCGTCCATTGACTCTGCTATGTATCCGTTGCAGCCTGCTCCGTTTGCATAATCTCCGCATGATTTAGCTTCTCTTAACATCAAACTTGCTCTGTCCAAGAAGTCTATCGCTCTCATAAAGGTCATGTTTTCATCAGTTATTATCTCTCCTAGCATTTGTACTGCTGAGCCGTATGATTGATAGTGATGGAATGCATTTCGAACTTGCAAGAGTGATATTGCAATTCCTCCGTTTAAGTCTGTTGCTTTACGAGCTATTTCTGCTTCTCTTAATGTTATTCCTAATCCTGTTGGCATTTTTTTCCTCCATGAATTGTTCTAGATAAGTAAAGGTTTGAAACTTAGTATATAAACTTAATGTTATTATGATAACAGAAAAGTTTATAAATTGTTATTAATTATCTGGTTTTTATGCCTACAATAAGTCATATCGTGAACAAATTCGTTGAAAAAAGACCTATTCTGCAGCACGCATTGTCGATGAACATAGTGAACTTCGCAAATCTTGCAGAGAGATACAAGGAAGAGATAGAAAAAGAGCTGGGAAAAGATGTGAAGCATTCTGCAGTAATAATGGCATTCAGGAGATATGCAGAGAAAATGCAGGAGAAGGAAGCAAAGGTTCCTGAGTTCGATTATAATTCAGACATAACCATGAAGACAAACCTCGTCGACATCTGCGTTGTGAAATCAACCACTTTCTTCTCAAAGCTAAAAAATATATACGAGATTATAAATTATGAAAAAGGGGACGCCTTGAATATAATTCATGGCAACAACGAGACTGTTATAATAACAAACGAGAAACACAAAGATAATATTCTTAAAATTCTAGAAGAAGAAAAAATATCTAACATAGAAAATGATGTAGTTTCATTAGCATTGAAGTTCAACCCAGAATTCTTGCACACGCCAGGAGTGATATCAAACGTCGTAAGAAGATTTGCCTGGGAGAACATAAACATCATGGAGCTAATAACAACAACCACAGAGATGACATTCATCCTGGATAAGAATGATGTTATGAGGGCTTACAACTTGTTGCAGGAATTGGTAGATAAAGGAAAACCTACTTAGAATATTTCTCTTCAGTAGCTCGCATTATCTGTAGAAGCGGTTTCTCGACTTGTTTTCTGATATGTTTATTGGCATATCCAATCCAGCCGACATTTGTTGTGGTGTCAAGGGGCGCATTCAACCTGTTGCCTTCCATGTCTGTGATTATTATTCCTGCCTGTTCAGCTATCAGTTTTGTGCACGATTTCTAATATCATGGTGAAGACCATTTATAATTCTAAGAAGATGGCTTCTTTCATTTTCAGAAATTGTTGCTTTCATTGGATTAAAAGTTTTGGTTGAGTGTATTTTTTTGCTTCTATAACCTTAAGAAGAGGATGTTCTTCTGTCATAGAATACCTAGAATTAATCGCATTCAATGCTTTGAGATATTGACCATGACCGAATGCTCCTCTAATGGCTGTTAAAGTAACAGCGCTTGTAGGAGGCATCATGCCCTTGAAATTCTCAACTGCAAATTCTGTAAGATTATCTAGGTTGAAAGGCACATATAAAACATCAGCATGCTCATCATTTCTTACCCATCCAAACTGTGGATCGTTCAATGCTTCTAATGGTAGTTTTGTTTTTAGCAAGAACAGGTATTCACTCTTATGATGGGGTTTGTTGTTTCCTTGTGTATCATAATCTTCAGAATCAACATTCAGTGCTAATCCTGTAAGTATGAGTTTTGTGTCTTCACTCACAAGCAGACCATAAGCTTCGTTTTCTTTTCTATCCAAGAACCTGACTTTTCTTCCACCATTCACATTTTCCACTGTTTCAAAGTCTGATGATGCCAATCCTATTCTCTTGTACTCATTCAAATCTAGATTAGGTGCGACTATTCCAGATTCATGTAACATGCTCTTGTATGCAGCAATAAAAGGCATAACTCTTGATTCCTCTATTAGCTCACGTGATGCGATATCAAAAGGTACCATGTCAGGTTTCATGCTGTTTCCGGCGGCAGTTCCTATATATATTCCATACTCACCTAAGCCTTCACCTCTTCTAAAAAATTGCATGGCTTCTCTACCATTTTCAGTAAGCCCAGTAACGGCAACACTTACTGCATGTCCATCAGCCAAAGCAGTCCTTTCACCATACTGCATTATCAGGCCCCAAGGATCAGTGTTATTTGTAGCAAGGCTTTCTGCATAGTTAGCTGGACTGTGAACAAGTTTTAGAGTTTGTCCATCTAAAGAATAATCTTCAATTCTTGTTTGGTCTCCAGCAAACATTCTAAGGCCCCAATCAAATTCTCTCTTTACTTCAAGTTTTGCATATGGTTCAGCTTCAACAATCCGCCAATCTTCTCCTTCTACACCTATTTCTTGAGCAACATTTCTCATGACTTTTTCCCAAGAAAGAGGAATTTTTTCAGAAATTTCTGATGGTAACTGATGTTTTGGAGCTGTTGTAACTTCAACAGCGTCTTTCTCCCAAGAACCTAGTATCTGGGGAACCCAGCGTCTTGTACCAAGCATTGATTCTATTGTTACTTTATTATTTGACAGTTTGTTCATAACTTCACCTTATCTGATTCTTCTGTGTGTTAATCAAATCTTCCAATTGTTTCTTAAATTGTCTTTTTTGGTCTTTTGTTGGTTTTTCATCGCCACTAAGAACTCCGTGCCTACTAGGACCTATTATCCTGTAAATATTTGGCTCATCGTCTCCATCAGAGTCTATTAAAGTTCGGTGTGCAAATACATTATCTCCTAAAATAAGTTCTTTATGATTGTTTTCATATACTAATAACAAAGGTTCTTCATCACTAATTGAGCTTCTAGGAAAGGAGTGATTTGTTGGATAAATCTGACCGCTTTTATAAACTGTTTTTACTTTGTTTGAAGGTGTTATTCTTGAGTTTTCAGAAAAATAAATAGTGGCTAAGGTAGTACCAATTAAAATTAAACCTAGAACTGGCTTTACAATATACCTGCCTAGTGTTTTTACTTTTTCACTTAATACCATCTTATTTTGTAACATCTATATTTGTCTCTTAACAGTTTTTAGAATAAGATGTGATTTATAAATATTTCTTATTTTAACTACTAAGAAGTGAAAAACTCAACGATTTTTCTTATTCAACTTCGCAATCTCTCTTAGAAAATCATTTGCAATCAATCCATAACCAAGCTTTTCTCTTAATCTGTCGCCAATCTTGCCGTTTACATACGCAGCTCTGTAAGCAGCGTCAAACAAGGATTTGCCTTGGCTTATATATCCGGCGACGAGCCCAGAGAGAATATCTCCTGTACCACCTACTGTCATGGCCTCGTTGCCTGTATGGTTGTTCTTCACTCTGTCCTTAGATATTATTTTGTCAATCTTTCCTTTTAGCAATATAATATTATTTTTTAATCTCCTCCTATAATTGTTTTTGTTTAATCCTGAATTCTTTAACAATATCTCGAACTCCTTTTGGTGTGGTGTAAACACTGCATTGTTTAGATCCTGGATTTTGACTGCTTTCAAAGCATCAGCATCGATGACTTTCGGCTTTTTAATCTCCTTAACCAAAGTACGCAATAATTCCTTTGTTGACTTGTTTTGCCCTAAGCCAGGACCTAGAAGCACGACGTCAGCTTTTTTCACCAGCTTTAAGATTTTACGCTTATGACTCTTCTTTAGATACTTGCCTCTGAGCTTCATTGTTATCAAGTCAGGACTATGACAGTTAACAGCCCAGGCAACCTTCTTTGGGCATGCAAGGATCACCAAGTCAGGGCCAGTCCTCAAGCAAGCCACAGATCTGGTGGCCAAGAAAGGCGCTCCAATGAATTCTTCAGAGCCGCCAACTACTAGAACAACGCCGTTCTCTCCTTTGTGTGAGTCTGGTTTTCTCATTCTTTATCAAATAATATGGTTAAATATAAAAAGTTTTATTTTAGTTTTCTTATCTTAGCAACAAAGAAGCCCTCTGTATCATTATCTTGGGGGTATATCCTCAAGCACTTCTTCACTTCAGGATTAATCTCAAGGTTTTCAAACTCTAATACAGGCTTACTTCTCTTTATATCAAGTTTTATCTCTTCAAGTTTTGCATTAGGATATTTATTCAACAGATGAGAGACAACTGCTTCATCTTCCTCTGGTTCCAGCGAGCACGTGCTGTAAACCATTACTCCATTTTTCTTCAAGCCGAGAAAACCTGCCTCTATTAGTTGTCTCTGTATGCCTGCCATCTTTCGAACAAAACCAGGGCTCCACATAGATAAAGCTTTGAAACTCTTTCGAATAGTGCCTGAAGCGCTGCAAGGAGCATCAACTAACACTCTGTCAAACTCCATCTTTCGGTAATAGTTCCCTTGTTGCTGTGTTATTATCGTGTTTGAGACTCCGCATCTCTGCAGGTTTATTCCCAATGCGCTCAACCTTTTTCCAAGTATGTCATTTGCTATCAATAAACCCTTGTTGTTCATGTACTGCGCTATCTGAGTTGTCTTGCTGCCAGGCGCTGCACACATATCCAAGATTATCTCGTTAGATTTAGGGTCTAAAACAACTACAGGTATCATGCTTGCAGCGTCTTGCACATATATATAGCCAAGCTGGTGCTCAGGTGTGTTGCCAATGTCAAATCTTTTCTCATGCTTATGTTTGACCCAGAAACCTTCCTTGCACCAAGGCACCTGAGTCATGTTCCAGTCTTTGGAGAATTGTTTCTTTAATTTTTCAACAGAAACCTTCAAAGTGTTAACTCTGATAGTCTTCCTAATATAAGACAAAGAATACTTCATAAACTCATCATAATCCTTACCCAGAAGTGCTTTATATCTCTCGACGAATTTCTCCTTGATCTCAACATTCTTTGGTATTGTTTCAGGCATGTTTTTTATGAAAACTACTTGTTTTAAAAAGATTTACAATACTGTTATAAATGCCTTTTTATTCCTCATCTGTATGGTGGAAAGCACACTTACAATGGGATTAGGTATGAAACTAGCACCTTCATTGAATGTTCAACAAGAATTAATCCAGCATATCGAAGAAAAACTTAATACTATTGATGAGATTTTCAGAAGTCACTACGAGGACGACCAGAAAATCATATCCGGGGTTGTTGAGATTTATATGAATGCTAATCCAAATCTCAATAGGGAAGTTATGGAAAAAGCTTTGGCATTTGCCCAAAAACACCATCTAGGACAATACCGCGATAGTGGTGTACCCTATGCAGTGCATCCAGCGCAGACAGGGTATATTCTGGCTGAGTGGGGCTTAAGCAATAATGCTGTAGTAACCGGCGACCTTCATGATGTTGAAGAAGAGAATGAAGAAAAAAAAATCCTTCTTATGAACGAAATATATACTAATTTTGGTGTGGAAGTTTTGATTGCTGTGAATGCTTTGTCAGGTTTTATAAAGGACCCTGAACTAAGAGATAAAGATATTTCCAGAAAAATGAGGGAGTATCAAGAACTGCTTAAGATTGATTATATAAATCATGTTAAGGTTGCTGAGAATATCACAAACCAGCTTACAAGGAAATACATGTTTCCAAAGAACGACCAGACTTCGGAACAACGCCAGCAAAATTTCATCAAGAATTCTAGAAGATATGTGCTGCCTCTTGCAGAAGAGATAGATAGAACAGAACAAATTAAGATGAGATTAGATGATAAGCTAATTCCATTTCTAATAGCTCCGTATCTAATGGAGTTGATGGACAAATAATCCATGATAAAAAAATTTATATATCACTATAACAGATATTCTTTGAAGGTGCGTTAGATAATGCTCATATTGCAGATAATACTATTGGTAGTTTTACTATTTTTCTCAGCTTTCTTCTCAGGAGTTGAAGTGGCATTGGTTAGTCTTGACCAGATAAAGATGAGGTCATTGCTAAAGAAAAAGAGGAAAGGATCCAAGGCTGTCAGCAAGCTGAAGAAAAACCCTCAGAGAATGATCATAACTATTCTAATAGGTAACAATGTTGTTAATATAAGCGCTTCTGTACTGGCAACGATCATAGCCACTGATTTGTTTGGCTCAAGTGGAGCAGGGATAGCGATTGGTGTGATGACATTTTTGGTGTTAGTATTTGGCGAGATATCTCCTAAATCCTACGCAGCGACCCATGCTGAGAATGTATCTTTGCTTGTGGCAAGGCCATTACTATTATTGCAAAGGGTGCTTTATCCTTTTGTGGTTGCGTTTGAATGGATGACTAACAAAGGAATAAAAGCTTTTGGAGGAGAGGAGAAAAAGAATGCTTTGCTGACAGAGGAAGAGCTGAAGATTGCCATAGAGTTGGGTGCAGAGGAGAAGGCAATAGAACAGAATGAAAAAGAGCTTATGAAGAACGTGCTGGAATTCAACGACATAACAGCAAAGG
>JACNFY010000011.1 GCA_014384375.1 Nanobdellati archaeon
TGTATCATAACTATTTATGACCAGTATACATATTTATACCTTTCTGGACAGAGCCCTATTTAGAAAAATTTTTAAAATAAAGAGATAATGACAATCTTATGGTTTTAGAATCTTTAATAACACCTTTTAAGGCAGAGAATAGGCCTGGGAGATTGATTTTTTTAGGTTTCCTTTATTCTACTGTGGCAATCTTTTTGAGTTTGTGGATTTTCAAAACATATTCTAGTTTGATAATGGTTTTCTTAACAGTAATGGCTTGTATCCCTTTACTTTATAACACCATAAAAATGGAAGAGAAGAAAGACCTTCAAGATATGGGCGAGCGGTGGCTTTTAAAGGAGCACGGAAAAGCATTATATGCTTTCATGGCTTTATTTATTGGCATAGCTCTTTCCTGCACTTTGTGGTATGTTGTGTTACCATCAGATACTGTTTCTGTGCTCTTTGAAACCCAAACAGCCACTATACAAAACATAAATCCTCATCTCACAGCTAATGCAGTGGGGGGTTTGAATTCTTTTGTAAGAATATTCCTCAATAATATTAAGGTGTTGATTTTTTGCATTTTGTTTTCTTTTTTGTATGGTTCAGGAGCAATATTTATTCTCACATGGAATTCCTCAGTTATAGGGGCTGCAATGGGAAATTTCATCAGGTCAAATCTCGCATACTATTCAGACTTTGTTGGGTTTGAAAAAACCGCACAGTATTTCCAAGTTATATCAATTGGTCTTTTGAAGTACGTTATCCACGGAATACCTGAGATATTGGCTTATTTTGTTGCAGGATTAGCAGGCGGTATAATCTCTGTAGCTGTTATAAGACATGACTTTGGTACAAGAAAATTTGAACACATTTTGTTAGATTCTGCAGATTTATTGCTTTTAAGTATTTTCTTGCTTTTCATATCTGGTTTGTTAGAAGTTTATGTTACACCAGTTATTTTTTAGATAGTTTTCACAACTCCAGGTTTTATCTCGAAGATTTCTCCTTCTTCGATTAATCTATTGATAGTTCTATTTGCAGTAGTTGGTTCAAAAAATTTTATAACTTCATCAATCTTCACACCATACCCTTTGTCTAGTTCAGATATCTTTTTTAGTAATGAATCAGTAATGTCTACAGTTGTTTCTTCTTCAGAAACTATTTTTTCTTCTTTTGTTGGTTTTGATTCAGTATCTTTTAATTCTAGCATCCTGTGTTCTATCCACTTAAGATTTTCAATCTTTTTTATTATCTCAGGTACAACATATTTTTGTTCATTAAATACTCTTGGTCTGCCGATAACTATAACAACATCACCTATTTTTTTGTTTGAAAAGCTTTTTTTTTGGTCAAAGCTTCTTAGCGCTATTTTTCCTGTTCCATCATCGATTGTTAGGGTGTTATCTTCGACAGATATAATTGTCCCTAGAATATTCACTCTCGATATTCTGCCACGATTTGTTTCAAGATAGTTAGGCTCCCAGCCTTCTCTTTTTATGTATCTTCCATCCAGTAACTCTTTTATTTTGCACTTCTTAGCAGTCTGCCTCTTTATATTCACCATTTTTCAGAATTATATTCTGGAAATAAGGCCGTGTCTCGGACTAAATATATCTCCAGACCTTTTTAACTTTTCAATAACTTCCTCGACTTTCTTAGAGTCAATGCCTTTTATCTCTGCTTCTCTTATAACGTCTTCTACAGGTATTGTTTTTCCTATTGCTTTTTCAAGGTCGTTTATTATCTCTCTAATTATGGCTATATGTGATCTTTCAGTTGCAGTTATTCCAGTACTGATTCTATCTATATCTATCTTTCCTGTTTCAGGGTCCAGACCTATTTGTGTTAGACAGAAGTGAACTAGTTCTATAGCTCTTTGAGAATCTTTCTTTGTTACCTTATCAGATAATCTTGTCCTAGCAGATGCTTCTGCAAGCCTTACTAAACCTTCAAGCTGTCTAGGTGAGATGGGTATTGCTACAATACCTTCTTCTGATGAAACGGTGTTCCTCATCTTCACGTAGAAGTTCTTTATCTCATTTAATGCGTTAGTAGTTAGTCTTGGTTTTATATTTTGTCTTGCATATGAGATATATTTCTTCATTAACTCAACATCTATCTCACTTTTTTTTGATTCAGCTTCTCGATGTAAAGAGAGTATGAACGCAGCCATTTTTTCATCTCTAGTAGAGTCTGGCAGGTCTCTTATTGGAAATATTAAGTCAAACCTGTTGATTAGCGTTGATGGTAGGTTTATTTGTTTCGCTAAAAGTTCGTAAGGGTCGAATCTTCCGAATTTAGGATTTGCAGCAGCTAGAACAGTTGTTTCAGCTCTTAGTGTTGCTTGTATATTCGCTTTTGAGATTGTTACTGTTTGTTGCTCCAATGCTTCGTGCATAGCGCTTCTATCCTCAGTAGTCATCTTATCAAGCTCATCAATGCAACAAATACCTCTGTTAGTTAGCACGAGAGCTCCTGCTTCTAAAGCGTATCCTCTGAGAAATTCGTCTTTAACAACGCTTGCTGTTAATCCTGCCGCTGACGCACCTTTTCCGCTGACATAACGGCCTTTTGGTGCTATCTGACTTATCCTTTTTAAAAGTTGGCTTTTTCCAGACCCAGGATCACCAATAAGAAGAACATGCATATCCCCTCTTGTTATGATACCTTCTTCTTTTACTTTTCTCGAACCACCCATTAATTGCAAAAGAAGAGCTTCTTTAACTTTTTCATGACCAAATATTGTAGGTGCGATAGATACAACAAGTTTTTCATACACATTAGGGTCATGACTTAATTTTTTTATTTCTATCAACTCTTTTTTTGAAATCTCTACCTCTGAAAAATCTTCTTGTATTGGTTCTAAGTAGTTTGATTCTATCATCAAATCATATCTTGTTGATATACCGCCCGATGTTAAAATAATAGGAACCTCTTTTATCTCTCCGACAACCTTAAGTTTACTTCCCGGATTTGTTTTCTTCTCAGTTATTGGTGATACTAAGTCTTTTTTGAGAAAAATATTAAGTCTCTTTGGTTGTTCTCCGCCTGTCAAGTCTTCAGGTGCTTCCTCAAGCACTAGTTTTTGAGCATCAACAAGTTCCTTGCTGATAAGCCTAAACTTTCCTTTTCTACCACAGGAGCATCTGCTTGGCTCTTTAAATTTAGAGTCTATTTGTAAGATGTTTATGAGATTGCCGCAGCTCGGACATTCAAATTTAGCACTAGTGACTTGTGGTCTGACATCAGATTTCTGCCTTACTATCCCTTCTACTTGAACGAATTTTGTTAAGTGTTTACTTCTAATATTTCTTATTCTGATGTGGTGTTGTTCTGGGATGTTCTTTATTCTTACTGTGAAGTCTTTGAGTTCCTCATCACCAACTGCTTTTTTTGCAGATAGCTCAGCGACTTTCAATATTTCCTCTGGTGTTTCTAGAAGAGCCTCTGCTATTTCAGGGTTAAATTTTGATAACTCTGCAAAGTCAACTATTAGGAATTTTTTTCCTTTCTGTACATTGTCAAGTAGCTTATCGTAGTAGTTAGCTTCCAAGAATTCTTGGAACTTGTTTATCTGTTCAGTAATGTCCATTCTACTTTACTTTTTTGAGAATTTTAACTAATTTATCTAGAGCAGCATGCACTTCCTCCTCTGATTTGGTTCCGGTACATACAACCTTCCCGTTGCTGAACAATAGGAAAGTGGCCTTTGCTTCCATTAACTTGAATACGAGTCCTGGAAATTGTTCTGGTTCATATTCTGTGTTATCTAGCTTCATTGCAAGAACATTAAGATTCAAATCCATCCCTATGCTACCGCTAGCAACAATGTTCTGAATTTTTATAACAGGCTTTATCTTTATTTTTATGTTAATCTTTTCTAAGCTTTCAATGATTTTCTGTATTGACTCCTCGACTTTCTTCATACTTCTAGCTCCTGTGCATACAACTTTTCCAGAGCTGAATATTAGTGCAGATGTCTTTGGTTCCTTTATCCTTATAACTAGTCCTGGAAATTGTTCAGGATTATACTCTGTGTTGCTAAGAACAGCAGCCATCTTTTCTAGTGGTATGTCATGCTCCAAACTTGTTGAGACAACTATGTTTACAACCTGAATATTTTTCGCAATATTTTTTGCTTTTTCCATTTTTAAACCCCCAATTGTTTTTTTTGTCTAAAAAACGTTTTTCCTTTATAAATGAAAAGAAGTCTTATTTATAAAGGCTTTTGTTATCTAAAATAATCTTTAGAAGAAATATGCCCCCTTTGTTTCCTTTGGAGATTTAAGTTGGAAAAAAATAATTAAAATCAAAAAAAGTTCTGAATTCCCTAATCAATTCAGGAACTCTTATTTTTAGCCATTCAAAGACGTGGTTAGTATAGCAAAATGTGCATATAGATATATGGTTGTTGCACAAGATGCAGCGTGTTTCTCCATAGTCGAGGTTTATCTCCTCACTTTTTTTTCTTAGCTCTTCAACTAATTTAGGCCTTACTTCGTAAAGCCAAGCTGCTATCTCGTTCTCTACACAATCTGTGCAAACAGGGTTTGTTATGACTTCGTTGCACAATACACATTCACTCATTTCCAACACCTCCTGGTTTTTGTAGGTGTCTCGACCGGGTTCGTTACAGTTCTTTAGAAGAAGTTTGCCAAAGAATTGCTCAGAACCCGGGAAAGACACAAGCTCTTAACAAATCTTAGGCTTAATGACAGTATCATTAAACATAGATACGACTAGCCAGAACAAATATCTATAATTTGTATGGTTAGTCATAATCATTCTTTCTTTCTAAAATGATAGGATATATTTAAATCTTTTTATAATTTTTATTCTGATAGGAATTAAATTTATAAAAATACGAGTTTTTTGGTAGTTTATGAAGATATTTATTGAAAGAATACAGAAGACTATTGAGAGAGAGTTTTCTGGAAAGGTAAAGGATTTGTTGAAATCTGTAGATATTAATCCAAATAATGTTTTAGTGGTTAGAAATAATGAGTTAATAACTGAGGAAGATGATGTTAAGAATTCAGATTCTGTTAAGATATTAAGTGTTATTTCTGGGGGTTGAAATGCTATGTTCCAAATGTAAAGAAAAAGCCGTTTTTCTTAGTCCTAAGTTATGTAAGAATCACTTTGTTGATTACTTTGAGAAGAAGGTTTTTGATACCATAAAGAAATTTAATTTGTTGAAGAAAAATGATAAAGTGGTTGTTGCTTGTTCAGGAGGTAAAGATTCGACAACTGTTCTTTATTTGTTGAAAAAGTTTCATGGAAATGTTGTTGCTTTAGCAATTGATGAAGGCATTCGTGGGTATAGGGACAAGACACTTCTTGATCTTGAAAGGTTTTGTAAGAAGCACGATATTGAACTTAGAGTTCACTCTTTTAAAGATGAAGTTGGAAAAACTCTTGATAGAATGTTGAAGCAGAAGAATCATCCGTGCTCTATTTGTGGAACTTTTCGTAGATATTTATTGAATAAACATGCAAAAGGTTTTGATAAGATAGCCACAGGTCATAACATGGATGATGAAGCCCAAGCTGTTTTGATGAACTTGTTGAAAGGAAATACTGGATTGTTGTGGAATTCTAACCCTATAACTCGTAAAGTAAAAGGTTTTGTTCAAAAGATAAAGCCTTTATATTTTTGTTCTGAAAAAGAGGTCGCTGCTTATGTTTTGTTAAAAAGTTTTGAAGTTGGTTTTATAGAGTGTCCTTATATGGAAGAATCTTTTAGGAATAAAGTAAGAGATGTTTTGAATGATGACGAGTTAAAACACAAATGTTCTAAACTTAACATCTTGAATAAAAATTTAGAATTATTGAAGAAACTCGATTTAAAGAGAAAAGATTTCAGATACTGTTCTGACTGTAGAGAACCTTCACAAAGCAGAGTTTGTAAAACTTGTCAGCTCATAAAAAGCTTTAAATAAAGAGTTGTATTTGTTTCTTTTATGTTTATCGACGTAGCAATACCTTCAGGAAATGAAGAAGAGTTTATTGAAAGAGCAAAGAAATTAGGCACTAACGGAATAATTTTTTTGTATGAGAAAGATAAGAAGGAGAATGTTGAGAAAGTTAAAAAATTAAATTCTAAAGATTTTCAAGTTTATTCTGCAATCTTGGTTAAAGACAAAGTTAGCAAGAAAAAGTATGATTTTATTTTTTCAAAAGGTTCAAGAGCCCATTTTGAGAATAAAAACATTGATGTGATATTTGGTTTGGAAGAACAATTCAAAAAAGATAATTATCATTACAGGAACTCTGGCTTGAACCATGTTCTTTGTGTTTTAGCAAAAGAGAAGAAGATTATTATAGCTTTTAGTTTTAATTCTGTTTTAAATGCAAAAGATAAAGGTTTAATATTAGGTAGAATGATGCAGAATGTTAAGCTATGCAAAAAGTATAAAGTAAAGACGATGATAGCAAGTTTTGCAAGAAAGCCTTCAGAGTCAAGGTTCTGGAAAGACCTTATTTCATTCGGAGTAGTTCTAGGAATAAATCCAAAAGAAGCAAAGGAAGCAGTTCTGAATAGAAAAGTATAAATAATAATTCTTCTAAGTTATGTCTTATGAGCGGGAGAAGAGGTTTGTTGTTTATATTTTTGTTTGTTATTCTAAGCTTATTTGTGAGTGCTGAAACAAGAATATATTGTAATGCAAGTTCTAATCCGTTTTATCTTTCTCCAACAACAACTGAGCCAGATACATTGCAAGATTGTGTGGTTGAGACGGATCAAATATTAGAAGTTCCAGATGGAACAACTTACTATGTAGATATGTTAACCATAGAAGAGGGTTATATCCTTCAGTTTTATTCATCTACACAAACGTCTGGTCAAAGGTGTATATATGGCGGTAGTGGTGGTGTCAGATATGTCAGTGGAGGTGTGACCTGTCGAGATACTGGTAAAAATGGTGCTTCAGGCGGAGGTGGTGGTTGTCTTTTTAAAAAAGGATTTGCAGGGAGTGATCAGTCAGATAGTGAATGTAGTTCTGTTGATGGAGGTGCAGCCGGTAAAGTTGGTGGACGAATAACTCTTGATGTCGTAACTTTAGAAGTTAACGGTGTTTTATCAGTCAACGGAACTTCTGGAACTAAAGGAGATAATGGTGGTAAAAGAAAGATCACTGGTTGTGATGGTGCTTGTGGTGGAGCTGGAGGCGGTGCAGGTGGTTCTGGAGGAAAATTAACTATTATAGCTTATCTAGTAACAGGTTCTGGAATAATTAATGCTGAAGGTGGAAATGGCGGGGATGGTGGTAACGGATATCTTAAGACGTCCGGTACTCTTTGCTGTAAACAATATGGTGGGGGAGGTGGAGGAGGTGTTGGTGGTGCAGGCGGACAAATATTAATCTCCGCTCCTGAGGAAAATATGCTTTTATCAGATTTAAGAACCTCTGCTGGAGAACCTGGTTCTGGAGGGTCTGGACATCAGTCTGGTGGCACTCCTAACCCTTCTCCTGATGGTGAATATAATCCTGAAGACCTTGTTGAAGATTGTAATAATCAACAAGATGATAATAATGATAATCTCATAGATATGGAAGATCCTGATTGTAGAGATAGATGTATGAATGAAGGGGGTCAACCACAAGAAAATTTCATTTTTGAGATTTATGATGAAGTAGATAAATCTGCTCTTAACGGCTCTGATGGTTGTTGTGGTGATGATATACCTTTTTGCCAAGGAACACTTCCTGCTGATTGTAGTGGTTTTCAACCACCTTGTCCTGCTGATATTGAGTGTACTGTAGCCTATGGGGGGGGTGTTTGTGAAGGTCCTATAACAAATACTGATTGTTCACAATTTTCAGATCAATCATCTTGTCAAGAGCTTGCACCATATTGTTCATGGCAATATGTGGTTGATTTATATAGTGATCCAAAGGATTATGCTTTTTTTGATTCTGATAATCAGTATTTTTGTAGTAATGATTATGATGGTGGCGAGATTTCTCTTGATCCTGCTGATTGGCATTGGTGGGATGCAGAAATTAATTCTTTTATAATACACAATATAGATTCTGAAAGCAAAAGTTTTGATGTTATAAGTAACAGAGCTCAGTGGTTTGTTTGTGATGCATCTGGTAATGCACCCAGCCCTCTTGGAGGTCTTAGTTCAGATAATTATATTCCTCAATACAGTACATTTCCATCGAAATATGATGATGGAGAGGTTAACTGTACTGAAACCATGAATGATTGGTTTGGAGATAGTTTGCCGGATGGAATCGAATCTTTTGTAAAGTGTGATCATGTTTCTGGAGTATCAACCTATTGCTGTGATCCTCCAATTATGCTTCCATTAGCTGATATCGGAGAGAATTGTAACTGCTATTTAGATGATGATAGCACTCCAATTAATATCTGTGAAGATTATCCAGAATTTTGTCCGCAACCTGAGCCTACAGGAACTAGCGGAGATGATGTCCTAAAGAGTTTTTGTGGAGTAACTTTGGATTGTTTGGGTGCGAGTGAAGGATTCAATGGGGCTGATACTTGCTCTAATCAAGGAGGAGAACTTGTTAATCAAGCGGAAGGAGAGGTTTGTTCTAATGGGATATTAATATATTCAACAGAGCAGGGTCAAAGCGAAGCTCAAAGACAATGTTGTTATGGAGAGAACGCAGAGGTTATAACTTTTGATATTAATGATCCTAGAACCTGTGCTGATTGGGGGGGCGTTGTTTGCTTTGATGAAAATGATGTTTGTACAGGGTATCAACCACCAGATAGCAATTGTTGTTTTGGAGGTGTGTGTAGAACACTTGTTTCGTTTGATGATGTGATATTAAACGAATCTTTTATTTGTTCTCAAGAGCATGGAAGTGGTTATTTTGTAGAATGTTGCTATCCTGGAAAATGTAAGAACAAGTATTCAGGTTCTCTTAAAAGATTCTATGTTGGACGAGGAAATGCTTTACACCAAGTAGATGTTTACGATACTTATGTAAGTGGTTCTTGGAATGATTATGTTAGGATTATGAGAACAGACATAGATGATGATTTAGAATTTGGCGGTTTCAAAATAAAAGATTGGAGAGATTTTGATACTTTAGAATTTGATTTTGCCTATAATGTTGAGAATTTACCCACACACCTAAGTTTCTCTGATGGAAGCAATACTTTTCTAGTAGCAGAGCATATACGAGATTTGTCAATAAACAGTTTTGGACCAAAAAGATGGCATCATATAATTGTAGATTTAACTTCTATTTCGGATGACTTGAGTTCTATTGAGGAAATAATAATAGGTGTCAATGAATTTGTTTTAGGATGGTTAAGACAAGCAGGAGAAAGAGCAGAATATTCTGTTGATAATATTATTCTTAGAGACCTTGATGATACCTCCAGCAATAATTCTGAAATAAGATACTGTGCTGGTGGTTTTGGTAAGTGGATAGCTGACTTAGATCCGATTTCAGGAGTTGATATGAGTGATGTTAGTAGTTATGGGCCCTACAAATTTTCTTGTGAATCACAAGCTGCTTTTGACTGGACAGGTTCTAGATGTTGCGGGGATGATACAAGATTTAATTATGGAGAGTTTTTTAATGATAGTTATCACGGTTGCTTTAACGGAACAACTGTTTATACGGGTTGGACTCTTGCAAATTCTACTAATGACTATTCAAACAACAACAAGATGATGTTATTCTATGATGGAGCATTTCAAGTTTGTACAGATGGCGCTTACACTTATTTTAGCTCTTTCAATTTCTCTTATGATGGGGATACTCAAGAAGATTCTTTAATAACCCTAGATAACAAAGTTACTCTCTTCGAATCAAAAGGTTCTTGGTATTGTGACCCTGAAGGTTGGAAATATTTAAAGGATGCTAATAAAATGAGAATAATTGCCGCTACTTTGAAGCAGATTGGCTCTCAGGAAGGTGATTATTCATTGCATTGTGGCGATGCAAACACTATTATGAATGCAAATGTAACTGATCTTCAAGATGCAGTTAATATTAAGGATTTCTGTGTGCTTCAAACAGATGAATCTGTGCTTATAGGCGCTCCTGTAGATGCTGCAAATGTAAATACATTCTTAAGAGAAGATTTGCAATATTTTCACCCTTTCAGAGACGAAGGAGATTATACTTGTGACTTTGCTCCAGATGTTATTTTCAACAAAACACAATTTTACCAACAATGTGATAATGTAGGTGACTGGCTGAATGCATCATACAATAAACCATTTGGAATATTACTCTTCAACTTAAAAGATACTGGCTCTGGAGGTGTTTTTGGCTTCCTCAAGGATTGGTGGGAGGCAATAGTTGAGTTCTTCAAAACTTTGTTTAGAGGAGAACAATCTAGTGGAGATTACATCTCAATACCTGAAGACTATGAAAAAGCAGCTTTCGAAGAATTATATATCAAACAAGTTAGCGATAAGAAAATCTATAGTGTAAGAGAACAAGATACAATTGTGGTTGTTTATGAGAACTTTGATACAGACATGACTTTTTTAAAAGAATTAACAGAGTTATGGTTTGAAAAAAACAGCGATGAATTTGACATAACGTTCAATGTTAACGGAACTACTCAAACCTTAGCAATCAATGGAACAATTGTCAATGATTTCAACTGGAACTACTTAACCTCTAATCTTAAATTTGATTAAAGCAAAGTTTATATACTTCTTTTCTATGTATTAGAATATGAGACAAGCAAAGTTTGCAGGGTTATTCTATGAAAAATCAGAATCTTTGCTTTTAAAACAATTAGAAGAGTGTTTTCTTGACGAGAGAGGACCTGGTGCTCTACCTTCAAAAAAATCAAAAGAACCTCTACAAGCAGTTATAGTTCCTCATGCAGGATATATGTACTCCGGGCCGTGTGCAGCGTGGGCTTACAAAGTGGTTGCAGAAACAGAACTTCCAGACTTATTCATACTAATAGGTCCCAGTCATTATCATGGAGAATCTGGTTTTTCAATGGAAACATTTGAAACACCTTTGGGGATGGTTCGTGTAAAGCAAGACTTTGCAAGAAAACTAGCAGAGAAAGGAAACTTGAAACAAAATGAAGTAATTCATGACAACGAGCATTGCTTGGAAGTACAACTACCTTTTCTACAGTTTATTTTCAAGAAGCAAATAGAGAAGGTAAGAATTCTACCGATTTTAATCAGTCAAGATGCAAACTTAGCTAACATAGCTGTTGATATAAAAGAGACTTTGGTAGAAACAAGGCAGAAACCAAGGTTCATAATAAGCTCAGACTTCACTCACTACGGATCAAATTATCATTATGTTCCGTTCTCAACAGATATAAAAAAGAACATATATGATTTAGATAGAGGAGCTATTGAGTTAATCAAACAATTAGATTATGACAGATTCTTGAATTATATCAATGAAAAATTCGCAACTATATGTGGAGCACTACCAATTGCTCTGTTACTAAAAACAATTAGGTCAAACAAAGTGTATCTAGAACAATACTATACATCAGGAGATGTTGTTGGTGATTACAGAAATTCTGTGAGTTATGCAAGCTTTGTATTTAGATAATTACTCTTCAAGTTTTTTTCTTCTTTTTTCTTCAAATTTCTTTTCTTTGTCTAGATGCTTATTCATTGCTTCAATCATTTTCTCTTTTGACTTAAACCTTAATTTCCAAGCTAATTTTCTTTCTTTTAGTATGTTACTAACCCAGTCAGCTATTTCATTCTTCTTTTTCATATGAGCTTCAAACTCTTCATCACTCATTGCTTTAAGAACCTTTAAAATGTCTTTCTTATCTTTTATTATATGTTCCTCTATTTTTAGATAAGCATCTTCAGGAACATAAATGTATCCTCTTCTATGCATATGTGGACTTCTTTCTAGTAATTTTATTGTTGATATCTTATTAATTAGGAAAACAAGCAGAATCATTATTATCATGAATCCTGCTAAGAATAAAGTATCTTGGAAGGAATCAAGAATGGATACTTTGAATAGCAAGGTTTTTTTCAAAAGTTCTGATGAAACAACGTAAGGATTGAACTGTGTCAAATTCTTAATGAACTCAGACATTGTTTCTATAGGTAAAATAAGGTTTGACAATAATAAAAAAATACTTCCAAGAGCAATTGATAACATTGTAGCTGCCTCCTGTGTGGCTGCGACGTAACCTATGGCCATTCCAATCAGTATGAATATACTCATAGTGATTAAAATGATTAATGCTGTTAACAAGAAATTTGTGAATATCTCTGCTTTTAAGAAATAATAAGATAATAAAAGTATAACAATGACTTGTAAAAATAAAACTATGAAGCTTGTTACATAAGTTGTTATTACAAAAAACCAATCTTTTGTTGGGGTAATAAAGTTTCTAAAAGCAGCTTTAGAACTTTTTTCCATAATGATTAATGCACTGGAAAGCATTATTCCAATAAACATTATAACAAGCACCAATAGGAAGGGGAAGAAGAAAATCAGTTGATTCGATTCTGCCACAATAGGTTTTATTTCTGTTTTGATAGGACTCACAATACTCTCTGCAGAGGCTATATCTATATTCTCAAGGTTTGTATTTGTTGTCTCGAGTTTAGCTTTAACATCATTTGCGTTAGTTTTTAGATTATCTAATGAAGTTTTTACTTCGTCAAGTTTAGAAACAACCTCTTGATTTTTTGTCTTGCTTGCTTCTAGATTACTTTCTATGGCGGCTATTTTTGCTGTAGCATTATCTATTAGTCCTTTAAATTCATCATAAGTAGTTGGTGTTTTGTTGTAAATAGAGATTATTTCATCTTCAATCTCTTCCAATTCAGCTGTTGACGAATTCCCGGCAAGACTCTTTCCTTCTGTAACAGCATCTAGTCCTTGATTTTTCAAGTCTTTTGCATCATCATATAAATCTGCTCCAGAAGATTTGACATTACTTAGAGAGATTGTGTCTATGGACAAATTTAAACTTTCAGACTTGCTTTTTGTATCTTGAATATTAGATATTACTCCATCTATGCTTGATTTGATAGTTATTATTGACAAAATATCTTCATCAATATCTTTTCTTGTTTCAAGAATTTTTGTTAGCAATGTTTGTGTTAAGTCACGACTTAGTTCTGTTGTTCTAAGTTCGAATTCAGTGGAAACAGTATCAATTATCTGATAGACTATATTAGCTCTTGAATAGTCGACGTAGAATTCAACTTTGTTAGAGGCTTCATTTCCTATCTCAAAGTTCTTTGGAAATATTATGCATGTATGGGCTGTGCCTTGTTTTATCGTTTGTATACAACTCTCGTTCGAATCATGCTTTAAAACAGCGTAATTGTTGTTCTCTATTTCCTGTATGAATGAATCTGTCAAAGAGTTAGTTTTGTCAGGGCTATAGTATCCGATTGAAAGTGCATAAGTACTAGGTTTATTTAGGGCTAAACCAACCAAAAGAATTATTATAAGAGGACCAAATATAACAATGAAAGCTGAACTCTTAGCCCTCAACAACAGTTTAAGATTTTTACTTATTGTTTTTATGAATTTCATCTTTTTTATCTTTTGACAGAGCTATGAATATATCATCTAAAGAAGGTTTTCCGATCTTAATATCTATAGCATCCTCTTTTTTCTTTTCAAGAATAAGAAATAGTTCATGAAAAACCTTTTGAGGTTTATCTGTGAAAATAACGAGTTTAGAACCTCTAATCTCGTAATTCTTTATGTATTTCTTAGTTAATTTCGGCAAAATCTTATTATAATTTCCTGGATATGACTCGAGATGAATCTCTTGAATCTTTGAATACTTGTTTTTTATCGAATCAGGACTGGCGACATCAATCACTTTTTTGTCTTTTAGAATAGCGATTCTTGAACAAATATCTTCTAGCTCTGTTAAATGATGACTTGCAAGGATTATGGTTGTTCCTTTTTTGTTAATTTTCTTAACTAAAGTCCATATGTGGTTTCTTAAAACAGGATCAAGGTCTGCAGTTGGTTCGTCTAAAACTAATACAGCAGGATCATGAATTAATGCACATGCAATATCTAACCTTCGCTCCATTCCTCCAGATAAGTTTTTAGCAGCTAAGTCCTCATAATTTTTTAAATCCATCAAATTCAACAAAGTCTCTATGTTAGTCTTTAAAGCGTCAGCTGATAAATCATATAATGAACCAAAGTATTCAAGATTCTCCTTTAATGTTAAGTTTCTATAGAAAGATGGTACTTGAGAAGCAAATCCATAAATCTTCTTAACTGCTTCTTGTTTCTTGAATACAGAACGAAAGGTCATAGCTTTCTGGAAATCCAATAAGTGCTCAAATCTGAAAAGGACATCTCCTTGCTCAGGTCTCATGAAACCAACGATTATGTTCAGAAGAGTTGTTTTTCCTGCACCACTAGCGCCAATTATTCCAAAAATCTCGCCTTTCCTAATATCAAAACTCACATTGTCGAGAATAATGTGTTCGCCGAATCTTTTAAGAACGTCCTGTACTTTAAATATTGGCTCTGTCATGACTGACCTCTTTTTTAGTGTATTTGCTGTAATTACTGTTATATTCTAAATGATTGTAATATTTAAATTTAATGTTTTAGAAAGCTTTTAAAATACATTTTCTTTCTCTAAAATCATGGAATTCAGGGTTTCGTCAACTAAAAAGCAAGAGTTAATCGACATTACAGGTCAAATTAACAATATTATTAGAGATTCAGGGATAAAAACCGGAATATGCAATGTTTATGTCACTCATGCAACTGCAGGTATAATCATAAACGAGAATTATGACCCGAATATATGCATTGATTTTATAAACGCTATTAACAGAGTAATACCTGAGCACAATAGCTACTTACATGACAGAATTGATAACAACGCAGGAGCACACATAAAATCAGCTTTAATCGGCCCTAGCGAAACAATACCTATAAGAAACGAAAAATTAAAACTAGGAACTTGGCAATCAGTGATGTTAGCTGATTTTGATGGACCAAAGGAAAGAATAGTCATTATAACATTGATTAAAGATTAAATTTATAAATGGAAAACTCATTCTGTGGATTGTAGGACGGTACTTAGCTTTCGGTTAAGAACTGAGGAAAGTCCGCCCACTATAAGTGGTTACTCTTGAAAGAGAGGTCCTGAAAGGGACGGCAACGGCTCAGAAACGAAACCACCTATGAAATGGGATGATATGGTGAATCAGCAGGTGACTGCTGAAAGCTAACCCATTGACGTCTTCATAGGAAGGGTTGAAACGGCGAGTCCTGACTTGTGCAAGCCAAGAGGCGCTAAGTATAATGCTAAGATTGACTGTCTGCACGAGTAGAAAACCTTCAACGGTTTGAAGCTAGCAGAGTCTAACAGAAGGCGGCTTACAACCGTCCTACACATCATAATTTGTGATTAGAATGGGTAGGAAAGATAAAATAAACATGCCTGCTTCCACAGCAGGAATAACAAGGTACTTTGACGATTATAAGTCAAGAATAGAGTTTAAACCACAATATATCATTGTTTTGGTGATCATAGTTATTCTCATTGAGATATTCCTGCACTTAAATGCAGGATCATTTTTCTAAAAAGGTGAAAAAATGTTTCCTGGAATAAATCCTAGGCAAATGAAGCAAGTAATGAAAAAGATGGGTATGCAGCAGCAAGACATTGAAGTGAATGAGGTAATATTCAAGATGAACGATAAGGATATAGTCATCTCTAATCCAACAGTTTCTAAGATAAATATGATGGGTCAGGAAACATACCAAGTTGTTGGTGAGATTCACGAAAAACAAGTAGATACTACTCATGATATTTCAGAAGAAGATATACAAATAGTTATGAGTCAAACGAACTGTTCTAAAGAGGAAGCAATTAAAGCTATAAAGAAATCAAAAGGAGATTTAGCTGAAGCAATAATGAGTTTGAAGTCTTAATTTCTCACGATAAGTTTAAATAGTATGATTGACTATATACATCTATGGAAGAATTTCAGGTGGCGAGGGATAAAGCTAAGAAAAGTATAAAAGTCGCTGACCACATGCTGATTATGACATTTCCTCTGGTGAAGGATCCAAAACTGTTATTGGCTGTATTAGAAAATATTTTTTCTGCTCTTATAAATGCAATGTCCTCGTTGCTTTACCATGAGCGATTATTTAAGAGGATACCTCCTTTTCAGGAAAATTATGATGCGAAATTTACGATGTTCAGAGACAAACTAGTGCAGAGACACGATATTAACAAAGAATCTCTTAAATTAATGCAGGAAATAAGAGAAATTCTTTTAGAACATAAGAATAGCCCTGTAGAGTTTTCTAGAGGTGACAGATTTGTTATTTGTTCTCCTACTTATAGGATGAAAACCATAAGTGTTAATGATATAAAGAAATACATTGCTAAAACAAAATTATTTGTTGCTGACATGGAAAGGTTGGTGAGTAAGGATGCAGGAATCTTTAAATGATGCTAAAGAAGAGCTAAAGAGAGTTGACCATCTGATTTTCGTTACGTTGAAATACACTCGTACAGTTGATGTTCTTCTTAATATTATAAGCAGGATGATAGATGCTTATGATTTTATAATGGAGGCCTTGCTTAAGTATGCTTTTGAAAAGAACAAGATTGAAGAAATTCCACAATCACCTATAGAGAGAGGTGAACTAATAAAGAACATATTTGAAGATGAATTAATAAGAGATAACATAGATTTGTATTTTCTTTTAAGAAAACTTCACAAATCAAATCCTGCTAAGGAGAATGAGTACAGAAGACCTGTTGCTATGATAAGTTATATTGATAATAGGAAAGAGATAGTGAGTATTGATATAATATCTCAATACTATGAATTTCAAAAAAGCTTTATTGATTATGTCACTAGTTTAATATTTGGAGAAGATGGGCAGGATAATTAGTGTGGTTTCAGGAAAAGGAGGTGTTGGCAAAACAGTTACTGCAATAAATCTAGCGGCTGCTCTAAACGATCTTGGAAAAGATGTCTTGCTGGTTGATGGGAGTTTATCAGCACCAAATGTTCATGTATGTTTTGGAGCAAAAGATATTGAAACCTCTTTACAAGATGTATTGAAAGATAAAGTTCATTTCTCTGATGCTGTGCACGTTCATGCTTCAGGTTTGAAAATAATCCCCACATTAACTGATTTAAATGATTTGAAAACTTTAAAATCTGACAAATTGAAGAAAGCAATTTCTGATATGCAGAATTTTTCAGAATTCATAATTATTGATTCAGGAGGCGGGTTTTCTGATGAAGTGATAGCCTCCTTGGAAGCTTGTGATGAAATTGTTGTTGTGACCAATCCTGAAGAAACCGCGGTTGATGTTGCAAAGAAGACTATATCTGTAGCAGAAGAACTCGGAAAGGATGTTCTTGGTGTTGTTGTTAACAAAGTTAGGAATAAAAAATATGAGTTAAGTGAAGAGGAAATAGTTAATGTTTTAGGTTATCCTGTTATAGGTCAAATACCTTTTGATAAGGCTGTTAAGCACTCTCTAAGGTTGAATCACCCGACAGTTTACTCTCATCCGCGAAGTAAGGCTTCTAAGAGATTTAATAATCTAGCAAAATACTTGTTCTAAGCTACTTGTTCGAGAGGGTGTTGTCAACTTAAGTGGGAAATCTTAAATTCTCTTTTTCTTTAGAAAAAGTC